>CAZAVK010000014.1:0-94571 GCA_964488645.1 uncultured Rikenella sp. | reverse complement strand
CCATGTAGATATGGGGTTTTTTAAAAGTTGGAGGAACTCTGCGGGTTTTTTTATATATAAACCATAAAACTAATATGATCATAGCACAGATACCATTATGGGCCGGCTTCGCGGTTGTCGGAGCTGCCCTTATCGCTGGAGCAGGCTTGTCATTCCTGTTATGGCAGGTGATACTGCGGAACAGAAAACAACGGATTATTGCCGATGCGGAAGCAGAGGCCGAGGTAATTAAAAAAGAGAAGATATTACAGGCCAAGGAGCGCTTCCTGCAACTCAAGGCAGAGCATGAGAAGGTCATCAATGAGCGTAATAACCGCATAAACCAGGCTGAGAACAAGCTCAAGCAGCGGGAGCTCAGTCTCTCTCAGAAGCTTGAGGAGGCTCAGCGCCGCAAGAGCGAGGCTGATGCCATACGTGACAACCTGACCCAGCAGATGGGGTTACTTGAAAAGAAGTCAGAGGAGGTTGCCAGGCTGCACCGCCAGCAGGTTGAGCAGCTGGAGGCCGTCTCAGGCCTCTCGGCTGAGGAGGCCAGGAACCAGCTTGTTGAGTCACTGAAGGAGGAGGCTCGTGCCAGTGCACAGTCATACATCAGCGAGATCATCGATGATGCCAAGATGACCGCCTCCAAGGAGGCCAAACGGGTGGTGCTGATGGCCATACAGAGGGTGGCAGCGGAGACCGCCATAGAGAATGCGGTTACCGTGTTCCATATTGAGGCAGATGAGATCAAGGGCCGCATCATTGGCAGGGAGGGGCGTAATATCAGGGCGCTTGAGGCAGCCACCGGCGTCGAGATCATTGTTGATGACACCCCTGAGGCAATCGTCCTGTCGGGATTTGACCCCGTCAGGCGTGAGATAGCCAGGCTGGCGCTGCATCAGCTGGTAACTGACGGACGTATCCATCCGGCCCGTATTGAGGAGGTGGTGGAGAAGGTACGCAAGCAGGTTGAGGAGGAGATAGTCGAGACGGGCAAGCGTACAGCCATCGACCTTGGTATCATGGGGCTCCACCCCGAGCTGATCAGACTGGTGGGTAAGATGAAGTACCGCTCATCATACGGGCAGAACCTGCTTCAGCACTCGCGTGAGGTAGCCAACCTGGCTTCGATCATGGCAGCTGAGCTGGGGCTCAATCCCAAGCTGGCCAAGAGGGCCGGGCTGCTGCATGACATAGGCAAGGTGCCCGATGATGAGCCGGAGATGCCGCATGCACTGCTGGGGATGAAGCTTGCCGAGAAGTACAAGGAGAAGCCTGAAGTGGTCAATGCCATCGGGTCACATCATGACGAGACCGAGATGACAACCCTCCTGGCACCGATCGTACAGGTGTGTGACGCCATATCCGGAGCGCGGCCCGGAGCACGGCGCGAAGTGGTCGAATCCTATATCAAGCGTCTCAATGAGCTGGAGTCGGTGGCACTCTCATACCCGGGTGTGACCAAGACCTATGCGATACAGGCAGGCCGTGAGCTGAGGGTGATTGTGGGGGCTGACAAGGTGAGTGACCAGGAGACCGAGAACCTCTCATATGAGATAGCACGCAAGATTCAGAATGAGATGACCTATCCGGGTCAGATCAAGATAACGGTAATCAGGGAGACAAGGGCAGTCAATTACGCCAAATAATGGAGAAGCTGAAAATCCTCAACATTATCGGCGCACGGCCGCAGATCATCAAGGCCTCTGCTATCAGCCGCGCCATTGCAGGAGAGTTTTCCGACCGGATCACCGAGGTGGTGGTGCATACCGGGCAGCATTATGACCGGGAGCTCTCCGACGTCTTTTTCGAAGAGCTCGAGATAAGGCGGCCCGACTACAACCTTCAGGTGGGGTCTGCCCGGCATGGCCGTCAGACCGGCATGATCATGGAACGCATTGAGGAGGTGATGCTGAAGGAGAAGCCTGACTGTGTGATCATCTACGGTGACACCAACTCTACCCTGGCGGCAGCCATTGCAGCATCAAAGCAGCACTTCCCGGTGGTGCACATAGAGGCCGGCATGCGGTCATTCAACAAGAGCATGCCCGAGGAGCTGAACAGGATCATGGCCGATCATGCCTCGACACTCCTGATAGCTCCCACCAACACGGCGTTCAAGAATCTCATGACCGAAGGGTTCCATCCCGAGAATATGGCACCCTACACCATCAATAACCCGAGAATCATTCTTACCGGTGACATAATGTATGACAACGCCATCTTCTATGCCGACCTGGCGGAGAGGAAGAAGCAGGATTTCCTGGAGGCACTTGGGATTGCCGGGAAGGAGTTTGTGCTGGTAACGATTCACCGTGACTCGAACACTGATAACCCAGGGCGTCTGGCCGACATCTTCGGAACCATCCTGGCGCTGGCCGGCGAAAATTCTGTTCCGATGGTGATGCCGCTTCACCCGCGCACCATGATTGCATTGCGCAATAATATACCATCGCTCTTCAAGGCCATCTCCGGGCACCCTCTGCTGAAAGCCGTTCCCCCGGTCTCATATCTGGAGATGATATTGCTTGAGAAGAGAGCCAGGCTGATCATGACCGACTCCGGCGGAGTGCAGAAGGAGAGTCACTTCTTCTCAAGGCCCTGTATAGTGCTCAGGAAGGAGACCGAGTGGGTGGAGCTGGTACGCAATGGCACTGTCAGGCTGGCTGATGCCGATCCGGTCAGGATCAGGCGGGAGTGGGACTATTTCATGGAGTCGGGTGAACAGCTTCAATATCCCGGTTTCTATGGTGACGGCAGGGCAGCCATCACCATACTCAACGAGATCATTGCTGTCTTCGGCAGCTGAGCCTGGCAGGCAACTGCCCGGAGAGAGACTGCCCGCCGGCGGGTGACAGCCAGTCATAATCAGAGACGGTCAAGCACCAGCCGGGCCAGGGTGCGTACCGCAGGATGATAGTCATTGAGGAATTCGCCGGTCACGCGGTTGGCAATGATCACACACAGGGTGAGAGCCTTATGTCCCATCAGTTTCGACAGGCCGTAGATTGCCGAGCTCTCCATCTCATAATTGGTCACCATCGCTCCCCTGTAACGGAATCCGGTGATACTGTCATTCAGGCCGCTGTCAAAGGGCTCCAGCCTCAGGCGCCGGCCCTGCGGTGCATAGAACCCCGGCGCGGAGATCGTAATTCCCCTGGTGATATCTCCGGCTATCCGCCCGAGCAGCGACTCGTCGGCGGCAACAGCATAAGGGTAGGGGAGCAGGTCGGGCCATTCGAGGTGAGAGGCCAGGGCATCAGCCACTCCGTGATCGAGGAACCATTCATACCCCTCATAGAAATGGAGTACCCCGTCAAACCCCACGGCTGTTGCCGTGGCAACGAATGATCCCGGATCGAGCCCGGCCTGCAGTCCGCCAGCCGTGCCGATACGTATGATGGTCAGTGAATGCGGCTCCTCTGACACGACGCCTGTGGCAAGATCAATATTGAAAAGGGCATCGAGCTCATTGAGCACAATATCGATGTTGTCAGTGCCTATGCCCGACGAAATCACCGTTATCTCCTGACCGCGGTATTCGCCCGTCACGGTGGTGAACTCCCGGTTGCTCCTGCGTATCCTCACCGAGTCGAACATCTCAGCGATCAGGTCAACCCTGCCGGGATCACCGACAATAATTATCCTGTCTGAGACCTCACCGGGCCTGAGGTGAAGGTGAAATACCGATCCGTCAGGGTTGGTTATCAATTCTGTTTTCTTCATCTTCTCTGATTAATAGAGCCCAAAAATACAAAAAATGTACTCCCCCTTCCATAATATTGCTGGCCCAAAACGGTCTACCGTTAATAATTGTTAATTTGATTTCTCTCCTGCTGCTCTTCGGTGCTTGCTGATATCTTTGCCGTCAGACCCTTACCCTGACCACATGAATCTCATACACCGGAACCTTGCCGTTGTCCTGCTGTTACTGCTGGCGCTGCCCTGCGCCGCACACAACTCCTCTGTACCGGCTAGCGTGATGCTTGAGAAGAAGAGGGCGGTGGCGCTGCGCACCAACGATCATATTTCCGTTGACGGCAGGCTGGAGGAGGCATCCTGGCAGTCAGCCTTTCCGGCAGGCGAGTTCATCATCTACAACCCGCACAACGGGCTCCCTTCGCAATACCGTACCGAGGTACGGGTTCTCTATGACGATGATGCGCTCTATATCGGCGCGGTCATGTATGACAGCTGCCCCGACTCCATCTTCACCCACCTTGGGCAGCGTGATGATCAGGGCATAAATGCCGACCATTTCTGGGTTGAGATCTCTCCCTTCAATGACGGGCTTAACGGGGAAATGTTCAAGGTGTCTGCATCCAATGTGCAGATTGACAACAAGATGAGTACAACTGAGAGGTTTGATTTCGTAGACACCTGGGATGCTGTCTGGGAGAGTGCGACCTCAGTCAACAGTGAGGGCTGGGTTGCCGAGCTGAAGATACCCTATTCGGCGCTGCGGTTCCCGCGGTCAGCCACGCAGCTGTGGGGCATCAACTTCTGGAGGGAGGTGCGGCGCAACCGCGAGACCTCATCATGGAATTTTGTGACCAAGGAGTTTGGCACCTCCATTGCCCACCTGGGTGAGCTGGATGGTATCAGTGATGTCAAGCCTCCGCTGCGTCTGTCACTGGTACCCTATGTGTCAGGCTACGTTGAGCATCTCTCGGGCGGCGGTACGGCCACCTCATACAATGGCGGGCTCGATCTCAAGCTGGGGCTCTCGGAGAGCTTCACCCTCGATGCCACCCTGATACCCGATTTCGGCCAGGTTCAGTCTGATGATCATGTTCTCAACCTCTCACCCTATGAGGTACAGTACAATGAGAAGCGGCCTTTCTTCATGGAGGGTACCGAGCTGTTCAACAGGGGCAGGATATTCTATTCAAGGCGTATAGGCGGCACGCCGCGCCTTGCCGGGCTGGTCTCTTCAATGGTGGGGGCGGATGAGGTGGTGATACGCAACCCCGTGGAGGTGAGCCTGCTGAATGCCACAAAGATCTCCGGCCGGACCAGGGGCGGCCTGGGAATAGGATTCTTCAATGCGCTGACCAGCAACACATGGGCTACTGTTGAGAACCTGGTCACCGGTGCCACCAGGCAGATCATGACCGAACCGCTGACCAACTACAATATGATAGTACTCGATCAGACGCTGAAGAATGACTCATACGTCAGCCTGATGAATACCAGTGTCATCAGATCAGGCTATAAGGATCAGTTCTTCTATACCGCCAATGTAAGCGGCTTTGAGGCTCTTGTGAAGAGTGCCGACCGGCTCTGGTCTGCCTCGGCCGGTGCGGTGATGAGCCAGAAGTATTACTCTGAAGACCCGGCCGCCCTGGGTCATTCGGTCAATCTCATGGCAGGCAAAACCGGCGGGAAATTCAGAACCGGATACAGCCTCTCAATAATGAGTGACACCTATGACCCCACTGATATGGGCTACCTGAGGAGGAACAACGAGATACAGCACAGCATCAACTTCTCATACAACACCTTTGCCCCCATGGGGAACATCATGTCGACCTTCTCGATGCTCGATATCAGCTACCGGCAGCTCTACAACCCGAGGGCCTTCAGCGGCGCCGGCATAATGCTGAACCAGATGCTGATGCTGATGAACTACTGGACTTTCTTCATCAACATGGAGCTGAACCCCTGGGGTGAGGATGACTACTTCGAGCCGCGTACCTGGGACATGTCGATGTTCTTCCACCGTCCGCCCTCGATCAAGGCCGGCCTGAGGGGTGACACTGACCGGAGCAAGCGGTTCTACCTCGACTGGAATCTTTTCCTCACCGGGTCATGGTCCGAGTACAGACAGCGTGGATATATGTGGTCACTGGGACCGGAGGTGAAGGTGGGGAGACACTTCTCATTCAAATACACCCTCGGTGCCGACAGGATGAGCAACGATATCGGCTTCGTCTACAACTCCCCGACAGAGGGCATCACGTTCGGGAAGCGTGATGTAACCACCATAACCAATACCCTGTCGGGAGCATATATTTTCACGGCCAGGTCTTATCTCACCCTCAGGGCAAGGCACTACTGGTCAAGGGCCGACTATGACGGTGATTATTTCATACTGCAGTCAGACGGCTCACTGCTCGACAGACCATTTTCCACCCCGGCCGGCAATCATGATGTGAACACCAACTTCCTCAATATTGACATGGTTTACACCTGGCGTTTTGCTCCCGGAAGCGAGCTGTCACTGGTATGGAAGAACTCCATCACCTCATTTGATGATCAAATCACAGACAACGGCTTCGACAATTTCAGGGAGATGCTTTCAAAGCCTCAGACAAACAGTATATCTTTGAAGGTTTTATACTACCTTGACTACCAAAACTTCAGAAAGTTATTCAGAGGCAGGTAAACAAACATTACCTATATGATACAGAGGATTCAGACAATTTTTCTTTTGCTGGTCGCATTGCTTTCCGGCCTCATGCTTGGCGGTGACCTGCTTAGGCTGAGCACCGGCAGCAGCATGCTCACCATAGGCTTCAAGGGGCTGAGTGATTCCGGTGGTAACGTGTTGCAGCAGTTGTGGCCGCTGCGCGTGATCATTGCACTGGTGCCGCTGCTGGCCCTGGTGGCGGTATTCCTCTACAAGCGGCGTATGCTGCAGATGAGGCTGGTGATGCTGTCACTGCTGCTCTCGCTGGGAACACTTATACTTACCGGGTTTTATGTACTCATGCTTTCGCGCAAGGTGGAGTTCACCATTGTATGGCAGATGAAGATCATTTTTCCCCTGCTGTCAGCCATTGCTGCCTGGCTGGCCTACAGGGCGATACTCAGTGATGAGATGAAGGTAAGGTCATATGACCGGCTCAGATGATCTCCATGCTCTCCTGGTCAGTAATCTTCTCGCAGTAGTGGCATTTCAGAGCAACCGGCCTCTTTGACACCACCCTGAAGCGGGTGGTCACCTTCTCGAAGTTGGTGATGCATTTCGGATTCATGCACCTGGCAATGCCGGTAATTGAGTCAGGCACCTCTACAACACGCTTCTCAACAACCTTGTAGTCTCTGATGATGTTCAGCTTGGCCCTGGGTGCCACCAGCGCGATACGGTTGATGTCATCATCATGGAAAAACTTGCCCGCTATTTTGATAATTGCCTTCTTGCCGTCAGCCTTGCTGTCGAGATTGGTACCGAAGGTTATCTGGCTCTTGTTCCTGTCAAGTCCCAGTATCTTGATGACCTTGAAGAGGGTACTCGCAGGTATATGGTCTATGACAGTCCCGCTCTCGATGGCTGAGACCAGCAACTGTTTTGATTCATTTATATTCTTCATGGCTTCCTATTTTAATCCGAGAAATGATGTGATTATTGCCTGACGCGTGTAGACACCGTTAAGTGCCTGTTCAAAGTAGTAGGCCTTCTCGTTTGTGTCTACATCGGTGCTGATCTCATTCACCCGCGGCAGGGGATGAAGTATCCTCATCCCGGGCCTGGTATCTGCAAGCATGTAATCATGCAGCACGTATGCATTCTTCACCTTCTCATACTCCATCGGGTCTGAGAAGCGTTCACGCTGTACCCGGGTTATGTAGACAATGTCTGCCATGCTGATCACCTCATTTATGTCAGTGGTCTCATAGTAATCGAGCCCCAGGTTACGGAGATAGAGCTTGTACTCGTCAGGCATCCTCAGTTCTTCGGGAGAGACGAAGTTGAATGAGCTTTTCCACCTCGACATGGCCATCACCAGTGAGTGCACCGTACGGCCATACTTCAGGTCTCCGACCAGGCAGATGTTGAGCTTTTCGAGGGTACCCTGGGTCTTCTGTATCGAATAGAGGTCGAGCAGGGTCTGTGTCGGATGCTGATTGGCCCCGTCGCCGGCATTGATGACCGGTACCGTGGCTATCTCACTGGCAAAACGGGCACTGCCTTCAATGGGATGCCGCATAATGATCATGTCAACATAGTTGTTGACCGTACGGATGGTGTCATTCAGCGACTCGCCCTTCGTCACGCTCGAGCTGGATGAGTCGGTGAAGCCGATAACCCTCCCGCCCAGCTTGTTGACAGCACTCTCGAAGCTGAGCCGTGTACGGGTAGAGGGTTCAAAGAAGAGCGTTGCCACCACCTTGCCGCGAAGTATATCCTGTACGGGATTCTTCTCAAATTCTGCGGCAAGCCCGAGTATCTTCATGATCTCATCGGTGGTCAGATCATCGATTGAGACTAAACTTCTGGAATTCATCGGATCGTTTTTTAAGTTGCCTGTTTATACAAAAGTACTACAACTCTTTCCGATAGGGGTCGATGTTAAAAACTATCTGATAAGATTGTGACGGAACCAGGGCAGGCTCTCCGGGGGCTGCGGCCGGCAAGCCACGCAGCGGCTATTCCCGATGATTATGCCGGAAATGCCGGCAATGGCTCACATCACTCAGATATGCCTGTCGGATCGGCAGATATCTGCTCTGCGGTCACTCCGGCGATCTTGCCGAGTCTGCCCGTGACCGCTCCGGCAGCTGCCGACCGGAATTCGATCTCCAGGGTGACGTCGCTGCCGCTGTAGCTCTCTTCGGCCTGCCTGCAATCCTCTTCCCTCAGCACACGCATAACATCATTCATTACGCTGTACGGGAAGATAATCCGCCATCTCTCGGAAAGGTGTCTTTCAATCACCGTGGCATTTGTCAGCGCATCGGCTGCAGCGCTGCGGTAGGCATTGATCAGCCCGCTGGTGCCCAGCAGTGTTCCGCCGAAGTATCTGATGACCACGATAAGGATATTGGTCAGTCCGTACGAATTTATCTGTCCCAGGATAGGTCTGCCTGCAGTGCCTGATGGCTCACCGTCATCACTGACCCTCCATGTCTGCCTGTCAGCGCCAAGCATCCATGCAAAGCAGTGGTGACGGGCGTCATGATACTCTTTCCGCAAGGTTGCCAGAGCCTCTTTTATCTCCACGTATGATGTTACCGGCAGTGCGATTGCTATGAAACGGCTCCCCCGGTCACGGAATATACCACGCGACTCATTTTCAATGGTATGATATGTAAACAGAGGTGCGGTCATTCCTGCGAAGAGTAGCTTATTCAGAATCCATAAAGGGACTTCGCGCCCTTATAGAGGGTAAGGATGCCCATTATGACCAGCACTATATAGATTATAGTGGTGAAGGTCTTCTGGCTGATCTTCGACACCAGGATATCACCGGTACGCAGGCCTGCCAGGAGGGCCGGCACAGTGCACAGGGCAAGCAGTGGCTGCTCTCGGGTGACCAGTCCGGCGATGAGATAAAAGATCAGTGCATATGATACTGCGAATAGAATGAAGACCGAGATGATGGCATTGAATTTCTCCTTGGGGGTTTTCATTGAGGAGAGTATTATTGCCACCGGCGGCCCGGTTATTCCGGTTGCACCTGCCAGTGCTCCTCCGAAGAGTCCGCTCAGCGCCATGGCAGCGGCGTCTGTCCTGATAGGGAAGGTGAAGCCGCGGGTCATTGCCGTAACGATCAGTATCAGCAGTATGCCCCATGTGAGCTGGATGTATGCCGGGTTGACAAACTTCAGTACCATTGCGCCCGATGCCACCCCGATGCCGGTCCACACCGCCATCTTTCCCAGGGGCTGTCCCCTGGCTATCTCTTTTGAACGGCGGTAGTAGAGCACCGAGAAGATCAGGTTGATCATTGCAATGAAGACTGCCGTATCGGCCACCGGCATCAGGAACTGTATGAGCGGCACAGCCACCAGTGCCAGTCCGAATCCGGTGAAGCCCCTGACCACTGAGGCAACGAAGATTATCAGGGAGAGTGCAATGATATTTCCGGGGGTGAACATCCTATTCGTCGTAGAGTGCCAGTTCCCTGAACTCTTCGAGGAATCCTGCGGTCTGCTCTTCCCAGCGTGCGAACTCGTCACTGAGGGGGAGTCCCAGCTCCAGCACCTCGCGGGTGCGGCTGTCGCCCGCCAGGATATCGAACGGCATCAGTTCATACTCATATTCGTATGGCGGCTGATTGAACCGGAAAGAGCCCTCCGGAGAGGTTTTTATGATCGCCTCGAAGAGGTGCAGCGCTGTGGTCACCGGCCTGAAGCGTGCCGGGTCAGTGACATGTATCTGGATACCCTGGCAATACTCACCTGCATATTTGTTGAAGGTGGGGATGAAGTCATGCCAGCGGAATCGGCATCCCGGCAGTTCACGGCTGCGCATCTCGGCCAGCAGCCTGCGTCCGTTAATCCAGGGTGCTCCCGTCAGCTCGAAGGGTATGGTTGTTCCCCTTCCCTCGGAGAGGTTCAGTGCCTCGACCAGCACCGTTCCCGGGTAGACTATTGCTGTCTGCAGGGTTGGCATGTTGGGTGAGGGGAGGACCCATGGCAATCCGGTATCACTGTACAGCATGCTTCGCCGCCACCCCTCTGCCCTGATCACATGCAGCTCACACTGCGGCACATGCTTCTCCCTTATCCAGACAGCCATCTCGCCGAGGGTCATGCGATGGCAGAGCGGTATGGATGCCCCTCCGACAAAGGTGAAGTACTCCTTCTGCAGCAGCGGACCGTCAGCCGCAATTTTCCCGATCGGGTTTGGCCGGTCGAGCATCCATACCGGTATCCCTGCCGCGGCACACGCCTCCATACAGAGCTTCACCGTCCATATATAGGTATAGAGCCTGGCGCCCACATCCTGCAGGTCGACCACAAACTGCTCCACTCCCGTGAGCATCTCAGGTGTCGGTTTGCGGTGAGTGCCGTAGAGGCTGAAGAGCGGCACCCCCAGCAGTGAGTCATCACCTCCTTCCCACTCAATCATATTGTCCTGCGTCTGTCCGAAGAGGCCATGCTGGGGGCCGAAGAGAGCCGCCAGCTGCAAGGGTGACCCCTTACCAAAATACTCGGTAATATGCCTGTAATCAGATGATATGCTCGATGCATGGCACAGCAGGCCGGTCCGTTTCCCCCGCAGGCCGGCGGGGAGATCGCGGATAACCACATCAAGTCCGGAGTATACTCTCATGCAGGCAAAAATAGTGAAAAGTGGGCGGGAGACAAGAGTGCCCCTTCCCGCGTGAGTGAAATAATCAATATATTTGCTCTCTCACGATGACCATGACTGATTGACGTGATGACGGCACGGAAAAGGAAAAGCGGCAGCAACAAAATCGGTTCTGCCCATGTTGGTATTACCAGAGACAACAAAGAATGAAACGGACAAAGATACTTCTGACTTTTGCGGTGACGGCTCTGATCGCATTCTCCTGCTCTGCCGGAGGAGAGAAGATTGAGATCTATGCCACCACCGATATTCACGGTATGCTGCTGCCCTATGACAATATCGAGGAGAGGGGCACTGACCACTCACTGGCCAACCTGGCCTCTGTGGTGAAGGCTGCCGGCAATGAGAATATAATTCTGCTCGATAACGGAGATATATTGCAGGGCGACCCACTGGTTTATTATTACAATTATGTGGATACCATTTCAACTCATATTGTGGCGGATATCCTGAACCACCTGGGCTATGATGCGGCCACTGCAGGCAATCATGACATTGAAACGGGGCATCCTGTCTATGACCGCGTCAGAAAGGAGTACACTTTTCCGCTGCTGGCTGCCAACGCCATTGATATTTCCACCGGCGAACCCTATTTCAGGCCCTATACGGTCATTAGAAAAAAGGGATTGAAAGTGGCGGTGTTTGGTCTTATCACCCCTTCGGTGCCCAGGTGGCTTCCAGAGTCGCTTTACAGCGGTATTGAGTTCAGGAGCATGGTTTCCGTTGCCAGGGAGTGGATGCCTGTTATGCTGGCCGAGAAACCTGATCTGGTGATAGGGCTCTTCCATTCGGGCATGGGTGATGACAGTGACCGTGATGAGTCTGAGAACAGCACTCTGGCCGTGGCTCGTAATGTTCCGGGGTTTGATATCATCTTCTGCGGTCATGACCATCGTCAGGATATGAAAGAGGTGATCAGCACTGACGGGAGCACCGTGCTTGTGCTTGACGGCGGAAGCAGGTCTGATGCGGTGATGAATGCCACCGTTCAGTTTGTCAGGCAGGCTGACGGCTCACGCAAGCCGGAGATTACCGGCAGGGTGATCGCCATGAACACCCTTCCGGTCTCGGAGCCTTTCCTGAAAAGGTACAGTGATGTCTCTGCCACCATCAGGGAGTACACCTCACGTGCCATAGGCCGTTCTGATGCGCCGGCCACCACGCGTGATGCCTTCTTCGGTCCCTCGGCGTTCGTAGACCTGATTCACCGCATGCAGCTTGACTACACCGGAGCTGACATCTCGCTGGCCGCCCCGCTCTCGTTTGATCAGAGCATATCTGAAGGTGAGCTGCACGTCAGCGACCTGTTCCGTCTCTACCGTTTCGAGAACTTCCTCTATACCGTCAGGATGACCGGCAGGGAGATCGACCGTCACCTGGAGCATGCTGCGGGGCAGTGGTTCAGCACCATGAAGAGCAGCAGCGACTATATGCTTAACTACCGTCTTGATGAGAGTGGCAGACCGGTCATGGTTAACGGTACCGCCAGGCTGCGCTTCCCCTCCTACAACTTTGAGTCAGCCATGGGCATTCGTTATACCGTTGACGTGAGCAAGCCTGAGGGGTCGAGGATCAATATCATCTCAATGAGTGACGGCACCCCGTTCAGCCCGGATAAGGAGTATACGGTTGCGGTCAACTCGTACCGTGCCAACGGCGGCGGAGGGCACTTTGCCGCTGCAGGGATAACCGGGGGAAAGCTTAGGGAAAGGATGGTTGCGTCAACCTCCCGTGACCTGCGACACTATCTGGCCGAATGGATTGCCGGACAGGGAACCATCTCGCCACGGCCGCTGAGTGACTGGAAAATCATTCCTGCGGGGTGGGCGGCAGAAGCAGAAAAACGTGAAAGAGTATTATTGTTTGGCGATAACTGATAACTGTTGATTTATGAAGTATTTGACCAGGACTGCCACGCTGTTTGTCATTGCGCTGGCCATCGGACTCTCCGGATGTAAGCGTGAGAATCCCAAGAATCTTATCCTTTTTATAGGTGACGGTATGGGGTTGCCCCATATCCATGCTGCCATGACTGTTGCCGGCGAGCCCCTGACCATTCTGACTTTTCCGGTCACCGGATTCAGCCGTACCAGCTCGGCCAACAGCTACACCACTGATTCGGCTGCCGGTGGGACCGCTATCTCCACCGGCGAGAAGACCAATAACCGTATGGTTGCCATGCGGCCTGACAGCACGCAGATGATGACTCTTCTCGAGTATGCCAAGAATGCGGGCCTATCTACCGGGGTCGTTGTCACCAGCTCGCTCTCTGACGCCACCCCTGCCTCTTTTGTCTCCCATGTGCCATCGCGTTATGAATACCGCGAGATATCACATCAGTATGCCAACGGTGCAGCTGATATTTTTATCGGAGGCGGCAGGGAGCATTTTGAGCCTGCGGTTGATTCTGCCGGTAACGTGACTGATGCCACCAACACCGTTTCCGAGCTGCTTGCCAGGGGATATGATGTTACCTATGACCTTGAGTCATTTGAGGCGTCGTCATCAAACCACATTGCAGGGCTCATGTCAACGGGCCATATGCCCACCATCCTTGACGGGAGGGACCCCGGCCATCTTGCCAGGGCGACAGCAAAGGCACTGAGTGTGCTCTCGAAGAACCCTAAAGGATTCATACTGGTAATTGAGGGATCGGAGATTGATCATCAGGCTCATAAAAACAATCTTGACGGTGTCACTTCAGAGGTTATTGACATGGACCGTGCGGTGGCAGTTGCCCGCCATTTTGCCGAGAGTGACGGCCACACCCTGATTGTGATCACCGCTGACCATGAGACAGGCGGCATGAGTATCACCAGCGGCGATTTCAGCAGCCGGGAGATCAAGGCCAACTTCAGCCTCACCGGCCATTCAGGCATCATGGTGCCGGTATTTGCATATGGCCCGGGCGCCATGCAGTTCAGCGGCGTAAATGAGAACACTGATCTCTTCAGGCACTTCATGAGGCTGCTCTCGCTGGAGAGCCGTTAAGTGACCCTGACATGAAGCCTCAGGAGAGTGAAGGTCTGTTGCTGCCGCTGGTTGAAGAGTTCTACTCGGTACAGGGCGAAGGGTTCAATACCGGCAAGGCGGCTTATTTCATACGGATAGGCGGATGTGATATCTGCTGCAACTGGTGCGACACCAAATATTCATGGAATGCTGACCTTCACCCGCTTGTGAGTATTGAAGAGATTACGTCGCATGTGGTTCAGTCAGGTGCCGATTCGGTTGTCATCACCGGAGGCGAGCCCCTGATGTGGAACCTTGACCCGTTATGCAAAAGCCTGAAAGCACATGGTATTTCAACCTTTCTCGAGACCTCCGGGGCATATCCCCTGACCGGGAGTTGGGACTGGATCACCCTCTCGCCCAAGAGGAACGCACCACCGCTGCCTGAGATCTGGGATAGGGCTGACGAGCTGAAGGTGGTTATTCAGCATGGCACTGATTTTGAGGAAGCTGAAATGTACAGCCGGAGGGTCCGGACTGATTGTGTCCTGCTTCTGCAGCCTGAGTGGAGCCGCTACCGGGAGATGATTTCGGCTATAACCGAGTATGTGAAGAGGAACACGAGGTGGAGGGTATCACTGCAGGCACAGAAGTTTATGCATATCCCCTGAGTGGGCCGGATAGTAACCATAACCGCCATATTGCTCCTGACAGTGCCGCTTTGCCTGCTGTCGGGGCAGAACCTCCATACCCGTTCCAACAGGGCGCTCAGGTACTATGAGCTTGGCAAGCGCGATTATGAGCTCCTCTATTTCAAGACGGCAGAGAGCCATCTGAAACAGGCAGTCAGGGAGGATGGTCGTTTTCTGGAGGCGCACCTGCTGCTGGGACAGCTCTATTCTGACCAGGGCGAGTGGGAGAACGCGGTGACCCACTACCGTGCCGCCACAGATATCGATCCCTCCTTTTTCCCGCCTGCACTCTTCAGTCTCGGCAAGGCAGAGCTGCGTACCGGCAACTATTATGACGCCTCCATTCATCTCGAGGCCTACCTGAAGCGACAGGGGAGCAGTGCCAGGCTGAGGCAGGAGGCTGAGAAGATGCTCTCAGACTGCCGCTTTGCACTCTCATACCCGGTAAAGGCATATGACACTGAGCCGGTCAATGCAGGCGACTCGGTGAATACCGAACTTGATGAGTACTGGCCTTCGGTGACCGGCGACGGACAGCAGCTTATCTTCACACGTGAGGTGAAAAGGGCTGCCGGATATGGACGCGACTATGCCCATGACAGGCAGGAAGATTTCTATATCAGCCGCTGGAACAGCAACGGCTACTGGGGGCTGGCGCGCAATGCCGGTGCGCCGCTAAACACGGCAGGCAACGAGGGCGCACAGTCGATCTCTGCCGATGGCCGACACATGTACTTCACCGCCTGTGACAGGAGCGACGGTCATGGCAGATGCGACATCTACCTCTCGACATTTGACGGCATCAGATGGTCTCCCGGACAAAATGTCGGCCCGCCGGTGAATACCGCATACTGGGAGTCGCAGCCATCAATCAGCCCCAACGGGAAGATGCTGTTCTTCGTGAGCAACCGCCCGGGCGGAATGGGAGGGATGGATATATGGTACTCGGTGAAGGGCATTGATGGCAAGTGGGGAAAACCGGTCAACCCGGGAAAGAATATCAATACCGCCGGTGACGAGATCTCACCGTTCATCTATTTCGACGGCAAAAGGCTCTACTTCTCATCAAACGGTCGCGACTCCTTCGGTGGGCATGATATCTACTACTCCACAATGAATCGCGACAGCAGCTGGACAGCCCCGGTGAACCTCGGTCCGCCGGTGAACACCCCTGCCGATGAGATGGGGCTGGTGATAGAGTCATCAGGCAAACGGGCCTACTTCTCTTCGGTGCGCGACAAGAAGAGGGGGAAGGATATCTTCTGGATCGATCTGCCTGAAGAGATACAGCCCGAGCAGGTGCTCTACTTCAAGGGAAAGGTGACCGACAAGCTTACCGGCATACCCATAAAAGCGAGCTATGAGCTTTCCGACCTCACCTTCAGGAACAAAGTGATAGCAGCTGATACCGACAACAGCGGAGAATTCTTTGTCTGCCTGCCCCGGGGAAGCAGCTACGGGCTGAATGTCACTGCAAACGGATATCTCTTTTTCTCGGAGAATTTTGATTTCGTAGGCGGATACACATCGGCGGAGCCCTATACCCGGACCATCGCCCTGAACAGGGTGCGTGAAGGCGAGTTCATGAGGATGTACAATATTTTCTACGACTTTGACTCCTGGGAGTTGCTGGAGGCTTCAATGCCCGAGCTGGAGCTGTTGCTGGAATTCCTGACAATCAACCATACGGTGGTAATTGAGATAGGAGGGCATACCGACTCTGACGGCAGTGACGAGTACAATCTCAGGCTATCGGAAAGGAGGGCAAACTCGGTTAAGGAGTTCCTGATAAAGCGAGGAATATCAGCTGAACGCATCTTTTCGCATGGATATGGTGAGTCAGAGCCCATTGCAGACAATGTTACCGAGGCGGGCAAACGCCTGAACCGGCGGACCGAGATAACCATTCTTTCCGAGGGTACCAGCCGGAAGAGTGGCAGGCCCGGTGAAAAATTTCCATGAGGTACCAGCCATGCGGTCTCCCGGGTTGGCCGGATAAAAAATCAGGGGCCCGCCCTGACGGCGGGCCCCTGCTGGATTCCTTTTCTTACAGACAGACAAATAGAATAGGAGAATTATATTGCTACCCGGTTCTCCGAGGAGTTGCCGGCAAATAGTTTATAGCCTGCGATCTCTTTGACAGGAAATGAGACATATACGGCGGTGCCCTCCCTCTCGTCCGGCTCAACCCTGACAGAGCCATCCATTGAGAGAATAAGATTTCTGGCCAGGATTAAATTCATAGCGGAATAGGTATCCTGACTGTTTGATTGTCGGAATTCAGGATTGTCGGAAAGCAGCAGGTCTCTGCTTTTTGAATAACCCTGGCCAGAATCTTTTACATACATTGTAAGTGTCTCATCGCTGTAGGTACACCCAACTTTTATAAACCCTGAAAAAGTGTGGCTGAGTGCATTCCTGAAGAGGTTGTTGACAATACGGATCAGTTTTGCGGTATCGATCCTCAGCATCAGCTTCTTGGGCAGATTGTCCTCATGGAGGAGTACCACGCCGTTGTGCCCCTTCTTCCTCATGTAAACCCTGAAATCTGAGGTAAGGGACTCAAACAGGCCGGTCACATCCGTTTCACGTACATTTTCTCCGCCTGATCCTGTCTCAATCGCCGTATTGTCGAAGATATTTTCCAGGAGCCCGATCAGCTGTTCGCAGGAATTGACTATCTGATCAGAGAACTCTTTCCGTTCGCTTTCATTGAACCGCTCATTGTTGATCAGATGTGAGAAGGCAATGATCGAGTTCATCTGTGTCCTGATCTCGTGGGATACACCTGCTATTATATCCGGGTTGATAATCATCCTGTCAAGTTTTTCCTGCCCTTCTCTCACCGAGACACCTTTCTCCATCAGGGCATTGCGAAGAATCTCGAACATATGATCTCTTTTTTGTTGCTACTATCTCAGTCTGCGTGCCAGTTTTGCTGCCTGCCTGGCATATCTGCTTCCTGAGTCAGCTATGGCCCTGAACTGGCTCTGGGCTTTCTCCTTGTTTTCAGTCATCATGTAGCAGAGGCCGAGATACCATGCTGCATCTTCAAGGAAGAGGTTGTCATTGTGACTTATGACCGTACTGAATGATCCGCTTGCCTTCTGGTAGTTCTTCACCTCCATGTTTGCCATACCATGGATAAATACCGGCTCTATCTCATCCTGTCCCTCATCAGTCAGCTGCTCAAGTAATACTATAGCCTTTTCGTACTCTCTGGCATTGTATGATGCAAGAGCTTCATGCATCAGGGCGTTTCCGGCTGTTACGGCCGATCTGACAGCACCCGGAGCCTCGTAGCGGGCATAGTTGGCAAGATAGAGATCATCTGCCGCCGAGCCGGGCCTCAGGGTGAAATAGAGTGCCGACGAGATGACAGCCAGTACCACTGCTGCCGCAGCATACCTGGCGGCTCTGGCGAGGTTCCTGCGCACAGAGTGCGATGAACGCTTCTTCATCTCAAGCTCTGTCAGTTTCCTGCGCAATTCAAGCAGGTCACTGTTGGCAAGAATCTCATCAGTCTCCCGTCTGAGAGCGTCTTCCCTCTCAGGCCCCGGCAGGTAGCCTGAGCGGCCGGCTGCCGTAAAAAAGTCTCCTCTTCCGGACCTTCCGGCATATGGAAAAAACTCCATGTTTTTAGCTTTATCTTTTTTCATGATAGTAATGTATTGCGTACTTTAACCAGTTCAACAATCACTCATCCCCGGTCTCAGGTGCGCCTCTCCTGTGCCGGCAGTGTCTGCCAGCCTGCCCGGAGACGGTTGCGTTACCGCCTTTCTGCGCTGCCCCGCCCGGGCGCCCTCTTCATCACACCTCCCGGTGCCGGTCCCATACCGGCGTTCCGGAGCGGATGACACTGCGTCTCCCCGGATGGCAGGCCTCAGGCTGACCGACTTCCTGAGCCCGTCACTCCTTCCCCTGGTTTCCCTGCTCCTTCAGCAAGCCTCCCCGCCTTCACAGGCTGAGGAGTATATCTATAAACCGGATGTGCCGGTTGACTTATGCAAATCAGATCTCAATGATGATGGGCGGCTTGAGTACCGGCGGTATCTGCATCTCAGGCGGCTCAGTGTTTGATCCCAGTCCGCCACGAAGGTTAATCATCTCCTCATTAGTGAGTACATACTCAGCAAGATTTTCAAATTTCAGGGTTTCCATCTTTTTTTGATTGGTTAATTAATAATTCAGGGTTTAATCTCGTTTACACCGGTACGTACCCGAAAAGCGGGTTTTGTGACACAAAAAACAGAAGTTTTTTTTATTTTTTTTATACTTAGCTTATATTCAGCACAATATCATAGGCAATCAATAACCGGCAAAGAGGGGGATCTTTTATACATTTGCAGCCGGAAGCAAGAAGGACCACACTGATGCGATACAGACCAGCCATATTGGCAGCTGCTCTACTGATCATTATCTCCGTTCCCGGCAGGGTGGAGGCTGCATCATCAGCCCCGGCTGCCTTCCGGCCGGCAGTTTTATCGCCTGTCGTCTTCCCGTCAGGGTTTGTTTCAGCTTTCTCTGTCATGATCCCGGGAGAGTCTGCATGGTCTTCTGACCGGGATGTGGCGCTGTTGAGGCAGCTGACCGACTCTCTCGCCGCCCTGCTTGAGGGCAGGTACAAAGGTGCGGATGCCTCTCAGATTACCTCAGAGATAGAGGCGCTTCTCACTGACGGCGGAATCAGTGATACCCTTGCTCTCTCTGATGCCTGTTATTTTACGGGTATCCAGTATTTCCAGTCGAACAGGTTCGCCATGGCATCCGCAGCATTTTCCGCATCGGTCAGATACAGGGAGGCCATTGGGCTGAGAGACCGCAGATATTCAACCGGTCTCAATAACCTTGCAGGGACTCTGGCAAGGGCAGGGGATTTTGCAAATGCCTGGCAGGCGGGTCTCCGGGCTCTGGAGGCCCGGCGTGAGATCAGTGGAGCAGACTCATCCGGCCTGGTCAACAACTATCTTAACCTGGCAAGTATAGCCTCACAGGTCAATGATTATGAAAAGGCCATTGCCATGGCTGAGGCCGGCCTGGCACTTTCCCGTCGCTTCCCGGGTTCCGTCAGTGAGAAGGTGATGGCCGATCTGTATCATGTCATCGGACTCAGTCTCTTCTATATCAATGATTACAGCAAGTCACTCATCTACTGTCGCCAGGCGCTTGTGCTGTATGACCGGAACCGCAGTGAGGGCATTGACTCAAGGATACTTATACATAACCTTCTGGCGAATGTCCTCCGGGAGCTCGATCAGCCTGAAGAGAGTGAGTATTACCTGCGCCGTGGTCTCTCAATAGAGGATGGCCCGAACACGCAGGATAAGTACCATCTCTATCTCAGCTATGCCGGTCTGCTTGCCGATCAGGGGCGGTATGAGGAGGGTGAGAGACTGCTGGAACAGGGGGTCAGCCAGGCCATCCGCAGCTACGGGCAGGGCAGCCGCGAGCACATCACCATGCTGGTGGCCCTCGCAGGGTTTGTCGATACCAATCTGCATAACCATGACCGTTCACTTGCGCTGTTTGACAGCTGCTTCACCTATGTTCGCCGTAACCCCTGGGACCACAGCATGCGTGCAGTTGTGACAAACAACTATGCCAGGGTTCTCTATGCAGCCGGCAGGTACCGCGAGCTGCTGGCGCTCACCGGGGAGGCAGACTCAGTTTTGCCGGCATCAGGTGCCGCTCTCACTCACGAAACGTCCGGGGATGGTGCAGATGCCAGCTGGCTCTCAGCCAGCAACCTGGCTATTCTCAGGCTCAGGTATGCCTCACTGAACGCATTGGCAGCCAGTACTGCCGATACAAGTTATCTGAGACAGGCTATAGCCACCGGCAGGATGATAGCTTCCGTTTATGACCGGCGCAGGCTTGAGATGACTGAGGATGAGAGCCGGACCAGCCTCAGTTCATCGTCGAGGGACATATATACCGGGCTGGTGGGTAATTATGAAGCTCTCTACCGTGCCGGGGGCGGTGCCGGGCTTCTCAACACCATATTTGAGTTTACCGAGCGGAGCAAGATGGCCGCCTTCCTCAGTTCCATCCGGGAGGTGAATGCAGCCCGCTTCTCGCTTCCCGAAGAGCTGGTCTCGCTTGATGCCTCCATACGCAGGCAGACCGGAATATACCGCGAACTGATAGCCAGGGAAGAGCTGAAGGTGACGCCTGACCATCAACGACTGGCAACCTGGGAGGGGCTGATCTTCAATCTGGTCAGGTCACGCGACTCGCTTATAAACATTTTTGAAGAACGCTATCCGGCCTATTACAATCTCAAATACCGCAGTGAGGTGACTCCCTTGTCCAGGACCGGAAGTGTAATAGGCCGCCGGGCCAATCTGCTCAGCTATATTCTGACCGATTCGCAGCTACATATCTTCATATCCAACTCAAGGCACCGGGAGATTATCACATGTGACATTGACTCCGGGTTTATTGCCTCTCTTCACCGTTTCCGCGAGCTTCTCACCACCATGCCTGCCACCAGCGATGCCCGGGCACCTTTCAATGAATACATGGATCTTGCCTACAGTCTCTACCGTGTACTTCTTGAGCCTGCACTGCCCTATCTCAGGGGTGACAAGATCGTGATCTCACCCGACAATATACTGTCATACCTTCCCTTTGAGGCGCTGATCACTGAAGAGTTCCGCAGTCCCGGCCTGCTCTACCGTGATGCGCCGTTTGCCCTCAAGCGTTACCGTTTTTCATATATCTACAGTGTCACCCTCTCATCGGAGACCACAGAACGGAGCAGGAGCTTCAACAACCGGCTGGCTGCTTTTGCCCCCACCTATTCAGGCGTGGAGGTTGATGACTCGCTGCTGCTTTACTGGTCGGGGCTGCGCAATGAGATCAGGGAGTTGCCCTTTGCCATTGAAGAGGCATCGGATGCTGTCAGGCAATGCGGGGGCAAGGCCTACCTGGGAGAGGAGGCCAGGGAGGATACCTTCAGGCGGGTCGCTGCAGGATACAAAATAATTCACCTTGCGATGCATGCGCTGGTTGATGACCGGCAGCCGGCCTTTTCGAAAATATTGTTTGCAGGCGGCAATGGCGGCGAGGATGACGGTATGCTGAATACCTACGAGGTCTACAGTCTGCCGCTGAATGCCATGCTGGTTGTGCTCAGCTCATGCAACACCGGTGTGGGCAGGCTGGTCAGCGGCGAGGGGCTGCTCAGCCTGGCACGGGGGTTCCTTTATGCCGGCAGCCGCTCGGTGGTGATGTCAATGTGGGAGGTTGAGGATGCCTCAGCATCAGAGGTGATACGTTCATTCTACAAGAACATGAGGGCTGGCCAGGCCAAGAGCTCGGCGCTGCGCAACGCCAGGCTGAAATTTCTCAGGGGAGCCGACCAGAGCCGTTCACATCCCTATTACTGGTCAACACTTGTCATCTATGGCGATGATACCTCTCTCTGGTACAACAAGGTCGGGCTCTACCTGCTGCTGCTGGGTGTGCTCGGAGCAGGCACGCTGATGCTTTCAATGATCTACAGGGGGCCCAGATCCTGATACTCCGGATCGGTTTTGATTATTTCCATGAGTGCCTCCTTGCAGAGATACTTCTTCCGCCTGGCGTAGGCTTCACTGGCAAGACCCATCTTTTCAGCTATATCGGCGTAGTTGTATCCTTCACTGACCAGGTTGAGTACCATCTGGCAGTCTTCCTTCAGCATTGCAAATGATCTCATCACAATCCGCTCCATTATCCCGCGCCTGACAAGGTCGTCATCACCCGTATCGGCCGGCTCGCTGACCATCGGTTCAAGCCTTGACCGGTGCTGCAGCAGCTTAGTCCAGACAATGCGCGTCATCCCGAAGAAGTATCCCTTGAGGTCACCCGATACCTGAAACGATTCTCCGGTGATCTTCCGGTAGAACATCACTATTGTCTCCTGGAACACTTCATAGACATCATCGTCGGTTCCCCCGTTTTTCCTGAGGTAATCGCGGACCATGCCGAACCATGAATCATACAGGAATGAGAGGATGCGGTTATCCTGCTTCCTGATACCATCAATGATGTCAGAGTCCGAGTACTTCCTGAAAAGGCCCAATCCGGAAAATTAAACCACAAATATACTATTTCCGCAAACGATTTCTGAAAGAGCCTCAATGATGCCCCTGGGAACGCCGGGTCACCGTCTGCCCGATTTTTGGATATATTTGCATCTGATCCATCCTTTTTACCTCATGACCTATCCCTTCGTCAGACAACATGACGCCATGGATTGCGGGCCGGCCTGCATCAGCATGGTTGCCCGCTGGCATGGCAGGCACTTTTCGCTGGAGACCATAAGGAAGAGGGCCTGGATCACCAGGCAGGGTGTCTCCATGATGGGTCTCAAGGTCGCCGCTGAGAGCATGGGTTTCACTGCTGCAGGGGTTAAGATACCCTTCAGCCGGCTCATGAGTGATGCCCCGCTGCCATGTATCATACACTGGAAGCAGAACCACTTCATTGTGGTCAACCGTATCAGTGACAGAACGGTATGGGTGAGTGACCCTGCCGTGGGCAGGCTCAGGATGACTCATGATGAGTTTCTGCGCGGATGGAGTATGGGCTTGAGCAGCGGTGAGAGAAGCGGCATGGCGCTGCTGCTCACCCCCGGACCGGAGTTCTCTGCCCTTCCCGATGACCCTCCGCCACCAGGAGGCTTCCGGTTCCTGATTCCCTACCTCAGACCCTACCGCAGACAGATCGTATGGCTCTTTGCCGGCCTGCTGGCCTCAAGCGCCATCCAGCTCATCTTTCCATTCCTCACCCAGGCGATAATAGACAGGGGTATCGCTGCGCGTGACATCAGGCTCATCTGGCTGATCCTGGCAGGGCAGCTGGCACTTACGGCGGGCCGGATGGCGGTTGAGTTCAGTCGTGGCTGGCTGCTGCTGCATCTGGGCACACGGCTCAATATCAGAATAGTGTCTGACTTCCTTGCCCGGCTGATGGGCCTGCCGATAGCGTATTTCGATACGAAGCTGAACGGCGACATCCTGCAACGTATTGATGACAACAGCCGCATTGAGAACTACCTGACCTCATCAAGCCTGGCAATACTCTTTTCACTCTTCAACTTCGTCATATTCGGGGTGGTGCTGGGTATTTACAGCCTGCCGGTGCTGCTGGTGTTTGTAACCGGCACGGCGCTTTACGTAGCTTATGTCATGATCTTCATGCCGGCACGTGAGCGCCTTGACAACATGCGGTTCATACAGATGTCCGAGGCGGGAAACCGGATGATCAATATTGTCAACGGCATGCAGGAGATCAAGCTGGCGGGCAATGAGGAGTCAAACCGGAAGGAGTGGGAACGGCATCAGCAGGAGGTCTATTCGACACGTATCAGGGGGCTGCGGATCCTGCAGTATCAGACAGCCGGCGGAACCCTTATCCATGAGTCGGTCAACATCATTATAACGATTATCTCGGCTACGCTGGTTATCAACGGTTCAATGACCCTGGGCATGATGCTTGCCGTGCAGTTCATCACCGGTCAGCTCAACGGCCCTGTATCCCAGATCGTCACGTTCCTGAGAGATACCCAGGATGCCAGGATCAGCCTGGAGCGCCTGAATGAGGTTCACTCCATGACTCCCGAGGAGGAGTCCGGCGGGGGCAGTGCCATGCCTGCAAAGACTGGCATAGAAATACGTGATCTCTCATTCAGGTATGAAGGCCCCGGCTCACCCTGGGTGCTGCAGAAGCTGAACCTTGAGATACCTGCCGGACGTGTGACTGCAATAGTGGGTGAGAGCGGTTCGGGGAAAACCACCCTGCTGAAGATACTGCTGGGGTTCTACAGACCCGAAGAGGGCGAGATACGCATCGGTGGGATCAGGCTGGATGAAATTGCTGTCTCATCACTGAGGGAGCATACCGGCGCAGTGATGCAGGAGGGATACATCTTCCCCGACACCATCCTGGGAAATATTGCTCCCGGTGAGGAGGAGCCGGTGATGGAACGGGTTGAGCGGGCTGTCGCCATTGCCAGCCTCAGCTCTCTTCTTGACTCACTGCCATCGGGTCTGCACACGCGGGTGGGCCAGGGAGGGCACGGCCTGAGCCAGGGACAGAAACAGCGTATACTGATTGCAAGGGTGGTCTACAAAGAACCTTCATTGCTGCTTCTCGATGAGGCGACCAGTGCGCTCGACGCCTCCAATGAGCGGATGATTGTTGAGAACATGGCGGGCTTCTATGCAGGCCGCACGGTGGTCATAGTGGCACACCGGCTGAGCACGGTGCGCCATGCCGACAACATAGTGGTACTGGAAAAAGGCAAGGTAGCTGAATCGGGAACGCATGCCGGGCTGACTGCACTCAAGGGCAGATACTACAGGCTGATCAGAGATCAGCTTGAGCTTGGTACATGATACGGCAGTTGTAAGGTGCAGAGGCTGCCAGGGTCCAGAATGCTCACGGCGGCCGGTGTCACTGCCACGGATGATGTCATCTTCTATGTATCACGCTTGCCGGAATATGGCTCATAGTCATCAGACTGGTCACGCAGACTGCCCTTACGCGCGCCCGGCGGTGATGCTCCCTCCTTCTTTCCGGCCTTTTTCTTCCTGGAAAGCTTCTGGTAGGCCGCATGTGCAACAAGCAGCGTCATCGCAACAATAATAATGATCTCTTTTGTATTCATCATTTGCATCTGGCGTACCACACCGCAAATGTAAGCTTTTTAGGGCTCAGAATCTGAACCGTTCCAATTAAATCACGTATTGGTTTGAGTTTTACCAATTATCCATTATTTTCGTGGTTTGAAAAAAAGGGGGAGCAGGAAGGCTGCACCTCGCTCACCCCTGAGATGCACTGAAGAAAAAGGATTCGAAATGACCACAAAAGATCCGGAAAGCTCTGTTCATAATGAACAATTCGATGACTCTGAAAGGAACATCGAATCTGCGGAAGAGAAGAACATGCCTGATAACAGGCCGGAAGATCACGGTGACCCGGCTGCCGGCAACGACGGGGAAGAACCGGAAAAAGAAGATTTTACAGAAGACCGCTCTGAAGCCGCAAAGGCAGAATCTGACAATTCTGCTGACGGGATACCGTCACCGGCCGGCGTCGCGACATCGTCAGGAGGGCCTGATGCCCCTGCCGGGGATGAGCCTGCCGTCGAAGCGGTCGCCGCCTCCGCACCTGTGGAGGATGTGCCTGCCGCCGAAGCGGTCGCCGCCTCCGCACCTGTGGAGGATGTGTCTGCCGGAGATGATGAAGAGGAAGATGAGATCAATTATGATGATATAGAGCTCCCTCCGGTTGATTACAGCGGCTACTCAAGGAGAGAGCTGGTAGAGACGCTGGCGCTCATCGTCGAGAACAGGCCTCCGGCAGAGATAGTTGATGATGTAGGCCGTATCAAGGAGCTCTTCTACAAGAAGACGAAGGCCGAATTCAATGAGAAGCGGCTCAACTTCGCGAAGGAGGGAGGTAATATTGAAGACTACAGGCCTGAACCCGATGAGCTTGAGGGCGAGATAAAGACCATTCTCGAAACCTACCGCAGCCGCAGGAGCGACTTCATAAAGATACAGGAGAGCGAGAAACAGGATAACCTCCGCAAGAAGCTTGAAATAATAGAGCAGATCAAGGATCTGGTCAACCGTGAAGAGGCCATAAACAAGACCTTCCAGGAGTTCCGCAGCCTGCAGAACGCGTGGCATGCCATCGGGATCGTTCCGCAGCAGGCAGTCAAGAATCTGTGGGAGAACTACCATCACAGCGTCGAGATATTCTATGACTATATAAAGATCAACCGCGAGCTGCGTGACCTCGATCTGCGTAAAAACCTTGAGGCCAAGATCGCCCTGTGCGAGAAGGCTGAAGAGCTGCTTCTTGAGCCCAGTCCCGTCACCGCCTTCAAACATCTCCAGGAGTATCATAACCAGTGGCGTGAGATCGGTCCTGTTCCCCATGAGCACAAGAATGACATCTGGGACCGGTTCCGTGAAGCCACCTCAAAGGTGAACAAGCGGCATCATGAGTTCTTCGAGAAGCAGAAGGATGAGCAGAAGCGCAACCTGGAAGCCAAGACCGAGCTCTGCAAAAGGGTAGAGGAGATAGCTGCCGGCGAGATTCTCACTTTTGCCGATTTCCGGGAGAAGTCAGAAGCCATACTCGAGGCGCAGAAACTCTGGAAGACGATCGGCTTCGCACCGAAGAAGCATAACAACAAGATATACCAGCGCTTCAGGGCCGCCTGTGACAGTTTCTTTGAAAAGAAACGCACCTTCTTCGCCGAGAATAAAGAGACACAGGTCAGGAACCTGCAGCTCAAGACTGAACTCTGCCTCAAGGCCGAAGCGCTTCAGGAAAGCACAGACTGGAAAGAGACCTCCGAGATACTCATAAGGCTTCAGAAGGAGTGGAAAGAGATCGGTCCCGTGCCAAAGAAATACTCTGACAAGATCTGGAAGCGTTTCCGGAAGGCGTGTGATACATTCTTTACCAGGAAATCTGAATACTTCACCGGACGGGATACCTCATACGAAGACAATCTGAAGGCCAAGCTGGAGATACTCAATGAGCTGGAGACATTCGACCCGGGCGATGACCTGCGTGCCGGGTTCGAGCAGCTGAAGGATATCCAGAAACGATGGACCGATATCGGTTTCGTTCCCTTCAACAAAAAGGAGGAGATTGCCCGGCGCTACAAGGAGGCGCTGAACAGGCAGTTTGAGAAGCTGAAGCTTGATGATGATGACAAGAACATTCTCAGATACCGCAGCAAGATAGACAGTGCCAGGACCAATCCGCGTGCAGCCCGTAAGGTAAGGGGTGAGCGCGAGAAGTTCTACAGCAAGATCAGGCAGCTCGAGAGTGATATAGTCCTGTGGGAGAACAATATCGGCTTCTTCGCCAAGTCGGCCAATGCTGACAGCATGATCAGGGAGGTGGAGGAGAAGATCGCCAATGCCAGGAAGGAGATCAAGATCCTTGAGGAGAAGGTGAAGCTGATAGACAATTCCATGTACGAGGAATGACTGGCCTCAATACGTTCAGCCCTCTCCACAGCAGCTCCTCCGGCAGCAGCGGCCATGACTGTCAGGTAGTGGCCGTCCGGACTGCCAGCCATAATTCATCCAGCAGACCAACAATATTTTACTAACCGGGAATATAAAACAATGGATAGGAACACAGTAACCGGCATCATCCTGATATTTCTCATCTTTCTGGGGTTCAGTATGTACAATAACCACCGGATGGGCAAGTACTTTGCTGCCGAGAAGGAGTATGCTGACTCTCTCTATGCTGCCGGTGATTTTGACAAGGCCCGTGAATCATATATCAGGGCCCTCAGCTACAAACCGAAGGAGCAGACTGTCATAGACCGTGTCTCTGAGCTCAACAGCAGGCTAGGCCTCGGTTCCGGTCAGCCTGACACCGTTCCGCCTGTCGCAGGTGAGGCTGCCGCCCCGGTTACCGGAATCACCCGCCCCTCTTTGGCCGATAGTGCAGCCTACAGCGTCTTCAGCGGCCGCAATACCGGCGAGCCCGGCTTTTATATTCTTGAAAATCAGCTGATGACCATGAGGATATCAGCTGCCGGCGGGAAACCATATTCAGTCACGCTCAAAGAGTATAACACCTTTAACGGCAGTCCGGTAGTACTGTTTGACGGCGACTCGACAGTCTTCGGGTTCAAGTTCTTCACCACTGACAACAAGCTTATCAGGACAGACGAGCTGTGGTTCGAGCCTGTGAATTACGACGGCCCCGTCTTTGCCGGGAACGGTCCGGCTTCCCTTACCATGCGGCTTACCGGCACAGATGGTGAATATATAGAGTATAAATATACCATGCTGCCCGATGACTACATGGTAACACTCGAGACACAGTTCAGATCACTCTCATCAGTAATCCCGGCCAACACCACATCCATTGCGCTCGACTGGAAGATGTACATACCTCAGCAGGAGAAGGGAAGGCAGAATGAGGATATGTATACCGGCATCAAGTACAGGGTATACCAGGAGAGCGTCGAGAACATAGGAGGAGAGAGACAGCGGCAGAAGAAGAACGTGATGACCGAGACACTGATGAAGACCGACTGGATTGCCTATAAGGACCAGTTCTTTTCATCAGTGATCATTGCAGATGACTACTTCCTCAATGCAGCCGTCACCTCTACCATCACTGACCCCACGTCGCGCTACCTGCGCTACTGTGAGTCTGAGATAGGGGTTCCCTTCACATGGGGTGATGACAGCCGTATGAAGATGAGCTTTTATTTCGGTCCGAACAGCTATACCATTCTCAAGAAGTACGGGCAGAAGCTGGAGGATCTGGTCTTCCTTGGCAAAAACATCATCAAGGGCATCAACAAGTTTGTCATTATTCCGATCTTCAACCTGCTTGACAACCATATTGCCAACTACGGCATCATAATTCTGATACTCACGCTGCTCATCAAGCTGGCACTCTCGCCGCTGACCCACAAGTCATTCATCAGTCAGGCCAAGATGCGGGTAATGAAGCCGATGGTTGATGAGATAGCCAAAAAGTATCCGAAGAAGGAAGATGCCATGAAGAAGCAGCAGGCCACCATGGATCTCTACAAGAAGGCCGGGGTGAGCCCCATGGGAGGCTGCCTTCCCATGATGCTTCAGATGCCTATCCTCTTTGCCATGTTCCGTTTCTTCCCCACTTCGATAGAGCTGAGGCAGCAGGCGTTCCTATGGGCAAAGGATCTCTCCACCTACGACAGCATACTTGATCTGCCGTTCACCATCCCCATGTATGGTGATCATGTCAGTCTCTTTACGCTGCTGATGACTGCATCAACCATCATCTCGACAAAGATCAGCAACCCCTCGGGCGGACAGGAGCAGATGCCGGGCATGAAGACCATGATGTACATGATGCCGGTAATGTTCATGCTGATTCTCAACAACTTCTCAGCCGGACTAACCTACTATTATTTCCTTGCAAACGTGATCTCAATCATCCAGACCCAGGTGTCAAGGCGTTTTGTCAGCGAGGCTGCCATACTGAAAAAAATAGAGGAGAACAAAAAGAAGCCCGTCAAAAAGTCGAAGTGGCAGCAGCGGTTTGAAGCAGCAGCCAGGCAAAGTGGACGCCCCCTGCCTAAAAAATAGCAGCAGAAACTGTCTTACAGCACATTTTTAATTTTAAGGCTCTAAAAATTTCTGATGTCAGGGAAAATCTGTTAGTTTTGTAGCATAATCTAAATGAAATGGGGAAAAAGGTTAAAAACAAAGACATTGCCGCGAGATTAGGTCTCTCCGGCACACTGGTGTCACTGGTCCTGAATAATAAGGCTGACCAGCATGGCATCAAGAAAGAGACGCAGGAAAGGGTTCTTGCAGTTGCCAGGCAGATGGGTTATTTTGATTCGGTCAGCGAGAGGGGCGAGACCGTGCCTGCTGAAGAAAAGCCGGGTATTATAGGCATGGTGGTTCCCTCAATGAATGATCCGTTTATCTATGAGATCACTCCTTACCTGCAGAAGGCATTCTCAAGCATCGGGCTCGGGTTCTCGGTCTTCACCAGGGACCCTGATGACCTCCGCTTCAACAGGCTGATCATGTCATTGAAGAAATTCTTCAGCGGTATGATCCTTGTCGGCAACGCCGCTGAAGACAACATCATCAGAACCCTCAACCGTGATTCATATCCGCTGGTTCTCCTTGAGAGGACCATCAGGCGGACCAGGCTCAATACTGTCAACTCAGACCGTATCCAGGGGGCTACGATTATGGCCGGCCACCTCAGCAAGCTGGGGCTGAAAAACCTGCTGGTCGTTTCGGGCGAAGATACCGCCCTGTATGACAAGGAGATGCTGGAAGAGCTGAAGAATCAGACCCGTAAGTCAAAGCTGTTCGACTCGGTCAACTTCACTGTAGCACCCATACCGAAGGTAGGTGAGAAGCTTTATTTCCAGGATATTGAAGGTTTCCTCAGGCCTCCGCACCGCACCGATGTGATAATCACCCTCAATTCCGGCATGGTCTTCCCGTTGTTTGAGGCTCTCAATGACAGGAATATCAGGGTTCCGCAGGATGTTGCAGTCGTTTCCATGGAAGACGGTATCGGGTTCGATCAGCTCAACACCCCCGTCACCCGTCTTCGCAGGCCTCTGCCGGCCATGTCGCTGAAGGTGGCCAACATCATATGGTCTGAGGTCAAGAACCAGGGTAAGAGCAAGTACAAACGTCAGGTCAATCTGGCTCCGGAACTGCTTGTGAGAAGCAGCTGCGGATCCTATCAGAAATAGTACGCAGATGTCACTTCCCGTCAGAATCACCTCAACACTGTTTCTGGCACTCTTTATCTCCGGCTGCGGTGGCAGTCACCTCATCAGCGACAAGGCTCTGCGCAGGGCCGTCGAAGATGATTTTCGTGCCAGGGCGGAGCTCTATGGTGAGAGGAGCTGTGCTCTCTTCTCCGTTATAGCCGATACCGATGACCCGCAGGTTCATGAAGCGGGTGCCTTCCTGCTGGCTTATATGCCTATGAGTGACCTGGCTCTCCTTGAGCCCGGCTATCTTCTTTCGATGGTGACCGATGCCCTACGTGCCAGGGAGCAGATGCCCTGGGGGCGGAGGGTGCCTTCTGAGCTCTTCCTCAGTTTCGTCCTTCCCGCCAGGGTCAACAATGAGAACCCTGATGATTTCAGGAGCACCTACTATGAAGAGCTTCGTGACCGCGTCGCCGGTCTCCCGGCCATGGAGGCTGCCCTTGAGATTAACCGCTGGTGCCAGGAGAAGGTTGCCTACCAGGCTGCCGACTCACGCACCTCATCGCCCATGGCGACCATTCTGTCTGCACGTGGCCGTTGCGGGGAGGAGTCTACCTTCACGGTCTCGGCACTGAGGGCGATCTCCATACCTGCCAGGCAGGTCTATACACCACGCTGGGCTCATACCGATGACAACCATGCATGGGTTGAGTTCTGGGCTGACGGGGCATGGCACTACCTGGGGGCCTGTGAGCCTGAGCCGGTTCCCGACAGGGGATGGTTCACCGAGCCGGCACGCCGTGCGATGCTTGTACATACCAAAGCCTTCGGCAGGTATGCCGGCAATGAAAACGTAATCAGACGTGACAGATTCTTTACCGAACTGAACACCCTCGACAGGTATGCCATGACCAAGGAGCTCAGGGTGAAGGTAACCGACCCTGACGGCGCTCCCGTAACGGATGCAGTGGCATCATACATGCTCTATAACTATGCCGAGTTCTACCCGCTGGCCAGGCTGGCAGTCAATGATAAGGGCGAGAGCAGCCTGATGACCGGATACGGTACGCTGCTGATATGGGCTGATGACGGTGAGAGACACGGATATACCCTGGCCATGCCTGATGACACGGAGGTCACCGTGACCATCTCTGCAGCGACAACCGATGGCATTGTGCCGCTGGACATAGTGGTGCCAGACGTACCGGTGCCTTTCCCGGGCATTGATCCTCTGCTGGCAGAGGAGAACAACCGGGTAATATTGAGAGGAGACAGTATAAGGAACAGCTATATCAGCTCATGGATGGCCGGTCTCAGTGTTGCCGGGCTGGCTGAAGAGACTGCCTTGCCGGCCGCCGAACTGGATGGTGTGCTGAAGCGATCGATGGGTAACTGGCGTGATATATCGGGCTTCCTGATGCATTCAGGCGACAAGGCACCACTGGCCATGCGGCTGCTTGCAAATGTGAGTGACAAGGATCTGCGCGACACGCCTGCCGACGTGCTGGCTGATCATCTGGAGAATGCGCCTGATGCTCTCCCCGGCAGTGATCCTTCGCTATATGACAAATATATCCTTTCTCCCAGGGTGGCAAACGAGCTGCTTACTCCCTTCAGGAGCCAGTTGCTGGCCGCCATCCCCGGCGACCTGGTCGGGCAGTTCCGGGAAGAGCCTGCAGCAGCTGCAGCATGGGTCGACTCTGTGATCACCGTCAGTGACACTGAGAACCATTACTCCGTACCAATTGTTCCGGGCGGGGTACTTAAGCTTAAGATGGCTGACCACCACTCGCGTGAGATTTTCCTGGTGGCCCTCTTCCGCACCTGCGGAATCCCTGCACGGCTTGAGCCGGGCACCGGGCGGCCGCAATACCATCACGGCGGTGCATGGAACGACGTCTGGTTTTCGGATGAAACAAGGCCATCAGGTACCCCGGGATATATCACGTTCGTGACGGGCAGCACCGACATCGAACCTGAGTACCATGTTCATTTCTCGCTGGCCCGCCTGGAGAGGGGGCACTTTAAAACCCTCGATTACGGCTATGGAGTCAGGCTCAGCGCCATCCCCCGCCACATAGCGCTCGACCCGGGTATTTACATGCTTACCACCGGCAACCGTGATGAGAACGGAAACGTTATGGCCACACTCTCCTTCATTGAGCTTGAGCCGGAGATGGATATGAAGGTGGTAATCTCACCACGCACCCTGCCGGCTGCTACCTTCACTGGAGGCAGCGTCAGCCTTGCCGAAAGGGTGACGGCGGCTGACGGGGATAAGATTCCGCTCTCCTCACTGGCAGACAAGGGGCTGGTCATGATATGGATAGAGCCGGGCAAGGAGCCTACGCGTCATATACTCAATGACCTGCCCGGTCTGAAGGGTGAGTTTGACAAGTGGGAGGGAAGGTTCATCTTCCTCACCGATCCGTCACGCACCCCTGCCGGGTTCGACCCTGCCTCTGTTGAGGGGCAGCCGGAACGGAGTCTCTTTGCCGTTGACGAGGGGCTGAAGCTCCTTACATCACTCACCGGAGGCGATGCTGCCGGCAAGCCTCTGCCGGTGGTGATCTGTACCGACAGCAGGGGAGAGGTGCTCTTCTCCTCTGAGGGGTACCGCATAGGTACAGCAAGGCAGTTACTCAAGAAGCTAAGAAACTAACCAGAGATGAAGAGAATGATTCCGCCGGCCATGGTCCTGATCATTGCCATGGCCTCATGTTCTGCTCCCGTACAGGGCGATCTCACCGCACTTGTCGATCCGTTCATCGGTACGGCAGCACACGGACACGTCTTTCCCGGGGCCACCACGCCCTTCGGAATGGTTCAGCTCAGCCCTGACAACGGCACTGACGGATGGGACTGGTGCTCAGGCTATCACTACAGCGATTCGCTGATCGCGGGCTTCAGCCATACACACCTGAGCGGCACCGGTATAGGGGATCTTTGTGACATACTCTTCCTTCCCTCGATGGAGCAGTTCAACCTGTCATTGCCTGACGGCAATGCCTCGCTTGCCAAGCTGAACCGCACCTGGTTCTCACATGATGCCGAACAGGCACGGCCGGGCTACTACGCCGTGGCCCTCGCATCGGGCGTGGATGTGGAACTTACGGCCACACCGCGATGCGGGATACAGAGATATACCGCAGCCACCGGCGGCACGATGCAGGTGCTTGTAGACCTGGGCTTTGCCATTAACTGGGACAGGCCCTATGACTGCATGCTCTCATGGGATGGCAGCTTGCTGACCGGCAGGCGTATCTCGACCGGATGGGCAGAGAAACAGTTTCTTTACTTCGCCTCCGCATTTTCAAGGGCACCTGCTGCCGTGGAGATGCTCAATGCCGGGCAGGCCAGCGGTGGAACCATTACTGAAGGCCGCAATGTTGCCTGCCTGCTCACCTTTGAGATGAACAGGGGTGATGAACTGCTGATCAAGACCGGTATCTCGGCGGTTGACGTACCGGGTGCAACTGCCAACCTGACTGCCGAGGTACCCGGATGGGACTTCAATGGTGCTGCAGCGGCAGCCGGGCAGGCATGGAATGAGCGGCTGGGAACAATCAGGGCAGCAGCGGCAGACAGCTCGCTGCTGAGAGTCTTCTATACGGCACTCTATCACTCAATGATTGCCCCGAACCTCTATTCTGACACCGACGGCAGGTACAGGGGGACCGATGGCCTGGTTCACCCCGGAAGCGGATTCACCAACTATACCGTCTTCTCCCTGTGGGATACCTATCGCGCTGCACATCCGCTCTTTACCATACTGGTGCCGGAAATGGTTCCCGACTTCATCAATACGATGCTGACCATAAAGGATCAGCAGGGCAAGCTGCCTGTATGGTCGCTCGAAGGCAATGAAACCAACTGCATGATCGGCTATCATGCGGTACCTGTACTGGCAGATGCCCTTCACAAGCGGTTTGCCGGTTTTGATTATGAGAGGGCGCTTGACGCTGCCGTCCATTCGGCTTCTCTTGACTTCAGGGGGCTCGACCACTACCGGAAATATGGCTACATACCCTCAGACCTGGAGAATGAGTCAGTATCCAAGACCATGGAGTATGCCATCGATGACTGGTGCATCTACCAGATGGCCACTGACCTTAACAAACCATTACTGGCTGATGAGTACCTGAGGCGCTCGCGCAGCTACCGCAACCTTTTTGACACCACCCTTCTTTTTGTCAGGGGGCGTATGAGCGACGGCAGCTGGCGACCCGGCTATGATCCGCTCTATTCGCATCATACACAGTCAGATTTCACTGAGGGCAACGGCTGGCAATACACCTGGCTGGCACCACATGATGTTGAAGGTCTGATCTCGCTCTTTGGCGGCAGGGAGATCTTCCTGCAGCGGCTAGACTCTCTCTTCAGGGTTTCCGAGGAGGTGAAGGGTGAACACTCTTCACCTGACATCAGCGGGCTGATAGGTCAGTATGCCCATGGCAACGAGCCGTCACACCATGTTGCTTACCTGTTCTCAATGGCAGGTGCACCGGAGAAGAGTGAGGCGATGGTACGGAGGATCATGTCTGAGATGTACACCGATGCCACCGACGGCATATGCGGCAATGAAGACTGCGGCCAGATGTCGGCATGGTACGTCTTTTCGGCAATGGGCTTCTACCCCGTCAATCCGGCCGACGGCAGGTTCATACTGGGCAGCCCGGCACTAGACAGGGCGGAGATATCGCTGCCAGGGGGAAAACGGTTTATCGTGGCCGCCGAAGGCAACTCCCCCGCCAGGGTCAATGTGGAGAGCTGCTGGCTGAACGGTGCCAGGCTCGACCGCAACTACATCACCTATGAGGAGATAATGGCCGGCGGCGAGCTGAAGTTCGTGATGAAATAGCCGGGGAATGGTGAGGTACCCGATACTGCCCGTTTCATAAACACCGGCAGCCAGGTTGCCGGCTTCCCTGCATTGGTTTTGTACAGGGTAACTGAAACGTCTCCGGCGTGACTGCCGGCATGAAAGGTTATCACTTTTTCGTTACTTTTAACCCCGAAAGCTGCTAACATTGAAAAGAGGGCTGCTCATAATATTGGTCATCCTTGCTCTTCCTGTATGGCTAATGTCACAGGCCGAGTTCCCGTCGGGGGCGCCGCTCTTCCCCGAGATTATTCAGTGGCATGAGGCGGGTGCCGATCCGGAGGCGGTTTCGGTGATGCGTGCCCTCGGGCAGTCGAAGGATCAGCCCTGGCAGTTCGCGCTGCCGCTGCAGGTCTCGCTCAACCCTTCCAATTCAGGCTTTATCGTCAGCAAGGGCAATGAGACAGTCTGGGTCCTGCCTGTCTCGTCAAAGGGAGCCCTCTCGCTCAATCTCATACTGGCGCCTTTCAATCTGCCGGAAGGGGCGTACCTTTACCTCTATGATTATGAACGGAATGTTATCAGGGGCGCCTATACACGTGAGAGCAGCCCGGGTGCCCTGAGCCTGCCGGTTCTTCCGCTGCCGGGCGACAGAATGGTTCTGGAGTGCCACTTCCCCGGAGGGAAGATACCCGCCAATGCCATAGGAGTGAAACAGGTGGCCCATGACTTTGCCGGCTTCTTTCAGGAGTCCGGCACCAAGGATGGTCACTTCGGCGCTTCTGGCGACTGTGAGATCGATATCAGCTGTTCTGCCGATACCACTCATCAGAAAGTCTCCCGGTCAGTGGTGCGGCTGCTGGTGGCGGGTACCGAGCTCTGCACCGGGGTACTGATCAACACCACCGGCCCTGCAGGAAGAGCATATATTCTTACTGCACGGCACTGTATTGAAACTGAAGAGGAGGCTGCAAACACCATATTTGTATTCAGTTACCGCAGTCCTTACTGTGGCGGCCCCGATATGAGCAATATGCAATCCCTCTCCGGGGCCACCCTCAGGGCCTACAACGAAGAGATTGACTTCTCGCTGGTTGAGCTTCTGCAGTATCCCTCAATACTCTTCAGGCCCTACCTGGCGGGATGGGACATCACCCAGTCGGTACCTTCAAGCACATTCACCATTCATCATCCGCAAGGCGATGTGATGAAGCTTACCATTGACAAGCAGGCTCCGCAGGTCTCATCCTATCCTCTGGGAGGCTTTGCTCCCAGCGGTTTCTGGAGGATTCTCAAGTGGGAGAGCGGCAGCACCGAGCCCGGCTCATCGGGAGGTCCTCTCTTCGACCCTGCCGGACGGGTAAGGGGTACGCTCACCGGCGGGGCTGCCACCTGTTCCAATCCTGCGAACGACTACTATGCCCGGCTCGACAAGATGTTCGATCTCTCCGCCGAGGCCTCCCGGCGGCTCCGGCCATGGCTTGATCCGGCCGGCACCAACGCCTCCGTCATCAACGGGCGCGACCCTTACTTCTACAACCTGCTACGCTCAGACACCATCGGCAGCATGCCTCAGGGCGACTCCGGCACAATGAGCTCCTACCCGCTGCCGGGGTGGGGACTCTCAACCGGACACAACTCAGACAGCATTGTGGGGTACGCAGAGTATTTTCCGTTTCATGGCAGTGGTGAACTGCTCTGGCTGAGGGTACGGGTTGCAGCTGCAGAACACCTGTCTCAGGCCGATTCTGTACGCTTCTTCATTTGGGGCAACGGCCCTGTGCCGGGCACAATGGTGGCGTCGAAAGCATTCCGGATGAATGAGTTTGCCGGCGGCAATGAGGCAGAGATCAATTTCGGCCGGCCTGTCAAGAGAAACGGACCATTTTATGCCGGCTACATCATTTACTACCGCGGCAGGCTGACCGATCCGCAGCCGCTCTTCGCCATAGCACATTCAGATCCGTGGCCGCAGCAGTCGCAGAACAGCGCATTCTTCTATGACGGCACCGGCTGGAAGCCATTCACCGGCCATCCAACCCGGCCGATGCCTGTTTCACTGGCAATAAATGCGGTATTGGTAGAAAGCTCAATTATGGGTATTCAGCAGCCGTCTGAGGAGAGATCGGGCGTGCAGGTTCTGCCAAACCCCTTCTCCGGAGAGGTGACATTCAGGATAAGCGGGGCTGATCACGGCAGGGTGACCGTCGAGATCTATGATCACGCCGGCAGGACAGTGCATGCCGGCGAATACGGGAACATCTTTCCGGGTGACCTGACCATTGAACTGCCGGGCCTTCCTGCAGGTATATACCATTATAGTCTGAAGAGCGGATCAGTTCAATATACGGGCACCATCATCAAACACACGGCAAGATGAGCAGGGCAGTTCTGATCCTGGTGGCTCTTCTCGCCTTTTCGTGCCATCCCCGGAGCGGATCGCAGGAAAAGGTGCCTGATTCAGACAGTGTCACCACCTCTAACCTCATTATCGAAAAGGGTGATGACTATACGAGGATAACCGTTTCAAGTCCATGGCAGAACAGCCGTGGCATGCAGCATACATGGTACCTCATACCGCATGGCGGCACCATCCCGGAGGGGACAAGTGAGGCACAGGTTATCTTCGTCCCTGTCAGACGCATCGTCTGCATGTCAACCACCCATGTGGCAATGATGCGTGCCCTGGAGGCAGACACGCTCATTGCCGCCATCTCGGGCTCATCGCTCATTTATGACCCGGTTGTCCGCACTGCCGTCAGCAGCGGCCGTATCAGGGATGTAGGGTATGAGGCAAACCTTGACAAGGAGCTGATCATCTCCATGGCTCCCGACCTGGTCATGGCCTATGGCATTGCCGGCCCGGTGACAGGCAGCATGGCCAGGCTTACGGAGACGGGAGTGAAGGTTTTTTACAACAGCGAGCACATGGAGACCCATCCGCTGGCACGGTGTGAGTGGATCAGGCTCTTCGGGCTGCTGACCGGGAAGGAGGCGATGGCTGACTCCATCGTTGAGGCGGTCTCCTCCCGCTATCATGAGCTTACAGCCATGGTGAGGGAGAGTATTGAAGCCAGACCCGTTGTGCTGATGGGCGCGCCGTGGGAGGATGTTTGGTACATCTCGCCAGCAGACTCCTACACAGGCCGGCTGATTGCAGATGCCGGAGGCGAATATCTCTACAGTGACCTGAAGGGACCAGGCCCGGCACCCATGTCGGTGGAGTCGGTCTTCAGGAGGGCTGCAGAAGCAGAGATATGGATAAATCCCGGCGACGCCGACCGGCTGGCGGATATTGCCGCCGCGGACCACCGGCTGGCTGCACTGCCCCTCTTCAGCAGCGGCAGGGTATGGAACAACCGCCAGAGGATAACCCCGGAAGGGGGCAATGACTACTGGGAAAGCGCCGTGGTGAGGCCCGACCGGCTGCTCGGCGATCTTATATCCATCATTCATCCGGAGCTGATGCCCGGATATGAACAATACTATTACAGGAGGCTGCAATGAGCAGGAGATCATCCAGACCCGTAACAGTCATGGCAGTGCTCTTCACGATGATGCTGCTGCTCTTTGTGGCAGACATATTTCTCGGCAGCACCCGCATGGCGCCGTCCGCTGTTCTCAGGGTATTGCTGGGCGAGGGTACTCCCGGCGACTCCATTATTATTATGCAGTTCAGGGTACCCAAGGCGTTGACGGCGCTGCTTGGCGGAGCGGCGATGTCAGTCAGTGGCCTGCTTATGCAGACTCTCTTCCGTAACCCGCTAGCCGGCCCCGATGTACTCGGAGTAAGCTCTGGTGCGGGACTGGGTGTGGCAGTCACCCTGCTGACCCTTTCCCCGCTGGTAAGCCTGCCGGAGGGAAGCCTCTTTGCGGGGTGGGGCCTGGTGCTGGCTGCCTGGGCCGGCGCCGGGGTGGTGATGATGATCATCATGGCGGTGTCTGCCCGTGTGCATGACATAATGACGGTGCTGATCACCGGGTTGCTGCTGGCCAGCGCCATCTCGGCTGTGGTCAGCCTGCTGCAGTATTTCAGCAATGAGACAATGCTCAAGACCTATGTGATATGGACCATGGGTAACCTCGGCAACCTGTCATTTCCACAGGTAAGGGTGCTTGCCATCGCGGTGGCCATCGGACTGTTCATGGCCCTGGCAATGGTCAAGCCACTCAATGCCATGCTCATGGGCGAGGCATTCTCACAGACGGTGGGAGTGAGGAAAGGACCGGCACGGCTGATTCTCCTGGCCTCGGCAAGCATACTGGCCGGCAGCGTAACCGCCTTCTGCGGCCCGCTGGCATTCATTGGAATAGCTGTTCCGCATATCGCACGACTCGCCTTCGACACCACCGATCACCGGATACTGATGCCTGGGGTGGTTATCTGCGGAGCCCTGGTGCTGCTTGTCAGCGATATTGTCTCCACCCTGCCGGGCGGAGGACATATGATACCGGTCAACTCGGTGACCTCGCTGATAGGTATACCGGTAGTACTATGGATCATTCTCGGGAAAACAGGCATGGGAAGGAAATTCTGATGGAGGGTGATGGTTATATGGTCAGGGCCTGTGGCCTTCAGATAGGCTACCGTGTGCGCAGGAAAAAGAGCGTGGTGATGAGCAACCTCTCGGTCACTGCCCGCCGGGGGGAGCTGGTGGCGGTGATAGGGCGCAACGGCACCGGCAAGAGTACCCTGCTGAGAACCATCACCGGGCTGCTGCCTGCGCTGGGCGGTACGGTCACTATTGACGGTCTGACGCTGCGTGAGACAGGACACACACGGCTTCCGAGGATGGTCAGCTTCGTCTCCACCGAGCCGCTCATGGTGCGCAATATACGCGTACGCGATGTGGTAGCCCTGGGCCGTTTCCCCTATACGAACTGGATCGGCACCCTGACCGGCGATGATGAGATGGCAGTAAAGGCTGCCATGGAGGCTACCGGCGTTGCGGGGCTGGCAGAGCGCACCATAGACAGCATCTCTGACGGCGAACGGCAACGTACACTGATTGCCCGGTCACTGGCACAGGACACCGGGCTGATGACCATGGATGAGCCAACCGCATTCCTCGACCTGCCCTCAAGGTACAGTATCGTCAGCCTGCTGCGGCACCTGACCCGGGAGAAAGGGAAGTGCGTCATCTACTCGACACATGACCTCGACACGGCCATCAGCGAGGCCGACAAGATATGGCTGATGACCGGCGGCACAGTATATGAAGGAGCTCCTGAAGACCTGCTGCTGAAGGATGTTATGACACAGGCTTTCGGGACAGCATCCCTCACCTTCAGCCGCTCGGAGGGCACCTTCAGGCTGCTGCGGCCCGCAGGACCGGCAGTGACCCTGGAGGGAGAAGGCGTGACAGGCAGGCTGACTGCACGTGCACTGGCAAGATGCGGGTTCAAAATCGACGACAGGGCGGGGATAACCGTAAGGATTGCCGAAGAGGGAGAGCAGATCACCTGGATGGTGGAAAAGACCGGTAAGCAGGAGGAGAGATACACCTCGCTCTATGACCTGGCAGCCGCACTGCAGCGCTATTATCTGTCAGCCGCCAATATTCACTGAGACCGGTCAATTCCCCATATACTTCCGGTAGCTCTCTATGAATGATGGAATATCATCAACCGACAGGCGCTTGGCAATGATTGTCTTTTCCCTGTCGAGGATGTAGACCAGCGGGGTTGCCTCCACGTTGTACAACAAATCAAAGCGGCTTACGCGCCCCGGGTCCCACCCGTTGATCCATGTAAGCCCGTTCTCCCTGATATACTTTTCCCACTCCTCCCGCTCATGCCTGGTATTCACTGCAAACACTTCTATACCGGACATCCTGTTCTTATCATAATATTCTTTCAGTTTCGGGGTTGCAACCTTGCAATGGCCGCAGTCGGGTTCCCAGAAATAGAGTATTGTGAATTCAGCCTTTATATCATGCAGTGCCACCCACTGTCCGGTATACGACTCCATTACCAGGTCGGGAGCTTTACGGCCTATCAGGTTTGGTCTCAGCCGTTCAACCCTCTTCTTCAGTTCGGCAATGTACTCCTCGGATGCCCATGGTGCTTTTCCCGCAAGATAAATCCTGTCAGCCAGGTGCACCACTACGGCGTCATGTCCCATGATCTCGCTGGCTGCATACCTGTTCATCAGCCAGATGGCGACATACTGAAAAACCTCCTCATTGGCCGCGCTCTTCTCAAGGATCCTGTCAGCCTCGGCATTGATCGAGTCGGGCATCTGTACCACCACCTGGCGGAAAAACTGGTCAAGCTTGCCCCAGAGCACCGGGCTCCTTATCAGTCCGGGCTGGGTGAGGTCGGTGTTGTCAAAGAAATGCTCCTTATAGTACAGGTAGGAGTAGAGGCGTGATACCGAGTCGGGGTTGGCAGTGCCGGGAGGTATCTGAGGTGCCGGTGCCTCAACCGGTATAACCGATCTGGCTATGGCGCCCAGTAGATTTCCGCTGTTGGCTGCGGCAGACTCATTCAGGAATGCTTTCATCTTCTTCTCATGTTCAGCCAGCTCTTTTCTTATTGCTGCCGCCTGCGGATCATCATGCTTCATACTGTTCAGCCGGCCGCTTATCCTTGTAGCCTCCTCCTGCAGGGCCCGCCATCCTCTCTGGTATTCAAGGAACCGGCTGTTTTCCTCAGATCCGGTGAAGCTGAGCGATGAGGCCGGGTCGCTCAGGCGGAAGCTCATCCCGAAAGAGGGATCCTTATCGACCAGGAATTCAAAAAAGCTGTTTTCAGGGGTAACGATCATATATACTCCGGAAGGCAGTCTCTCGTCACCTGAGAAGAGGCCGGTGCCGCTCCGGTCGGTGACGACACTGTCACGGACATATTGCTGGTTACCTGCATGGTAGGCGAGTCTGAAGGTTGTCCCGGGCGCATCGGGGGCAGTTATCTTTATCGAGTAGCCGCCCTGTCCGGTAACAACTGATGATAACACTATCAGTACTGATATCAAAGTCGTTACTCTCAATCTTCTGATCATCTGAGTCTGGTTTTGCAAATATCCCTATCAATTATCCTGCCATCTCTTTGTCTGCCTGTCAGGCTGGTTATGATTCCATGCATCAGTGATCCATGTTGAGTCTCATGATTTCGGCATATCCTCCCGGTCTGATGAATGCCCTCAATACAAAATTGAACCTGTTGAGGTCTGTACAGAGGAAGAAATCGGTCGGCGGGCTGAAGTGCAGGTTACGCGGGTCGAAGAAGCGGCTTCCGGCGCCGCTGCGCAGTGCAGCGGTCTCCCTGGAGATATCCGGTTCACGTCCTTCAAGTACTCCCTTGATATAGTTTGCACAGAGAATATCCTCATCGGCAGTGGTCTCAGCCCTGTAGCCCATGGCGACCAGTGTCACCCTCCCGGGTCTCAGCATTGAGATATATGATGCCACGGCGCCGGCATTGACCAGTCCGGCCGCCAGTATCTCGGTAGCACCGGTGGCATTCATGATGCCGCGGGTGCCTGCGGTGGTGCAATGGATCATAGCCTTTCCGGCAACATCTCCTGTGAGTATCTCGGTGGGGCTGTTGCCATAATCAAACCCCTCAGGCTTAACTTCATTCTGCTCCCCTGCAATAATCGCATCCCTTCCAAGTTTTTCCCTTAGAGTGAAGGCCTCAGCAGGGGTGGCCACGTCCAGCAGGCGGTTGATACCGTTGTCAAAAGCGTAGCAGGCGGTGGAAAATGCGCGGAAGACGTCGATTATTACCACCACGCCGCTGGCTTCCCGTGCTCCCCTGATGAACTCCTTTACAGTGATCTCCATCTTCACATTTTCAAAGTGTGAAGATAGTAATAGTGTTTAAAGATCATTTCTTATTTTTGCGATCCCAACCATTCTCAGGTGAAATCTGATGAAACCAGTGACATCAATCAGCCGTAAGATAGCCAGTCAGGCGGCGTCAGGCGTCAGGAAGACCCGGGAGAAGCTGAAGCAGTCGATTCCCTGGTGGGTTCGTCAGAGGCGTATCTCATACCTTCTTTACAAGGGGATCAAGCGCGACAACATTTATATCAAGGCGTCAGCTCTCACCTTTTTTACGATACTGTCACTTATACCGATGATTGCGCTTGCCTTTGGCATTGCCAAGGGGTTTGGGCTGCATGATCAGCTGAGGGCTCAGATCATCATGCAGTTCCATAACCAGGAACAGGTCATGAACTGGATACTTGACTTTGCCAATACCACCCTTGAGCAGACGAGCGGAGGCTGGCTGGCCGGCATAGGGGTGGCATTTCTCTTCTCGGCAGTGATTCAGCTGATGCGGTACGTTGAGAACGTCTTCAACTCGATATGGAAGGTTGAGGAGACCCGGGTATGGTACCGTCAGGTCACCGACTATCTCGCAATGATCATCCTGGTGCCGGCCCTGCTCATTGCCTCGAGCAGCGTCACCGTACTGGCCAATACCCGGCTGGATGATTTCCTCAGCCAGTCAGACATGCTTGAGGCACTCAAGCCGGTGGTTTCATTCCTTGTTAAGCTGATTCCCTATCTTATTCTCTGGACTCTCGCCACGGCTGCCATACTGGCGATTCCCAACACCAGGGTTCGGTTCCGTGCTGCCCTCGTGGCCGGTCTGGCTGCCGGCACAGCCCTTCAGGTGCTGCAGGTGCTCTACGTGGTGACACAGGTGGGTATAACCAGGCTGGGCACCCTCTACGGCAGCTTCGCCGCCATACCGCTGCTGATGGTCTGGGTGCAGATGAGCTGGGTGGCCATGCTGATGGGAGTACAGCTCTCATACTACCTGCAGAACATCACCCGGCATGAGTTTGAGTTTGATGTTCAGACGGTGTCACCCAGGCAGAAGAAGAGACTCTCACTGCTGGTGATGCATTCACTGATAGTTGATTTCATCAAGGGTATCAAGCCGAGGGCCCCGGAGGAGATATCGCTGGAACTGAGCCTGCCGGTACGCACCGTGCATGAGTGTCTTGACCAGTTGCTGGAGGCCGGACTGGTGACCGAGGTGTGGAGTGACGAGATCGAGAATTACCTCTACCAGCCCGCCACAGACATCAACAGGATGTCACTTGCGTTTCTGCTTGAAAAACTCGAGTCTTTAGGCTCAACTCACAAGATCGTCTGTGACAATGCCGATTACCGCAAGATAGATACTGCGCTGACCCGGTTTGAGAAGATGATCGCAAACTCTGACCAGAATATCCTGCTCAGGGACCTCTAGCATGGCCCGCTTGTTGGCCCCCTCCTGAAGGAGTATCCCGGCTGTTTTGTTGTTTCTACTTATTGCGGAATGGAGATAGTCTGAACCGCCTGACAAACCTTACCATCTCATCGAGTGAGTTCCAGTTGTCAAACAGGTAGTGCGGCGCATCCACAATAATCTGCCTTGTCTCCGGATGCATTGACCAGTAGCTGATCAGATTTGATGCCCTGAAGATACGGTCTTCAGATCCAATCAGGCTGTAATCCCATACAAATCCCATGTCTACCGGCTCCATCATACGGTTGTAGAGCCATCTTAGCTCATCATGCAGTGACTTCACCGACCGTGTAGGTATGTAAGCCCGGTTCATCTCAAACCTGGTCTTGGTTCCGAAAAGCCTCAGGTAGAATTTGGCCATGCTGTAGTTGGTGATGTTCTCGAGGGTTGCCTCAAAAATCTTCAGCGGAATGCCGTACTTGTCATCAGCTGCAACCGGGGTTCCGTTTATGGCTATTGTCACGTCAGGTCTGAGCCCCAGCTTTCTGCTGTAGTACTCAGCGGCCCATACGCCGAGTGACCATCCGATAACGGTCACCCGCCGGTAGGTCTTCATTTCCGGCAGTATGAGCGGTTCATCTGCCGAATAGTTGTAAAAGAGAATAAAGTCAAAATTATCGGTGCAGAGGTTGGAAAATGATTTCTCATCGATTCCCCAGGTTCCGAACATGATAATAAGGTCTCTGTTGTTCTCGAACCGTCTGAGGAATGTTTTCATCGGCTGTTATAAAAGAAAAAAGAGGAGAGGGTTATTGTGAGACTTTAAGGAACGGGCTTATGAGATAATCCCGGAATCTACTGTCTGATAAAAGGAAGTAACCTATGGTAGTCAGCCTATAGGTCCATGTGAAAGTCAATGTCTGCAATACAATCCTATTGAATCTCACAAGTAACCCTTACTCTCCTCTTTTATTTCATCGTTTCTACAAATATATTATATAGGCCTGTATAAAACAAATAATTTGAGAAAAAACTTTTCTTCTTCCGGACCGGTTGCTTAATTAGTATGGATTGACTAATTTTAAGCAGATTATCACATCTTTTATTATCCTGAAATTAACCATTTTACTATGATTCCAGAGATTATCACTATGAAGCGTGATGACGGATCCGGATTCAGGGCGGCATGGATGGACAGTGAGAGCAGCTTTCTGCATCTGCATCCTGAGTATGAGATCGTCCTGAATATTTCCGGTAACGGAACGCGTGTAGCCGGCAGCTCTGTTGAGTTGTTTGACCGGTATGACCTGGTGATGTATGGCCCGGATCTGATGCATTTCTGGAATTTTTACAGGGATGGAGTATCTGATACCGGCTCACACGCCATAATGGTACACTTCAGGCGTGATTCGCTCGGGGAGGCACTTCTGTCACAGTTTGAGCTCAGTGAGCTTAACCGCCTCCTAGGGGAGGCAGCACGGGGTGTTTCATTCCCCGCAGAGACGGGTATAGCGGCGGAAGAGCCGATGAGGCGGCTTCTGAATGAGAGGGGAATGAAAAAGATGGTCGGCCTCTTCACACTCTTTGAGACTCTCTGCTCGGCACCGGCCAGGAAGATCCTGTCAGATGAGAGTCCCGGGGGAGTGAGCGCCATCACAGACAACCGGCTCACGCAGGTGTGTGCCTATGTGCGGGAAAATTTCTTCCGCCCCCTGACAGTGAAAGAGATGGCCGGGGTGGCAAACATGAGCCCGCACTCATTCAGCCGCTACTTCTCACGCAGCACCGGAAGCGGCTTTGTCGACTATGTAAACCAGGTAAGGACCAACAAGGCGTGCTACCTGCTTCGCGAGACCAGCCACCAGATAAATGACATAGCCTTTGAGTGCGGATTTGCAACGGTTTCCAACTTCAACAAGCAGTTCCGCAAGCATGCCGGAATGTCAGCCCGCGACTACAGGGCGCAGTACCGGAACTGACTCCGCATGCAGAGATACGCACAACCATCCGCTGCAGCTGCCCGGGGAGAGGAAAGCAGCAGCAAATGCCGGGGCAGGGCATGTAAAAAGGTGCTATGATGTATGATATATTTCCTGTCTCAGATTGTTCCGGATTGCTAAATTTGTCTTTTAACACCTTAAATAAATATCAGCCATGGGAATGACCATAACCGAGAAAATTATTGCTGCGCATTCTAAGTATGATACCGTTAAGCCCGGAGATATCGTGGATATTGCCATTGACGCCAGGGTGGCGAGAGACTTCGGAGGTGCCAATGTGGTTAAGAACCTGAATGACTTCGGTCTTGCCGTTGATGATCCGGATAAGACTCTCTTCACCTTCGACTGCAACCCGACCGGTTCAGACCAGAAGTATGCCGTCAACCAGCATATCTGCAGGCAATATGCCCGCAGCAACGGCATCAGGGTCTATGACATCAACGCCGGGATCGGCACCCATCTGCTTATCGAAGAGGGGTATGTCTGGCCGGGATCAACCGCGGTATCGACTGACTCGCATGCCAATGTGCTGGGAGCTGTCGGGGCATTCGGGCAGGGCATGGGTGACATGGATATTGCCGCCGCATGGAACAGCGGCCGGGTATGGTTCAAGGTTCCCCATTCGGTTAAGCTGATTCTGAAAGGGTCACTGCCTGTCGGTGTCAATGCCAAGGATGTGATACTCAACCTGTTGCAAAAGTATGGCGCCAACTCGCTTCTGGGTTACAGCATTGAACTCTATGGCGAGGCGGCTGAGAAAATGAATCTCGATGAGCGTATCACCATCGCCTCCATGGCCACCGAGATGGGCGCCATCATCATTCTCTTCCCGCCCACACCCGAAATAATCGGTTACTGCCGTGCCCGGGCTCGTGAGCCTTTTGAGCCGGTCTATGCCGACCCGGATGCCAGTTACAAGATCACCGAAGAGATCGATGTGACTAAGTTCGTTCAGATGGTATCCAGGCCGGGTGAGCCGCATGACACGGTGGGAGTGAAGGAGCTGGCACCGACCAGGATCGATTCGGCCTTCATCGGCAGTTGCACCAACGGCCGTATTGAAGATATGCGCATAACCGCAGGGATCCTCAGGGGCAGGAAGGTTGCACCTGGTGTGGTTCTTAAGATAGTGCCCGCAACCGATGCCGTCTGGATGCAGTGTCTTGATGAGGGGCTGATAGAGATCTTCAAGCAGGCCGGAGCACTGGTCTCCAATGCCGGCTGTGCCGGCTGTGCTGCCGGACAGGTGGGGCAGAACGGCAAAGGGGAGGTAACCATAAGTACCGGCAATCGTAACTTTCCCGGCAAGCAGGGGCAGGGCAGCGTATTCCTGGCCTCACCGGCAGTGGTGGCCGCATCTGCTCTGGCAGGCTACATAACCACTCCCGATGCCATCCCGGCAAAGCCGCCGGAGGTGCACTACGAAAGGAGCGCACCGGCAACTTCCGCTGCTGAAGAGGGAGAGGCAAAAGAGAGGCCTTCAGCCATCCGTGGAAGGGTATGGCTCATCGAACGTGACAATATAGATACCGATATGATATTCCATAACCGCTACCTGGCGATCACCGACATACGGGAGATGGGACAGTACGCCTTTGATAACCTCAAGGGTTATGAGGACTTTGCCAAAAGGGCGAGGCCGGGTGATCTGATTGTCACTGGAAAGAACTTCGGCAGCGGTAGCTCACGCCAGCAGGCGGTTGACTGTTTCGTGGCCCTCGGCGTGCAGGCAGTCATCGCACGGTCATTCGGTGCAATCTACGAACGTAATGCCATCAATGCCGCGTTCCCCGTAATGACTTACGACTCGCTCGAAAGTATCGGTCTGAAAGACCAGGATACCATCTCGGTCAACATGATCACCGGAGAGGTGACCAATGAGCGCAACGGACTCACCACTTCAATTAACCCATTCTATGATGCTCAGTACGAGATATATAAGAAAGGCGGACTACTGGGCAGGAAATAAATAAATCATCTATCTGACATGAAACCAAGGACATTTGTTGAAAAAGTACTGGGCGCTCCCGAGGGAGCAGTTGTCTTCAGGAAACCTGACCTGATTCTCACTCATGACAACACGGCAAGCATATTCCAGACCTTCCGTAAGATGGGCGGAGAGAAGGTCTCCGATCCCAGTCAGATGGTTATAGTGCTTGACCATAATGCGCCGCCGGCTGATGCCAAGCTGGCCACCCAGTATCAGGATATCCGGAATATTGTATCCGAGCAGGGGATCGGCAAGTTCTATGACTCGGGCACCGGTATCTGTCATCAGATGATGGCCAACCATGCCCGTCCGGGAATGGTTATTGTCGGTTCAGACAGCCATACCTGTACTGCCGGGGCCTTCAATGCCCTGGCTGCGGGTATTGACCGTACGGAGGCTGCCGGTATATGGAAGAGGGGCGAGACATGGTTTCTGGTACCTCCCTCGCTGCGCATTGACCTGACCGGCAGTCTGCGCCCGGGTGTCAGTGCCAAGGATCTCTCGCTGTGGATCATTGGTATACTGGGGTCTGACGGTGCCAACTATATGTCGATCGAGTTCCATGGCGACGGGGTGGGCACGCTAAGCATAAGTGACCGCATGACCGTTGCCAACCTGGCATCGGAGATGGGCGCTAAGAATGCCGTCTTCCCGGCTGATGAGGTGCTTCACCACTATCTCGGGGAGAAGATACCCGGTATCTGGGCTGATGAGGATGCTGACTACTCCTGCCGGATACAGATCAACCTGAAGGATATCTTCCCGCTGGTGGCTGCACCGCATCATGTTGACAACATCAAGTCAGTGGCTTCGGTTGCCGGCACGGCCGTCCAGGAGGGACTTATCGGTACCTGCACCAATGGTCGTATTGAGGATCTCAGGGCTGCAGCTGCCGTGCTCTCGGGCGAGAAGGTTAAGCCCGGGTTCCAGCTTCATATCATACCCGCCTCCAAGGAGATCTATCTCCAGGCTATCAGGGAGGGTATCATCACCGATCTGCTTGAGGCGGGTGCCAATATCCTCAGCCCGAGCTGCGGTCCCTGTCTCGGTACCGGGCAGGGTATCCCTGCCAGCGGTCATACGGTTATCTCTACCGCCAACCGCAACTTCCTGGGTCGGATGGGCAACAAGGAGGCCTCAATCTACCTCGCCTCGCCGGCCACGGTGGCTGCCTCGGCCATCACCGGGGTGATCACCGACCCGCGGCAGCAGAAGGGCAACGAGGAGTTCCCATTCAGGCGGCCGCAGAGCAAGACCAACCTCATCGGCGAGGGTGAGCAGAGACGGGTGGGCAATGTATGGAACTATGCTGATGTTGATAACCTGAATACTGATCAGATGTTCGCAGGCAAGCACACCTACAGCGTACTGAGCTCAGACGCCCCTGCCATCATTCCGCTGCTGTTCGGCGACTTCGATCCCGCTTTCAGCGCCAATGCAAAAGAAGGCGACATCATCATCGCCGGTGACAACTTCGGATGCGGGAGCTCACGCGAGCATCCCGCGGTCGGACTGGCACACCTCGGTATCAGGGCAGTGTTAATCAAGTCTGTGAACCGCATATTCTACCGTTCGGCAATCAACCAGGGACTGCCGCTGATAGTACACCGCGAGGCGGTGGAGGCATGGCAGCCGGGAGACACCATAGAGATCGACTTTGACAACGGCTCACTGATGGTGGGACGGAAGCAGTTCAGGTTTGAACCGCTGCCGCCGCAGCTGAAACAGATCATCGAGAAGAGAGGACTGGTCAACTGGATGAAAAGCGTGTGACGCAGGATAGGGCTGTCAGCAATAGAAAAAACTGATTATCTTTGCGGCGCACTTTTTGCGGGTGCCGTATGGTTCCGTAGCTCAGTTGGATAGAGCAACAGCCTTCTAAGCTGTGGGTCGAGCGTTCGAGTCGCTCCGGAATCACCAAAGCATGGCAGATGTCACTACTGCCTGATATCTTCCGGTGTCATGAGCACCATAAACATCAGCTCATTGCTTAAAATACTCGGACTGATACTGCTGATAACAGCGGTATCATTCCTGATCTGCATACCGGTGGCGGTAATCTACAGCGAACCGGTAAAACCATTTCTGCTGGCCTTTGCAACCGCCATTCTCCCGGGTTTGCTCTTCTACATCCCTGGCCATACTGCAGCAGAGCCTAAGCTTGCCAGCAGAGACGGCTACTTAAGCGTTACACTGGGATGGGCAACGCTGGTTCTCTCAGGAACGCTGCCGTTTGTATACAGCCACGAGATCAAAGGGTTTGTCAATATGCTATTTGAGAGCATGTCCGGTTTCACTACCACCGGGGCAACCATTCTCACTGATGTGGAGAGCCTGTCAAAATCCATTCTCTTCTGGCGCAGCCTGACTCACTGGATAGGGGGAATCGGTATAATCCTCCTGGTAATCATTATATTTCCTTCACTCAAGGTTGGCGGATATGCCCTGTTTACCCTCGAATCATCGATGAAGGAGAAGATATTGCCACGCACCAGGTCTATAGCCCGGACAGTAATGGTCATCTACTTTGTCCTTACCGTGATGCTGGCCTCCCTCCTTACTGCAGGTGGGATGAGCCTGTTTGACAGTATCTGTCATGCATTCGGCACCATTGCGACAGCCGGCTTCTCAACACATAATGACAGCATTGCCAGATATTCTCCATACATACAATATGTTCTTGGTTTTTTTATGTTCCTGTCAGCAGCCAGCTTTGTGGTGCTCTACTACCTCTACAAGCGTAACTTTACCAGGATCAGGAACAATGAGGAGCTATGGTTTTATGTCATTTTCACCGTTGCGGCGGTGATGATTGTAACTCTCATACTCTATACAGAATCAGAACAGTCGTTTGAGGAGTCATTCAGGCATGCATTTTTCCAGGTAACATCAACCATCTCAACCACCGGTTATGCCACCACCGATTACATGCTCTGGCCTCATGCCGCCATCTTAATGATCTTTTTACTGATGTTTGCCGGAGGCTGTACCGGATCAACCACCGGCGGTATTAAAATGGCGCGCCATCTTATTGTATTCAAGAATCTCCGGAATGCCTTTCTGAAGCTGCAACATCCTAATGCCGTTATCCCTATCAGGCTGAATGGTCATTCGGTACCTGACAGTATAAACAGCCTGATGTTACTGTTCATTTTTCTCTATATCATCATTTTTATCATCGGGCTGTTGATAATGCTGCTCTCGGGCATTTCCTACCTTGAAGCTGTGGGAGCATCCGCCGGGGCGCTGTCATGTGTCGGGCCCGGGCTTGGGGCAGCCGGCAACATGGGCAATTTTGCACATTTCAATGATGTTGGCAAGATGACAATGGTACTGCTTATGATAATAGGTCGCCTGGAACTCTTTACATTCATTGCCCTGTTCACCCGGTCATTCTGGAAGCGGTAAGGCATCGGCAGGAGAGCTTTTACCGTGCTGTCCAGGCTGTATGACGGAAGTGGAGGGTGATCTCAACCGCACCCTTTCAGGCGGAATCTCATGGCGGCCACATGGCAGATAAGGCTGACACTCTCATCTATACCCAGCAGCGATGAGTTTATGGAGAGATGATATGAGCCGGCTGCGCCCCACTCTTTCCCGGTAAAATAGTTGTAATAGCTGGAACGCCCCTTGTCTGTACGTTCGATAAGCTCCTTTGCCTTGTTTTCGGTAATACCGTGCCTCTCGGCTATACGTCTGACACGATCACCCGGATCGGCACAGATAAACAGGTTAAGACACTCTTTCATATCCTTCATCACATAGTCCGCACACCGGCCCACAAAGATCGAAGGCCCTTCTGCTGCCAGCTTACGCATCACATCGCTCTGAATCCTGAAGAGCGACTCATTGCTGAGATAGTAGTTTGAAAAGAGATCATCGGTCAGTGACGGGCGCATGCCGAGCAGGCCGGGGAAAAGAGAGAAATGTTTCTGTTCATCTACCCGTTCAAAGAATTCCTCCTTCAGTCCGCTCTGACGTGAAGCGATCTGTATCAGTTCTTTGTCATAGAAGGCAATTCCCAGCCTCGATGAGAGCCGCTGGCCTATCTCCCTGCCTCCGCTGCCGAGCTGCCTGCCGATGGTTATCACATAGTGCTGCGTCATCTGCCGGTACGATTAGTGCCACTCAAATTTACTGTTAAAATGTTATTTCCTGCCACGATTGCCCCTGAAATACTCCGGACCAGGAAAAAATCGCGACAGGCTGCAACACAAAAAATAGTACTTTAGCCGCCGGGGATCTTCAGAGTTGCGTTACAAAGTCATGAAGCCGGGTTACATACTCTCACTTGATCAGGGTACCACCAGTTCACGTGCCATCCTTTTTGACCGTGCCGGACGGCAGGTTGCCTCTGCCCGCAGGGAGATCACCCAGATCTTTCCGCAGCCGGGATGGGTTGAGCATGACCCCGAAGAGATCTGGTCATCACAGGCCGGCGTGGCAGTGGAGGCGCTATCCCTGGCCGGGGCCGGCAGCGGCGATATCATGGCCATAGGTATAGCCAACCAGCGTGAGACCACCATCGTATGGAACAGGATGACCGGCAGACCGGTCTGTAATGCCATCGTCTGGCAGGACAGGCGTACGGCAGGCTATTGTGACAGGCTGAAGGAAGAGGGACATGCCGCGATGGTTGCCGCGACCACCGGGCTGATCATCGACTCCTACTTCTCGGCAACAAAGATCAGATGGATACTTGAGAATGTTGAGGGCGCTGCAGCCCTGGCTGCCGGGGGTGAGCTGGCTTTCGGCACGGTTGACTCATGGCTCATCTGGAAGATGAGCGGCGGCAGGCTGCATATCACTGATGTCTCCAATGCCTCCCGCACCATGCTGTTCAACATCAGCACCATGGAGTGGGATAGCCGGCTGCTGGAGCTCTTCGGCATACCTGCATCAATGCTTCCGGAGGTACGCTCATCAAGCGAGATCTACGGAGAGACCACAGGCCTCTTCCCGTCACCCATACCTGTAGCAGGGACAGCCGGCGACCAGCAGGCGGCACTCTTCGGACAGATCTGCCTCGAGGAGGGGATGATCAAGAACACATACGGCACCGGCTGCTTCATGATGATGAACACGGGCAGCAGACCTATCTTCTCAGAAAACCGGATGCTCACCACGGTAGCCTGGAAGATCGGTGACGCAACCACCTATGCCCTTGAGGGGAGCATCTTTATCGGGGGTGCAGTGGTTCAGTGGCTGCGTGACGGGCTGGGGCTGATAAGGGAGTCATACGAGATTGAACAACTGGTTACCGGAACGGCTGCCGATGAGAGCCTCTATTTTGTTCCCGCCTTCACCGGCCTGGGTGCACCATGGTGGAACCAGCATGCCCGGGGCATGATCACCGGGCTCACCAGGGGAGTCACCGCAGCGGGAATCGCACGCGCAGCACTTGACAGCATCGCCTATCAGACACTTGATGTTCTCCTTGCGATGGAGAGGGATTCAGGATTGAGTATTAAAGAATTAAGAGTGGATGGTGGTGCAGCGGTAAACAATATCCTCATGCAGTTCCAGGCTGACCTGCTGCAGGCCGCCGTGGTCAGGCCGGCGGTGACCGAGACCACCGCCCTGGGAGCTGCCCTGCTGGCAGGGCTGGCAACCGGCTTCTGGAGCGGATATGATGAACTGAAGGGCATATACCAGGCTGAGGCCCGCTTCTTGCCGGCAATGGCAGCCGCCAGGAGGGAGTCGCTGGTCAGAGGCTGGCACCGTGCCGTAAGGGCTGCGGCAGCATGGGCTGATGACAACAGAGAGTGAAACAGCCGGAGCGGCCGGGAGGCAAATAACCGGGCTGATGACAACAGAGAGTGAAACAGCCCGGAGCGGCCGGGAGGCAAATAACCGGGCCGATAATAACAGATAGTGAAACAACCGGAGTGGCCGGGAGCCAATAGCTCCGTAACAGAGATAGCAGACCATGAGAAACCTTATTATTCTGACAGCGGCCATCCTGTTTCTGATGCCCGCCCGGATAAGTGCTCAGGATATTGACAATGCCGATTTATATATTCTCACCTGTTCTCCCGGGCGGGAGAGCTATTCGGTCTACGGTCACACCGCCCTGCGTATCACCTTCAGCGATACCGGGTTTGATATGGTTTACAACTGGGGTATATTTGACTTCGAAACCCCCAATTTCGTCTACCGTTTTGCCAAGGGTAAGCTCGACTACCTGCTTGGTGCATACAGCTATGAAAGGTTCCTGGCTGAGTATGAGTATGAGCAGAGAACGGTATGGTCGCAGCAGCTCTACCTGACATCTGCCGAGAAGGAACGGCTTTTCCGGCTGCTCAATGAGAACCTGCGGCCGGAGAATATCAGTTACCGTTATGATTTCTTCCATGACAACTGTGCCACCCGGGTCTACGACATCGTTGCGGCCTCGGTCACAGATTCCATCGTTCTGCCGGTCAGGGATAAGGCCTCCACCTTCCGGCAGCTGATAGATCCTTTCCAGAAGGTGCTGCCATGGCTCGACCTGGGAGCAGACATGCTGCTGGGGCTTCCGGCCGACAGGAAAGCTTCTGTCAGGGACGAGATGTTCCTGCCCATCCATCTGAAAGAGAATATGGCAGCCACGGCCATCATGCGTGACGATATGGCTATGCCGCTTTGCGGTCCGGTAATAACCGTGATTGAGACGCCTGATCCTCCCGGAGGAACGCCCGCCTGGGTGCCACAGGCAGTATTGTGGGCGCTCTTCCTGGCGGTGCTGCTATTCACCATTCTTGTCAAAAACAAAAAGGCTGAGAAGGCGGTTGATATCCTGCTCTTCCTGATCTACTCACTTATCGCCCTGCTGCTGCTCTTCACCAACCTGATCTCCGATCACGCTGCCACCCATTTCAATCTATTCTTCCAGGGGGTGAACCTCCTGATTCCCGTGCTCTTTTTAATGATAATTGCCAACAGAAGGGGAGCCACCCTCTTCAGGCTGGCCCTGCTTATTTCAGCCAGCTGGCTGCCGGTATCAATCATTGCCGGCCAGGGGGTGAACCCGGCACTGGTACCGGTGGTTCTGATAATCATGGCCAGGATCTTCAGGCACTGCAGCTTCGGAAAGTCACTTTAACACTTATTTAACAACCTTTAACAAGGATTTTTAATATGAGCCATGATCTTTGCGCTGCGGAGGTCAGGTGTTCATGATGCCAGGCCGCATGCAAACGGTCGCGGGTAAGTATCCTGCGCATCTGCTCCGTAAGATTCTATAATCATAACACTATGGAACACACAACTGACATCAGGCAGCTGAATGAGAAGATTGAACGCGAAAGTGCATTTGTCGATCTGGTGAGGCAGGAGATAGGTAAGGTTATCATCGGGCAGCGTCACCTTACCGATTCACTGCTGATAGGGCTGCTCTCGAACGGGCATATCCTGCTTGAGGGTGTGCCGGGTCTGGCAAAGACTCTTGCCATCAAGACACTGGCTTCAATTATCGATACCCGTTTCAGTCGTATACAGTTCACGCCCGATCTGTTGCCCGCCGACCTGACAGGTACCATGATCTACAGTCAGAAGCGTGAGGAGTTTGTTGTCCGCAAGGGGCCGATCTTTGCCAACCTGATTCTTGCCGACGAGATCAACCGTTCTCCTGCCAAGGTACAGAGTGCACTGCTGGAGGCGATGCAGGAGAGGCAGGTGACGATAGGCGAACAGAGCTATCCGCTCGATGAGCCCTTCATGGTGCTGGCAACACAGAATCCCATCGAGCAGGAGGGTACCTACCCGCTTCCCGAGGCGCAGGTAGACCGGTTCATGCTCAAGGTGATAATAACCTATCCCGAGAAGGAGGAGGAGCGGCTTATCATACGTGAGAACATGGCAGGGGCGCTGCCGGCAGTGTCATCCGTAATCAGGCCCGATGACATCATCCGCGCCAGGGAGGTGGTCAGGGAGGTTTACCTTGACGAAAAGATTGAGAACTACATACTCGATATAGTCTTTGCCACCCGTCAGCCAGGGAAGTATGGCCTTGACAGGTTCAGTTCACTGATAGCCTACGGTGCTTCGCCCAGGGCTGGGATTAACCTTGCACTGGCAGCCAAGGCCTTTGCCTTTATCAGGCGAAGGGGTTTCGTCATTCCGGAGGATGTGCGCACACTATGTGCCGATGTCCTGCGCCACCGCATTGGACTGACCTACGAGGCTGAGGCAGAGAATATCACCCAGGAAAATATCATTGCAGAGATACTCAACAGGGTAGAGGTGCCGTAACGGTATCGCCGGCCTGCCACCCCGGCTGCTGCTCCCGCCGCAGTATCAGACAGGGTGCTGCGCTGAAGCGCCGGAGGCAGAGGCCAAGCAACCCGGTGGCAGGGGATACCCTGCAGGCATCATTGTAACAGAGCACCATTCAACACCAGTCCGGAGAAGTGGAAACAACAGAACTGCTTAAGAAGGTAAGAAAGATTGAGATCAGGTCACGCGGACTGACCCGGCAGATCTTTGCCGGTGAGTACCACAGTGCCTTCAGGGGCAGGGGCATGGCCTTCAGTGAGGTGCGCGAGTACCAGTATGGCGATGATATACGCACCATCGACTGGAACGTCACAGCACGCTTCGGACATCCCTATGTCAAAATCTTTGAGGAGGAGAGGGAGCTTACGGTAATGCTGCTGGTTGATGTCAGCCGCTCGGGTGACTTTGGAACCAGGAGCTCGACCAAGCGGGAGCTGATGACCGAGATAGCAGCCGTACTGGCATATTCTGTGATAGTGAACAATGACAAGGTGGGGCTGATGCTCTTCTCAGACAGGGTGGAGAAATACATACCTCCCAAGAAGGGGAGGAGCCATATGCTGCGGCTGATACGCGAGATGCTCAGTTATGAGCCTGAAGGAGATGGCACCTCCCTCTCAGAGCCGCTGCGCTATCTCACCAACGTCATCAGGAAGAGGTGTACCGCATTCATCCTCTCTGACTTTATGGCGCCGCCCTTTGCCGACCCGCTGCGTATCGCCTCCGGCAAACATGACCTGGTTGCCCTGCGCATAAGCGACAGGCGTGAATATGAGCTCCCTGACGTGGGGTTCATCAAGGTGGCTGATCCGGAATCGGGCAAACAGCTGTGGGTTGACACCTCCTCGTCAGCGGTGCGGAGAGAGTATGCAGAGCGATGGAGGAGACATGATGAGGCTATCACGGCCGCCTTTGTCAGCTGCGGAATAGATGTTGCCGCAATAAATACCGGAGAGGATTATGTCAGGCCGCTCATCTCACTCTTTAAACACAGGTAGGAGCATGCGGAAGGTGCTTTTGACAACCGGGGTGCTGCTTATGGCAGCTGTGAGTCTGACTGCACAGGAGGTCAGGGTGACTGCCAGGCCTGACACCACAGTCATACTTATCGGTGACCAGACAGGCTTCACCGTGACGGCTGAGCTGCCTGCGGGGATGCCGGTCAGCCTGCGCACTGCTGCTGATACGCTGGCGGGCAAAATCTACATACTGAAGAGGGATGAACGCGACACTACTCTGACTGCCGGCGGCAAGATGACCATTACCGACCGCTACCTGATCACGGCATTCGATTCGGGCTCATATACCATTCCGCCCTTCTATGCCGAGTCGTTGAGCGGAGACAGCCTGCTGCGATTTTACTCTGACTACTCATTTCTCGATGTACGCCGGCCTGACATTGTACTGGCAGACACCACTGACGTAATATTCGATATCGTACCTCCCCGTGGCGCACCCGTCACTTTCAGGGAGGTCATGCCCTGGCTGCTGATCATGGCAGTCTCGGCACTGATCATCTGGGCACTGGTGCGCTACCTGCCCCGTAACCCCCTGAGCCGTTTCATCAGGCCTCCCGCACCGCCTGAGCCGGCACATGTGATCGCCCTGCGAGCCCTAAATGAGCTCAGGGCTGAAGAGCTGTGGCAAAAGGGAGAGGTCAAGGAGTATCATTCGAGACTGTCAGACATATTGAGAAGATATATTGACAACCGGTATGGCATCTGCTCCCCCGAGCTGACCACCGGCGAAACGGTACATCTGCTGCAGCGTGCCGGTGTAACCACACCTGCACAGATGAAGGTTGTCAGTGATCTGCTCTCACTGGCAGATATGGTGAAGTTTGCAAAATATATTCCTGACGCAGAGACGAACAGCCGCTCCATCGATCAGGCCACGGCATTTGTAGAGGAGACCAGGTTGCCTGATGAGGATGATCTCAATGAGAAGAGTGCCGGTCAGCAGGGGACCACTGCATCACCATCTGAGGCTGACGGTGACGATTCAGATACTGCCGGCGCAGGGGAAGGAGGGAGCCATGCATAACATCGTCTTCGAGAACGGTTGGTTCCTCTGGTTCCTGCTGGTGATACCGCTGCTGGTGATTCACTATCTCTACCGCCAGGGCAGCGCCAATGCGCCGGTGCATCTATCCACGGCACCCCTCCTCGGTGCCGGGCGCAAAACCTTCCGCCATTACCTGCGGCACCTGCTCTTCGCCATGCGCCTTGTAGTCATAGCGCTGGTAATCATTGTCATTGCCAGGCCGCAGAACGTGAACAGGTGGCAGAGTTCAACCACCGAGGGAATCGATATCATCCTCACCATTGATGTCTCCGGCTCGATGCTTGCGCGTGACTTCACGCCGGACAGGCTGGAGGCTGCAAAGAATGTGGCGACCGAGTTCATCAGTGCCAGGCCCTACGACCGTATCGGGCTGACTGTCTTTGCCGGTGAGAGCTTCACCCAGTGTCCGCTCACCACCGATCATGCCGTGCTGATCAACCTGCTCAGGGAGGTGAAGAGTGGGGTGATAGAGGATGGTACCGCCATCGGGGTGGGACTGGCTACAGCCATCAACCGCATCAAGGATTCCGACGCCATCAGCAAGGTGGTGATCCTGCTCACTGACGGGGTCAACAACAGGGGTTCAATTGACCCCATGACGGCAGCAGAGATAGCAAAGACGTTTGGCATCAGGGTTTATACAGTTGGGGTCGGCAGCAAGGGGTATGCTGATTATCCTGTCCAGACTCCCTTCGGCGTGAGGTACCAGAAGATGCTGGCCGAGATAGACGAGCCGCTGCTGCAGAAGATCGCCGAGCTGACGGGAGGACGCTATTTCAGGGCCGTCGACAACACTAGCCTCCGCAGGATCTATGAAGAGATAGATAAGCTTGAGAAGTCAAAGATAGAGACCAGGGAGCACAGCCGGCGTGAAGAGGTCTTCATGCCGTGGGCCCTGGCTGCAGCAATTATCCTCGGCCTGGAACTGCTGATGAGATACCTGCTGATGAGAAACATGTCATAGAGCGAGACGATGGAGACGTTCAGATTTGCACAGCCCGATATGCTCTACCTGCTCCTCCTGGTGCCGGTGCTGACAGTGATATGGCTTATCGGCAACAGGAGAAGGAGGCTTGCCAGGGAGCGGTTCGGCGAGGCGGCGCTGATGAAACGGCTCTCGCCAGACTACTCACCGGCACGCATGACCGTCAAATTCCTTGTACGTTTGCTGGCATTTATAATGGCAGTGCTCACCGTAGCCAGGCCGCAGTTCGGATCACGGCTTGAGGAGGTGAAACGTCAGGGAGTTGAGGTGATTATTGCCCTTGACGTGAGCAACTCCATGCTTGCCTCCGACATCCAGCCTTCAAGGCTCGAGCGTGCAAGGCAGGCTATCACTCAACTGGTTGATCAGCTCAGGGATGACCGAATCGGGCTGATCCTCTTTGCCGGCGACGCCTATACCCAGATACCCGTCACCAATGACTACCTCTCGGCAAAGATGTTTCTCGCCTCAGCCGGACCCGATGCGGTATCGAAGCAGGGTACTGCGATCGGCGCTGCCATAGATCTGGGTATCAGGTCATTCACTCCGCAGAGTGATAAGAGCCGTGCACTGGTTATCATCACCGATGGAGAGAACCATGAGGATGATGCCATCGCAAAGGCACGACTGGCTGCCGAGAAGGGGATTGTGGTACACACCATAGGCATAGGGTCACCCGACGGAGCACCCATACCCATCAGAAGCGGCGGAACAACCACCTATCTGAAAGACCGGGAAGGGAATACTGTAATATCAAAGCTCGATGAGAAGAGCCTGCGCGAGATAGCATCCATCACCGGGGGCAGGTATGTGAGAGCCAGCAGCACCAGCATAGGGCTCAATGAGATCTACAATGAGATCGGCCGTATGAAGAAAAGCGAGATCAATGCCACGATGTATACCGAATACAATGAACAGTTCCTTATACCTGCCGTGCTGCTCTTCATACTGCTGCTGACCGATCTGATGCTGGCCGACAGGAAGCGTAACCTCCTGAGACGGATAGGCCTTGTCACCAATGATTCAACCACTCTGAAGAAATGAAGCCGGAAATAAGATACCGTACCGCACTGCTGATGATCGCCTGTATCGCCCTGGCAGCTCCGTCACTCACGGGGCAGGAGGCCGGGAAGTATATCAGGAAAGGCAACCGTGTCTACAACAAGGGTCAGTATGCCGGCAGTGAGCGCCTCTACAGGAGTGCGCAGGAGAGCGATGCATCACCCGGCGATGCCCTTTTCAATCTGGGCAATGCCCTCTACAAACAGGGAAGATATGCCGAGGCCACAGCCGAGTACAACCGCTCTGCAACTGCCGGAGAAGGAGACTCGCTCAGACTGGCTGATGACTACTACAATATGGGCAATGCACTGCTGAAAGAGCAGAAGTTCAGCGAGAGCATCGCGGCATATATCAACTCGCTGAAGCTCAATCCGGGCAACATGCAGGCAAAATACAATCTCGCCTATGCGCAGGATCAGCTGCAGAAACAGGAACAGCAGCAGCAACAGCAGAAGGATGATCAAAAGGATCAGGACAAACAGGATCAGCAGAAACAGGACCAGGAAGATCAGAAACAAAATGATCAGCAGCAGGGAGATGACAGCCGGAAGGACAATGACCGGCAGCAGGATCAGCAGAAGCAGCAGGATCAGGACCAGCAACAACAGCAGGATCAGCAGCAGGGTACCCTGAGCAGGGAGGATGCCAAACGGCTGCTTGATGCCCTCGCTGCCGATGAAAAGCAGGCACAGGAGAAGATGCAGCAAGACAAGGCTGCCAGGGCAAAGGTCAGAGTTATCAAAAACTGGTAATTTTGCGACTGATGAAGAGGGTAGTTACAGCAATAGTATTGATGGCGGCCATGCTGTCAGTGGCCGCGCAGGAGGTTACCATCACCGCGGAGGCTCCCGAGAGTGCTGTTGCAGGCAGACAGTTCAGGATCATCTATACCATCAACAGCACCGGCGGTCAGTTCACACCCCCCACCTTTGATCCCTCCTTCTCGGTTCAGGGACCCCAGCAATCCACCAGCCGGAATATTCAGTGGATCAACGGAGATATGAAGAGTGTCTCCACCACCACGCTGATCTACTATATCACACCCATGTCACCCGGCACCTATACCATTCCTCCGGCACGTTTTGAAACCAGGAAGGTTACCGCACTATCCCGTGAGCTGCAGATTGTGGTCTATGATGAGGGGCAGGCGGCTGTTCCGCCCGGCCGTCAGCAGGGTCAGCCAGCCACGGCCGGGGATGGCTCGTCTGGCGGCTCTGATCTTTATCTGAGGCTGCACCTGAGTGATCGTGAGGTATATGCCGGGCAGCCGGTTACTGCCACCCTGAAGCTCTACTCACGGGTAAACATATCTGACCTCCAGGATCTCAGCTATCCCGACTTCAGGGGGTTCCTCCGTGAGGATATTGACACGCCTCCGCTTCGGAGCCTTGAGCGCGAGATAGTCGACGGCAGGGAATATGGCACGGGAGTGATACAGCGGCTTGTGCTCTACCCGCAGATTGCCGGGGAGATAACCATTGACCCTGTCAACCTTACCGTTATCGTTCAGGAGCGCGGTACCGGCAGGGATCCCTTTTTCGACAATCCTTTCTTCGATGATCCCTTTTTCAGTGGCGTCTTCGGATCGGTATCCAATGTCCCCCGCAAGATAAGCACCCCCTCAGCCGTCATCAGGGTCAAACCGCTGCCTTCACCCCGGCCGGCCGACTTTTATGGTGCGGTAGGGTCATACACGATTGAGTCATCCCTCTCCTCCACGGAGGCCCGGGTCAATGAGGCACTGACGCTGACGGTGACCCTGAAGGGTAGCGGCAACCTGAGCCTGGCCGGTGAGCCGGTTATCCACTTCCCCCAGGGCATTGAGAAGTATGACCCGAAGGTTACCCTCCGCAGCAGCGGCACCTCTTCAGGCACAAAGCAGTTTGAATATCTGCTGATCCCCCGTAACAGGGGCACCTTCGAGATACCGCCTCTCTCATACTCGGTCTTCGATCCCCGCCAGGAGAGATATGTCACGCTGCGTACGGGCGGATACCGTGTAACCGTGACCGGCTCTGCAGCAGGCGGGGAGGTTGATGCGCCTCTCTTCAGCGGCGGCGAGGAGATGAAATACCTCGGTCGAGACATCAGGTTCATCCATAACGGTGACAGGCGCCTGGCACCGACAGTCAGGCCGGTAATAGTGAGCATGCGTTACTGGATATGGTATGCGGTGGCACTCCTGATCTCGGTTGTGGTGCTGATCCTCAGGCGTGAACAGATAAGGCGCAATGCTGATGCAGCCCGGATGCGCAGCAGGAAAGCATCGCGGAATGCCCGGCGCAGGCTTGCAAAGGCCTCGTCACTGCTCAGTACGGGAAAGAAAGAGATGGTCAATGCCGAGGTGGCCAGGGCGCTCTGGGGTTACCTGGGCGATAAACTGAGACTGCCACCCTCGGAGATCACCCGCGAGAGATGCTTCAGCGAGCTGAGGGGGAGAAAAGTGAGTGAGGAGCTGATCAGTGAGCTCGATACCATTGTGACTGCCACCGAGTATTCACAGTATGCCCCGGTGACAGGGGCAGAGAGCCCCGAAGCAATATGCAAAAGGGCGACTATCCTGATAAACAGGCTTGACAACATTCTATAGGCAAACTTTCTGCATGATGCACAGATCTATTCTGATATATCTCGTACTGCTGGCAGGAACCCTCAGCCTGAGGGCCCAGACATCTTATGAGCGGTACAATGAGGCGGGAGAACTCTATAATGCCGGCGACTACTCGGGTGCAGCGGCAGCCTACAGCAGGCTCTATGAGGAGGGGTACAGGAGCGCTGACCTGCTTTACAATGCCGGCAATGCCTTCTTCAAGTCAGGTGACAACGCATCTGCAATCCTTTACTATGAACGTGCCCGGCTGCTTGCCCCGGCCGATGAGGACATCGCATACAACCTTCAGATAGCCAGGAGCCGGATAACCGACAGGATAGAGACAGTACCCGAGCTCTTCTTTGTGAGGTGGTTCAATTTTGTGTCGCTGCTGGCATCAACCAATACATGGGCCATCATTGCCCTGCTGCTCTTTGTCACCGCCCTGCTGATGGCACTGCTCTTCCTGACCAGGTCGAGGGCACGCGGACGCCTGCTTACTTTCTGGCTCGCGGTGGCCGCCCTGACCCTGTCGCTGATATCCATCTCTTTCTCGCTCCGCAACAACTCACTGGTAAATCATAATCCCAAGGCAGTGATAACCTGCAGTATAGTAACCGGACGCAGTGCCCCGGGAGATAGCGGCAATGAGCTCTTCGTACTCCATTCGGGAACCACCGTCACCGTCGAACAGCAGCTCGGCGCCTACCTGGAGGTGCGGCTGCCTGACAACAACAAGGGGTGGATCAGTGCCGACTGCCTCGAAAAGATCTGATCATTTCCGGGAGATTTATTAACTTTCCGGCAGATAATCTCCTGTCCGGAAATGAAGAAAGTAATTCCACTCCTGCTGCTGGCCGTCATCATCATGACCGGCTGCAAAAAAAGGGGACTTTCACCCGAAGGTCCGACCGATATCCGGATTTACAACGCAACCGGTAAACTTATCGAAGATATCACGGTTACAACCACCGTTGACGACTCATACCTGAGGCGCAGCCACAATTTTGGCTCACTTGCCGACAACACCTACTCTGACTATCACCGTTTCGATATTGCTTTTGTAAAGGCTGATATCACCTTCAGATCTGAGGGTGTCACCTGGTCTACCGCTCCGACCAAATTCAGATATCTGACCTATATGGGGCAGATGCGCATCACCTATAAGCTGAGCATTGAAGATACGGCCAGGCATCTGATTAAGATTGAAGTCACGCCTGAGGGCGACATTGACGATCTCTGAGCAGGTCATGAAGGAGTTCATCACCGTCTGTCCACGCAACTGCTACAGTACCTGTACCTTCAGGGTTTTCACCGAAGAGGGGAGGGTTGTCCGTATCCTTCCCTGTGAAGACAATCTTGCCACCCCGGAGGGACCGTGCATCAAGGGGCTTTCCTATCTTGAGCGGGAGTACTCCTCGCGGCGCATAGTCACTCCGCTGCGCAGGAGTGAGGATGGCTCCTTTGTCCCGGTTGCGATGGATAATGCCCTGGAGACCATTGCCGGCAGGTTGTCTGCCGCCCGGCAGCGTGGCGGCCCCCACTCGGTTCTCTTTTATAAGGGCAGCGGCTATTCGGGAGTAAGCAACGACATAGCACACTCATTCTGGAAACTCTTCGGTGGCGCCACCACCACCTACGGCAACCTATGCTGGCCGGCTGGGCTGGAGGCGGTGAGACTGACACTGGGCGAGGTGAAGCATAACCTCCCGTGGGACCTGGCCAACGCCACGATGATCATACTGTGGGGCAAGAACCCGGCCGAGACCAATGTGCAGGAGATGATCCATATTGAGGCAGCCAGACGCCGGGGTGCGAAGGTGGTGGTGATCGATCCGCGGCGCACCCTCACGGCCGACAAGGCCGACCTGCTGATACGGCCCAGGCCGGGCACCGATGCGGCACTGGCACTTGCAATGGCCAGGGTGATAATTGACCGCAGGCTGACCGACAATGACTTTATCTGCAGACACGTCAAAGGGTTTGATCAGTTTGCAGCATCGCTTGAGATGACTCCTGACAAGGCACAGGAGATCACCGGGATACCTGCCGGGGCAATAACTGACCTTGCCGCCTCGGCGGCCACTGCCGCGAGACTGACCATTGTGGCAGGGTACGGCCTGCAACGATATACCAACGGCGGGCAGACCATCCGGGCCATTCTGACAATACCGGTGATAACAGGCATGCTTGGCCGGAGCGGCTGCGGCTTCAATTTCGCCAACCTGCAGAGCTACATCTTTGACAGGGTGAAGGAGCCGCTCAGCTACTACCCTGATGCAGATGGCGACAGACCCTTCAGGCGTGCGCTCTCGATGGCCACCTTCGGCAAGGGATTCTTTGAACTGGGTGACCCGCCCATTGAGGTGGCATGGATTGAGAGGGGCAATCCGGTGGTGCAACTGCCGGGCAGCGACGATGTGCGGAGGGCACTGGAGTCGGTGCCTTTCAAGGTGGTGGTAGAGCAGTTCATGACAGACACTGCTGCAATGGCTGATATCATCCTGCCTGCAAAAGGGGTCTTTGAGCAGGCTGACCTGGTGGGCTCATACTGGAACCCGTACATCCACTACAAGCCTGAGGTGCATCCTCCGCCGGAGGGGGTGCTGCCCGAGTACGAGATCTATCGCCGGCTGGCCGGACTGCTGGGCTTTGAGACGGGGTATGAGACTGAACTGCCTGCCCCTGACAGCTACCATGGCTGGCTTGACAAGCGGATCAGCACAACCCCGGGGTTCGACCGTGACGAACTGCTGCAGCGGCCGGTAATCCCGGAGCAGAACGAGCATCCCGCCTATGCTGCCATGAACTTCGATACCCCCTCCGGAAAGATAGAGCTCTGGTCTGACCGTGCAGCGGAGCTGTGGGGTGTCTCCCCGCTGCCGCAATATGTCCCCCCGGATGACTTCGGCGACACAGCCCTGCCCTTCAGGCTCATCACGCCCAATATCGCCTCACGCATCCACTCCCAGTTCGGCAACCTGGAGGTTATCAGGAGCGTTACCGACGAGCCTGCATGGGAGATATCGCCGGCCGATGCCGCGGCAAGGGGGTTGGCTGACGGCAGCCTGGTCAGGATATTCAATCACCGTGGCGAGGTGAGCGGCAGAATCAGGGTCTCTGCACGTGTGGCAAGGGGAACCCTGGTCTTCCCGAACGGTATATGGCTGGATGAGGGGGGCGGGGTGAACCGGCTGATAACCCCTTCAGAGACGGATATGGGGCATGGAGCAGCCTTCCATAATACAAGGGTTGACATCAAAGCTACTGAGCCATGAGAAAGGGATTCATCTTTGATAGTTCACTCTGTGTCAGCTGCCAGTCATGCAGGGCCGCCTGCATTCTTGAGAACGGGTTCTGTCCCGACATACGCCGTGTCTACAGCTGGAACAGCCATGCCCTGCCTCCGCTGGGGGTTATCAACCTCTCTATGGCCTGCAACCACTGCGCTGACCCCGCCTGTCTGACCGGTTGTCCCGCCGGAGCCTATACCATCAACAGCGATGGGGTGGTGATCCATCACCAGGAGAGGTGCATGGGATGCGGCTACTGCACCTGGCGATGCCCCTTTGAGGCACCATCGCTCATCCCGTCACTGGGTTACGTCGAGAAATGTCATCTCTGCCACACGAGGGCAGATGAAGGTGTCGATCCTGCCTGCGTCACCGCCTGTCCCACCGGCGCTCTCCGGATAACCATGGAAGAGTCGTTTGCGGAGAGGCTGCCGTCATGGCTCCCCGCCAGCAAGCTGTCACCGTCCCTCATCATCAGAGACTCCGTCCGCTACAACACTCCGGATATTATACCCGCTGAGCCGGTAATGGCAACCAATGCAGCGATGACGACATCCGCAGGGCTGGTCTCAGCACCCTCCGGGACGAAGGGGAAGCCCTCCGGACCAGGAACAGGGCCGGGGGTGATGACTGGCGGTGACAGTAAAACCCATACCGGGAATGCGGCCCGAACAACTGCCGGAAGGTTTGCCGGGCCGCAGGACAAGGCCGCCGCCGGCACAAAGGGCAGGTCTACCGGGCTCAGAGATGACAACCTCAGACATGACAAACTCCGGCAAGACAAGCTGCTTAAGGAGTGGAGTCTTTTCCTCTTCTCCGGGCTGGTGATTGCCGCCTCCGCCATGATACTGCTGAGGGTCTACGGCGTGGAGTTTCGTCATCTGGCGCTTCCGTTCCTGCTCATGGTGGCAGGCGTGGTCTTCTCGCTGGCCCATCTGGGTCAGCCGGGCAGGGCATGGAGAGCGCTCAGCAACATCACCAGGTCACCGCTCAGCCGTGAGGTGGCCATGGTCATACTCTTCACCCTGATAACCCTGGTCAACTGGCTCACCGGCGGGGCAGTGCCCGGGATGGTGATGGTACTGGCAGCGCTCATCACCCTTATCATGGTTGATGATGTCTACTTCGGTGCCGACGGCTCCCGCAGGATGAAGCTTCACAGCGGACAGGCCTTTTTCACTGCCCTGTACGCAGGGTCGTGGTTTGCCACTGAACATTCTCTGTTTATCCTTGGAACGATGCTTGCCGCTGCCTCAGTGGTCATGCGCCATGAGAGCCTCAGCAGGAGGGGAGCCGCCAGGGCTCTCTATCTTACCCGGGCAATGACGCTGCCGCTGGTACTGCTGCTGCTATGGCCGGGCAGCAGAACAGCCGATACCGCAGCCATAATCCTCTTCCTCTCCGGCCTGCTGGCAGACAGGATGCTCTTCTATTACGACTTCACCCCGCCCAATGCGACCGATTCAATAAATGATCATTTTATCACTGAATATGAAAAAGAGAGAGATAAACAGTATACGGACTCCGGTCTATCGTGACTCGGGGTTCGAACTGCCACAGGCAGGCATCGTTTCCGATGCATTCGGGGCAGAAGTGAGCCATGAGCGTGAGCCCGACCTCTATATCTATTCCCGTTACCGCAATCCGACCGTCGTTTCGGCAGAGGAGGCGGTTATGGAGCTGGAGGGAAGCCGTTGGTCACTGCTGTTCCAGTCGGGCATGGCCGCCATCGACACCGCCCTCTCCATTTTCCAGGATGCCGGCCAAAAGGGCCGGTGGCTCTTCTTTTCAGAGATCTACGGCGGCACCCTCTCATACATTGACAGTGTGCTGCAGAGGCGGCGGGGGATCGATGTGAGATTCTTCACCTCCGACGGCGGCAGCTACAACTATGACCGGCTGGAGGAGGTGCTGGCCGGGACGAAGCCCGACCTGCTCTATGTTGAGACCCTCTCCAACCCGCTGCTCATAGTGGCTGAGGGGCGGCGTATCATTGAGATGGGTCACCGGCACGGTGCCGTGGTGATCATTGACAACACCTTTGCCACACCGATGCTGTGGCGTCCGCTTGATGACGGGGCCGACCTGGTCATACACAGTGCCACAAAGTACCTCTCGGGGCACGGCAACCTCACTGCGGGCGTACTGTCAGGCAACAGCAGGGAGCTGATGCAACGGGCCGTCGAATATCGTAAGTTCGTGGGCCACATGCTATCACCTGATGATGCCTACCGTCTGCAGACACAGATGGCATCATTCCCTCTCCGCTTCAGACAGCAGATGATCAATGCCGCCGCGGTGGCCTCACTGCTCGACTCCTCTGAAAAGGTCTCAAGGGTGCTCTATCCCGGGCTGGAGAGTCACGCCACGCACGTTGCTGCGCGGGAGCTGACAGGCGGGCGCGGTTACGGGGCCATGGTTACATTCGATATGGCCGGGGAAAGCGCCGGGGAGAAGAGAGCCCTCCGTGACAATTTCATCGGCGCCGTAAGGCCTGAGATACACCTAATACCCACCCTGGGCGACAACCGGACGATCCTGATGCCCGTAGAACCTGTATGGGGCAGCAAATACCCCGAGCCGGGCATGATACGGCTGTCGGCAGGATTTGAAGAGAGTGAACAGCTGCTGGCAGTCATCCGGAGAGGCCTGCAACAGGAGAGGTAAAGGGCAGGGTGAGAAAACAGATGCTTAGGAAAAGATCTCTACCACTCAATAGGCTGCAGCCCTTTTGCCACGAGCCAGTTGTTGCATCGGCTGAAGTGTGATGATCCGAAAAATCCGCGTGATGCCGAGAGGGGAGAAGGATGCACTGTCCTGAGTACCAGGTGCTTATCAGGGTTTATTGATGCACCCTTGTTCTGTGCATAGTTACCCCACAGCATGAAGACCAGGTTCTCCCGCTCACGGTTGAGCAGGCTGATTACCGCATCGGTAAACCGCTCCCAGCCCCTGTTCTGATGCGAGAGGGCATGATGGGCGCGCACGGTCAGTATGGCGTTGAGCAGCAATACTCCCTGCCGGGCCCACCGCTCGAGGTTGCCCGAACGGGGGATCGGTATGCCCAGGTCACGGTTCAGCTCCCTGAAGATATTGATCAGGCTGGGAGGGAACTCAACCCCGTCATTTACCGAGAAACAGAGTCCGTGTGCCTGCCCGTGGTTATGGTAGGGATCCTGCCCGATGATAACCACCCTCACCATCTCAAAGGGACAGAGGTCAAACGCATTGAAGATCCTGTTGCCGGGAGGGAAGACACGACCGGTACGGTACTCCTGCCTGACAAAATCGGTTAGCTCAAGAAAGTATTCTTTCTCAAATTCGTTGCGCAGCCGCTCCTTCCAGCTGGCCTCGATCTTTACATCCATGCCGGTCTGTAATTTCAATGACGATGTTAAATATAAACTATTTCCGGCAATAGGGAAGGAGATGAATTACTGACTCGCCTCAGCCCCAGCCTCTCATCGTTTCCGGAGATTTATGCTGACAACCGGTGCAGGCGGAGATTCACGCAATAATCAGCCTGCGACAGATGATACAAGACTACACATCTCTTTTCTTGAGAATGCCTACCCTTTGAAAGTGAAGTATACTGCACCGACAATGCAGAGGAATGCGTAGAGGTGGTTTATCCGGAAGCTCTCGGTACGGAAGAAAAGGAGGGTGAAGAGTACAAAGACTGATATTGAGATCACCTCCTGCAGCAGCTTGAGTTCTATCCTTTCATAATAATTTGCGATAAATCAGTTTGGGGTCACCGGGGCCATAGAACTCACGCAGTGTTGCCTCAAGCTCATAGCCATTCCGGGTATAAAAGTGCCTTGTAGGTTCATAGAGCGGTCTTCCGGAGGTCTCTATCCACAGGATCCTTGCACCCAGCGCAGCTGCCCTCTCCTCCGCCCTGACCAGCAGGAGGGAGCCGAAGTGCCTGTTCCGGTACTCATTGCTGACCGCAATCCAGTAGAGATCCCATGAATGTACCGAAGAGGGGTTCGGTCCCAGGCAGGCGAATCCGGCCAGCCTGTCGTCGATCATCAGCCTGATCCAGTAGTAGCCGCTCTTCTCCTCTCCGGCAGCAACTGTCTCATCAGCCAGTGAGAGTGCCACCTCGATCTCGAAATCATAGAAAAAGCCTGTTGATTGGAGTATCCGCTCCAGCTCCGGCCTGTCGCCCGCTGCAAGCTGACAGGATATCTCCGGCAGAATATCGGATTGTCCGGACATGATATCTATGGGTTAAGGTCACCTATTATTCGTTCTGCTATCTTGCCGGGAGTATATCCGGCATGCGTCGCTGCTGCAACAAAGCCGCTGTCAGGTGAGATACAGGGATTGGCATTTGCCTCAAGCACATAAACATTTCCGGCGGTATCTGTCCTGATATCGATGCGGGCATATCCCTTCAGCCCGAAAATATTCCAGCAGGCGGTAACTACTTCCCTGATCCTGGCGGTCAGGGCCGGAGAGAGATCATCCGGAAAGCTCCGGACACTGTTACGGTACTGAAATGAATCTTCATCCCACTTGGCCTTGTAAGATACGATCCGGGGGAGCTCATCAGGATAATCATGGAACACCATCTCTGCCGGAGGCAGCATCTCAGGCCCGTCATTACCGGCTATGACGCTTACGTTGAATTCGCGTCCCTCAATAAACTCCTCGATGAACCAGTGTCCTTCCCGTTTGCCGGCAACTATGCCCGGAAGGGTGCCGGTAAAGGTAAAGACCGATTCTTCGGTTATGCCCAGCGACCCATCTTCCCAGACCGGTTTGAGAATATATTTTCTGCCCGGTATCAGCTGATCCGTTTCTTTGAGACTGCACCCGCCGACGACCGGGATACCGTTGGCTTTCATGATGTTACGGGCCAAGGTCTTGCTGGCGGTCATGAAGGTTGCCTCTACCGGGCAGCCCGTATAGGGGATATGGTGCATATTGAGCAGTGCAGGGACAAAATAGAGTATCTCAGCCTTTCCGCCGACTGACTCAACCAGGTTGAAGACAAAGTCATATCCCTGAGCCGGTATGGCAGCTATCTCGCTGAAGATATCTCCGGACAGGCCAAGTTTGCTGACTTCATGGTGCAGCTCTGTCAGGGCGGCCTCAACAAATCGTACCTGATCAAGCACATCCAGCTCGTCGGGCAGGGCATCATCTGCCGGCCTGTTGTATAGTATGAGGCATCTCTTTGTCATGGGCTGATTATTATGTCATTCTCCGGCTTCACCGTTTTTCTGTTCCATCCCATAACGCTTCAGGGCAGACTCCATGATCATCCTTATCAGGTCACTGAACCCTGTCCCGTTATATCGTGACAGTATCGGCAGGTCGGAGTGTACCGGGTTGAGTCCGGCGAGGGGATTGACCTCGATGAAGCAAATCCTGCCGTGCCTGTCTGTTCTCAGGTCAACCCTTCCGGCATCGACAGCCCCGATTGCCCTCCATGCTTTCAGGGCAACCTCATCGCATTCTCTGCGCGCCTCTTCGTCATATGGCCGGTACTGAACATAGTCGCCATAGTTCTCCTTCACCTCCACCGAGTAGGGAAGATTATCCCTGCAGATCACCTCCATCCCTCCGGTCACCCTGGCCTCACTGCCGCTGCCGGTTATACCCACCGTGAACTCTCTGCCGGGCAGGTACTCTTCTATCAGCACCGGCTGGTTATACTCATTCAGCAGGCCCGTTACCAGTTCGGTAAGCGACTCATGGTCAGTAACCATACTCCTGGCGGTGATCCCCTTTCCCGTTCCCTCGGCCACCGGCTTCACAAAGAGGGGGAACTGCAGTGAGGGGAGGTTCTCCAGGTCGGCGGCCGTTGCCACAACGAAGCCCGGCGCCACCGGTACTCCGGCAGCCGATACAATAATGCGGGTCATCTGTTTGTTCAGCGAGAGCCCCATCACCACCGGCCCGCTGAAGACGTATGGTATACGGTACTGGTCAAGCAGTGCGGGTATGGCTGACTCACGCCCGTCGCCGTAGAGTCCCTCCGCAATATTGAAGACCATGTCCCAGCGTCTGCCTGCAGCCAACTCCTCCACCAGCTGAAAGATATTCCCTATCCGCACGGTCTCATGGCCCAGCCTGATCAGCTCTGCCTCTATGGCAGCCACCGTCTCCTCCTTGTCAAACTCTGCAGTCTCTTCCGGTGTATAGCCCCGCTCCAGGTACCAGGTGCGGAGGTCATAGGTGAGTCCAATCCTCATCCTTCTGTTACTCTTTGCCGGGATATGTATAACGGTTGTTGAGGTAATTTCTCAGTACCCATCCGTCGGGGCCCTTTTCGACGACGTAGTCGGGCAGAATCGGAATCTTGCCGCCTCCGCCGGGGGCATCGACCACGAACTGGGGTACTGCATAACCACTGGTATGGCCACGCAGACTCTCGATGATCTCTATCCCCTTTTCGATCCCGGTGCGGAAGTGTCCTGACCCCGGAACCAGGTCGCACTGATAGAGATAATATGGTCTAACCCGGGCCATCAGGAGTTTGTGCATCAGGCTCTTCATTGTTTCAGCCTCATCATTTACCCCATTCAGCAGTACGGTCTGGCTGCCCAGCGGTATACCCGCGTCTGCCAGCCTCTCACATGCCCTGCGGGTCTCTGGAGTGAGTTCGTCAGGATGGGTGAAATGCAGGCTCATGTAGAGAGGATGATATTTCCTGAGCACCGATATCAGGTGAGGGGTGATACGCTGCGGAAGCACAGCCGGCACCTTTGTACCTATCCTGATTATCTCGATATGGCTGATCGCCCTCAGGCTGGAGAGCAGAAACCCTATCTTGCTGTCATTCATGGTCAGGGGGTCGCCGCCGCTGATGATCACATCTCTGATTTCAGTATGCTCCCTGAGGTAACCGAATGCCTTCTCCCACTCACCACGCGTCAGGTGACCCAGCTTGCCCACCGAATGGGAGCGGGTGCAGTACCTGCAATATGAAGAACAGAACTGGGTGACGGTGAAGAGTGCCCTGTCAGGATAACGGTGAACCAGGCCGGGAACCGGAGAGCTGCCTGTCTCATTGAGCGGATCAGATCTCTCTGCTGCGGAAATGATCAGCTCATCAGAGGCAGGTATCATGGTACGGCGAAGTGGTGAGCCCGGCTCTGAATCATAAAATAGAGAGAGGTAATAGGGCGTGATCCTCAGCGGAAGCCTGCCTCTCAAACGGCTGAGAGTACGTATCTCGTCATCTGTCAGAGACATGACACGTGACAACGACTCGGCCGTGGTAAAGGAGTTTCGCAACTGCCAGCGCCAGTCATTCCAGGATTCATTATCTGCAAGGGGGAAGTAACGGTCTTTGAATTCCGAACTCCGGTTGCTAACTATACGATCGTGGGATCCGATCTGCGGGAAGATCATGGTACCCGCGCCAGGCTCTTCATCGGAAGAGCAACCCATGAGGCGGCTCCCGACACTGGCAGCCGTGGCCTCTTTTCTGTTAGCATTCATCTTTCGGTAAAATTGAATTTACCTTGTTTTCTGATTGTTAATTAATCGTTTTAGTTTATAAAATGTTTCAAAAAATTTTTCCTAAGTTATTAAATGAATAACCACCATTCTTTTCGTACGCTAAAAGATATTAACAGGCAAAATGAAAAAAAATTATCTGGATATCAATTTATTACTCCTCCCCGCTACAAGTTATTCACAGTCTCTCCGTGACAACTCATCACGGCAGGCGTGATCAGGGGTGCAAATGTAATTCAAAACCTGATATCAGGATACTTTCGGGTAATTATTTTCAGGTTGTTTTCAATCATCGTGTCTCGCTGTGCCGCACATAGTTGCGTTCGTCCGGCATCTTCAGGAGTATTCAGGGTGTAATCGGTCAGTTTCTCAATGGAGGTGACAGCCACATGCATCCTGGTATCTGAGCTGGCATAGTATATCAGTACCCTTCCGTCATCATCAGCTATCCATCCGTTGCTGAATACTACATTTGAGACGTCGCCGACCCGTTCTTCGCCGAGTGGTTCCAGGAAATGCCCTGATGGTCTCTTAATCACTCTCCACGGCTCTTCGAGCGATGTCATAAAGATATAGAGGGTATATCTCAGTCCGGCTGCCGTTCTCCTCACTCCGTGTGCCAGATGCAGCCACCCATATGCGGTCTTTAAAGGCGGTGGTCCCTGGCCGTTCTTCACCTCCCTGACGGTGTGATATCTTCTCGGGTCAATGAGTATCTCCTCGCCCAGCACCGCATGCTCCATTGAGTCACAGAATCCGGCTGAGATGCCGCTGTCGCCTGTCTCAATAAATCCTGACTGAGGCCTGGTATAGATCATATACCTGCCATTTACGAACTCGGGATGCAGAACGCAGTTGCGTTGCTGAGCGGCTGACGACTTCAGGTCATCAAGGCGCTCCCAGCTGTCAAGGTCCCTGGTACGTGCTATCCCGCAGCTGGCCAGTGCCGCCGACGAGTCTTCGGGTTTGCCGGGGTCTTTCCGTTCGGCACAGAAAAGACCGTAGATCCATCCGTCTTCATGCCTGGTAAGGCGTATGTCATAGACATTCATCTCCGGATCGCCTGTAACGGGCATCACTACCGGCCTGTCCCGGAAGCGCCACCGGTCAATGCCGTTTGGACTCTCGGCGATGGCAAAGAATGATTTGACATCAAACCCTTCGGTGCGTACGGCAAGGCAGTAGATGCCATTGTGCTTTATTGCTCCCGCATTGAAGGTGGTATTGATGCCGAGGCGGGTCATCAGGTGCGGGTTGGTACGGTAATCGAGGTCATACCTCCAGAAGACCGGGGTGTGATCACGTGTGATTACAGGATGGATATACCTGTCAAATATCCCGTTTCCGCCTTCTGCCTTGATGTTGGGCCTGTTGATAAGCTTCTCATGCTCATCAAAAAGCATCCTGACCCTGCTGTCAAATTCATGTTCAGTCATAGGCTCCGGTTTTAGTTCCAAACAAAGATAGGCGCATTTCCGCTTGCGCCACCATCTTCAGTATGGCAGCGTCTGGTCTGCCCTGCATGCACGGGGACAAGGAAAGCAGCGTGTGAGAGCTGCCAGATGCCGGGCAGACGGCCTGGAGTGGGGAGAAGCGTCAGGCTGCGGCAGCCAGCACATGAAATTACCTAAATGAAGAACATTGCCACGCCGGCGACACTGATCACTGCCCCGAGAATCTCAACGGGAGTGATCTTCTCATGATATATCCAAGCCGATGGAGCCAGGATGAGCACCGGTACTATTGCCATGATGGTTGCAGCTATGCCTGTCTGGGTGTGTTTGATCGAGAGCAGTGAGAATCCTATTCCGAGGAATGGTCCGAAAACTGCGCCTAGCAGCAGAGCCTGCATTGCAGGCCGGTTCTTCAGTGCCGCTGTCAGGCTGCCCCACCTGCCCATGAGGGTAACGATAAATGACATCCCTGCCAGACCGGCAATAATCCTGATCTGCGTCGAGGCAAACGCATCATAGTCGCCCATCCCGTACTTGCTGAGCACAATCCCCAGCCCCTGGCCTATCGCACCTATAAAAGCAAAGAGCAGTCCCAGCGGGGCAATCTTGATGGTAAGCCTCTCGCCCTTTACGGGCTTATTGAAGATCGCCAGGCTGATACCAAGCATCACTATCAGCATACCACTGATCTGCAACAGGTTGAGTGACTCTTGCAGGAAAAGGTAGCCAAAAAGGGCAGCCAGGGGCGGCGCAAGAGTCATAATCAGCATCGCAAAGCGTGAGCCTATCATGGCATATGAGCGGAGCAGAAAATAATCGCCGAGTACCAGTCCGACAACCCCGGAGAGACCCAGCCATATCCAGTTGTGCAGTGTGGCATCAACCGGAAGGAAACAGCCCCTTGAAAAGAGATTATAGATACCCAGAAAAAGAAATGCAAGCGCCAGCCTGTAGGTATTGACGGTCAGTGACCCCACCTTGGTGCTGGCTGACTCGAAGGCAAGAGCGGTGATGGTCCAGAAGATTGCCACAGCCAGTGCGGCAAACTCTCCCAGGTGGGCCGTGATGTAGTTCATGTCTCAGATCGGGGAAAGCACAAAATTACTTTTTCGACGCGATCACCGTATTAATTAAGATAGTTTAACCAAAAAAATACGAGGACAAAGGTTGAGAAAAACTCATGTTTTTGATTGTGAATCAAAATCCCTGATCGATGAACGCCAAGGCAAAAGCAATCTTATCGCACATCTTTTTCAACTGATTGGCTGGGTGGTACTGTTCGTGGGCTGGCTGATGAGCCTTATATGATCAGATTTATTCTAAATTCGTGGAACTTTCGCCATTGCAGGCTGTTTTACAATTTTGATCTCATTTATGGGTAAATGGACAAACGACCGGACTGGTGATTTATCAGGGAAGATGATCATCATTACCGGCTCGAATCATGGCATAGGGTTTTCCGCAGCTTCAGCCCTTGCCGGGCAGGGCGCCGGTGTTATAATGGCTGTGCGCAGCCTTTTGCGCGGGGAGAAGGCTGCCGAACGGATCAGGCATATACATCCGTCAGCCTCTCTGACGGTCATGGAGCTTGACCTGGCAAGTCTTGCCTCTGTACAGGATTTTGCATCACGGTATCGTGCAAGCTTTGACCGCCTCGATGTGCTTATCAACAATGCCGGGGTTATGACTCCACCCTATGGCATGACCCGTGACGGCTTTGAGTTGCAGTTCGGCATCAACCACCTGGGACATTTTGCTCTTACATCACACCTGCTCCCGCTCTTGATGGCCACGCCTCTCTCACGTGTTGTCACCGTCAGCAGTATCGCTGCACGCAGGGGTATGATCAGCTTTGACAACCTTGACGGATCAGGCGGATATTACCCGATGAGATTCTATCGTCAGAGCAAGTTTGCCAACCTCCTCTTCGCCCTCGAGCTGCAGAACCGTCTGGAGCATGCCAGAGCCATGACCATCAGTGTGGCCTGCCACCCCGGGCTGAGCACTACCAACATACTGTCACGCAACTCAGGCAAAGAGGTCGGGAGGATTCTGAGGTCACTGATGGGGCTGGTTGCCCAGTCTGCAGATATGGGTGCGCTGCCCACACTATTTGCAGCCCTGCATCCAGACATTCGCGGTGGTGAGTTCATCGGCCCCGGGGGCCCCGGCAACAGGAAGGGTTACCCGGAGCTTACAGGAGACGGAGTAAAGTACTTTGATCCGCTGCAGGCATCACAGCTCTGGGATATTTCTGAGAGACTGACCGGATGCCGTTATAACCTCTGAGCAGCAGCCGGCACATATGACTTGATATTACTTGAATATCAACTGGTGCGGACATTTCGTAGAGAGCTGACTGAACAAAGGGGAGGGGTGGTTGTTCCTGATCTATGATGGAGCAATGTTAAACAATAAAATTTTATTTATGGAATCAACCAGGTGGGTTATAGACCCTTCGCACAGCGAGATCCAGTTCAAGATCAAGCATATGATGATCACCACCGTCACCGGTAGCTTCAAGGAGTTCAGCTCGGAAGTGGAGACGGATGGCGAAGACTTTTCAACTGCCCGTATCAGGTTTGAGGCCTCGGCAGCCTCTGTCTTCACCAATTCAGAGCAGCGTGACGGGCATCTCCGCAGCGCTGATTTCTTTGATGCAGAGAAATATCCGAAGCTTATTTTCGTCTCCGAGAGTCTTAAGCCAAACGGAGATGATGAGTGGCAGCTTACCGGCAATCTTACCATCAGGGATATCACCAGGCCGGTGAAGCTTGCCGTGGAGTTTGGTGGCCTTGGTAAGGATCCCTGGGGCAACACCAAGGCGGGCTTCAGTCTCAGCGGCAAGATCAACCGCAAGGATTGGGGCCTCAACTGGAATGCCGCACTGGAGGCAGGTGGCGTGCTTGTCAGTGACGAGGTACGTATCATTGCGGAGGTGCAGTACGGCAGGCAGGCCTGAACGGTACAAGCCCGGCCCCGACGACCGCAGCAGGCCTGTCAGCCACAAGGAAAGTCCGGCATGCACATTGCAGGTATGAACAGCGCAGGAGGGATCTGACCGCCCGTAGCAGGTCAGTTCACCAGCGGCTGAACGGGTTGGCAGAGAGGTAGGAATTGGTGTACCGCCGGTCACCTGAGACCTCTTTGCCCAGCCAGGCCGGCTTATCAAACTCCTCATCCACAGAGCCGAGTTCTATCTCAGCAATAATCAGCCCCTCATTCTCATCATGAAAGAGGTCAACCTCGAAAGTGTGTCCGCGATAGGGTATATAATAGCGGGTCTTCCTTATTATATATGGCTCACACAGCTTCATCAGCTCTGCGGCCTCATCCCGCCCGATCTCCTTCTCCCACTCAAACCGGTCAAAGCCGGACTCGCCGGGTAATCCCTTGACGGTAATAAATCCCCGGGTACCTGTCATACGGATTCTCACTGTACGTCCCCGGTCACGGAGCAGATATCCCTGAATGATCTCTGCCGATCTGGCATCAGCCTCCGGAAACTTCCCCCTGACAAGGAATTTCCTCTCTATCTCTATTGTCATCCTGCTCCCTTTTGATTGTCCGGCCTCGGAAAATTATAAAAAAAGTAACTCCCCGGAGTGGATGGAAGGCTTTTTTATTTACTTTAGCCTCCGATATGAGAGAATTCATCGCAGCATACAACTTTTCGTTTTACTACTTCTACTATCGTCCGGCAGAGGGGACCGATCAGTTGTATGTCTGAATAATATTAACAGGTATAATGAACAAGGTCCCGTGAAAGCGGGACTTTTTTTTTGCGTATGAGTGACTTGACTGACGGAAGAGTAAATGTGAGGGTGGCGATACAGGGTGTTGCCGGATCGTTTCATGAGATTGCGGCCATTGAGTATTTTCAGGGGTGTGAGATTGTTCCGGTATGCTGTGACACATTCAGCGACCTCTTCAGGGTGGTGGTGGAAGGCAGGGCAGGCTATGGCATAGTGGCATTCGAGAATTCCGTTGCCGGCAGTATCCTTCCCAACTATGAACTGCTGCGCCGATCACATCTGCCGGTCACCGGTGAGATTTACCTGCGAATCAGGCAGAACCTGGCAGCGCTTCCCGGACAGAGGCTCTCCGACATCAGGGAGATACATTCGCATCCGATGGCCATTCAGCAGTGTGCCGCCTTTATAAATATGGTGCGGAAACAGGGCGTCAGAATAGTGGAAACCATTGATACTGCCCTGAGTGCCAGACAGATAAGTAATGAAAGGCTCTATGGTGTCGCTGCCATTGCCAGCAGCCGTGCCGCGGCAATGACGGGGCTGGTCATACTGAAGCGTGAGATTGAGGATGACCGAATGAATTACACCCGGTTCCTGGCAGTGGCCGGCAACGGTGCTGCTGCTGCGGGGGCAGGCTGCGGCGACAGTAACAAGGCGATGATCTGCTTCTCGCTTCCGCACAGTGTAGGCTCGCTCTCGCAGGTGCTGACGCTGCTGGCCTCATACAAGATCAACCTAACCAAGATACAGTCTCTGCCGCTGATAGGGAAGCCATGGGAGTACCTGTTTCATATAGACCTGGTATACAGTGATTACGAGAACTACCATAGGGCTCTTGATGCCATCAGACTGATAACCGAGGGGCTGGTAGTAACCGGTGAGTTCAGGCAGGGGCGCATGGTTGATTGTTCGCCGGATGAATGAATTAAACCTGTTATGGAAAAGGAAAATTGCCTGATCAGACCGGCAGCACGTACACGTCTCATCAATGAGTACTGGTTCTCAGCCAGGCTGGCTGAGGTAGCCCGAATGCGTCAGGAGGGTGCCGACATCATCAACCTGGGTCCCGGCAGTCCTGACATGGCCCCGCCGGCTGCAGTACGCGATGAGCTGGCCCGTCATGCCCTCTCTGATGAGGGTCATGGCTACCAGGAGTACCGTGGTCTGCCGGCTCTGCGCCGCGCTTTCTCACAGTGGTATGGCAGATACTTCGGGATCACTCCCGATCCCGCCACTGAACTGTTGCCGGTGATGGGCTCGAAAGAGGGAATCATGCATGTCACTATGGCTTTCATTGATCCGGGTGATGAGGTGCTGGTGCCTGACCCGGGCTACCCCGCCTATGCCGCTGCAGCGCTGATGGCCGGCGGGGTGGTCAGGCGCTACCCGCTCACTGCGGCCGGCAGATGGCTGCCTGATCTGCACACATTGGAGGCAGAGGGGTTGGAACGGGTGAAGCTGATGTGGGTGAACTATCCGCACATGCCCACCGGGGCACGGGCTGACAGAGAGCTGTTTGAAGAACTGGTCAGGTTCGCGGGGAGACACCATCTGCTGCTCTGCAATGACAATCCCTACAGCTTCATACTCAACGAAAAGCATCTCAGCCTGCTGTCGGTACCCGGAGCATATGAGACCGCACTCGAACTCAACTCGCTGAGCAAATCGCATAACATGGCCGGCTGGCGGATAGGCATGCTGGCAGGAAACAGTGTATATATCAACAGTGTACTTAAGGTGATGAGCAACGCCAACTCCGGAATGTTCAGGCCATTGCAGTCGGCCGCCATTGTGGCTCTCGAGTCATCTGACGAGTGGTACGGTCAGCTCAATACTCTCTACCGTCGCCGCAGGATGAAGGCCGGAGAGCTTATGAACGCACTCTCATGCCACTGTGAGAGCGATCAGGCGGGGCTGTTTCTCTGGGGAAGGATACCTGACTGTTACAGTGATGCCATCGAGATGAGTGATGAGCTCCTTTACAGAAACCACCTCTTTGTCACTCCGGGAACCATCTTCGGAGAAAATGGCCGCAGATATATAAGGATGGCACTATGTGCCGGTGAGGAGGCATTTGAAAAGGCGCTGCAACGGGTTGGCGCAGACGTTATAAGAGAGTGATGACCATGGCAGGGATACTGAAAAACATTTGCATAGCGGGTATGGGCCATATCGGGGGATCACTGGCGTGCAGCCTGCGGTTCAATGGATTCACCGGAAAAATAATCGGTGTGGAGAAGAGCCTCCGTAACCGCAATATAGCCATGTACCGGGGGCTGGCTGATGAGTTCCTGTCACTGGAGGAGGCGGTATACAGATCAGATATCATCATCCTCTCGGCCCCTGTTGATGTCAACTGCAGGCTCCTGCGCACCATCCTTGACCTGATTGCAGGTACCGGCAAGGTAGTGACCGATATGGGATCGACCAAGGCGGACATCGCTGTGGCAGCAGAGGGGCACCCGGCCCGCGGCAGATATGTGGCGGCCCATCCGATGGCCGGGACAGAAAATTCCGGTCCGGCAGCAGCCGATGAGAAGCTCTTCTGCGGCAGGGTGGCTATCATCTGTGATCCGGAGAAGAGCGATGCCGATGCCCTTGAACAGGTCTCCGCATTATTTCAGTCGTTCAACATGAAGATACGCTACATGAACTCACGTGACCATGATATTCATGTGGCCTATGTGTCGCACATATCGCATATAAGCTCCTTCGCCCTGGCACTCAGTGTTCTGGATAAGGAGAAGGATGAACACAACATCATGTCACTGGCTGCCGGCGGATTTGCCAGCACCGTCAGGCTATCCAAGAGCAGCCCGGTTACCTGGTCTCCCATATTCACGGGGAACGCTACTCCCATCCTGGAGGCTATAGATAACTATATAGGCAAACTGGAACTTTTCAGAAAACACATAGCTGCCGGCAACGGGGAGGCTCTCAGAGAGCTGATGGCGGCAGCAAACCAGATAGGAGATATACTCGAATAAAAACTTATGGAGATGAACACAGAGACTGACACTATGAGTACGCTTCAGGTCACTCCCATAGAGGAGTGGCCGTTGTGGCGCAACCGTCCGCTGGTCATTGCCGGTCCGTGCAGTGCCGAGAGTGAGGAGCAGGTGATGGCTACAGCCTCTGCCCTTGCTGCATCGGGCCGAACTGATATCTTCCGGGCGGGGGTCTGGAAGCCACGCACCCGTCCGGGACAGTTTGAGGGGGTGGGCATACCCGGGCTACGATGGCTGAGGAAGGTGAAGAGTGAGTTTGGACTTCCTGTGGCCGTTGAGGTAGCCAATGAGAAGCATGTCTATGAGGCTCTCAAGCATGGCATCGATGCCCTCTGGATAGGTGCACGAACCAGCGTTAACCCATTTGCACTTAATGATATAGCAGCTGCTCTCAGTGATTCCGATGTAATGGTTTTCGTCAAGAACCCGGTCAACCCCGACCTGGAACTGTGGATCGGTGCGCTGGAGCGTATCAGCCGTGCAGGCATCCGTCGGCTGGCAGCCGTTCACCGCGGCTTCTCAAGCTGGGGGAAGAGCACCTACAGGAACCAGCCCCGCTGGCAGATAGCCATCGAATTGCGGCAGCGCCTACCCGGAGTCGCAATGATCTGTGACCCCAGCCACATGGCGGGCGACAGCCGGCTGATAGCAGACCTGTCACAGAAGGCTGTCGACCTCAACTACGAGGGACTGATGATCGAGACGCACATCGACCCGGCATCAGCCCTGAGCGACAGGAAGCAACAGGTGACGCCTGCTGAGCTGGAGAAGCTGCTGGGCAGGCTGGTGGTACGGTCAACCGTCTCCGACGATCCGCTGTTCCATGAGACAATCGAAGAGCTGCGCAGCCAGATAGACCTCTATGACACCCTGCTGATTGACATACTTGAAAGCAGGATGCAGGTGGCTGAAACAATAGGACGGTACAAGCGCGACCATAATATCACCATCCTGCAGCAGCAACGGTGGAAAGAGGTCAGTGACAGGATCATTGCCATGGGGGAGAGGAAAGGGCTCACGGCCGGGTTTATCAGTACCATACTGGAGGCCATCCATAACGAATCGATCACGCGCCAGGCAAAAGTCATGAAAGAAGGATAAATTTGCATTATCTCCACGCTGCCGGTTCTGCCGGCCGGGCATGTAAATGAGTCATAAGCCGATGCACGTCACCATAATACCATCACCTCTTCGGGGGATCATTCTTGCTCCTTCAAGTAAAAGCCTGACTCAGAGGGCTATTTCAGCCGGATTGCTGGCCAGGGGTGTCACGGTTATCCGGCATCCATCTCTCAGCAACGACTCATTGTCAGCCCTTGGCATGGCCCGTGCACTGGGTGCGCAGGTCAGGAGTGAATCCGATAGCTTCATCGTTGCCTCCGGTCAGCTGCCTGCGGCCCCTGTCGCCCTCAACTGCGGCGAGTCTGGCCTGGCCCTGCGTATGTTCGCACCCGTATCGGCACTGTTATGTAACAGCGTCACCCTTGCCGGTGAAGGTTCGTTGCTGCAGCGGCCGGTTACCATGATCAGTGAGGCTCTCCCGCAGTTCGGGGTGGCCGTCACAACCAGTAATGGCAGGCTGCCGGTGATATTGAACGGCAGGCTCACCGGCGGGAGTGCCGTTATTGACGGTTCCACGGGCTCGCAGCTACTTACCGGGCTGCTCATGGCGCTGCCGCTGACCGCATCCGACAGCCGCATAGAGGTAATCGATCTTGCCAGCAGACCCTACATAGATCTCACCCTAGGCCTGCTGGAAAACTTTGGTATTGAGGTCAGGAATGAGGGGTACAGCCTCTTTGCCATCCGCGGCGGGCAGTCATACCGGGCCGGGGAGTACAGTGTCGAGGGCGACTGGAGCGGTGCCGCCTTTCTGCTGGTGGCCGGCGCAACAGGAGGCAGGGTGGGCATAAGTAACCTCAGCCGGCAGAGCAGGCAGGCCGACAGGCTGATCTTACGGGCGCTGCAGGAAGCCGGCGCAGCAGTAGGTGATGATCACGGCGGCATAACTGCTGCTGCAGCCGGGCTCAGAGCCTTCAGCCTCGATGCCACCGATTCGCCCGACCTCTTTCCGCCGCTGGCTGCCCTGGCAGCATCATGCAAAGGTACCAGTATCATCAGAGGGGTCAGCAGGCTCAGGCACAAGGAGAGTGACCGTGCAGAAGCGATAACTGATGTGCTGTCGGCAATGAAGGTGGTTACAGGGCTGCATGGTGATGAGATGTACATCACCGGCGGGAAGGTGCAGGGAGCAGTGGTCTCCTCACACAATGACCACCGCATAGCAATGATGGCCGCCGTCATGGCAACCGTTGCAGAAGGACCGGTAACCATCACCGGCGCTGAGGCGGTCAGCAAATCCTACCCGGAATTCTATGATCACCTTGGACAACTGGGAGTGCAGGTAAGCCGGCAGGAGTGACAGAACCTCTATTTCCCGATACAGAACCTTGAAAAGATATCGCCGAGGATATCATCGGGTGTGATCTGCCCGGTTATCAGTCCGAGATAGTATATTGCCTGCCTCACATCGGTGGCAATCAGTACGGTGGGTATCCCGTCTGCAAATCCGTCAAGCACCCGCTGCAGGCTCTCCGAAACATTGCTGAGTGCCTCCCAGTGTCTGGCATTGGTCACAATGTACTGCGGGTTCCCAAGCGGCCGGGCATCGACGGAGGCAATGAGCTGTTTCCTGATCTCCTCAATGCCGGAGCCATCCCTGGCTGAGACGAACAGGGTGGGGCAGGAGCATAGCTTCTCAAGCTCCTCCCCGAGCCGTGCGGCCGCCTCCGGGGTGATCAGGTCTGACTTGTTGATCACCGGTATGATGGCGGCCCCGTTGTCGCCGGCGATCTCCCGCACACCGGTCAGCACCCCTGCAATGGCTTCCGCATCGTCGGTTGCCTCGGCTACCGCCAGTATGATATCTGCTGTCCTGAGACTCCTCCGGGTACGCTCCATCCCGAGCTCCTCCAGTTCATCACCGGAGGAGCGCAGACCGGCGGTATCTATGAAGCGGTAGAGGAATCCTCCAAGATGCAGCACCTCCTCTATCGTGTCACGGGTAGTGCCGGGGATATCTGATACGATGGCACGCTCCTCACTGAGCAGCAGATTGAGAAGCGATGACTTGCCTGCATTGGGTCTGCCGGCAATCACTACCGGAATCCCTCTCCTGATGGCATTGCCCAGCCGGAAGGATGAAGCCAGTTCATCGACAGAATCCTTAATCCTGATAACCGCCTCGGTCATGGCGAAACGATCTGCGAACTCCACATCCTCTTCACTGAAATCGAGCTCCAGCTCGATCAGCGAAACGAATGAGAGCAGCTCCTGCCTCAGTTTCTCAATCCCCTGCGAAAAGCCTCCGCGCAGCTGAGTGGCCGCAAGGCGGTGTGCTGCCTCTGAATCGGCAGCGATAATATCAGCCACCGCTTCAGCCTGCGATAGGTCGATACGGCCATTCATGAATGCACGCATGGTGAACTCTCCGGGGGTGGCTGCCTCAGCCCCCTGTCCGATGAGTATTTCCATGATGCGACGCTGTATGAAAGGAGAGGCATGACAGCTGATCTCAACCATATCGTCACCGGTATAGGAGTGAGGCGCCCGGAATACCGAGACAATCACCTCATCGATGAACTGGTCCTGCGAAGATATGATTCCATAAAATAAGGAATACCCCTTCGCATCTAGTAGATTCAGCTTATTATCAGCCGGTTGAAAGATTTCAGCCAGGGTTTCTATCGCACCTTTGCCCGAGACCCGTATCAAAGCGATTGCGCCCCCTCCTGAAGTGGCGGGGGCGCATATTATCCTCTCCTTTTGTACCATCTTCATGACAGGTACAAAGGTAATCTATTTCTCCCTCAGGTTACCTTGAGAGATTGTCAGCCAAGAAGGTATTGTCTGGTATGTTTACCGAGGTATTTATCTGATCAAACAGTACCCTTGAGGTTCTTTGGTTAACATGGTTGGTTGCGAACATCTCGGTGATTATGAATCCGCCATCGCTCTTCTGCTGCATGGCGAGCATATCGATAGTCTTGAAATGGACGCCGTCGAAGTTGTAGAATTCGATTTTTTTCACCTTCAGGCTGTTCTTTTCCAGGGTAGTTACTTTTCTTGCGTATCCGTATTCATCTGCAACGTTGTCATTAACGGGTTTGCTCTCTATCACCCAGAGGTCATTCTTGCCTGACTCAGGCATATGCCTGATATTGAAATCGGCATTGCTTCCGGTTGTCATATCGGCATTTGAGAACTCTGAGCTCATGAAGCTCTTGCCCTTTTCGGTACTCACAATCCGTCGTGTCCGTTTAAGGGCAGGCAGGTAGATCCACATATCATCCTGTGTATCCTTGTTGTCTATTATGAGCATTGCCGTTCCCCGCACGTCTGCGGGCTCCAGGAACCTGAGCAGCCGTTTTTCGGTACCTCCGTATGATTTTGAGGTCAGGCTCACCTTACGTGTACGGACGGCTCCGTTCTTTTCGGTGATGGTAAGGGTAATGTTTGACTGCATGGTACCTGACATGGTCAGGTCACGGCTCTTGTCCATCAGCTGCACCGGATCAGGCAGCTGGGCCTTAAGAGGCAGCAGTGATACGATCAGCATCGCTGCTGACAGGTAAAACATTTTTTTCATTTTTATTGCTTCTTTTTATTGATTTAACCAGATCAGATTCGATAAATGCCGGCTTGAACCAGAGCATGAATGCCGGTATAATGATTATTGCACTCAGCAGGCAAGAGCCTATTGAGAGCAGTACCAGGTATCCGAAATACCTTATTGAGAGGAAACCTGATATGAATGTGGCCGAGAAGCCTGCCATCACGCTGAGGGCATTGATGACGATGCTTCGGCCGGTGGTCGAGAAGGTGACCCTGGTAGCTTCTACGTGGCTGAGTCCGCTGCGCAGCTCATTGTTATACCTCCAGAGGTATTGGATGGTGAAGTCGACCCCCACACCTATCATTATTGATGAGAGGAGTGCCGTGGCGGCATCTATTGGGATGTTGGCCATTCCCATGAATCCGAACTGGATCACTATGGATACCGCCAGCGGAATCGAGCCTATCAGCCCGCCTTTGACCGATCTGAATATTATTGACAGCAGTATAAATACGGTCAGCAGCGCAAACAGCAGTGACGAGATCTGGCCCGCGATGATTTTGTTGGCAAAGTCAGCCATGATGATGGCATATCCGCCCAGTGTCACCTTTGCGGGGAAGTCCCTGGTATAGCTCAGTATCTCGCTGCGCAGCCCCCTGATCACGTTGTTGTCAGGCTTTGAGAGCTTTACGAGCAGGTGTGCGGCACTATTGTCGAAGTTCATCAGCTGGCTCCAGTCATCCGGGTCGCCGCTCATATTGTACAGCTCAAACATCTGCGCTATCGCCTCCGACGATGTGGGTATCTGGTCATATCCCTCCTCACCCGGGTCATAAAGTGCCTTGCTCATCTCCCTGACCACATCAGATATGGAGAATACGTTTCCCACCCCGTCAAGTCCCTTCAGATGATGTGTCAGCCTGTCAATGCCTCCCATCACCTCCGGGTCCTTGATATCTCCTGTGATCATGACTGAGATGGTCTGTGATCCGCCGAACTTCTGGTTTATCACCTCTGAGGCCTTCCTCACTGGGTGGCGCAGAGGGAAGAAATTCTCCTGGTTGGTATCGATCCGCAGGAAGATGACCCCGGTACTTAATATCAGTGTAACCGCCGCCGAAATCAGCAGAACGCGTCCGGGCCGGCGGATCACCACCGAGGAGAGTCCTGCAAGGCTCCTGCTGATCAGGTCTCTCTTCTCCCCGGCTGGTTTTATTCTTTCAGCCTCTGGCCGTCTGCTCTTTTTTGCCTTTCCCCCCTTGCGGTCAGATTCTGACAGCCATATCACCGCCGGTATCAGCAGCAGGCTCATGGTCAGTGCCAGTGCGACACCGATTGATGCAAGTACCCCCACCTGCCTGGCCGGTATTATAGAGTGCGCAAGCAGCCCGAGCAGTCCGGCAATGGTGGTCAGTCCGCTGAAGAGTATCGGCATATTCAGTGACCCGGTAATACCCCTGATCAGTCCATCCCTGTCGGGAGGTACCTCAAGGCTCTTGAGTTCCTTCCTCCGCGTGACAAAATAGATGCCATAATTGTTTGCTACCGAGATCAGTATGATCGGTACCAGGAGGCTCAGTATCGAGAATTTCCATCCGAAAAGCGGTATCAGCCCCATTGTGGCAGTCACTGACAGTATCACCACCGAGAAGGGGAGGAGCACGCTTCTCCAGCTGCCCAGGCTGAGTTTAAGGATTGTCAGCATTATAATCAGGGCCAGCGGTACCAGTATTATTGCGTCATGGTTGACATCACTCAGTATATATCTTCTGATATATGGCAGTCCGCCGGTCAGTATCTCCGCTCCGCCGTTCTGCTGTGCCTCCACTATCGAGTCGACCCTGTTGAGGGTGATGTGTTCAGGCACCACCGGGTTTATTGTTCCCGTTATGGCGGCAGCGGTCATATCCTCCGAGGCCACTATTCCAACGGCAAACCGGTTGTTCAGGATATCCTGCTTCAGCTCGAGGGTCTCTTCCGGGGTCTCCGGGATACGGCTGATGAGCGGATCGACAATCATCATGCCGTCATCCCCGACGATCTTGCGGGCCGTATATAGAGAGTTGACTGATCCCAGGCCCTCAAGCCTCGAGAAGGCCCTGTCAATCTCCTTCACCTTGCCAAGATTGCCTGGAGTGAGTATTGAACTGTCTCTGAGCAGAACGATTATCATGTCCTGTACCCCGAAATCGGTCTCGATCGAGTCGGTGCTTAACCGGGAGGGCATTGTACGTGGTACGTAGTTCCTGATCTCGGGGTCAGTCTCAACCGTTGGTATCAGCAGACCAAGGCCCACTGCCAGCGCCAGTGAGAATGAGACAATGAACCATCTGTATTTGATAATGAAATTGGCCATGGTATCAGAACTCTATTTTCAGTGAGATGAAGGCAGCCTTCATGAAATCGTCTATAATATCATACAACCCGCCTTTTTTCCCGGAGTAGTATTCCATTCCGGCACTCAGGGTTACGCCGTCAGCGGGCTTGAATCGTACTACCGGCATTACCATCAGGTCGCGCGAGGTGAAGTTGTAGCGTGTTGTCACTGAAGGCACAAGCCTTCCATACAGAAGATCGGCCTCCATCCGCAATCCGGCTGAATGGTAGTACTCCTTGATCTGGTCATTGTAGAGTCTGGCGAATGCCTCTGTCTGCAGCCGGGTGAACTCTACAGGGTCAAACCCCGGCTGGCTGAAGAGCTCAGCCAGCTGGGCCAGGTCGGGGGTGGTGCCTATCAGCGGGTCATAGGGTGCGGGATACCAGTCAAGCACCTTTTTCCCGGAATATTCGGCCAGCAGCCTGAAATCGCCCGGGGTCCAGTCAAATCCTGCCACCCATTCAAACTGCGGAAAAGGTATCTCCTCGTTGCCGGCCTTCTCCATCACAGGCTTGCTGTAGGCCAGTGCACCTCTTATCACCAGCGGTGACACCACCGCCTCGAAGTCGAGCCCCCCATGATCAATGATATAAGGTACGCCGTTAATGACTATCTGCGGGTTCAGTATGTTTGAGAAATCAGCAGAGACCAGGCTCAGCCCGGGCATAAGATCAGGCCCGTGGTACCACTGTATGCCTGCGTCGATCCCCTTGAGCAGAAAGTCGCCCCTGACGCCATAGGAGTGATAACCATTGCCTGGGCGAAGTCCCTCAGGTATTCCGAGTGTAATATTCTGGGGCAGGGTCAGCGGCCTGGTCATAAGCACCGATGGATACCAGAAGGGTGTGCCGGCAATGGTGAGCCTGAAGAAACGGGCAGGAGTGATTGTGAGCTCCGCTGCCAGGTTACCTATATCCTTGTCCTCATAATCAGGCGAATGCAGGGTATAATTGAATGGTGTGAAGCGTGACAGCGGTGTGAAGATATCGGTCTTTCCCCACTTGATGATCTTCTTCCCCAGGGAGATGCTCATAAAGCTGTTGTAATACATACCCCACGCCTCCCGCACCTCAATCATATTGATATTCTCACCGAACTCCTGGCCCATGCGGAAGCGTATATCGCCAAACCCCTTGAAGTTCATATTGTCGGTAGCGGTAAGGGTAAAGGCCGCATCGCCGAAGGCGGCAGTCACATCATGAGCATAATCGCCGGTGCTGAAATAGGCGCCGCCCCTGATGAAACCTCCCGGGATGAGGCTCTTCTCCTGTGCGGCCATGGTGACCGGCAGAAGGAGGGAGAGGATAACCATAAGTGACGCCAAAAGAAATCTCCTTGTCATAATCAGTTTTTTGATGACAAAGGTGGCGGATGAAGGGACAGGAATCGTCCATTCCGCATGGAACGGACGATCTCCGGAAGGGTTTCAGGTGTGAACCATGCGGCTCATACCTTTATCCGGACTGCAGCAGCTTCTTTCTGTAGAGGCTGGGGGTCTTCCCGGTATAGGCTTTAAAGAAGCTGTTGAACGTTGACTTTGAATTGAATCCGGCATCAAAGGCAATAGCCAGGATAGTGTAGTGCTGATATTTCGGATCCTCGATACGCTTTATCACCTCCCTCACCCGGTACTCGTTGATGAATGAAAAGAAGTTCCGGCCGTACTTTTCGTTCAGCACCTCGGTAATGTGGTGCCTGGGTATTCCGGTTTTCCTTGACAGGTCAGAGATGGTCAGGTCGCCGTTGAGGTAAGGCTTCTCTTCATCCATATATTTAAGCAGGGTTGATAGGTAATTCTGCGCCTGGTCGTCACGCAGGCCGCTGCGGGCATACCTGATGGTACTGTCTTCAGAGTGATTATTGTCTCTTTCTGGCAGAACATGAGGAAACTCCAGAATCTGAGGCTGTCGTATGGCGTAGAAGCTGTAAACAAATGAGAAAAGGGCTACGAATACGAAAATCATGACATAGGGGTCGAAGGGGAGGAGTCCCGCAAAGATGTTTATCCCTCCAAGCAGAAAGACAATGATAAAACCGGTATAGAAGGTGACCGAGAGTATCTTGAGCCAGTTGAGGGTCATCTTTGCCGAGGTGTATGAGACCTCGTCACGCAGCCTCCGCTGGTGTCGTCCTATCTCGAGGAAGGAGAGGAGGCTGTAACCGGTTACCGAGAGGAAGAAGCAGATACCGTAGACAATCCTCAGGGGGATGAAGCGGTCTTTCACAAAGAATCCGCTCAGATCGTCAAAGATCGGCTCCTTACGGAAAATCACCGATACGGCGAAGAAGACCAGGAACGGAATGAAATGTACCAGGTTCCACCATGTGAAGCGGAGTGAAGGCCTTGTCATATGTTTGATGTAGAACCACAGCAACGGTCCGTATGTGAAGGCAATGAACGGGAATGAATACATGTCGAGCACCGTACGGTTCACCAGTGCAAAGATCATTTCGGTACAGAACAGGAAAAGCCAGCTGCTCATTACCCTGTCAGCATTGCTGAACGGCTTGCGTGTGGCGATCAGCAGACCCGCAAAGAATGACTGGGAGATCCCGATATAGAGGACAGGCTCAATGAAATCCATTATACTTGCATTATTCGGCTAAAATAATAAAAGGTAGAAAAAATAAATTACATTTGAGAGATCAGTCTTTAACATAACATAACGAGATGAGTATTTTGCTTAACAGTGAATCGAGAGTGATCGTTCAGGGCTTCACGGGCAGTGAAGGCTCCTTCCATGCAGGGCAGATGATAGAGTATGGTACCAGGGTTGTCGGGGGTGTCACCCCGGGCAAGGGTGGCCAGACACACCTCGGGCTGCCGGTTTTCAATACGGTCAGGGAGGCGCGCAGTGCCACCGGGGCCGACACCTCGGTCATTTTTGTACCTCCGGCATTTGCAGCCGACTCCATCATAGAGGCTGCCGAGGCGGGCATAAAGCTCATTGTTGCGATTACTGAAGGGATTCCCATTGCTGAGATGGTAAGGGTGAAGAGGCTGGTACGCGATTACAATACCACCCTTATCGGCCCCAACTGCCCGGGTGTGATCACTCCCGGGGAAGCGAAGGTTGGCATCATGCCCGGGTTCATTCACAGGAAGGGGTGTGTTGGTGTTATCTCCAGGTCAGGCACCCTCACCTATGAAGCTGTTGACCAGCTGACCAGGATCGGACTGGGACAGTCAACCTGCGTAGGCATAGGAGGCGACCCGGTGATAGGTTCAACATCACTCGACATCCTGAAGCTGATGATGGAGGATGACCAGACCGAGGCAGTGGTGATCATCGGCGAGATCGGGGGGGCCATGGAGGCTGAGGTGGCAGAGTGGATAAGAAACGGGAATGGCAAAAAACCTGTCATAGGGTTCATTGCCGGCCAGACAGCCCCGAAAGGCAGGAGGATGGGGCATGCCGGAGCAATCATCGGCGACATTAATGACACCGCAGAGGTGAAGATGAAGATCATGGCTGATGCCGGCATACATGTGGTGAAATCACCGGCAGACATCGGCAGTACGGTCGCCGGGGTGCTCGGAAAATAAATTTCTATATTTGAGGCCAAAATTGCATACCATGAAACTACTTGAAGGAAAAGTTGCACTGATAACCGGCGGATCACGCGGGATAGGCAAGGAGATAGCACTCCGCTTTGCAGCCGAAGGGGCTGACCTGGCAATCACCAACATCAGCAGGTGTGATGAGTTCTCTGATGCCCTCAGGGAGATAGAGGCGTTAGGCACAAAGGTAAAAGGCTACTGCTCAGATGCCTCGCTCTATGCTGATGCCGAGAGCGTGGTCAGTGACGTTGAGAAGGAGTTTGGCAGGATCGATATCCTGGTCAACAACGCCGGAATAACCCGCGATACACTGCTTATGAGGATGACCGAGGAGCAGTGGGACCAGGTCATTACCGTGAATCTCAAGTCGGTATTCAACCTGACCAAGGCAGCCATCAGGCTGATGATGAAGCAGAAGAGCGGTTCTATCATCAACATGAGCTCGGTGGTGGGCGTCAATGGCAATGCCGGCCAGGCAAACTACTCAGCCTCCAAGGCGGGCATAATCGGATTCACCAAGAGTGTGGCCAAGGAGGTTGGTTCAAGGAACATCAGGTGCAACGCAATTGCACCCGGATTTATCATTACCGATATGACTGACAAACTGCCTGATGACGTCAAGCGTGACTGGATTGCGCAGATACCGCTCAGGCGCGGAGGAAAGGCAGAGGATGTGGCCAATGCGGCACTCTTCCTGGCCTCAGACCTGTCATCATATGTTACCGGACAGACCCTCCATGTCTGCGGCGGAATGGCGATGTAAAAAAGTTTTGCAATTGATTAATTTATTATATTTGCACCGGCAGGGCGCTATTCCCTCAAGCACGAGGAAATGCAGCGAGACATAATTATTCCACACTTATTTCTTACGCGCCCTGCTTTTTTTATTGTATATATGCCTCCTTAGCTCAGTGGCAGAGCAGCTCACTCGTAATGAGCAGGTCGTGGGTTCAACTCCCATGGGAGGCTCTGATTGAGCGGCCGGCGGATCCCGGGCTGAGGGGCAACACAGAATGCGGGAGTAGCTCAGGTGGTAGTCCGCCAGCCGGCGGATCCCGGGCTGAGGGGCAACACAGAATGCGGGAGTAGCTCAGGTGGTAGTCCGCCAGCCGGCGGATCCCGGGCTGAGGGGCAACACAGAATGCGGGAGTAGCTCAGGTGGTAGTCCGCCAGCCGGC
>CAZAVK010000013.1:0-95677 GCA_964488645.1 uncultured Rikenella sp. | reverse complement strand
ATCATTGATTTACAATAGGTTACGTGGGTGTTGCAAAAAAGTGCGGAAAACAGGAGATAACCCCAACGCTGAAACATACCTTCCATATGCTATACGGCATAGATGCCCACTGAAGGGCAGGCATGGAACGCTGGCTGATAATGGAAAATGATAGCTGGCCGGGGCAGGGAAAGCAGGGCAAGGCAGTGAAAGCCGGCTAAGGCAGCGAAAGCCGAGCCAGGCACTGAAAGCCGGCCGGGGCAGCCTTGCGGCCGGACCGAAGTCTGCTCTCTACAACCGGGTACTCTTACCTGCCGCTGCGGGTGTTGGCTATGGTGACGCCTGTCAGCCTGTCATAGCGTGCAGTGGGGTCGCGGAAGTAGGTGAGGATAAGGTAGTCATTCTCAGTCTCCCAGTGACTCCCCTCAAAATGAAATCCCTCCGGTATCTCTGAACCGTCAGGTACAAAGGCATACTCATAGTTGTACCATCCCTGCTTCAGGAGCAGCGAGCCTTCGTAGCAGCCTCTCTGGGCATTCCACTGCATCCTGTTTGACGCTCCGTACTGCCATGCACAGAACTCGCCCGTGACGTAGAGCGAGCCTCCCGGCAGCTCACTGTAGGCGGGGAGGGTGAAAAAGACCCAGACATAATCGGCTTCGCGGTCAGGATCGCGGCTCTCCTCCATGGCCACGAGGTATCGGCCGTTGAGATCTTCATTGAAGAAATAGGGTTTGAACTCACGGTTGTCAGAGGCGATGAGCAGGACGTGGTAGAGCCCGTTGACGAAATCTATTGATCTGACATTCTGCCTGGTCTGCCTGATGGTCTTGATGTCGAAGTATCTGAACTCATTTCCGCCGGGCATCAGGGTCTTGTCTGAGATGGCATGATACTCGAGCCTGTTGCCTGCAACAAAGTCAGGTGTCAGCCCGGACTTCATCCGGTCACTGCGCCCGTTCTGCATCACCGTGATGGTCACCTGCCGGTAGGGATCGGTTATCCGCAGGCTGCCGGTGGAGAGGGTGATCTCGGCCTGCTGATGGGTGTCGGTGCTGCCCGGCGTCATCGGCTGACGGAACTGAACAGCCGCGGAGGAGGCGCCCTCACTGATATAGAAACGGCGTACCAGCAGCGCCCGGTCAGGGTCACCGGCAGCCCATACGGTGATGATGTAGTTGCCCGAGATCAGGAAACGGATGTCACTGTTGGGCAGCGGCAGACGGTAATGGGTGTAGGGATACCTTGTATTGAATGAAGGCATGAAATCGAAGATCTGATTCTCGGTATACCCCTCAAGGTAATCACTGGTGAAGAGATCACTCATGTTCCAGTCGCGGTCACAGTGGGTTATGCTGTACCAGAGTGAGGTGCCGCCGCCATCAAGCAGGTCAAAGGTGAGGGTCAGCCTCTCACCCGCACCGGGCTGCAGAAAAGGATAGGTGAGCTGCCAACCCTCCTTCTCAAACCTGACACTCCCGATCACCTCAGAAGTGTACTCAACGGCTGAAAAGTCAGGCCCCGGGGAAGAAAAGAGCTTTAAAGGCAGGAAGATTAGAAATAAACTTAATACTTTTATCGGGGTGAAAAGTTTGACCATATCCGTATACTGTTCAGGAGCAAGTTACAAATATTCTGCCAGCCCCTGAACAACGGGCTAAAAAAAGAGTTATGTGATAAACGCCACCTTTCCCTGTGAATATATTAACAATATGTTATAATTGCCATTCGAAAAGAATTAAGATTCTGTTTAAACATGTCGACAGTTATCAGATTACGTAAAGGATTGAACATCAGGCTTGCCGGTAGCGCAGAGAAGATACTTTTGCCCGAGGCGCCTGTGACCCGTTTTGGTATCAGGTTTGCCGATTTTCCGGGTCTGGTTGCCCGTCTTGAGGTACAGGAGGGAGATGAGGTCAAGGCTGGCAGCATGCTCTTTTATGACAAGGCGTTTCCCGAGATCAGGTATGTCTCTCCTGTCTCCGGCACTGTCACCGCCATTGAGCGTGGCGCCAAGCGTCTGCTGACCGAGCTGGTGATTGAGCAGAAGGGTACCGGCAAGATCGATTTCGGTGCCGCTGATCCGCTCGCTCTCAACGCCGAAGCGATCAGGGAGAAGCTTCTCACTTCCGGGTTATGGCCGGTACTGCGCCAGCGTCCCTATCACATCGTAGCCAGACCCGGGGTCGTGCCGCGTGATATCTTTATCTCGGGCTTTGACACTGCCCCGCTGGCGCCTGACATGGACTTTATCCTGTCCAACACTCATGGTAACCATCTTGAGGCAGGGATCAATGCTCTCTCAAAGCTTACCACCGGCAGGGTTCACATCTCGCTTGAGGCGGGCGGTACCAGGGTGGCGGAGCTGAAGAACCTCAGCAACGTGGTGTTTCATCATTTCAGCGGACCGCATCCTGCCGGCAACGTGGGCGTTCAGATACATCATATCGCCCCGGTCTCCAAAGGGGAGGTGGTATGGACAGTGGATCTGCAGGATGTGGTGGCCATCGGACGGCTCTTCAACACCGGCTTCCATGACCGTGAGCGCATCATAGCACTGGCAGGCCCCGGCGTGCAGAACCGCAAATACCACCGTATCAGGCCAGGCGCTTCGGTGAGCGGAGTAATGAAGGGCAACCTGAAGGAGGGGAAGCATCGGGTGATAAGCGGAAACGCCCTTACCGGGAAAAAGATTGCCGATGACGGCTCATTCGGGTTCTATGACAACATGATAACGGTGCTCCCCGAGGGCGACTATCATGAGATGCTCGGCTGGGCAGCACCCGGGCTGAAGAAGTTCAGCTACTGGAGAGCATTCGCGTCAAAGCTGACGCCGAAGAAGGAGTATGACCTCGATACAAACATGCATGGCGGAGTGAGGGCATTCGTCGTTTCCGGACACTATGAGAACGTGCTCCCGATGGATATCTATCCGGTGCATCTGCTGAAGGCAATATTGGCCGGCGACATCGACCTGATGGAGAACCTCGGCATCTATGAGGTGGCAGAGGAGGATTTTGCCCTGTGCGAGTATATTGATCCTTCCAAGATCGAGATACAGGAGATCATCCGCAGCGGAATCAACCTGATGATAAAAGAGATGAACTAAATTAAGGAAAGAGCTTGCTATGAATTTCCTGCTGAAAAAAATGAAAGAGATAGAGCCTCTTTTTGAGAAGGGAGGCCGCTTTGAAAAACTGCATTCGGTATATGACGGGTTTGCAACATTCCTCTTTGTTCCCGACAAGGTGACCAGCGGAGGGTCGCACATCAGGGACAATATGGATATGAAACGCCTGATGACAATTGTTATCGTGGCCCTGATGCCCGCCCTGCTCTTCGGATGCTACAATATCGGACTGCAGCATACCCGCGCATTCGGTATCGGTGACTGGTCAGTGATGCACATGTTCGGGTTCGGACTGCTGAAGCTGCTGCCGATGATCATTGTAAGCTACGTGGTGGGGCTGGGTATCGAGTTTGTCGCTGCACAGATCAGGGGGCATGAGATCAATGAAGGTTACCTGGTGACCGGCATGCTCATACCTCTGATAATGCCCATAGATGTGCCGCTCTGGATGGTAGCCCTTTCGGTGGCCTTCGCGGTGATACTGGGCAAGGAGATCTTCGGAGGAACCGGAATGAATATACTCAACCCGGCACTGACAGCCAGGGCATTCCTCTTCTTCAGCTACCCCGGCTGGATGACCGGCGACAAGGTGTGGATTGAGGGGCTGGTAAAGGGAGGAGCCCTCGACGGCTTCTCCGGCGAGACACCCCTGGGGCAGGCGATGCTGGGCCACTTTGACCAGTTGCCCTCACCCATGGAGATGTTTGTCGGAACCATACCCGGATCAGTGGGCGAGACCTCGGTGATAGCCATACTGATAGGTGCGGTCATTCTGCTGGTAACCGGTGTCGGCAGCTGGCGCATCATGCTCAGCATGACCCTGGGCGCACTCGGAATGGGACTGCTGCTCAATGCCACCGGAGGGAATGAATATACCCAGATACCGGCATACTACCACCTGATAATGGGAGGATTCGCTTTCGGAACAGTCTTTATGGCAACCGACCCGGTGACGGCCGCACAGACAAATACCGGCAAATATATATATGGTGCGCTGGCCGGGATACTGGTGGTAATCATCAGGGTGTTCAACCCGGCATACCCCGAAGGGACCATGCTTGCCATCCTGCTGATGAACGTTATGGCCCCCGCCATCGACTTCTATGTGGTGAATGCCAATATCAGAAGAAGAGTAAAACGAGTGAAGACAGCTTAAAATCCGGTAGAGATGAAAAAATTCAGCAACAAGTATATCATGATATTCTCGATGGTGATGGTGGTCTCCGTCGCCATCCTCCTGTCACTGACAGCGCAGCTGCTGCAGCCGAGACAGGAGATGAATGCTGAGGTGGAGAAGAAGTTGTCTATCCTCTCCTCGATAAATGTTGCCTCAGCCAAGTCAGATGCTGTCAGACAGTATGACAAGTATATCAGGGACAGCTATGTGGTTGATGTCAACGGTAAAAGGGTGGAGGGGGTTGATCCGTTCACCGTAAGCCTGCGCGCCGAGCAGAAAAAGCCGCTTGCAGAGCAGTACCTGCCGGTGTTTATAGCCGTTGATGACAATGGCGACACACTGCGAGTCTTTCCCCTTGAGGGAAAGGGATTGTGGGGACCTATCTGGGGGTATATCTCCCTGAAGGAGGACCTCTCGACCATTGCCGGGGTCAACTTCGACCACAAGGGCGAGACCCCTGGGCTGGGAGCTGAGATAAACACCTCCGCCTTCCAGAAGCAGTTCAGGGATAAGAGCCTGTTTGACAACAACAAATTCGTTTCAATAAAGGTGGTCAAGGGCGGTGCGAAGCCCGGCGACCCCCACGGTGTTGATGCCGTCTCAGGCGGAACCATTACCAGCAGGGGCCTGGAGGAGATGGTGCATGACGGCCTGATCAAATATGAAAAATACCTCAGCCAAAACAGGAAGTAGATATGGAAAAAGTTGAAAAGGAGCCGATCTTCTCGGCAAAGAACAAGAAGTTGGTAACCAACCCGCTGGGGATAGATAACCCCATCACGGTGCAGGTGCTGGGAATCTGCTCGGCACTGGCCGTAACGGCCAAGATGAAGCCTGCAATCGTGATGGCCATCTCGGTTACCGTGGTGGTGGCATTCTCAAACCTGATAGTGGCTGCAATGCGCAAGTCAATTCCGTCAAGGATAAGGATAATCGTGCAACTGGTGGTCATTGCAACACTGGTGATAATAGTTGACCAGTTCCTGAAAGCATTTGCATTTGACGTGAGCAAGCAGCTCTCGGTCTTCGTGGGACTGATCATCACCAACTGCATCCTGATGGGCCGCCTCGAGGCATTCGCCATGGGCAATGACCCATGGCCGTCATTCCTCGACGGAGTGGGGAACGGCGCAGGATACGGACTGATCCTGATAGTCGTCTCATTCTTCCGTGAGCTCCTGGGCAGCGGATCCATCATGGGATACCCGGTGATGGAGAAGCTGGGACTATACAAGGCAGGATATGAGAACAACGGTATGATGATCCTGCCGCCCATGGCACTCATCACCCTGGGAATTATTGTGTGGGTGCAGCGCAGCCGCACCAGGTCTCTCATTGAATCAAACTAGGAGGATAGGTGATGGAAAACCTGATTAACATATTTGTCAAGTCGATCTTTATCGACAACATGATCTTCGCATACTTCCTGGGTATGTGCTCATACCTGGCAGTGTCGAAGACGGTGAAGACATCCGTGGGGCTGGGCGTTGCCGTTACCTTTGTGCTGCTGATAACCGTCCCGGTTGACTACCTGCTTGAGCAGTACGTGCTGAAGAAAGGGGCGCTGGTGTGGCTCAGTGAGAGCTTTGCTACCCTTGACCTCAGCTTCCTCTCATTCATTATGTTCATTGCGGTGATAGCCGCCATAGTACAGCTGGTTGAGATGGTGATTGAGAAGTTCAGTCCTGCACTCTACAACTCGCTTGGGATATTCCTCCCGCTGATAGCAGTCAACTGCGCCATCCTCGGGGCATCGCTCTTCATGCAGGAGAGGGAGTATGCCAATATTGCCGAGGCCACAGCATTCGGCCTGGGCTCTGGTATCGGCTGGCTGCTCGCGATTGTGGCACTGGCAGCCATCAGGGAGAAGATGCGCTACTCAAACGTGCCGGCACCCCTGCGCGGACTGGGAGTGACCTTCATTGTGACCGGACTGATGGGAATAGCCTTTATGAGCTTCCTGGGTATCAAACTTTAATGAAAACTTTACAGAGATGATATTAGGTTTATCAATCGGAGGCACCGTTCTTGTAAGCATAGCGGTTTTCGTCCTGGTGATGATACTGCTGGTGGTGCTGCTTCTCTATGCAAGGCAGAAACTGACACCCCAGGGTGATGTGACCATCAACATCAACAATGACCGCGACCTGGTGGTCTCACCCGGGTCAAGCCTGCTCACAACACTGTCAAACAACGAGATATTCCTGCCGTCAGCATGCGGCGGAGGCGGAACCTGTGGCATGTGCAAGTGCCAGGTGATCGAGGGGGGAGGCGCAATCCTCTCAACCGAGACCGGCTTCTTCACCCGCCGCGAACAGAAGGAGAACTGGAGGCTGGGATGCCAGGTGAAGGTGCGCGAGAACATGAGCATAAAGGTGCCCGAGTCAGTGATGGGAGTGAAGAAGTGGGAGTGCGAGGTGGTATCAAACCACAACGTGGCAACATTCATCAAGGAGTTCGTGGTGAAGCTGCCTGAGGGTGAAGACCTGAACTTCAGATCGGGTGAATACATACAGATAGATATCCCGAAGTACAGCATCGACTACCGTACCGATATCGATGTGGAGGAGCGGTTCAGGGATGACTGGGACAAGTTCGATCTATGGAGCCTCAAGGCCAGGAACGATGAAGAGACCTTCAGGGCATACTCCATGGCCAACTACCCTGCAGAAAAGAACCTGATCATACTCAATATCAGGATAGCCACTCCGCCGATGGACAAGAACCGCAAGTGGATGAACGTACCCCCCGGCATCAGCTCGTCATATATCTTCTCGCGCAAGCCGGGAGACAAGGTGACCATCAGCGGACCCTACGGCGACTTCCACATCAAGGATACTGACGGAGAGATGGTCTATATAGGCGGCGGCGCCGGCATGGCACCCCTCAGGTCACATATCTTCCACCTGCTCAAGACGCTCGAGTCGAACCGCAAGATATCATACTGGTACGGTGCCAGGTCAAGGCGTGAGATCTTCTATGAGGATGAGTTCAGGGCGCTGGAGAAGAAGTTTCCCAACTTCACCTTCAATATAGCCCTCTCTGAGCCGCTGCCCGAGGACAACTGGACCGGCATGACCGGCTTCATCCACAAGGTGCTGCTCGACAACTACCTCAGCAGTCACAGGCTGCCCGAGGAGATCGAGTACTACCTCTGCGGCCCTCCGGTGATGAACGCTGCCGTTCTGAACATGCTCGACAACCTGGGTGTGCCAGGTGAGAACATTGCGTTTGACGACTTCGGTGTCTGATGGCTGCCTGCCGCTGCCGGTTTAAGCTTGCAACGCACCTGACAACAGACGGGCGGCCCAACCCTGCCTCCCCGCGGGTCTTTTACCCGCTCCCGGTACGGGTTACTGCAAATGGCATGTGAGTGACACCTGCTGAATAACATTGTTATGAGATACCTGCAACTTCCCGCGCTTGCCCTGCTGGCGGCGCTTCTCTCATGCAGCCGCGTGCCCGAGTATGCGGTGTTCGACGGCCGCACCCAGGGCACTACCTTCCATATCGTGGTGGAGAAGCTGCCCGGACTCGACCTGAAAGCGCTCAGGGATGATATTGAGCAGCTCTTTGCCGGGGTTGACAGTTCCCTGTCAAACTACAATGAAAGCTCTGTTATCTCGGCCCTCAATTCAGGCCGCAGTGACCTGACGGACACCCTCTTCCGCGAGGTATTCAGGTATGCTGCCCGGGTGAGTGAAGAGAGCGGCGGACTGTTTGATATTACCGTGGGGCCGCTGGTGAAGGCGTGGGGGTTCGGCCCTGATGCCATCAAACGGTTCGACGAATCCATGCTTGACTCTCTCATGGCACTGGTGGGGATGGATAAGGTGCAGCTTGACGGTGACCGCCTGGTGAAGGCAGATCCTGCCATATACATTGATGTCAATGGTATCGCTCCAGGTTTCACCGTTGACCTTACCGTAGCCCTGCTTGCCTCCAGGGGCATCAGCCAGTGCCTGGTGGAGATCGGCGGCGAGGTACGCACCCTGGGCGACAAGCACGGCAAGGGCTGGATGGTGGGAATAGATACGCCGTTCGACGGCAACTACACCCCCGGTAAGGAGATAGAGGCAGCCATACAGCTCAATGACCGCGCCCTGGCAACCTCGGGCAACTACCGCAAGTTCTACATGGAGAATGGTGTCAAGTACTCGCACACCATCGACCCGCGTACCGGAATGCCGGCAAGGCACACCCTGCTCAGCGCAACCATCATCGCACCCGAGGCAGTCATCGCTGACGGGTGGGCAACGGCATGCATGGTGGGCGGACTGCAGGAGTCTATAGCACTCATCAGCAGCCATGACTACCTGGAAGGGTACCTGATCTACTCAGATGAGAAGGGAGAGATGCAGAGCTGGGTCTCTGAAGGGATACGGCACCTCATCAAGCCTTACTGATAAGGGGCCGGGCCATATGCAGCAATTCCTGCACCCGGTCACTCATCCAGCATCGCGGTGCAGCTGCAACCGATATTGCCGGAGATGGGATTGCATCCCAGATCGGTCCGCTTTGCGCAGGTGATGCCTCTTTTGCGCATCTCCCTGTTATGACCGACATGGGTCTCGGGGAATTCCCCCCTGGGCTTGAGAAGGATGGTTATGGCCAGACCCGCCATCGAGAGGGCAACCACAATCACTGATATTATGAGCATCTTGAGAAGCATTGTCGTCTTTCTTTATGGTTACAAAGATAACCAATTACAGAACAGTTGCAGCGCTAAATTGTTCATTGGTTAACAGTCAGGCGGTGCTCTTTTTCTGTCCCGGCACAACTCCTTCTCCCGGGGAGCCGTGGAAGCTTCCGGGAGCCGCGGAACTGCAGCCTGTCAATTGCCTGACCGCTCTCTGCCAGGGCGCTTACCTGTCAGCTGCCTGGAACACCTCCTCTTCAACCGTCTCCGCCTCCTGCATTACGGCTGCATGCTCTTCGGGGGTGTAGCGTCTCAGCTTATATCCTATGGAAGCAATGAAGATGCTCATGAGGGGACTGATGATGTTGAAGAAGCAGTATGGGGCGTATGCCCATGTTGACACCCCCAGCACGCTCGACTGTGTGGCGCCGCAGGTGTTCCACGGTATCAGTACCGAGGTGACCGTTCCGGAGTCTTCAAGCGAGCGGCTGAGCAGCTCGGGTTTGAATCCCATGTCACGGAACTTCTTGGCGTACATGCGGCCCGGTATCACAATAGCCAGGTACTGATCTGATGCTGTCACGTTGAAGAAGAGGCAGGTGGCCACCGTTGAGCCCACCAGTGTGCCGGCATTGTGCACGAACTTCATCAGCTTGCCGGTGATGGTCTTCAGCATGCCGCATGCCTCCATGATACCACCGAAAACCATTGCACAGACGATAAGCCACACGGTGTTGAGCATGCCGGCCATGCCGTGGGTCTTCATCAGCTCGTCAACGGCTGCATCGCCGGTGGTGATCGAGACACTCCCGAACATGGTCTTCATCAGCGCGATATAGGCGCTTTTAACGAATGATCCGCCTGTGGCGGCCACCTCCCGCAGGATATGAGGCTGGAAGATGATGGCGAAGAGCGCTGCAAGCAGGGTGCCGGCCAGCAGCGACGGCAGTGGCGGTACTTTCCTGACGATTATGTAGATCAGCATGGCGGGCACCAGCAGCAGGAAAGGCGATATGTTGAACTTGGCCTTGATGGCGGCCTGAACAGCCTCAACACTGGCGGCTGACCCGTCAAGGCTGATGGTAAAACCTAACACCAGGAAGATGATCAGGGTGATCGCCAGCGAGGGGGTGGTGGTTATGACCATGTACCTTACGTGGGTGAAGAGGTCGGTGCCGGCAACGGCGGGAGCCAGGTTGGTGGTGTCAGAGAGGGGAGACATCTTGTCTCCGAAATATGCTCCGGAGATGATTGCCCCGGCGATGATGGCATCATTGAATCCCAGCGCCTTGCCGATACCGAGCAGGGCCACCCCGATGGTGGCTACGGTAGACCACGAGCTGCCGGTAGAGAGCGAGACGATGGAACAGATGATCACCGCTGCAAAAAGAAAGATCTTGGGATGAAGGATAGCCAGCCCATAGTAGATCAGCATGGGTACCACACCGCTCACCATCCATGTGCCGGCCAGCGAGCCGATCAGGAAAAGGATAAGTATGGCAGGCATGGCTGTGCCAATGCCCTTGATGACCCGGTCACGGATATAATACCACCGGTAACCGAGACTGACAGCGATGACTCCGGCTACGGCAGCAGCCAGGATGAGAGCGATCTGATTGGCACCCGACAGGGTGTCATCACGAAAATACTTGACGTTGAGTGCAAGGAGGATGATCAGGACCGCAATGGGCAGCAGCGACTGAAACATTGACGGTCTGCCTGGCTGTTTCAAAGACATGAATGGTGTTTGACGTTAAACCGTGCAATTTACTATTTTCCACGATTTTTCTTGACATTGACCCCAAAAGATGTTATTTTGTCTCACCGTTCCCGGCTGTGAAAATGACCCAGTATCCTGACATATTCAGTATCAATCCGGAAGACAAGATTCCCGGAAAGGGGCGGATTCTCATCTCTGAACCCTTCCTGACCGACCGTTTCTTCAACCGTACCATCGTCTTTCTTACTGAGCATACAGCCGATGGAACGGTGGGTTTCATCTTGAACAGGGTGATCGATCTGATGGTCAGCAGTGCCGTGGAGGGATTTGACGGATGGGATGAGCACCTCTCTGTCGGCGGGCCGGTGGCACCCGATACGCTGCATTACATTCATACACTGGGGAAGAAGGTGCCGGGAAGCCTGCCGGTCATACCCGGGATATGGTGGGGCGGCGATATTGAGGCGCTGCGCAACCTGATAGCAACAGGGACGATCAGGCGTGACCAGGTGCGCTTCTTCCTGGGATACTCAGGGTGGGAGAGGGGACAACTGAAGCGCGAACTGAGCGAGAACTCATGGGTGATAGCCAGGGTGCCGCCCGATGTGATCATGAAGAGCCGCGGCGATGTGTGGCGCGAGGTGCTCAGGTCACTGAACAACAAGTACCGTATCTGGGCAGAGTTCCCCGAGTCACCCGAGATGAACTGAACTGTAGCGACACAAGGCAGGCCGTCTTCAACCAGCCGCGGGACCGGCGCATCAACAGATAAAATCCCGGCAGGGATCAGCATGGCACAGGGTTCCTGCAAAAATGGCCGCTGTAGTACAAAGACCTCCGCAAATAGGGATATCCACTTCCAACAGTACGATTCTCAGTGCATTATCTTGAAGATCAGTTCGCGGAGGAGCTCCCCCTCATTGCTGCCCGTTTCACCAAACCCCTTCAGCTTCAGGTCATATGATCTGAGGAGCGAGATGATGTTCATACAGGCGCTTACCCTGTAGATCGCCGCACCGGCACGGTACTCACGCACATAACCCGGATAGGTGTTCAGTTTGGCGGTGACATTGCCGTCACTCTTGTCGGCAAGCGAGTGGTAGGTGAGCAGGCGGCTGAAGTTGGTAAAGAGGATGGGCAGGATGGAATAGGTGATATCCTTGCGTGAGTGGGCGGCATAATAGTTGACCACCCGGGCCGCCTTGAGCGGATCACGGTAGACAATGGCCCTCCACAGCTCACTGGGTGTATACTCCTTGCTGATGCCGATACTCTTCTCAACCAGCTCGGGAGTGATGCGCGGATTCTTGCGGGGGAGCGAGATGATCAGCTTCTCCAGCTCATTGGCAATCTTGCCAAGGTCATTGCCGAGAAATTCCGAGAGGAGCTGAGCGGCATCGGTGGTGACCATTATCCCCCTGTCAGTCAGATACCTGTCAATCCATCCGGGTATCTGGTACTCCGGAACCTTGTCTGACTCAATGTACCACCCGCTCTTGTTGAGTATCCTGTATAGCTGCCGCCGCTTGTCAAGACTCTCATACTTGTGGGCAACGACAAGGATGGTTGACTTCAGCGGATTCTCCATATAGAAATGCAGGTTGTCAATATCCTTGAGGCGGTGAGCCTCCTTGACAATTACCACCTGCTGGTTGGCCATCATGGGGAAGCGGCGGCATGTCTCAATCACCTGGGTAACGGTCACCTCCGGTCCATAGAGAATGGTCTGGTTGAAGTCTTTCTCAGAGTCGTCAAGCACGTTCTTCTCTATGAAGTCGGTGATCATGTCAATATAGTATGGTTCTTTCCCGGCAAGGAAATAGACCGGCCGGTAGATCCTGTTGCGCAGATCCCTGATTATTGCATTGTAGTCGGCTGCCATCAGAAGCGCAGGTGTTTGACTGATATGCGGTTATCCTTGATCTCTGTCAGTGCTTCGATGCCTATGCGGAGGTGGATGTCAGCATACTGGCTGGTTACCTTCCTGTCGCTCTCGCCGGTCTTGATGCCGGTGGAGATCATCGGCTGGTCAGAGACCAGCAGCAACGCCCCGGTAGGTATCTCATTGGCAAACCCTACCGTGAAGATGGTGGCAGTCTCCATATCGATGGCCATGGCCCTGGTCTTGACCAGGTACTTCTTGAAACGGTCATCATACTCCCATACGCGCCGGTTGGTGGTATAGACCGTTCCGGTCCAGTACTCGCGGTTGTTCCTGACGATGGCTGCCGAGACGGCACTCTGCAGCTTGAAGGCCGGCAGCGCCGGGATCTCCTGCGGGAGGTAGTCATTCGAGGTTCCGTCACTGCGAATGGCAGCTATGGGCAGGATCAGGTCTCCCAGCTTATTCTTCCGCTTGAGCCCACCGCACTTGCCCAGGAAGAGTACCGCCTTGGGCTGGATGGCACTCAGCAGATCCATCACCGTGGCTGCATTGGGACTGCCCATCCCGAAGTTGATGATGGTGATACCCTCTGCAGTGGCACTGGGCCAGTTCATGCTGGTGCCCTCAACGGGTACACCGTGCCAGCCGGCAAAGGTCTCCACATAATGGGTGAAGTTCGTAAGAAGGACGAACTGACCGAAGGTGTCAAGCTCCTTGCCGGTGTAGCGGGGAAGCCAGTTATTGACTATATCTTCCTTGGTTCTCATGATCAGGCGTATGGTTTGTTTATATTTGCCATGCTTTCGGGTAACCAAAAATACAACAAAAGTTGAAACCGCTCAACCTGCCGGCCTGTTCACTGCGCATAAAAGAGGAGTCGGGGCAACGGCTCGTCTACGACCCCTTCCGGCGTAAGTTTGTGGCACTCACCCCCGAAGAGTGGGTGAGGCAGCATTTTGCATGCTACCTTACAGGTACACTCGGCTATCCGCCCGGACTGGTACGCACTGAAGCTTCCTTCAGGCTGTACTCGATGCTGCGGAGGGCAGACATACTGGTACATGACCGTTATGGCGATCCGGCTATGATAGTGGAGTGCAAGGCGCCGGAGGTGAAAATAACCCAGGAGGTGTTCGACCAGGTGATAAACTACAACTTCAGCTACGGAGTGAGATACCTGGTGGTCACCAATGGTATAACCCACTTCGCCGGCAGGATCGACAGGGATGCACGGCGGTTCCGCCTGCTTGACCATATCCCCGGTTACGAAACCATCACCGATCCGGAGTCATGACCGAGGTTACCTGTGCGGTGATATCGAATGATGAGGGGCTCGTCCTGGCTGTACGGCGCGGGCCGGGCATGAGCAACGCCGGGAAGTGGGAGTTTCCGGGTGGCAAGACCAGGCCGGGAGAGGGGTATGAGGAGTGTATCCTGAGGGAGATTGACGAAGAGCTGGGGATGGAGATCGTTATCTGCGGAGAGCTGTCAGTGGTTGAGCATGACTACGGCGACAGGCAGATCAGACTGATACCATTCATTTGTCATACCCTCTCTGATGAACCGCTACTGCATGAGCACGACTCATACAGGTGGATGGCACCTGACCGGCTTACAACGCTTGACCTCTCTGCCGCTGATATCCCTGTGGCCGAGCAGTATGCAGCCGGCCGCCATGACTGTCTGACAGGCGACGGCACCGCTGAGGAAGCAGGGTCGAACGCCCCGCTGGCCCGGCACGATACCGGCGATCTGGCGAAGACGCTTTCGGTAATAAAAAATACTGCCGCGATAACCATGGTGGCACGGTCAGCCCTGGCAGAGACCGGACTGCTTGACCAGTTGGTGGAACTCTCCCTTGATGGCAGGGAGGAGGTGGCCTTCAGGGCCTCATGGGCGCTTTCAAAGATCGCCGATCTGAATATCAGGGCACTGCAGCCATGGCTGCCATCACTGATCGCTGCCCTTCCTGGCATTGGGAACCTGAGTGTACAGCGGGCCTTCCTGAGGATAGTGATGTTAGCCGGCCCGGAAGCCCTCTCCCCGTCACATCACCCTGCCCTGGCTGACCATGCGATGGCGGTGGTGAGCAACCGGGCCATGCCGGCCGCTCCGCGGGTCTATGCCATGGAGATACTGAGGGGGTTCTGCCGGCTCTACCCGGAGATGACAAACGAGGTGGTTGCTGCAATAGAGCTGGCAACGGCCGAAGGCTCCGGCGCAATACGGAACGCCGGCAGGAAGATGGTCAGGAGGCTGACTGAAGAGAGTGAGGGGGAGAAATAGGGAACTTTCCGGCAATACCTGCCCCGGCCTCCCCGGCACCCATATCCCGGTGCCGGCACCCATACCCCGTCCCCCCGGTACCCATACCCCGGCCCCCTGGTACCCATATCCCGGCCCCGACAGGCATCCATATCCCGGTCCCGGCCGGCACAGCTGGTCTTTGCTGTATGCCAGCCATCATGAGCGGGTTGCTATCTGATCTTCAGGCTTTTCCTGATCCATGAGGTGATCAGGTCAAGTGCTGAGGGAGAGAAGGTCTCCTCAATGGAGGCATATTCCGTTGTCGAGCCGGTCTCTGCCCTCTGGAAAAGGTGGTTCAGGCCTTCCAGTGCCACGGTCTTAACCTTCCGGTTGCCCCCTTTCCGCAGGGCAGCCTTAATAGCCGGCAGGTTCATCTCCCAGTTCACCTGCAGGTCTTTCTTCCCGTTGATGGCCAGCACCGGACACCTGGTCGCTGACCAGTAGGGTGCCGGATCGGTTGTGATAAAGAACCTCATCCATGGATTGTTGACTGATACCAGTCCCTGCGTGAAGGCCGCCATCTTCTGCTGCCGCTCCGCGGGTGTCAGCGCCTGCCCCTCCAGCTCACGCTGGTACCACTCCATCGCCTCCCTGGCGAACTTCCGCTGGTCAGGCTCAGCCTCCAGCATCCTGAAGAGGGCACTGTTGGTTGCAATGGTCTCATTGATCTCCTCTTCGGATGAGCCGGTCACAGACATGATATCCCGCGCCTGTTTTACCAGCAGCCGGTCTCCCCTGACCCCCGGCCCTGCCAGTGAGACGATGAACGCGATATGGTTGTTGCGCGATGCAACTATCGGTGCAATGAGCCCCCCTTCGCTGTGGCCCGCCAGCCCTATCTTCCTATGGTCTATCTCTGTCCTGCCCAGCAGGTAGGTGACTGCCGCCTCGGCATCATCGGCAAAGGTGAGTGAGGTGGCGTGGGTATACTTCCCCTTGGAGCCTCCCACTCCCCGGTCATCATAACGCAGTACAGCGATGCCGTTGCGGGTCAGGTGATCGGCCAGCACCAGGAACGGCTTGTGGTTGAAGATCGTCTCATCGCGGTCCTGCTGCCCCGAGCCGGAGATAAGCACCACGGCAGGAAAGGGTCCGGGGCCCTCCGGGAGGGTAAGGGTGCCTGCAAGCACAAAATCCTCGACGTGGTTCATGAATGTGACCTCCTCAGAACGGTAGGGGAACGGCGGCTGCGGCTCCTGCGGACGGGCATAGACCACCGGCTGACCGCCCCGGACAAGGGAGAGGTCATACCTGCCGCCAAGCTGTGACCAGGTGCCGGTAAGAAGCGTGTCATTGCTGAAAGATGCACTGTACGAGCCTTGTATGATGGGTATATCAACCGTGACCGAGTCGCCGTAGAGGGTAACCCTTCCGCAGGGGATATCCCTGGCCGACTGATCGGGTGAGTCGAGGGTGACCCTGAGGGTGTCAGCATCGCTAATGCTGAAGTGAAGGATGATGTTCAGGCTGGCGGCAGGCGTCTTCAGCATGCCTGCCCATGATCCGGTAAGGTCTGACAGGGTACGCTGCCCATATACGAAGACGGCTGATGAAAGCAGCAGAACGGCTAGGAGAAGGCACTTTTTCATGATACGATACTGTTTGATCACCAAATGTAGATAATTATACCGGGATAATCTGCGGAAAAGGGCGGTGGTCTCCGGGTTATTGATCCGGTGAATGCCACTCTCCGGTGATGTCAGCCTCTGCCCGGACGGATGTTACTGACGATTGTTTGCCGCTGCTGACGATCTTCCTGGCTCTGAGGCTGAGCCTGCCGGTGAATGCCCCTGTGATTGTTGGCTGCTTCCGGACTGCATCAACCCGATTTTTTATAAGTTTGACAAATTATTGATGGCTGATGAAGAGGATAGATACAAGGGGAATGACCTGTCCGGCGCCGCTGATCATGACGCGCGAGGGACTGCTGGCTGCAGCACCGGGCGAGGAGGTACAGATAGTGATCAATAACCAGACCTCACTGTCAAATGTAAAACGGTATCTCTCAGACAACGGCATCAGGTTCAGCATCACTGTTGAGGATGAGGTGACGGTGGTGAAGGTGATCCGCGGGGAGAGCGCCACTGCATCAGCCGGTGGTAGAACCGCTGTTTCCGGTAGTGGGGGCGGGGATGTTGTGGCCGGCGGAATTGCCGGTGGAGATGGATTACGCAGTGAGACACCGGGCAGTGGTAGTGCCGGGAAACTCCACCTGAGTGATGTGGAGGAGTACTGCTCAACGGATCCCACCCCGCCGGAATCAGCCCGGAGAACGGTTGTTGCCGTTACCTCTGAGAGGATGGGCAGTGGTGATGATGAGCTGGGCAGCAGGCTGATGGTCAACTTCTTCAGGACAATGTTGCTGATCACCCCGTTACCTGCGGCAGTGGTCTTTTACAACTCCGGCGTGAAGCTGACGACAGATGACTCACCCGTGGCACCATACATACGTGAGCTTGAGGAGCGAGGCACAGAGATTGCCATCTGCTCCAACTGTATCAATCACTATGGCCTGAGGGAGCATATCTCCGCCGGCGCCTTCAGCGACATGTACCGCATCGTTACGCTGCTCAATGATGCGGATCATATCATCAGACCCTGAAATGCAAGTGGACCATGTCATCATTTGATCTCCTGACGACCGTTGAAACGGGGGGCTGCTCCGCGAAGATACCACCCCGGCAGCTCGAGGAGCTGCTGAAAGGGCTGCCCCTGCCTGCCGACCCGGCTATACTGGTCGATATGGCTACTCATGATGATGCAGGGGTATACCGTCTTGATGATGACACCGCCCTGGTCTTTACCACCGACTTCTTCCCGCCGGTGGTGAGTGACGGCTACCGTTTCGGACAGATAGCCGCCGTCAACTCAATCAGCGATATATATGCCATGGGTGGCACGCCGCTGGTGGCACTCAATATCATGATGTTCCCCTCCGCCATGATACCGATGGAGGTGTATGGAGAGATCCTGCGCGGCGGTTATGTGAAGGCGCGTGAGGCAGGAGTGAGTATTATCGGCGGACACACCATCGACGACTATCCGCCGAAGTATGGACTGGCGGTCATAGGAACGGTCAACCCGGCACGGGTGATCACCAATGCCGGCGTCAGGGAGGGCGATGAACTTATACTGACCAAGCCGCTCGGAACGGGGATAATCCTTGCGGGTGAGAGGCTGAAGATGGTCTCTGGCAGCGAGCTCGACGGAGCGGTCAGCATGATGATGCAGCTCAATGACAGGGGTGGCGAGGTGATGCGACGGAATGGGGTGAGGGGTGCCACCGATATCACCGGGTTCGGACTGGCGGGCCATGCCATGCGGATGGCAGTGGCATCAGGGGTGACCATTGCTATCGACCTGCAGAGCCTGCCGCTGCTGGAGGGGGTGTATGACCTTGCCGGCAAAGGATGCCTGCCGGGGGCAGCCTTCCGTAACCTTGACTATACCGACCAGGGGACACATACCACACCCGGCGCCGACTATAACCTGAAGATGATTGCCCATGATGCGCAGACCTCCGGCGGACTGCTGATGGCGGTGCCACCAGGGAAGAGCGCCACGGTGCTGCGCCAGTTGCATGATACCGGGTACCCGCAGGCATCCGTGGTAGGCAGGGCTGAAAAACTCTCAGGGAGCGCCCTGCGGCTTTTATGACAGTTGCGGCGGCAGCGGTTGCAGCCGCTAACCGAGCTCCTCACCCTTGCCGATGCCGGTATGTCTTATGTCGGTGCCCTGCATCGAGTAGATCGACGCCTCGGCAATATTGGTGGCGTGATCGGCTATCCGTTCGATATTTGAGACGATTTCCCTCAGCTCGATGTAGCGCTCCAGCATGGCCAGTGTCTGAGAGTCTATCCCTGTCTGGCGCAGCCATCCGGGAAGCAGCTCGTGATTCATGCGGTCGATCACCGAGTCGTTGCTGATAGTCCAGATGGCGGAGGCAGGATCGGTGCCGGTGAAAGAGTGGAGTGCCTTCTCGACCATCATGCTGCCAGAGCTGAGCATCTCCCTGACCAGGGGGAGGGCGGAGATGAACTCATTGCTCTCACGGATGTGGCCCAGGCTGCGGCAGAGATTGTGTATCAGGTCGCCGATACGCTCGAGGTTCATGGCCATGCGGTAGATGGCCACCAGGCTGCGGACATCATGTGCCATGGGCTGCCAGAGAACAAGCACATTGGTGAACTGCTCACTGATGACCACCTCGAGATGATCAATGCGCTTCTCGGTCTCTTCCGTCTCTTTGAGAAGGTTGGCATATGAATGGTCATCGTCAGCCTCAAGGAGCCTCTCCAGGGTGATGAGCTGCCGCATCACCAGCCCCGACAGCTCGGTGAAGCTGCCCCTGATCTCGCTAAGTGCCTGTTCCTTTTCTTCAGCCATGATAATGAGTTTTCCCAAAGGTATAAAATTCAGGAATGAGGAACGGTTTGCGGCCGCGGTTTATGATACCACGGCCCGGCGGCAGAGGCTACCAGGCAGCTGTGGCGATGGCTCTCAGAACTTCGCCTCTGCATTGAAACCCAGTGTGCTCACATTGCTGCGGCTGCGTTCGGCCGGCAGATAAATATTGAAGTTAGGCGAGAGCCTGACATTCTTTACCGGCGAGAAGTCTATTCCGGCAAAGAGGTAGGTTCCGTCCCGGTTGATATTCCAGGGGTCTGAAGAACCCTGCATTACGACCGATCCGATATGGTCATACCTGCCGAAGAGCTTCACCTTTTCGGAGAGGGGCACCCTGGTGAAGATACTGATCCCCGAGTAGTTGCGGTGAGCAACCATTGCAGCATTGTCCTGCCTGAAATACTCTGCACCGAGGTTGAACGGTGCACCCATCCATGCTGCAGTGATGCTGGCGGTGCGCTGCATACGGCCTGAGGGGCCCATCATGTCATAGTACCCCCTGACCAGCATGTGCTCAACCGGGGTAAGGGTGAAACCGGCAGAGAGCCTGAAGGTTCCGTTGGGGGTGATATCCCTGAACCCTCTTCCGTTGGTGACCGAGAGGTCGAAGTCAATTATCTCCCCGGCACTCACCTTGCCCATCAATCCCAGGTCAGCCGGGAAGGTCATGCCCGAATAGTCTATGGGAGGCTTGGCCAGGAAGCGGTAACCCCATATCTTCTCCATCATGGTTATCTGCTCGGCACCGATCAGCCCGCCACGAAGAAGGAACTGCCCGTTGTCATACTGCAGGTAGGCATTGCGCAGGTAGCCCGAGTAGATGGTCTTGCCGTTGACCACCTCGGTGATGCCGTCATAGAGAATACGGCTTGAGATCTGCGGCGAGAAGAAGAAGTCATATCCGAAGTATGAACGGGTAATCTCAAAGGCTGAACTGCTGCTGCCGTCAGTAAAGGTGGCATGATAGTTGGCATAGAGCAGCCCGGTGAATTTCCCGTAAGGCTTGAATTCACCGCCTTCCTGTGCTTGGGCAGTGATTGCAGAAAGCGCCCCTGCCAGCAGGAGGGCAAAAAGGAATCTTGATTTCATAGAGAGGAGTTTTATGTGGTTTCCCTGTTTGTCGTTTCTTGAAATATCGCGGTCCGGGGTTACTGATCCGGCAGTTGCAAACATAATAAGCCGCCGCCTCCCGGAAGTGAGTAAAAAGACGTAAATTGGTACCTTCCGTGATTATTTGGCTTTACGGTATGGTAATTGAAGGAAGGTGCATGGCATGATGAGGAGAGCATTTATATTAATTTTTGTCCTGCTCGCCGCCACGGCAGCGGGCCAGAGCATCGAGCGGCCCAACTACGGACTGAAGTCGCCGCTGACGGCTGAGATCATGAGGGTTGACTTCAGCAGCGATGCCACGGTTGTGTGGCTGACCATCACCAGCGACATCAATAATGCCTGGTTCTGTATTGAGAGAAATACCTTCCTTGTGAGGCCCGACGGGGTGAAGCTGAAGCTAACCGCGCTGAAGGGGCTCCCCTTCTGCCCGGCTACCCATAAGTTTAAAAGGCCCGGCGAGACGGTGGCGGTATCGCTTACCTTTCCCCCGACAGGGGCGCTGCCATGGTTCTCGGTGGTGGAGGAGTGCATGGGCGGGTGCCTCTCATTCAGGGGGGTGGTGACCGACCGGTCGCTCAATGAGCGCCTTAATGAGGCCTATGCCCTTGCAGGTGCAGGAAACAATATGGCGGCATACCGCATTTATGAAGAGATCATCAGCGAGATTGACCCGCTCAACCTGGGCATTGAGGGAGCAGTCTATTCGGCACTGATCATGCTCGACCGCAAAATGGGCAGAAGTGAGACCGCCAGGAGATGGTATACCAGGATGATGACTGCCGATACCCCCGATCTGAAGCTCTATATCGAGAACCTGAAGAGAGAAGGGGCGGAGTACTGACCGGAAGAGGGGCAGCAGAACAATGCCGGCGTGACAGAGAATTGTTCAGTGGCCTGAAGGAAAGACAAAGAAGGCTGCCCCGTGGAAGGGACAGCCTTCTTGATTATACATCTGACCGCCTACGGCTAGAAGTGGAAATCAAGCCCGATGGCGGCAGTCCATGTGCTCTTGTTGTAGCGGTCGGTTGCCGGTCCGGCAGCTAGTGCGTAGGTTTTGCTGCCCTCCTTGTATAAGGTGTACGATCCGCCAAGGTTAAGGTCAATCATGCTGTTGATCCTGAGCCCGACACCGGCGCCAACAGTATTGGTGTTGAGGCTGAACCTTCTGTCACTCTGATAGTTGTCATTCACTCCGGTAGCGGTGGTGAGCCAGCCGGCACTCAGGTAGAGCATGTCGGTGAGCCCGAGCTGCACACCGAAGGCAGCCTCGATGAAGTTCTTGTCAGTCTGTTTGATGTTGGGTGCTGCTCCGCCGGAATAGTCAATGCCATTGTCGAAGTAGTAGTTGAAGCTTCCCGAAAGCAGTAACCTGTCAGATGGTTTGACATCAACACCGAGGGCCAGCAGGGCCGGTATATCTGCACTCTTCTTTGCATCCTGAACAAACATGCCTCCGGCGTTCTTGCCGTCAACAACGGCTGTGGTGAGTTCGAGCTTTGTCTTGAACTCATACTTCAGGCCGATGTTTATCAGGTCACCTACAGGAGCGAAGTTGACCGAAATAATCGGAGTAAATCCGCTGCCCTTCTCAGAGGCATCTGCCTCGAGGTTGGTGGCAGCATCAAGGACTGCTGCTGTACCTGTGAGCTGCTGGGCTGTGGCCGCAGGTACTCCGGGGACAGCCGCAATGGTACGCAGATAGGCGCCCGGGGTTTGTACCCCACCATAGGCCTGTGGTGCGACAATGGTGACTCCCTTCATGTAACCCTCATACTTATTGGTGGCCATTACATACCTGCCGCCGACAGCCACCGAGAGCATCTCGGCGATCTCGTATGAGACGTTGGCCTGCAGGCCGAAGTAGATCGATGAGCCCTTGAAGTAGATATCGGCATTGTAACCGGTGACATTCCTGAAATTGGGGTCAGTGCCGGTGGCTGCATAGATACCCTGATCCAGCGGAGCAAGTTGCCCCCTTATCCCGGGTACAAGGTTGGCTACCTGGGTCTCGAATGAGGGAAGTCCGTCAGCATACTCGGCACCGCCACCGCCACCGACAGGATTGAATCCGAGGGAGAGGGCAAGCTTGCCGGTCTTGAAGGCGGCATATACACCGGGATAGATGGGTGCACTGACCTTGCCCACATACTCCTTGGGTGAGCCTTTGAGCGGGTCATAAAGAGTGGTGATCTTCTGGGTCTGGCCGATCGTCTGGTTATTGAGTGACAGATGGAATCCGTCAGACAGCCTGGTCAGACCTGCCGGGTTGTAGTAGACAGCATCGACGGCGGTCGAGGCGTTGCGGCTCTGCAACCTGGTGTAGAGGGCGCTCTGGTTGGTGTTGGTTACCAGCCCGCCGGCAAACAGGGAGCCAGTAACAACAAGTGCGGAAAAAATCAATCCAAGTTTTTTCATGTGCTTAGGGTTTTAATTACACATTCTGGTGATCATTGTGCATATCGGGCTTAAGAGATTGCATTGTAATTATTAAATCTTTAGCATGGGATATCTTTCAATGATGCCTGTTAGTGAACGCTTTGTTTAAGTTTTGGTTCAAAAGCGGCGTAAAAGTATGAAAAAAATTGAAATATGGTGCCTGTTGCCCGATAAATGTAATGTTGCGGCAGGCTCAGCCTGTTGCGGCATCTTTTACGGTTGAGCCCCGCACAATCAGGTCTGTCCTGATCACAACCGTCTCTGAGGCTATGTTCTCATCATGATCCTCTATCTGGCGTATCAGCATCCGGGCAGCAGTCTTTCCCATTTCGACGGCACGGTCATCGATGGTTGTAAGTGCCGGTTCAATGATTGTTGAGACCGGGTAGTTGCTGAATCCCGCCACTGCAACCTCTTCGGGAATTCTCAGGTTCGCCTTCTTGATGGTCTGTATGGCCCCGATGGCGGTGTAGTCATTTGCGCAGAATATGCCGTCGGGAATGACCGGTAGCTTCAGCAGCCTGCGGGTGCAGCGTGCTCCCTCCTCGTAGCTGAGGGTGGAGGTACTGCATATAAGGTTGGGGTCAGAGACCAGGTTGTGTTTCTGCAGTGCCGCCCTGTAACCATCAAGCCTTGCTGCAAAGATTGAGGTATTCTGACTTCCCGCTATATGCGCTATTCGTTTGCAGCCAATCTCTATAAGGTGCTCGGTAACTTTGAAGGCTGCATTGAAGTCGTCAATTATTACCTTGCTGGCCTCAAGCTCATTGGTTACCCTGTCATAGAATACAAGGGGCACCTTCAGGTTGTTGAACCTTGCGAAGTGGCTGCAATTGCGGGTCTCCAGCGCAATACAGGCTATTATTCCGGCCACCATGTTTGTCTGAAGGATGGCGGTGATGGCCACCTCCCGCTCAAACGAATCACGGCTCTGATAAATGGTCACGTTGTACCCCATCTTATAGGCTACCTCCTCCAGACCGCTGATGACATGCGAGTGAAAGGTGATGTCGATGCGGGGAACGATCACACCTATCATGTTGGTCTTCCTGCGGCGGAGATTTGATGCCACTGAATTGGGAAAGTAGCCCAGCCGCTTCGCAAGCTCCCACACCTCACCCCTGGTCTTCTCACTGATGGAGGCATGATTGCGGAGAGCCCTCGAGATGGTCGAGACCGAGAGGTTCATCTTCCTGGCGAGGTCTTTAATGGTCACCCGGGTTCCGGACATGGCTAAATTGGATAACTGATGCGGACAAACGTTTGAAAAAGACCCAAATTCTTGTAAAAATAGCGCTTCTTTTTAAAAAATTAATCAAAATGAAAAAAATGTTACTGCCGCAAAGACTTTAAAATTCTTGCCTTTCAGAATTATCAGCTACCTTTGGAAATAGGATTTTATTATCTTAGAAGGGCTAAAATAAGGCTATGATGCATGATTTCAGCGATTTAAAAGGCAAGGTTGCAGCTGTGACCGGCGGCGGCGGGGTTATTGGGGGAACCATTGCAGGCGCTCTCTGTATGGCTGGTGCAAATGTTTTCATTATTGACTACAAGGCCGGGAGCGGGGAAGCCGCCGCCGCCAGGATAGCTGAAATAACCGGTTGCCGGAATGTATCGCCCCTGCTGGCTGACGTTACTGACCGCGGATCACTGATCAGAGCACGGGACGATATCAGAAAGGAAGCCGGCAAGCTCGATATCCTAATCAATTGTGCCGGAGGAAACAAGGCATCCGCCACCACCGAAAGTGAGTTCATCTCCACCACTGCAGCTGAGTTGAAAGGTACTTTTTTTGACCTTGATATTGAGGGATTTGACGACGTATTCGACCTTAACTTCAAGGGAACGGTACTGCCATCGATGGTGCTGACTGAGGATATGGTCAGGCAGGGTCGCGGCGTGGTGCTGAACATATCCTCCATGAATGCCTTCAGACCCCTTACAAAGATTCCCGCCTATTCAGCGGCCAAGGCTGCAGTAAACAATTTCACAGCGTGGCTGGCAGTCCATTTCGCACCGTCAGGAGTGAGGGTCAATGCAATCGCACCGGGCTTCCTGCTGACCGGCCAGAACCGTTTCCTGCTCATTGATGAGCAGAGCGGTGAGGCAACCCCGCGCGGGAAGAAGATCATTGGCGCCACACCGATGGGAAGGTATGCACACCCTGAAGACCTGGTCGGGACAATGCTCTACCTGGTGTCAGATGCCTCATCTTTCGTTACCGGGGTGGTAATCCCCGTTGACGGCGGCTTCTCAGCCTACAGTGGTGTATGAGCGAGATGCCGCAGGCCTCCGGGCAGGGAAGAGTCATCAAACAGTGAGAGGATATGTTATATTATTCTGATAGCGGACCAGGAAGGATGTTTGACCGGAACAGTATCCGGGAGGCCCTGGTGACAATCATGAACAGGGCCGGGCAGGCCGGCCGGCTGCTGATACTGCCGCCTGACATCACCCGCGCACACTCCGGGGCAGGAGTAATAACAGAGCTTCTCTGGGAACTGTTTGGCAACCGGGTAACCGACATACTGCCTGCACTGGGCACGCATGTGCCTATGACGCCGGAAGAGATAGCGGGTATGTATGGAAAGACGCCGCCCGGTCTGTTCCGTGAACACCGCTGGAGAACAGATATAGCTGAGCTGGGAAGGATACCGGAATCATATATCTCCGAAGTGACCGGCGGAAGGCTCATTTTTGATTTTCCGGTACAGGTAAACCGGCTTATCGCATCGGGAGGACATGACCTTGTCATCTCGGTCGGTCAGGTGGTGCCCCACGAGGTTACCGGGATGGCGAACTATAACAAGAATGTATTTGTTGGCTGCGGCGGAAGCGAGGCGATAAACAAGAGCCACTTCATAGGTGCGGTGCACGGAATCGAGAAGATACTGGGCACAACCGACAATCCTGTGAGGGCGGTGCTGGACCGGGCGTCGGAGATGGCTGCCCCCTGCCTGAAGATCCTGTACATCCTTACCGTCGTCTCACCGGATGATGACGGGCGGCTGCATATCAGGGGCCTCTTTGCAGGTGATGACGACGAATGCTTTCGGCAGGCGGCAGAGCTGTCGCGCATGGTTAACTTCACGGTTCTCCCTGAGAGGCCACGCCGAATGGTGGTGTGGCTTGATCCAAACGAGTTCAGGAGCACCTGGCTTGGAAACAAGAGTGTCTACCGGACCAGGATGGCCATCGCCGACGGAGGAGAGCTGGTGGTCCTGGCACCGGGAGTTAAGAGTTTTGGCGAAGACCCGGCCATTGACTCCCTGATAAGGAAGTATGGCTACCGGACAACCCCTGAGATACTGGCATTCACTGAAGAGAATGATGATCTCAGGGAGAATCTCAGCGCTGCCGCCCACCTGATCCACGGCTCCCCGGAGGGAAGGTTCAGGGTCACCTATGCTGCCGGTGGTCTGACACGTGATGAGGTGGAATCGGTCGGGTACGGGTATGGGGTACTCAGCAGCCTGATGGAACGCTATGATCCCTTGAACCGGCAGACCGGGCCGCATATAACCGCTGATGGCGAAGAGTTCTATTTCATCTCCAATCCGGCCACCGGACTGTGGAAAGCAGCTGAGAGGAAAGAATGAAGATAGTTATTGACGAGAAAATACCGTTTATAAAGGGGGTATTCGAGCCCTGGGCTGAGGTTGTCTACTGCCGGGGAGTAAACATCAGCCGTGATACGGTGGCTGACGCCGATGCTCTGATAGTTCGCACCCGCACCAGGTGCAACGCCGCACTCCTTGCCGGAAGCAGAGTCAGGGTGGTAGCCACCGCCACCATAGGGCATGACCACCTCGACAGGGAGTGGCTGGAGGAGAACGGAATCAGGTGGGGCAATGCACCGGGCTGTAATTCGGGCTCCGTAATGCAGTATATCCTGTCGGTAATACTGTTCCTTTCCTCAGAATATTCGCTTGACCCTGCCCGGCTGACACTGGGCGTTGTCGGGGTGGGTAATGTCGGCAGCAAGGTTGCCCGCGCAGCAAAGACCCTCGGCATGAATGTGCTGCTCAATGACCCCCCGCGCCAGCGGCGGGAGGGGGTAGAGGCATTCATGCCGCTGGAGAGGCTGCTCACCGGAGCAGATATAGTGACACTCCATGTGCCGCTGACCCGCGACGGCGAAGATCCGACATTTCACCTGATAGATGATAAGAAGCTGGCGATGATGAAGCCTGATGCCCTTATCATCAATTCGGCCAGGGGCGGGGTCATCGACGGCAGGGCACTGCTGAAGGCCCTGAAAAGCCACCGGCTGCGGGGAGCTGCCCTCGACGTATGGGAGGGTGAACCGTCGGTTGATCCGGAACTGGTTGGAGTGACAGATATTGCTACACCTCATATTGCAGGCTATTCTGTTGACGGCAAGGCAAATGCCACAATACACTCTGTCAGGATGGTGGCGGAAGGGCTGGGACTGCCACTGACTACATGGACACCTGAATCGCTGCCACAGCCTCAGCAGCCGCTGATAGACCTCACTGCAGCCGGCGATGCTACGGCAGTACGCCTGGCTGCCATGGCAATAGAACATACCTACCGGGTGGCGGAGGATGACCTGCTTTTCCGGAACAATACGGAAAATTTTGAATTTCTGCGTGATAACTACAGGATCAGGCGGGAGTTCGGCTCATACCGCGTCAGAACTGACAACCCGGGGGCATCCGCGCTCCTATCTGAGCTCGGCTTCCGTACAAAGGATTGACAAGTAACCATAATAATTTGAAATGAAGGTAGATATAGGATTGATCGGACTGGCAGTCATGGGCGAAAACCTGGTGCTCAATATCGAAAGCAGGGGATACACCGTGGCGGTATATAACCGTACCGTGGAAAAAGTAACCGCTTTCACCGGCGGGCGGGGAAAAGGGAAGAAAATTATAGGGACCTACTCGCTTGAGGAGTTTATTGCCAGCCTGAAGAGGCCACGCAAGGTGATGCTGATGGTAAAGGCCGGAAAGCCGGTAGATGACTTCCTGGAGATGATCATGCCGATGCTTGACAGGGGAGACATCATTATAGAAGGGGGCAACTCACACTATCCTGATACTGTCAGACGCACTGCCATGGTGGAGAGCAGGGGTCTGCTCTACATCGGGACGGGCGTCTCCGGGGGCGAGGAGGGAGCATTGCTCGGGCCTTCGATGATGCCGGGCGGCTCGAAAGAGGCCTGGCCTCATGTCAGGGAGATCTTCCATGCCATCGCGGCACGGGCAGGTGACGGAACCCCATGCTGCACCTGGATAGGCGATAACGGTGCCGGACATTTTGTCAAGATGGTTCATAACGGTATCGAATATGGCGATATGCAACTGATAGGTGAGGCATACCATCTGATGCTGCATAGCGGCCTCTTCAGCCATGATGATATGGCAGATATCTTTGATGAGTGGAACAGGGGTGAGCTCGACTCCTACCTGATAGAGATCACCGGGGAGATACTGAGATACCGTGACAGTGACGGCAGTCCGCTGGTGGGGAAAATACTCGATGTGGCAGGCCAGAAGGGAACCGGCAAATGGACCGTCAGCAGCGCTCTTGACCATGGGGTGCCGCTGAGCCTGATCGGCGAATCGGTCTTCGCCAGATTCGTGTCGGCAATGAAACAGGAGCGGGTCAGTGCAGCGGCTCTCTTCCCCGGACCGGTTGCTGCAGCGCCACAGGCGAAGGAACAGTTCATTGAAAATATACGGAGGGCGCTGTATGCCTCCAAGATTGTCTCATATGCACAGGGCTTCAGCCTGCTGAAGAGCGCTGCAGCCCACTACGGATGGAATCTGAATTATGGCGAGATAGCGATGATCTGGAGGGCCGGATGCATCATCCGCTCTGCATTCCTCAACAGGATATATGAGGCCTACAGGCATGATCCCGGCCTGCCCAACCTGATCACTGACAGCTATTTTGCCGGCGTGCTCAGGGCCAATGCCGATAGCTGGCGAAAGGTGGTGGCTGATGCCGTGCAGGCCGGCATACCTGTACCGGCCATGAGCTCAGCCCTCTCGTGGTTCGACAGCTACCGCTCGGAGTGGCTGCCCGCAAGCCTGCTGCAGGCACAGCGTGACTACTTCGGAGCACACACCTATCAGCGTACCGACCGCCCCGCAGAGGAGTTCTTCCACACCAACTGGACCGGCCGCGGAGGCGATACTGTATCGTCAACCTACAATGCATAGAATACGTTTGCACAAAATCGCGGTCCCGGGTGGCAGAATGTCCTGGGAATGGCAATTATGAAAAACAGATCAAAGAGTTAACATATGAGCCCTGAACTGAGAAAAGATTACAGGTACTCACTGCTGGTACCCACCAGCATGGGTGTACGCATCACCCCGGCCGGTCATCAGCCCTGCCATACCGGTGAGCACTTCATAATGCATGCCACCAGTGCCGAGACCAATGTGGCCTCAGTAGCGGCCAGCCTGGGACTGCCGGTGATGGTGCTGACCGCCTTCGTGGAGGGAAGCCCGGTTGCACGGTTCATCAAGAACAGCCTGGCAGCCAGGCATATGAAATATGAAGGGAGGGAGATCCCGCAGGGCGGACCATGGGGTTACCGCCATCAGTTCAATATAGCAGATACGGGATTCGGTCTGCGCGGACCAAGGGTGCACAATGACCGCGCCGGTGAGGTGGGACGGTTGCTGAAGGCGGATGACTTTGACCTGGACCGTATACTCGGCATGGAGGGAGTGCAGATAGTACATATGTCTGGACTGATAGCAGCCCTCTCATCCGATACCGGCAACTTCTGCCTTGAGCTGGCGCGAATGGCAAAACGGCATGGCACACTGATCTCATTCGATCTCAACTACCGTGCCTCATTCTGGGAAGGGCGCCGCGCAGAGCTCTCTGCGCTGTTTCACGAAATAGCCTCACTCTCAGATATACTGATAGGCAATGAAGAGGACTTTCAGCTATGCCTTGGAATTGAAGGACCGGAAGAGGGCGGAAGGAATATCAGGGCCGGACTCGACAGCTTCAAAGAGATGATCGGCAGGGTCAGAATGAGTTATCCCGGTGTTTCGGTATTTGCAAATACCCTGCGCCAGGTGATCAGCGCCGGCAGCCACCTCTGGGGAGCTATAATGTATGAAGGGGAGAAGTGGCACATGATTGAACCCCGCCCGATAGAGGTACTCGACCGTATCGGCGGCGGCGACGGATTCGTGGGAGGACTGCTGTATGGCATACTGAAGGGCTGGGCACCGGAAGAGTGGCTCCGCTTCGGATGGGCCAGCGGAGCCCTGGCCGTGACATTCAGTACCGATTACGCACAGCCCGCCGATGAGGAGCAGGTGTGGAGCATCTGGCAGGGAAATGCCAGGGTGAGACGCTGATTTCTAACTGGCTGTTCCACAGTAAATAGTGCTGTTCTCCGGCCGGTACGGCGGCCGTCCTGCTGCCGTGACTCTCTTCTTCCAGGCAGGGCTGCTCCCTGACCAGACCCGGCCAGGCGGCTGACAAAACCCCTGCAGTGTTAAAAAAAATTAAGAGGAATATTTGGTTGAAAAAAGTTATGCAAACGTTTGCTTTTTCAATTTTGTTGGCATAAATTTGATGAGTGAGAAAGTCACAAGAGTGTTGTCAAACCCTGATCGTGAACTCCCATGCCAGAATAGAAGCTGCTCCCGGTCATCCTGCCAGAATGATACCCGGGAGCAGTTGTTTTTAAGGATTCTTTCAAAACCCTAAACTTTCAAAACTATGAAAAAAAAGCAAGTGAATGAATCCTTCCGCTCAAAACTGAGATGGAGGGGTCTGCTATTGCTGTCAGGGTTCATCTTTATGTTGTCAGCGCTTTCGGTAGTGAGCGCTGCTGCTTCATCAACGGTGAACCTGCAGCAGAAAAGAGTCACCGGGACAGTCACTGACGCCGCAACAGGCGAAAGGCTGCCCGGGGTGACTGTTATAATTAAAGGTACCACCACCGGTGTGGCGTCAGACATTGATGGCAATTATGCCATTGATGTGCCGTCAGCCAGCACCGTTCTTCAGTTTACTTCGGTCGGTTATGCCGCACAGGAGATAACCGTGGGCACACGCAACGTCATCAATGTCCAACTGCAGGGTGACGTTACGATGATCGATGAGCTGGTGGTGATCGGTTACGGATTCAAGAAGAAGAGAGACCTGACCGGATCGATCTCCTCAGTCAGCGCAGCAGCTCTCGAGGATACCCCCGTCAAGGATGTCCTCTCGGCATTGCAGGGACGGGCACCGGGCGTGGTGGTCACCGCCAACTCGGGCGCACCCGGAGCTGGTATCACCGTGAGAGTCAGGGGCCACTCGTCACTCAACTCCGGGAACGATCCGCTCTATGTGATTGACGGCATCCCGGTGGAATCATCCAGCCAGAGCCTTCTTAACGGATATGACATGCACGGGCTCAACCCGCTGGCAGATATCAACCCCGGTGATATCGAATCGATAGAGGTGCTCAAGGATGCCGCTTCCACTGCCATCTACGGATCAAGGGCAGCAAACGGCGTCGTACTGATAACCACCAAGAGAGGCAAGGAGGGAAAGGGGAAGGTAACACTCAACTACTTCAGCGGGGTAAGTGAGATCACCAGGCACCTGGGGGTACTGAATGCGCAGCAGTGGAGGCAGATCATCATCGATTCATACAGGAATCTCGACCGGCACAATAATGCAGCCACTCCTACTGAACTGCACTGGACCGCCATTGACTCGCTCAACCCGATGAACAATGGCGATGTCGACTGGCAGAGCGTGATGTACCGCAAGGCATGGCAGCACCAGGTGGAGCTGGGAGCACAGGGCGGCACCAAGGCTGCACGATACTCATTCAGTACATCATACCTTGACCAGGATGGTATCTTCCTGGCCTCCAACTACAAGAGGATCACTTCAAGGCTCAATACCGACTTCAAGGTCTCTGATAGGGTAACCATCGGTCAGAATATATCATTTACCAACAGCCGGAACAACCGTATCAATGCGGGAGGTACCGGTAACCTCAGCCTTGTACAGTCAATACTGGTACGGCCGCCGACATATTCACTGACCTACCCTGACGGGTCACCCATATACTATTTCAACGGGAAGAGAAACCCGGTCGGGATGGCAGAGGAGTGCACCCACCTGAACGTCTCAAACAGGATTATCGGCAACCAGTTCATTGAGATCAATCTTGCGAAGAACCTGATGTTCAGAAGTAGCCTCAGCGTTGATTTCATCAGCATGAAGGAGGATGAATTCTATCCGACTACCGTCGATTACCGTGAAGGTTACAACTGGGGCGCCGTAAGGGCACACACCAACCGGACCTGGGCCAATGAGAACTATGTGACCTACAGCACCAGGCTGGGAAATGACCATGACCTGGGTGCGATGGCTGGGTTCAGCATGCAGGACTGGAAGACTGAGACCACCGGCCTTGACGGACTCTACTATGTCAGTGACAATATCAGAACGCTCAACGGCGCCGGTACCATCTCCAACCAGGCTGTGAATACCGCCAATGAGCATTCAATGATGTCGTTCTTCGGACGTATCTCATATAATTACAAGGGACGCTACCTGGCTGAGGCCAACCTCAGGGCTGACGGCTCGTCACGCTTCGGGGCAGAGAACAGGTTCGGATACTTCCCGTCAGCCTCGGCAGCATGGCGGTTCTCCGATGAAGCCTTTGCCGACGGACTTGGCTTCCTGTCAGACGGCAAACTCAGACTGAGCGTGGGACAGACCGGTAATGAGGCTATCCCCAACTACGTCTCCGGCGGTGAGTTCGCCATCGGCCGCAATTACCTCACCTACTCAGGGGCAGCACCCTCCGTCATGCCCAACGAGGGCCTCAGGTGGGAGGTAACCACACAGTATAACCTCGGTCTCGACCTGGCACTGCTCAAAAGCAGAATCAACCTGGTGGCAGACTTCTATATCAAGAATACCTCCGGGCTGCTCTTTGCCGTGCCCATACCCGAGACCACCGGCTTCGGATCGATCACGCGCAACATAGGCAGCATCTCTAACAAGGGGATGGAGTTTGCCCTCAACACCCACAATATCAACCGTGAGCTGCAGTGGAATTCAAGCTTCAACATCGGCTTCAACCGCAATACCGTGGTTGACCTGCCCGATGAGGTGCTGACAAACGGCTTCATACAGAATGGCACATACCATTTACTTATGGAAGGAAAGCCGATCGGTGTCTTCTACGGATGGAAGTTCCTGGGTGTCTACTCGCGTGATGAGGATAACGTGAAGCAGGTTAGGCATGGTTCAGCAACCGGTAAGATCTTCAGGGGCGGTGACCCGATATGGGATGATGTCAACGGTGACAATATCATCAATGACCAGGATAAGCAGATCATCGGCGATGCAGAGCCACTGTTTGCTGGAGGCTTCGGCAACGATTTCACATACAAGGGATTCGGACTGAACCTCTTCCTGCAGTTCTGCTATGGCAACGACATTTACAGCCATCTCAACAACATGAGGAACTGGGTCTTCGCCTACAATAACGTATCAACCGATGCCCTGAACAGGTGGAGGAAGCCGGGCGACGTTACAAACTATCCGGCACCAATCAGGAATGACCCGTTAGGCAATGAGAACAACAGGGTTGCATCAAGGTGGGTGGAAGACGGGTCATACATGAGGGTGAAGAACCTCACACTCTCATACACGCTGCCGAAGGAGATAACCAGCAAGGCGGGAGTCAGCCGTCTGCGTGCATACGTTACCGGTGAGAACCTGCTGACGTTCACTCATTATACCGGTTATGACCCGGAGGTCAACTCATACAGCGGGCTGCGGATTGGTGTCGATGAGGGCGCGTATCCACAGAGCCGTACCGTGATATTTGGTCTCAACGTTGAATTTTAAAAACAGGGAGTCATGAAATTACAATATATAAAAACAGCTTTTGCGGTACTTCTGATGCTCCTGGTGACATCATGTACCGATATCCTTGACAAGGACCCTGTGAGCAGCTTCTCGGCCTCGGCATTCTACAAGACCACTGCCGATGCCCAGGCCGGAGTATACGGCATATACAACTCTGCACAGTCGGTCTTCAGACTCAACTTCTGCTACTGGGGAGAAGGAAGGGCTGACAACGTGCAGACAGCCCAGTCGGGCGAGTCGCTCACCCTGGCCTCGAACAACCTGACCAATACCGCTGCATCAGCCGACTGGTCAGCACTCTACCTGATGATCAGCAGGGCCAACTACGCCATCAAGTATATCCCGAATGTATATGAGGAGGACAACCCTGCGGGAAAGCGCCTGATAGGTCAGGCACGAGCACTGAGGGCACTCGCATACTTCTACCTCGTAAGGGTCTGGGGCGACGTGCCTTTCATTACCGAACCCTACACATCGTTCGAACAGGATATATTCATCGGCAAGACCGACAAGGAGGTGATACTTGATCAGATTGAGGATGACCTCAGATATGCGGCAGAGAACTGTATCGACAAGTTCAACAACAACAATGACCGGATCATGTTCACCAAAGGCGGAGCCAACGGCCTGCTGACACAGGTGTACATGTGGAGGCACAAATATCCTGAAGCCCTCGCAGCCTCTGCAAAGGTGCTTGACAACCCGCTCTATTCGCTGGTAAGAATAGCCGACTGGGGCAAGATGTTCTCAGACAGCTACTCGAAGGAGAGCATCTTCGAGGTCGGATACAATGACACCCAGACCAACGGCCTCAGAACCCTCTATGCTGTCGGATCATACGCAATCTACACCCCGTCAGTGAAGTGGAAGGCATCGATAGAGGCCGGAGACCTGAGGGAAGACTTCGTCTATGACGTTACACTAGCCGAACCGAAAGCCATCTGGATGTATCTTGGCAGGGGACTCAGTGATGAGATCGCAACCCCGGCTAAGCAGAACATCATCCTGATAAGGCTTGCCGACATCATGCTCCTCAGGGCTGAGGCACTGAACAAGGTGGGAGGGGCTGCAAACATCAGCGAGGCTCTTACGCTGCTGAATACCATCAGAACAAGGGCCGGACTGCCGACCTTCGACAGCGAGGCAGATGCCACTGCAATGTATGGCGACCTCGAGTCAGCCATCCTGCATGAGAGATCGGTCGAGCTCTGCTTCGAAGGACACCGCTGGTTTGACCTGGTAAGGACCGGAAAGGCAATCTCAACCATGGGACCGATCAACGGACTCAGCGATGAGAGAAACCTGGTATGGCCCATCCACAGGAACTCCCTCAATAAGAATCCAAACCTGACCCAGAACCCGTTCTATCAGTAGAAACGGCCATGAATCATAAATGTGTAAGGATATGAAAAAGATGATATCAATAACGAATAAGATGAAGCTCAAGGCACTGCTGATACCGGTGGCAATGGCAATGGTGCTTATGTCGTGCGAGATACAGCCCGACTATGAATATGAGTACGGAAACCCGGGAGGCAAGGTCAATATGACGGCATGGCAATTCATACAGGCAGACGACTCCCTCTCGCTGATGGAGCAGGCCATTATCGCTGCCAGCCTGGAGAACCTCTATTCGGGAACGACCAAGAGGACGTTTATTGTCCCGTCAAATACAGCCTTCAGAAAGTATATGAAGGCCAATCGCTATGCCACTATTGCGGATATACCTGTGGCAACGCTTGAACAGGTGCTGAAATACCATATTGTCAATGCAGTGGTGTTGTTCTCCGATCCCGCCCTCCTGGCAAGCAACAACCCGATTGAATACCCCACGGAGAGCGGTTCGGTAATGTACCTCTCACACAATACCAACTACCAGGGACTGATCAATCAGGGCACCAAGAAGAGCTGGACAATAGTGACATCCAATATTGAACCTACCAACGGGGTGATACACATAGCGCCAGAAGTGGTTTATCTGTCGCTTTGAAAATGATTTTTCATAGATTTTTTCAGGCTGGTTATCAGAGTTGGTAAACAGATGGGAGGCCCTCCGCTCCCGTGAGAGATCGCCAGGTGCTCTCCCATCTGTTTCTGGAAAAATAATCATACCTGATCTGGTTGGTTCAATCTACTACAGCCGGATTGCCGGTTGAGTAATAATATTTAGGATAATGAGGGCTGATAATAAACAACTTAATATCAATCTGTTCCCTACCAGGGAAGAGATGGGGGCTGCTGCCGGTCGTGATGTGGAGGCATGTGTGGCCGCCCTCCTCGGTGAGAGGGAGAGGGTGAGGATGGTCTTTGCAGCAGCCCCTTCTCAGAATGAGTTGCTTGACTACCTGACTCAGTCGAAACTGATTGACTGGAGCAGGGTAACCGCCTTCCATATGGATGAGTACCTGGGACTGAACGGCTCTGATGAGCAGCTCTTCTCAACCTTCCTGAAACGAAGGCTCTTCAACAGGGTGAAGCCCGGAGAGATTCATCTCATCAACGGCAGAGCTGACCCTGAGCAGGAGGCAGAGCGATACTCTGCCCTGATCAGCGAGAAGCCGATTGATGTGGTATGCCTCGGCATAGGCGAGAACGGGCACATAGCATTCAATGACCCGCCCGTGGCCGATTTTGATGATCCGCTCATCGTAAAAAAAGTTGAGCTCGATCACTCATGCCGGATACAACAGGTGAATGAAGGCTGCTTCGCAACCCTCCGGGAGGTGCCTCGCCAGGCACTGACACTCACCATTCCGGTTATATTCAATGCGGCACACCTCTTCTGCGTGGTGCCGGGGAAAAGCAAGAGGGAAGCGGTATACAATACCATACACGGTCCGGTGACCACCCACTGCCCCGCCTCCATACTGCAGAGACATCCTGACTGCAGATTCTATTTTGATCATGAATCATTCGGAGGAGGGCATAATGGATAGAGAGATAAACCGCAGCCGGAGGAGGTTTGTCAGGAATATTTTTGCAGGCGGTGCCGGCGTCGCTCTCGGGGGCATTACCCTGCAGGCGATGCCGGCAGATGCCTTCTTTCACACGCCTGCAGGAGCCCGTCGAAGCGCAAACCCGGTATTCCCCTTCATGAAGTATATGGGGCAGTACAACTTCGGAGACTATATCCCCAAGGACCAGGGAGGGAAGTTCATACAGATGGAGCTGCTCGGGACAGAGGATGATGCGGAGATAACCCGTCTTATCAGGGGAGGAGTGCTCAGAAAGGTATATGGCGATCCCATCGGCTGGGGCAGGTATGAGCAGACCGAGATAGAGAAGAGCGTATGGCTGAACCGCTTCTATTTCCTGCCCTCATTTGCCCGGATGTACCATCTCACCGGCGACCGTTCCTACCTTGATGAGATGATGCAGATAGTCAGGCGGTGGATAGATGACAATCCCCGGCTGCCCGACTCGCACCGCACCACCTACAACTGGCGTGACATGCAGGTGGCCTGGCGATCGATACACTACTCATGGTGCTGGTACCTGGCCGGCGACGGCCTGACCGGCGGTGAGAGGGAGCTGATCATTGCCACCCTGCGTGAGCATGCATTTATCCTGCTTACCGGCTTCGGGCAGGCTAAGCTGAATGAGTTCAACCACCAGTCACATGGCGGATTGGCCATGCTCTATCTGGGCCTGCTCTTCCCCATGCTCGATGAGTCGGAAGAGTTGGTCAGTAAGGGAATGACCATTCTCAATCACCATATTGCCAACGCCTTCTATGCCGATGGCGGCAATGTTGAGCAGATGTTCGGATACTACCCGTTCCAGGCTCATCTCTTCAGGGATGCCTATCTGCTCTGCACCGCCAATGGTGTGGAGCCGCCAGCCGGCTCGCTGCCGGCCCTGCGCAGGATGGCCACCTTCCTTACCGCGATGGCAAGGCCTGACGGTACCATGCCACAGGTGAACGACTCCTATGAGATGCCGGCAGGTCCGATAGTGGATACCATAAATGATATCCTGGGCGACAGCGCTCTGACCGCTCCCGCCGGATCGCACCTCTTCCCCGACACACAGGTGGGGGTGATGAGGCAGGGAGGCGACAAGGGGTGGTACCTGCTTGCCAACCCCGCCTCGGTGATAGGGGCACATGCTCACGCCGGCAGGCTCGGCTTCGAGCTGTGGCACAACGGCGTACCGCTGCTTACTGAGAGCGGCTGCTGCAACTATGATGACCCGGCACTGGTGACATGGTACCGTACCACCAGGGCGCATAACAGCGTGGTCATCGACGGGGTGACCGAGGCAGCGACCTCCACCGACCGGCTCTGGGTGCCGAGACGCGAGACACCCAACCGGATCACCGGGTGGGAGCAGTCAGACGGCGTAGCCTCGGTAACAATGGTCTCCCCTCCTGAGGAGGCCACCAACGCATCAGTGCGGTGGAGCCGGACAATAACCCTTGTTGGCAGCCGGATGGCAGTGATAAGTGACCTATTCGAGAGCGACGGGAGACACAGTTATGAGATACTGCTGCACTTCCCGCCGGCAGAGGTGACAACCGGCAGGGGAGGACAGATGCTGATGATGCAGGGCAGTGCCTCCGCAGAGATACATGCCGTGACTCCGCATGAGGGTGGCGCATTCACCCTCACCAACGGGATGGTGAGCATGGCAGGCCGCTCAACGGAGGCGCCCATGGCGGCATATGCCTTTAATGCAGCCGGAAACAGCTCTGCTCACATGCTTGTAGTACCTTTGGAGGATGAACGGCCGCCGGTGATCACAACCAGGAGACGCAAGGGGGTGACAGAGGTGACAGTGAGGCATGCCGGCGGCAGGAAGACCCGGCTGGCACTCGGGCCGGGCAGTGTAAGGATTCTTTGAAACGATAAACCATTCAGATGAAAATGACCATGCAGAGAAAGAGACTCGGGCTGCCCCTCATTGTGATGGCTGCAGTGATGCTGATCATGGCCGGATGCGGCGGTGGCAGCAGTGAGCCACAGAGAGGGCCCCTGCCACCGCCGGAGGGCGACAGCCATTTTGCCATCAGGGGATTCCATGTTGACATGCGCATACAGGTTATGACCATGGAGGCACTGAAGGCCCTGGCCGATGAGCTGGCAGCCTTCGGTATGAATACCCTGGTGATGGAGTGGGAGGCATCATACCCCTACCTCAATAACGCAACCATCTCCAATGAGCTGGCATACTCGCGTGAGGAGGTGAAGGAGTTCGTTGACTACTGCAACCGGCTTGGAATAAGTGTGATACCGCTGCAGCAGTGCTTCGGGCACGTTGAGTATATCCTGCGCCATGACCGCTACAGCGAACTGAGGGAAGACAGGAAGGATATCTCGCAGCTCTGTCCTCTGAAGACCGAGGCCGACAGCCTCCTCTTCGCTGACCTCTTTGCAGACATGGCTGAGATGCACCACTCAGACTATATCCATATAGGGGGCGATGAGACCTACCTGCTCGGCCACTGTCCGGCATGTTCGCTCAAGGCGGCCACCGAGGGCAAGTCAAAGCTCTTTGTCGACTATATGAAGATGATAGCAAACACAGTCATCAGCCTGGGGAAGAAACCGGTCATGTGGGCAGACATACTGCTGAAATATCCGGAGGCTGCCTCGGAGATGCCGAAGGAGACGATATTCATCGACTGGAACTATGGATGGAGGACAAACCACTTCGGCGACATAGCCGCCCTGCAGGCACAGGGGCTTGAATTCTGGGGTTCGCCCGCCATCAGGAGCCATCCTGACAATCTCTACATCACCGAGTGGAAGAAGCATTTTGAGAACCAGCGTGACTTTATTCCATATGCCCGTGAGGCCGGCTATACCGGTATAGTGATGACCTCATGGTCAACCTCGGGGCTCTATGGCTTCACCTGGGATGTCAACTATGAGGTGATAGATATGGAGCAGATACGCAACACCTGGCCCCTCTCGGGCTTCAGGATACTGCTCGCCGCATATGCTGAGGCCCTGCAGACAACCGATCCCATTGACCCTCATGCCTTCGTGGTCAGGTATGGGGTTGAGCGGTTCGGACTGACAGAAGAGGGGGGCGAGCTCCTGTGGGAGATACTGACCGTCCCGCCCGAGCTGATCGTCAACGGCAAGCCGGCCCGCTCGGCATCGATAGCCGAGATGCGCCTGCCGGTAGATGAGGCGATCACCAAAATCAAAACCCTCAGGCCCCTCAGAAACAAGGAGGAGTTTGAACATTACAGGCTGATGCTTGATATACGCAGCCACTACCTGCGCTTCCGTGAGGCTGAGGCAAGGTTCAACTCGCCCGGCTTCACCATTGATGACCGTAAACCGCTCGCTGCCGAGCTCGAGAAGCTGATCGCCGAGACCGGGAGCCTTGACCGGCGTTTTGCCAGGCTCAACAAGGGGTTCCTCTATGACTCGGAGATAGCTCACCTGAACATGATACGCAGCCAGAAGCTGAGGCTGCTTCACCGCAGGCTGACAGGAAACCGTACACTATGACCAGCAGACTGACGGTCATCAGAACGATGTTGTTTTTGATGCTTCTCTCCCTGGCGGCAGCTGCTGCCGCCCAGGAGCAGAGAACGCAGTACTTCCCGCGCACCACACTCTATACCAATGAGATGCCGCCACCCGGGAAGGTGTGGCTCTTCGTGCTGGCCGGGCAATCGAACATGGCGGGCCGCGGACTGGTTGAGCCGGCCGATACGGTGCCCGACAGCCGGATACTCTTCCTGACACCCGACAACCGGTGGGCAGTGGCAAAAGAGCCGCTGCAGCTCTATCAGCCCGCAATGACCGGGCTGGGGCCGGGAATGGCCTTCGCCAGGGCACTGAGAGAGAAGGTTGACAGCGATATCATCATCGGACTGGTACCATGTGCCGTGGGGGGAAGCTCCACCACGGTGTGGCTCTCTGACTCACTCTTCAACGGGGTGAGGCTGAAGAGCAACCTTATTGAGAAGATGAGGCTGGCACAGCAGTATGGCACCATAAAGGGGGTCATCTGGCACCAGGGAGAGTCTGATGCCACACCTGAGAGACTGCCTCACTTCAGGGAGAACACCCTGGCCCTCTTCTCTCTCTTCCGCGATCTTGCCGGTAACCCCTCCCTGCCTGTGGTGGCGGGCGAGCTGGGACTCTTCCGGGGAGTGGAGAAGAACCGGCTTGCATACCTGCAGATAAATGATATACTGGCCTCCATAGCACGAGATGACCCCGGGGTGGCCCTGGTACGCTCATTCGGGGTGACCCCCATGGCAGACCGCATCCATTTTGACGGCCCGTCACAGAGGATGATGGGACGCAGGTATGCAGCGGCATGGCTCAGACTCACACAGGAAAACAACAGATAAGAAACGCAGATATGCAACTGATCGACTGGATCGTACTGACACTATACTTTGTGCTGCTGATCTCCATCGGGGTATGGGCATACATGAGGGTAAAGAACTCGGCCGACTTCTTCACTGCCGGCGGCAGGCTGCCATGGTGGCTCTCGGGTGTATCACACCATGTCTCCGGATACAGCGGCGCGGTATTCGTAGCCTATGCCGGCATAGCCTATACACATGGGTTCACTGTATACATATGGTGGGCCTGTGCCGTGGCGGTGGCAACCTTCCTCGGGGCACACCTGGTAGCACCCCGCTGGGCCCGGCTGCGCATAGCCACCGGGATACAGTCGCCTACCGAGTACCTGCTGACACGCTACAACCTGAAGACACAGCAGCTGATAGCATGGTCAGGGGTGATCATAAAGATATTCGATGTGGGAGCAAAGTGGGCGGCCATAGCTATACTGCTGAACATCTTCGCCGGTACCTCATTCGTTACCGGCATACTGCTCGCCGGCTCGGTCTCGCTTATCTACAGCACCCTGGGCGGACTGTGGGCCGATGTGGTGAATGACTTTGCGCAGTTCATCGTGCAGCTGGTGGCGGGAATAACCATGTTTGTGGTGGTACTCATCAACCTGGGCGACGGCCCCGCAGGCTTCTTCACCCTCTGGGAGAGGCTGCCCGAAGGCCACTCGGCCCTCTTCAATGATCCATACACATGGCAGTTCCTCATTGCCATGGTGATCATCGACTTCTTCAGCTACAGCGGGGGCACCTGGCATCTGGCCACCCGGTTCATCGCATCCTCATCGGGCAGCGTGGCAAAGAAGGCAGCGACCCTCTCCTCCATCCTCTACCTCCTCTGGCCGGTGGTGCTCTTCTTCCCGATGTTCGCAGCACCTGTATTCCTTCCGGGTCTGGAAGATCCGACACGGTCATACGGACTGCTTGCGCTGAAGTTCCTGCCGGCAGGACTGGTGGGACTGGTGATGGCATCGCTCTTTACCAACACCCTCTCGATGACATCATCAGATGCAAATACCATTTCAGCGGTCATAACCCGCGACATAATGCCCCGCTTCATTAAAGGATTCGAGAACTTCAGCCGGCAGAAGATCCTGCTGGCCGCCCGTATCTCAACCTTCACCTTTACCGTGCTTACCATAATCATTGCCGTGAATGCGAAGAGTTTTGGCGGTGTGTTCGGATTGATCGTTTCATGGTTCGCGGCGCTGCTGGGGCCGATAGCCATTCCGATGATCCTCGGGCTGCTGCCTGCCTTCAGGAAGTGCGATAGCAATATTGCAATCGTATCCATCATTGCAGGTATAGCCGGGTTCATTATCATCAAGCTGATCCCGGGTGCCACCCTCGCCCTTGAGGTCGGGGTGCCCCTCTTCACTTCGCTCCTGATCTACGTGGTGGCAGGGCTGCTCAACAGGCGGGAGGTGCCTGAGAGGGTAGATAACCTGCTCAATTCAATTAAACATTAGACTTATGGCCATGACCGGAAATGAAATCCTGATCAGCGGCCGCCACTACCGGACAGATGAACCGGTCACCGTTGTCGTTGAGGGAGAGGTGATTAACTTTGTAAACAGTAACCCTGACGGTGCCGGCGGTGAGCTGATTGTTGCTCCCGGCCTGGCTGACCTGCAGGTGAACGGCTATGGCGGGATGGACTTCAACACCACCCCGCTGCTGCCGGAAACGGTCAGGGATATCTCGGTGAGGCTCTGGCAGGATGGGGTGACCACCTTTTTCCCCACCCTGATCACCAACAGCGATGAGAACCTGACGGCATCCCTGCAGGCCATCGCCCGCGCCTGCACCCTCTATCCTGAGGCTGCCGCGACGGTGGGCGGGGTGCACCTAGAGGGACCCTTCATCTCGCCTGAGGATGGTGCGCGCGGCGCACACCCGGCAGAGCATGTCAGACCTCCTGACCGGGAGCTCTTCAGCCGATGGCAGGAGGCATGCGGCGGCATGATACGCATAATAACACTCTCACCCGAGTGGCCCGGAGCAGCTGAATTCATCAGGTGGGTCACCGGCAGCGGCGTGATAGCGGCAATAGGCCATACGGCAGCCACCCCCGGACAGATACGGAAGGCGGTCGAGGCCGGTGCAACCCTCTCGACACACCTGGGAAACGCATCACACCAGATGCTGCCCAGGCACAGGAACTATCTCTGGGAGCAGCTGGCTGCCGATGAGCTCTTTGCAACGATTATCTCCGACGGCTACCACCTGCCCGATTCAGTCATGAAGGTATTCCTCAGGGCCAAGCCGGGAAGGATCATGCTGATCAGCGATGCCACTGGGCTGACCGGTATGCCGCCGGGAGACTACACTACACATATCGGGGGGGAGGTAACCCTTACTGCCGGCGGCAAGCTTCACATGAAGGGGCTGCCCGATGTGCTCGCCGGGTCGGGCAAGTCGCTGCTGCACTGCCTCCATACACTGGTGTCAAAAGGGCTGGTCGGCAGGGGGGAGGCCTTCGATATGGCAGCCAGGCTGCCCCTGGCACTGGTCGCAGGCGAGAGAGCACCGCAGGCCGGCCTGATCGCCGCCCGCGGAGCAGCGCGCATGGCGTCGGCAGGCGATGCCGGCAGCCACATTCACCGTTCCGTTCCCGGGAACGAGGGGATGCTCGTGGCCGGTGCGGTGGCAGACCTGATAGTACTTCGGGAAGAGCCTGACGGAATGAGAGTCGTAAAGACAATCAAGAGGGGCAGGGTGGTCTACAGCGAAGGGTAGCAGTGCTGCCGGCGGAATCCGGCCTTTTGCGGCCTTTTGCGGCTGCACTGCTGTGGCAGGCCGCCATGTGACATTGAATACAACCTGCTCCGGCAGGAAACGATAAAATCAGAAACAAACCAAGAGAGACCGGTATGAAAAAGAGAACCCCTTCAGCTATTGTGACCCTGATTTCACTGGTGATGATGACACTGATTGTTGCCTCATGCTCCGGTGGCGCTGAGCAGCCACAGTATGAGAAGTATCCGCTGGTGCCGCTGCCGGCGGTATTTGACCCGGGTGAAGGCGATTTCCTGCTGCGGCATGATGCAACGGCGGCCTTTGATCCCGCCTTCCTGTCAGCGGAGACCACGTTGGAGCTCTTCAATGAGTTCCTCGGGAAGCATTACCGGCGATTCCATGTCGCCACCGGTAGCGGGTCTGACCGGGAGGCTGACATCGTGGCCACCCTCGATGAGTCGCTCGGCAACCGTGAGGCCTATGACCTGTCGGTGACCGGCGACCGGATCGAAATCAGGGCAGGCGGCGAGGCAGGGCTCTTCTACGCCTTCCAGACTCTGATGCAGCTGATCTATCCCAATGCGGTGGTGACAAAGGGGGCCATACCTGTCCCCTGCCTGACCATCTCTGACGCACCGCAGTACCGATGGCGGGGGATGCACCTCGATGTGTGCAGGCACTTCTTCCCGAAGGAGTTCATATTCCGTATGCTGGATGTTATGGCCATGCATAAGCTCAATACCTTTCACTGGCACCTGACCGATGACCAGGGGTGGCGGATCGAGATAGAGAAGTACCCTGAGCTGGCCACCGTGGCCGCCTGGCGCGATGAGACTCTGATCGGTCATGGCAGCGAGACGCCATGGGTCTATGACGGCATCAGGCACGGCGGATACTACACTAAGGAGGATATCCGTGAGGTGATCAGCTACGCTGCGAGGCTGCACATAAACGTGCTGCCCGAGATTGAGATGCCGGGGCACGCCGTGGCGGCGCTGCAGGCCTACCCTGAGCTCTCGTGCGGCGGTGAGCCGGTACCGCCCTTCAACCGGTGGGGCGTCTCCGAGGATGTCTTCTGCGCCGGGAAGGAGGCGACCTTTGATTTCCTGCAGGGGGTGTTAAGCGAGGTGGCGGAGCTCTTCCCATACGAATATATCCATATCGGGGGCGACGAGTGCCCGAAGGTGAGATGGCAGGAGTGTCCCGACTGCCAGCAGCGGATAGCCGACAATAACCTGAAGGATGAGCACGAACTGCAGAGCTACTTCGTGAAGCGTATCGAGGCGTTCCTGGCGGGAAAGGGGAAAAAGATCATCGGATGGGATGAGATACTCGAGGGGGGCATAGCCGACAATGCGGCGGTGATGTCATGGAGAGGACACAGCGGCGGCATACAGGCTGCGAACATGGGTCATGACGTGGTGATGACCCCGCACACCTTTGTTTACCTCGATTACTACCAGTCGAAATACAATGAGCCCCTCTCGATCGGAGGGATGCTTGACCTCCGGAAGGTCTATTCGATAGATATAATGCCTCCGGAGATCTCTGAGGATAGGAGGAAGCATATCGCCGGGGCGCAGGCCAATCTGTGGACGGAGTATATCGGCAGTCAGGAACATGTCGAGTACATGGCGCTGCCGCGCCTTGCTGCCCTGGCCGAGGCTCTCTGGACACCGGGCTGGAGGCAGGACTTTGATGCATTCTCGCTTCGGATGACGGCACAGTATGCCCGGTATGATGACATGGGACTCAACTACCGGGTGCCCTACCCAGGCGGATATGAGGCGATCAACCTGGTGACGGAGGAGGCGGTGACGGTAGAGCTGGATAACGGGATCCCCGGCTCTGCAATCTACTACACCACTGACGGCAGGGAGCCGGGCCCGCGCTCCGCAAGGTACAGCGGGCCGCTCACCATCGACCCTGACGATGAGCTGGTGCTGAAATCAGTTACCGTGATGCCTTCCGGGCGGAGGAGCGCGGTCATGACAGGCACCTTCAGGAGGACGAAGCTGCGTGAGCCGGTCTCACCCGAAGGAGCTGAACAGGGTATCCGATTCACTATGTACAGGGGAGCCTATGACTCGGTAAACGACATTACAGGCCAGCCTGACAGTGCCGGCGTCACTGCTCAGATAAGGATACCTGCCGGAGCGCCTGCCGAGAACTTCGGGCTGCTGTTTGAAGGGCTGCTCATGGTGCCTGAAGATGGCGTATACACCTTCCTTACCAGTTCAGATGACGGGGTTCAGCTCTTCATCGGCGATGAGTTGGTGGTTGACGGCGACAGGCTGCACCATGGTATCACCAACGAGGGCAGGGCAGCCCTGAAGGCGGGTATGCACCCGGTGACCGTCAGGTACTTCCAGAGGCTCTACCGGCAGAGCCTGGGAGTGAGCTGGCGCGGACCCGCCACCCCGGGCCAGACAATACCTGCATCAGCGCTGTTCCATACACCCTGAAAGAGTATACTGTTAAGGGGCTTTTGATAAACAGGAAAGAAGGCGAATGACATATCAATGCCAGGGCTGTTCCGCAATCCCTGAGTAGGGAAAAAATTCCCCTGTTGCGTTTAAGAAAGACGGAGCACTTTGGCTGTGGAGTGATCAACTGCTCTTCTCTACCTGTCATACCCCAGGTCTGCCAGCACTTCCTGGGGGCTCTTTTCGGTGCCGTGCTCCCGTACCTTGCGGGAGTGGTAGAAATCAACCGTCAGGTCGCTGCGGTTGGTGATCATGCCGTCAGCCAGCGGTGAGGCATCCTTCCCTTCACCGGGCCCGAAATACTTCTCCATCTGCTCTGTCGTATTGAAAGAGTAGACATTGGCCTTAAGTCCGGCTGCATGGATCTTCGCGGCAAAGGCGGGTGAGAGCCCGTCATTCGCATCGCCCAGGTTGGTCCCGATAAACTGTGCCCCATACTCTTTGGTAAACCCGATGATCTCATCGGTCACCTTTTCACTGGCAAACCTGTCGTCAGCCGTATTGCCGATAAGGAAGCTGGTCAGTACGCCGCTGCCGAAGACACGGTTGAAATTCATCATGCCGTCGCGTGAAAAGGTCTGCACCAGTATCTTGCCCCTGGTGTTGCCGATATTGACCCGGTCACCCTTCATGAATGGCTCATCGGCAGAGGGTATCGTTCCCTCGAGAGGATTCCAGCCGATCTGCTCCAGCAGGTCATAGATCTGCTCCTCCATATAGGGGTACTCCTCTGGATATTTAGTCTCAATATAGATTCCAGGCCGGTGACCGTTGTCTCCCGGGTCAGCCTCATACTCAAAATGATAGACTCCGTTCTCATCCCTGCTTGCCATACGGCCGCCGTCGGGGTTGCGCCTGATGCGCTTCCCCTCGGCGATGCGGAACACATCCTCGAAGACCAGCACATCCTGTCCGGCGAACGACTCCAGCGCCTGACCGGGGTTTCTGCTGTTGAACGCGCTGCCCGCATCGAGGGTCATGATCTCCTCGTAGGTGAAGCTGCCTATCGGGTCATCCTCCCTGCCGGGGAATTTCTCCGCCACATCGGTAGTGCGCCGGAAGGTCTTGTCATGCATGATGATCAGCACGCCGTCCTTCGAGCGGTGCACGTCGAGCTCAAGATAGTCGGCCCCGATGTTGCGTGCCCACCGGAAGGCCGCCTCGGTCAGCTCGGGCGCCCAGTAGGTGGTGCCACGGTGTGCAATGACCGCATTGTCAGGCATGTAGTCCTGTGTTGAGATGACGCGAGCCGCCTCCCTGCCGGCACACCCCGAAAGCAGGGCAGCCAGTGCCGTAAATAAGATGAGTCTGCTGGATTTCATATCTCTTGTTGTTTGGATTTGCGTTCATTGTCCGGTTCGTTCAGGCCATTACGTAATGTTTTGCCATCGCAGTGTACTCCTCAACCTGTTGCCTGACCCACTCACCGTCCCTGCCCAGTTCAGCAGCCATTATCTCAGCCACCCGCGGGGCCAGCCCGATCGACTTCCGTGCATCGAGGTAGAGCACCCTTACCCGTCGTGCCAGCACGTCATCTACGGTGCGTGCCATCTCATTGCGCACTGCCCATATCACCTCACCGGCAGTGAAGTCGGTGTCACTGTCCAGTCTCTCAGCCCAGGCGGGGTTCTGCTGCTGCATCCTGAGCAGTTCCTCCTGGTCGCTGCCGTAGATACAGAGCCTGTCCGAACGGTCGGGATCCTCCAGGTAGCCGTGTATCCTGAGATTGCGGGTGACACACCTGCGGAAGGGGAGCCCGCTGCTTCTGATGGCGGCGTTGACGGTCTCCTCAGCCATCCTGCGGTAGGTGGTCCACTTCCCGCCGGTGATGGTCACCAGCCCCGAGGGTGATACTACCAGCTTATGGCTGCGCGATATCTCCCGGGTCTTTGCCTCATCGCCGCCGTGCCTGGGGGCCGCCAGCGGGCGCAGGCCTGCAAAGACACAGATCACGTCACTGCGCTGCGGCTTCTTCGCCAGGTACCTGCCGGCAGTCTCAAGGATGAACTCAACCTCCTCGTCGAGCGCCCGTGGCTCCAGCACGAACTCACTGACGGGGATATCTGTCGTGCCCAGGATGACCCGGTTGTGCCATGGCACCCCGAACATCACCCGTCCGTCACTGGTCCGCGGGATCATGATGGCATCCTCTCCCCCCAGGAAGCTCTTGTCAACCACCAGGTGCACCCCCTGGCTGGGTCTCACCATCGGCCTCCCCGACGGGTCATCCATCCGGATGATCTCATCCACGAAGATGCCGGTGGCATTGATGATGCATCTGCCTGTGGCAGAGAAACGTGATCCGTCAAGCTCATCCCTCACCTCAACGCCGGCGAGCCGCCCGTCACTGTGCCTGGTCAGCGCGGTGACCCTTACATGGTTGACCACCACAGCCCCCTGTTCAATGGCGGTCTGCATCAGGTTGACAGCCAGGCGCGAGTCGTCGAACTGTCCGTCATGGTAGACCACACCACCCTTCAGCCCGGTACGCACAATCCCGGGTATGGAACTGATCACCCGGCTGCGGCTCAAGGGACGCGAGCGACCCAGGCTCATGCGGCCTGAGAGCAGGTCATAGAAGGTGAGACCGAGAGTGTAAAAGGGCTTCTCCCACCACCTGTAGCTGCCGATGATGAACCGCTGGTTGCTCACCAGGTGAGGGGCATTCCTGCGGAGGTAACCCCTCTCGCGGAGAGCCTCGCGTACAAGCACCACATCACCCTTCTGAAGATACCGGACACCCCCGTGAACCAGCTTGGTGCTGCGTGATGAGGTGGACTTGGCAAAGTCACTCTGCTCAAAGAGGAGGGTGCGGTACCCCCTGGAGGCGGCATCAACGGCAATCCCCAGGCCGGTGGCACCTCCGCCGATAACTATAAAATCCCACTCGCTGTTACTCTCTTTCAGCGTGGCAATGAAGAGCTCTCTCTGCAGGACGGCCAAAGCTAAATGGTGTTTTGAGGTCAAAAAGCAATGGTTAAAGATAGAGGATGAGATTCTGAAATCAAAATTAAAAGGAAAGGAAATGTAATAAAACACAACCTGCTTAACTTTCTTTAATATTGATTTTCCCTTGTTCTGTTGCACTTTTGTTTTACCTTTGGAATAATTCCGGCGAAGCCGGATAATTGGCCATCTTCTATGAGGGATATTGCCCGTCGGCACCAGGTTATCATGGCTGAACTCCAGCGGGAGGGCTATGTCAGGGTACGTGATCTCAGCTTACGGTTCGGGGTTTCGGAAGTTACGATCCGAAAGGATCTGAAAGAGCTCGAGGATCGCCGGCTGCTGATACGCACCCATGGCGGGGCAGGGCAGATCAGCTCCCTGACCATTGACCGTCATATAGATGATAAGGAGAAGGTGCAGGTTGAGGAGAAGGAGCGTATCGCTGAGGAGGCTGCCCGGCTCCTTGAAAAGAGTGACACCGTAATTATCGCCTCGGGGACCACCCTGCTGGCCTTTGCAAGGAAGATTACGATTCCTGATCCGATCACCGTCATCACCTCATCTGTCCGGATTTCCCTTCTGCTGAGCTATAAGCCCAATATCGAGATCATACAGCTGGGCGGTTCATTGCGAAAAAGCTCCGCCTCGGTGGTTGGTCCCTACTCTGAATCACTGCTTACCGAGATCACCTGCAGTAAGCTCTTCCTGGGCATTGACGGTCTCGACCCTGACTACGGCCTGACAACCAGCAATATTGCCGAGGCGCACCTTAACCAGTATATGATAGGGGCGGCGCGCGAGGTGATCGTGCTGGCTGACTCAACCAAGTTCGGCAAGAGAGGGCACGGCAAGATCTGCAACCTCAGCCAGGTGCATCATATCATTACCGATATCAATGCGCCGGCCAGCCATGTGCAGATGATCCGTGAGAAGGGTATAAGGGTCACCCTTGTATAGGATGGGAAAGCTGTTCCGGGAGACCGGTGTGAAGGAGGCAGGGGATACGGGGAGCAGGAAGGGAGAGAAGCAGGCACGCGGTTTGGCGGACAGGTGGCAGGCAGGGAGCAGTCGGACACGCAGATTGGCGGACAGGTGGCAGGCTGGGAGCAGGCGGACACGCGGTTTGGCAGACAGGTGGCAGGGGGTGCGGGATTCGGGGAACAGGCGGGAGAACGGCGGATGGAGGGAGGAAATAAACAGTTGACAACCATTAGTATTTGACAAGAATAGTATTTAACAGTAAAAGAGATACATATGCCAGCAAGACCATTCCTTTCAGCCGTTGCACTGTTGATGGCGCTTCTTCTTTCGGGGTGCGCTGCTCCCCGGGTGGCCGTTACCGGTGATCCTTCGGGGCGTACCCCATCGGCCGAGCGCGAGTTCCGTGCCGCGTGGGTGGCCACCGTAGACAATATCAACTGGCCCAGCAGGCCGGGGCTGACTGTTGAGGAGCAGAAGCGGGAGGCGACAGCGCTTCTTGACATGCTCAGGGAGAACAATTTCAATGCGGTCATCTTCCAGGTGCGGCCGCATGCCGATGCCATGTACAGCAGTGAGCTGGAGCCCTGGTCATATTACCTCACCGGCAGGCAGGGGCTGGCACCCGATCCCTGGTATGATCCGCTGCAGTACTGGATCGATGAGGCGCATGCCAGGGGGATCGAGCTGCATGCCTGGCTCAACCCCTACCGTGCACACCACCCGGCAGCGGGCGCGGTGACCGATGCCTCCATCGTCAGGACCAGGCCGGAGCTGGTGCTGAAGCTGGAGGTTGAGAACTACTGGTGGATGGACCCGGCACTGAAGGGGACACAGGATCACTCGTACAATGTGGTGATGGACCTGGTGCGCAGGTATGACCTTGACGGGATCCACTTCGATGACTATTTCTATCCTTATCCCGATTACAACAACTTCAAGGATTTCCCTGATGATGCCAGTTGGCAGGCCTACCTGGCCTCCGGCGGCCGGCTGTCGCGCGCCGACTGGCGGAGGGAGGCGGTCAACACCTTCATCGAGAGGGTCTACAGGGGTATCAAGGCAGAGAAGCCGTGGGTCAGGTTCGGCCTGAGCCCGTTCGGTATCTGGCAGCCATATAATCCGCCTGCCATAGGCACCGGGTTCAACCAGCATGAGACGCTCTATGCCGACGCCAAGCTGTGGCTCAACAAGGGGTGGATCGATTACTACTCGCCGCAGCTCTACTGGCCCATCAACCAGATCGCCCAGAGCTTCCCGGTGCTGCTGGGATGGTGGAAGGAGCAGAACCTGAAGGGGCGTCACCTCTGGCCGGGTATCAGCATCGGGCTGCAGCCCCCCGCCAGGGCGGCCGACGAGACGGTGAACCAGATCATGGTCACCAGGGGGCAGCTGCCGGAGAGCCCGGGCGTGATACACTGGAGCATCGGGCCGCTGATGACCACCCCCGGGCTGGCAAGGGCTGTCGCTGACGGCCCCTACCGCAGGCAGGCGCTGGTGCCGCCGATGCCGTGGCTGCATACCATAGCGCCGGCACCACCGGCAGTGACACAGACGGTCAGCGACGGGATAGTGACGATCGCATGGAGCCATCCCGCAGCCGGATCCATGGGACGATGGGTCGTCTATTCACGGTATGGCAACCGGTGGGATCAGCTTATCCTGGGAGGCCACGCCCGTGAGGCGGAGCTGCAGGCTTTCATCCCGAACACCGCCCAGCTGGCACGCAAGACACCGGGCAGCGCCATAAAGGCGAGTGAGGCCTTTCTGATGGCAGACAGCATAGCGGTGTCGGCCGTTGACCGGTATGGCAATGAGAGCAAGGTGATGGCATTGCCGGTGAGCGGTCTCTCCTGGAGCGATGCACCATCTCCGGAGAAGGCGCTGGCCGATTATGTTGAGGCACACAAGCCGCCGCCGGTGCCGGTGCCGGCAGTGACGCCCGGCATCGACGTGCTGGTCGCTGAACACCTCGACCTGATCAGGGGGAAGCGGGTCGGACTGATAACCAACCCCTCAGCCGTGGGGGCGGATATGCGGTCAGACATAGATATACTGGCATCGACACCGGGAGTGAACCTGGCGGCTCTCTTCGGGGCCGAGCACGGGGTGCGGGGGGCACTGCACGGACGCATCTTCACCGACGGCGAGCCTGACCCGGTGACCGGCATACCCGTCTACAGCCTCTATGGCGACTCGTGGGCACCGAAACGCGAGTGGCTCGACAGCATTGACGTGATGCTGTTTGACATCATGGGGGTGGGATCGGCATGGTACACCTACAAGTTCTCGATGTCACATGCCATGGAGGCGTGTGCCAGGGCAGGCATCCCGTTCATCGTGCTCGACAGGCCCAATCCGCTGGGAGGGCGCGTGGTGGAGGGACCGATGCATGATACGGTAAGCATCTACCGTCACCGGCTCCCGCTGCGCCATGGCATGACCTACGGCGAGCTGGCGATGATGTGGAACAGTGAGGAGGGGTATGGCGCTGACCTGATGGTGATAAGGATGAAGGGGTGGCGCAGGAGTATGATGTGGAACGAGACGGGACTGCAGTGGGTGATGCCATCACCCAATATGGACAACTGGGAGACGGCAGTGGTATACCCGGGACAGTGCCTTTTTGAACGTACGAATATGTCGGAGGGGAGAGGCATGACCAAGCCCTTCCTGGTGACGGGAGCACCATGGGTCAATGCCGAGAAGGCTGCCGCCGACCTCAACTCGCGCGGTATTAAGGGAGCATTCTTCCGTCCGCTATACTTCATGCCCCGCTCAGCAGGCACCGGATACAGCCAGTCGGGCAAGCCGTGGAACACCATGTGCGGCGGGGTGGAGATAATGCTGACCGACCCGGCGGCCTACCGCTCAGTGGAGGCATCGCTGCATATAATCGACGCCTACTCGAAGACCAGCCCCGACTCACTGGTATGGTCGCCGCCATCACTGATAAGGAAGCTGGCCGGTGAGGGAGTGAGTGTGGAAGAGGTGGTGAAGGCATGCCAGGATGATATTAAGGAGTTTATGGAGGTAAGAGAGAAATATTTGATCTACAGATGAAAAAAGAGGAGTTTTCAGCTATCGCCGCCGCCCTGCTGATAGGCGCAGTCATCGTACTTGCCGGCTGTGCAACGGGCAGGGGGGCACAGCGCTCAGCGGAGAGCGCCGCAGGTGCCGTAGCCGGGCAGGCCGCGGTGCCGTCAGACAAAACCGGGCAGGTGGGGAAAAGAGTGGCAGCCCGTCAGCAGGAGAGGGAAGCGGCGGAGCAGGCCGGCCTGCCACAGCAGGAGAAGAAACCAGTGGAGGAGGCGCGCCAGGCAGGCGCCGGGCAGGAGGCAGCCATCCCGGAACGGGTGTACCCCGTCAGACCCCATACCGTCGAGCTGGATCTCACCGAAATCTGGCCCTCAGACTATGCCGGACGGGTCATCAGCATCAATAACGGTGAAGCCACCGTCACCACCGATGCCGCAGGAAAGATAACGTTTGAGATGCCGGAGACCGACACGTTGCTGCTCTCGCTGCTGCCATGCACCGACCCGGCAGCCCTGTGCAGCATCACCGTGCCGGTGACGGGCTGGATGCTGCCATACAGTTACACCCTGATGCCCGACGGCAGCGTGACGCGCAGGAGCCCCTGGGTGGAGTTCCGGTCGCTGCCTGCACAGGTGACACATGAGCCGCAGCATGATGTGCTTTGCAAGAGCGGCTATCCTGCCAGCGTAAGCATCAACGGCCAGGAGGTGAAGCAGTATAAGACCGGCATATTCTTCAGAACCATACAGTTCAGCGAGGGGCTCAACACGGTGAGGGCCGAGGCGGTCTGGCCTGACGGCCGCAGGGCGGTCAGCGAGCAGGAGATCTACTATGAGAAGATTGATCGCACCCGGCAGCCCTATCCGTTATGGATTGAGGAGGGATCGGTTGAGCCTGCCGCAGATATGGAGCTGCTCCCCGACGAGGTGGTAAGGGTCAGCTTCCGGGGGTCGAAGGGGCAGGAGGGATGGATCGATCTCGAACCCGGTGAGGAGACAATCAGGTGCCGTCGCAGCGATTTCTCAGACTACAGCCTCTACAGCGCAGAGCTGCCGCTCAGGGGCATGCCGTCAGGCGTACCCCATGTCCTCAGCTTCCGGCTGGTACCGGCAGAGGATGCACCTTCACCCGATCACTTCCTGGCGGAGGTCTCACGGAGCATCACCGTCAGGAATCCAGAAGAGTACCCGTTGCTGGAGGTGAAGAATGAGTATTCGAGGCTGGTCTACAACCTGGGTGCCCCCAGGCTGGGCGGCCCCATACGCTCCGAGCTGGGCCCCGGTGTGATACTGAAGAGCAGCGGCCGTGTCGGCAGCAACTACCGTATCAGGCTGAGCAATACCGAGACCGGCTTCATCAGCGAGGATGATGTTATGCTGCATGAGGGCAGCACGATACAGCCTCTCTACAGCGTCACCAGCATGTCATGCGGTCCGTCGGCCCGGGGTGATGTGGTGACGATACCCTATCTCGGGCAGGTGCCCTGGGAGGTCTATCCTGATCCGGGGGCCCGCAGGCTGGTGATCACCATCTTCGGGGCCGAGTCGGCCGCCACCTGGGTGTCGCACTATAAAGGATGCCGGGTGGTCGACAAGCTGACATGGGAGCAGGCTACACCCGAGACCTTCCGGGTCTATGTCAACCTGAAGGATGACCGGATATGGGGATATGATATCAAGCCCTCAGGGCGTAACCTGGTGCTGACACTGAAGTATCCGCCCCGCTATGACCTGCGGTCAGCAAAACCGCTCACCGGGCTGAAGATAGCCGTTGAGGCGGGGCATGGCGGATCGGGACTGGGAGCTGTTGGACTCTCCGGGCTGCCTGAGAAGGATGTCAACCTCGATCTCTCATTCAGGCTGGGAGACCTCCTCGCCTCTATGGGGGCTGAGGTGGTGCAGGTGAGGGAGGCTGATGTGGATATGACACTGCTGGAGAAGCGCAGCAAGGCGATCAGCGTCGGAGCAGACATACTGCTGAGTATACATGCCAATGCCGGCGGACGGGGTTACCTCTCGGTGTCGGGGACAAGCACCTATTGGCACAACCCATTCTGGGCGCCGCTGGCAAGGAGCATCTATGACAGGCTGCTGGAGACGGGACTGAAGGAGTTCGGGGTGGTGGGGTCATTCAACTACACCGTCACCCGCACTACGCAGATGCCGGCCATACTGGTTGAGCAGGCATTCATGTCACACGCCGAAGATGAGGAGAGACTGGCTGACCCGCTCTTCAGGCAGCAGATGGCGGTGAAGATCTATATGGGGCTGATCGACTATCTCAGATATATGCAGAAATAGAATCTGTCAGCCGCCATGCTGACGCGGTACCAGCGCCGGGTCAACGGCGTTGCTGCTCTTGAGCTGAGAACGCGACACAATGATGGCATAGTCCCACCAGATACCGGTTGAACGGTCAATGTCACTGCCCCTGTAGTAACGGTTCTTACCCTTGGGTGAACCGTCACTGTAGGTTTTCCCGAAACCGTAGGGATCATAGATCTCAAGGAAGAGCTGATCATCAACTATCTTGTATCCCTTGGCCACGATGAAGTGACCCCACTCAGGGTTGGCTGTGGGGTAGAACTTGTCAACGCGCCAGCGCGCGTTCTCCTCATCCCTGATGAAGTACATGTCAAGGCAGAGGATTGCAATATTCCCCTTGTCGAGCTCCCGGGTTAGAACATTCATGTCAGAGAGTCTGACGGTATAGTTGTTGACGGAATAGTGATTGAGGTAGTTGATTATATCATCGGTATACCACCAGCCGCCGCCGGGGCGGTACATGTTCCGGGCATCGGCCGGTGTGCCGGTGAAGAGGCTGTCTGCCCACCTTATCGCCATGGTGACCGAGGTGGGACCGCAGTTGACTGCGCTGTGCCTGCCGCTGTTCTGCTGGTCAAGGTACCACTCCCGTTTCACATTGTTTGAAACCTCCTTTGTCAGAACGGAACCCAGGCCCCATGACCTGACCTGCGAGAGTTCGGGCAGGGTGATATTCCTGGTAACCACAGTTTCATCCTTGCCGTCGCTGACAGTCAGCTCTACCGTGATATCGAGCGGCGCATCGAGGGAGGGGATCCTGAACCAGGTCTCAGGCTGGGTGGTATTGGCAAAGAGCACCTTCGGCGAATCTGAGTACCAGTGGTAGGTAAGCAGATCACCATCCTCGTCGGCGGCGGTGGCGGTGAGCCTGATCTCATCGGAGCCCTCGGTAACGGTGAAGTCGGCCTCAGGCGGATGATTGCCGCTGCAGGCGGCCAGCAGCAGGGAGGCAAAAACCAGTGAGAGAGGTTTAAAAGATCTGATCTTCATATTCAAGAGTTTCTGGTTACTGTGCCGTCAGGGTATCCCTTACTGTTTACGCTGACGGGAATTCATTTGTTGCAGTCTGACAGACCAAATATCAGTGATTGAAGAGAAAGTTAAAACAGAGGCCACCATGGCGACCTCTGTTTTATAACAATCAATCTGTGCAGGCTGTTCAGTCGCCTGCGCACCTTAGTTGACAATTTTTGTCATGACTGAGCTGGTGAAGAAATCAAACCACCACCAGCCATCATAGGTTGTCTCGTTAGGCTCCATCCATTTCGGACCCCAGTTGGTCAGGGTGATCACGATCTGCCTGGTGCCTGCATCGTATGTGTAGGTACCTGTTACTTCCTGATCGACGGGCTCGGGGTTGGCCGGTGCCGTCCCCGGTATGCCGGCATTGAAGGCAAAGGAGTAGCCGTTACCGTTGCGGCCGGTAAAGATCTGCTTGCTTTTGATGGTGATCGTATGGTTCGTCTCATCAACCGTAGCTACGACAGGCCTGATCTCCGGCAGGTTGGTGCCGCACATGTTCGACAGCAGTATCTGCTTCGGGTTGAGTGGATTGACATCAATGACGGTAACGGTGCTGTAGCTGTACTGTGCACCATAGTAGTTTGTGTGGTCATGATTATACCTGCCCTTGAATATCGCCAGCGGGTGTTCATCATCGGCAATGGTGATCAGGATACGCTCGCGTCCGTCGATACCTATTCTGCAACCTGACGGTGCTGAGGTGATCTCAAGGTAGAACTGTTTCGCGCCCTCATAGATGTCATTGTCGGTGACATTGACGGTCACAGATGCATAGCCCAGTCCCTTGTCAAAGACCACCTTTTTGCCTGACAGCGAGAAGTCAGTGCCCTCTATTGCGGGTGAAGCGATTCCGTCAGTGCTTACCGCAATGTTAAACTCGGCCCTCTCGGTGGAGAAGGTGGTATAGTACAATGATACGGTGGCGCTTCCTGCATCCTCATTGATGGTTTGTGTACTTTTGGAAAAAGCCACATATGAGGTGTCCTGAGGTATCAGAACCGGCTCGTTCTCACACCCTGCCAGCAGGGCAGCCAGGCCGGCCATAACTGCATATTTGAAAATCTTTATCATAGAGCTGTTGCTTTGTTTTAGGTTTAGTCACTGTAACCGGGGTTCTGCTCCAGGTTCTTGTTCTTGATGATCTCATTGAGCGGCAGCGGCATTGCCCAGCGGTAGTCCGGGAACGGGATATCTATGTTGTAGGTCTCGGTGATCAGTATCTCGCTCTCGCGCCTGTCAAGAGGCCTTCCGGTACGTGAGAGGTCCCACAGCTGGTTTCCCTCGAAGCAGAGCTCCCTTCTCCTTTCGTTATAGATATCCTGCAGGGTAACAGATGCAGCTGCTGCCAGACCGCGTCTTGTACGCAGGGCATTGTAGTCGGCAAGCGGATTGTAGCCGGTGGCTCCGTTAAGGGCTGCCTCGGCACGGATCAGGTACATCTCCGACAGCCTGAGTATGGGGATGTTGTTTTCACGGGCATGAGCCTTGCCGGGGTATTTCAGAGTCCACTTGTACCCGGGCAGGCCGTCACGGCCGCGGAAAAGCTGGCCACGGATATCGCCGGCTTCAAAAAGGTCAAGCAGGTCATCAGTGGCACATACGTCACCATAGCCATTCGGATTGTAGATATTGCCGATATCATCGAAGTTGGGGTAATATGACTGGCCATCCTTGCCGAAGACTTCGAAGATCACCTCGCTCTGGGCATTTTTGCCCCATACGCTGAGGTAGTTGGAGGCGGTATAGAGTGAATATCCGCCGTTGGTAATGACATTGTCGGCCTTGTCGGCTGCCTTCTGCCACTCGCCCTTGTAGAGCGCTACCTTGGCCTGCAGGGCCAGTGCGGTATACTTGTTTGCAAAGGCTGCGGCACTGCCATTGGTGGCTGCAGCGCGCGAGTCGAAGTTAAGGAGTTCAACAGCCTTCTCCAGGTCAGCTTCGATCTGTTCATAGACCTGTGCCACGGTGGCCCTGGCCGGGTATGACACCTCTGACTTCAATATTATCGGTACACCCGGCGACTGTGGCTGACTGGTATAGGGCTGGGCATACATCCGCAGCAGGTCAAAGTGTCCGAAGGCCCTCATGAAGTAGGCTTCACCCCTGAGCTGGTTGACAGCCGCAGGGGTGGCTGCCGGGTCCTCCAGCTTGTCAGCATAGTCAAGCACGTTGCAGGCACGGGTGATGGCAATGTATGCCAGCGTATAGAGGCCGGTGGTCTCAGAGGGGTTATTGGTCCAGGTGTACTCCCTGCGGAAACGACCGGTATTGAGGGGGCTGGCCTTGGCATTACCGCCCTTGAGATCGGCTGTGACCGGGAAGCCGCGGCCATACCAGGTAGAGGAGTATAACGGTGCGTAGATACCGTTGGTGGCTTCTGCAAGACCCTGCAGGGTAGACATGCTCAGCTCTGAAGTCATCTCAAGAGCCGGCGTGGTGTTGAGGAAGTCTTCACACGAAGAGAACATCAGCACAATACCCAGAACGGCTGCAAGATTTATTATTTTTCTTTTCATCTGATCTGTTTTTTTTGTGGTTAGAAGCTGATTCTTGTTCCGATGAGGAATCTCCTGGCAAGGGGATAGGAGGCGTAGGTGTCACCACTGTACGACCTCTCGGGATCCCAGTAGCTTACGCCATGCCATGCCCATATGTTGGAGGCTTCAAGGTAGAGATCAACTGATCCCAGCCCGGCAGCTGACACCCAGCTCTTCGGAAGGCTGTAGTTGATATTGAACTGCTTGAATCTCAGGTAGTCTCCCTTCTCGATCCAGCGGCTTGAGGTCCATGCGTTCGAGTTGGATGAGTTGCCTGCAATAGGCTTCGGGTTGGGGGTGCGGTCACCCGGCTGCTTCCAGTGGTCAAGCAGGGCGGCTGACTGGTTGTGACCAATATACCAGCCGTCAGACATCGAGTACCTGGTCTCCATGATATAGACCGAGTGGCCTGCCTTGAATTCAAACATCGGAGAGACAGAGAGTCCCTTCCAGCTGTAGTTGAGTGAGAAGCCGCCAACCCATTTGGGCTCAAGCTGGCCCTTCGTTACGCGGCGGGCATTGCTGTAGTTCTCTGTCAGCTCTCCGTTCTTGTCATACCACATACCCATTCCGGTAAGGGGGTTGACACCGGCCCAGTCATAGACATACCACTGTGAGAAGCTCTCATTGAGCCTGAAAATACGGTTCCACCCGTCGAGCATCTCCGTTGCACCAGCCAGATCAAGGATCTTTGTCCGGATGTGTGAAACGTTATAGCTGAAATTCAGGCTTGAGTTCTGATTGCGCAGGATGGAGAAGTCCATCGTCAGCTCTACACCGGTATTGCTCATCTTGCCGACATTCCGGCGCTGTGAGCTGAAACCGGTGGTGGCCGGCAGCGGCACATTGAGGAGCATGTCAGAGGTGATGCGGTGGTAGAAGTCGAGGTTCATGCTGATACGGCCGAAGAGATTGGCATCGATACCGGTATTGATCTCGGCATTCTGCTCCCATGTGAGATCATTATTGGCAAGCCGTACGGGATAGCTCATCGGGTTGTTGTTGTATTCAGTGGTGCTGTAACTGCCGAAGAACTGGTAGTTGCCTATATTATAGTTGCCGCTGGTACCGTAGCTGAGCCGGTACTTGAGGTACTCAATGAATGAGACATCCTTCAGGAAGGGTTCATTGTGAAGGTTCCAGGAAGCACCTACAGAGTAGAAGGTACCCCAGCGGGTATCGGGTGAGAAGCGTGAACAGCCATCACGCCTGATGCTCGATGAGAACAGGTATTTATCCTGGAAGCTGTAGTCGAGTATTCCGAACAATGAAACCAGGGTCATCTCCGAGAGTGAGAGATCGATGAACTGCTGCTCGGAGGTGGTGTTGCTGACGTACGGCATCAGGCTGCCGATACCCTTGGCATTCAGGCCATACTGTGTGTAGCTGCGGTACTGTGCCTCCTGCCCGAGCAGTACTCTCAGCCGTCCGAACTGATCCAGTTCCCTGACATAATTGAGGGTGTTGGAGGTCAGCAGGTCATAGTTCTTGGTGAGTCCGTTCCAGAGCGATCCGTTGGTGCCGGCTCCGTCGGGTGAAAGGGGGTTCCAGTACTGGCGTCCTACGCCGTCGAGGTAGTCAATTGAGTTGTTCGTCTTGAACTTCAGTCCCTTGACAATCTCATACTCAGCGTAGGCGCTTATCATCATGCGGTAGAACTGGTCCCACTGCTCATCTATTTTTGCAATACCGACCGGGTTGTACCCGAAGTTTGAGGGAACGTTCCAGTTGATTGATCCGTCAGGGTTGTATGCATTGTGCCACGGCAGCAGGTTCATTGCGCCGTAGATGGGGCTGGCGTAGTAGAGCTGCAGCGGACGGTCAGATGACCTGGAATATGAGCCGCGCACCTTGGTGCCTATCTTCAGCCGCTGGCCGGCGGTGTGGTCAACGTTCATGGTAAGTGTGAAGCGCTCCATGGATGAGCCGATCAGTATACCCTCTTCGTTATAGTATCCTCCAGACATGAAGAACATCGTCTTGTCATTGCCGCCTGAGGCACTCAGGTCGATGCTGTTGGTCTTGCCGGTGCGGAAGACCTCCTTGAACCAGTCGGTCTGCGGCTTGTCGAGCAGTGACATGGGGTAGTAGTGCTCGGGGTCGGAGGCATTGTCAGGATTGAAGCCGGCATTCACGATTGCCTCGCGGCTGTACTGAAGCAGCTCTTCCGGGGTCATGAACCGGTAATTGCCGGTCTTTGACTGTGTCGAGAGGCCGGTCTTGGCATTCAGCTCGAACTTGGTCTTACCGGCCTTGCCTGACTTGGTGGTTATCAGCACAACGCCGTTGGCGCTGCGTGAACCGTAGATCGATGCTGCTGCAGCATCCTTCAGCACGGTGATAGATTCGATGTCTGCCGGGTTAATGGTAGACATGACGTTGGCATCATTGGTTGAGTAGCCGAAGTATCCGGTCACAACGGGCACGCCGTCTATCACGTAGAGTGGCTGGGTGCCGGCATTGATTGAGCTGATACCCCTGATATAGATCTCAGTGCCGCCACCCGGCTGACCCGAGTAGTTGTTTATCTGCACACCGGCTATCTTGCCCTGCAGGGCCTTCTCGGGACTTGACTGGGTCACCGCGTTGAGGTCATCCTCCCGCATCATGCCCACGGCACCCGTGGCTGCCTCCTTGCGGGTGATACCATAGGCCACTACGACAATGTCATCGAGCCTGGTCGACTCCACCTCAAGCAGGACACTGATATCCGTCCGGTTGCCGACTGGCACCTCCTGCGTCTTGTAGCCAATGAAACTGACAACCAGTACAGCATTGCGGTCGGGTACTGATAGTGAGAACCGGCCATCTGCATCTGATGAGGTTCCGAGAAGCGTGCCTTTAATGGTGATGCTGGCACCCGGCAGCGCCTCGCGCGTCTCGGCATCGAGGATCACTCCCGTTACCCGGCTGCCCTGTGCATAGGCACTCTGGCCTGCAGAGAGCATGCCTGCAACAAAGAGCACACCCAGAAACAAAATAAAAAGAGTCTTGTGTCGCATAAAGTTTGATTTTTAGGTTTGGTTTATGACTTCGAATCAGAACTCCCAAACCTACTTAATGGAGGTGAAAAGGTGGTGTTAAGGCATGTTAAAACGATCCCCCGGTAATGCTACATTAATGCTACAGGCGTTTCCCCGGGATTATGCCGTGACGGGATTAAATCTGCTCGAGGTATGAGTGGATGGAGGCGGAGGAATTACTCAGCTCCAGCTTCTTCCGCAGGCGGGTGCGGGCTACGTTTATGCTCTTGATGCTCTGCCGGGTGATAGATGAAATCTCCTTGGTACGCAGGTTGAGAAAGAGGAAGACGCAAAGCCTGGTCTCATTGGTGGTCAGGTCAGGATGCCTGGTGCTGAGCCTCTCGAGAAACCCGGGATGAACCTCCACAAACTGCTTCTCGAACTCGCTCCAGATCGGCTCACCGGATGCGAGTGAGATCTGGTTCATCAACGACTGAAGACCCTGCACTGCCATACCACCGTCAACGCCGTCACCGGCCTGCAGCTGCTCTTTCATTGCACCAAGGTCTTCCGACAGCTTCCGGAGCAACTGATCATTATGGTAGATTCTCATCAGGTTACCTGCCAGCTCACGCTTCTGTGCCATCAGCGCCTGCTCCATCATCTCCTTCTCTCTCAGGATAAAAACCCTCTCCTGGTCGAAGAGCTTCTGCTCCTGCTCCTGGATGGTCTGCAGATTGTCACGTACCTGACGGTATTTCCTCAGAAGGAGGTAAATAAGGATGATGGCCTGGGATAGGGCAAAGAGGGTGAACCAGATGATCGTCTTGCGTATCCTCAGCTGGTATGAGGTGCGCTCATTCTCCCTGAGCAGTTCCAGGTTCTCCAGCTGTGCCTTCTGCAGGTAATACTGTGACTCCAGCTCTGCTATCTTGCTTATACCTTCAATGCCGTCTATGGAGTCCTTCACGGCGTTGACCCTCATCATCTGCTCATAGGCCTGATGATACTCCTTCCGGTCGGCATAGACCTCGGTGAGTGTGTTGCCGATATCAATATACTGGCGTATGAACCGTAACTGTCTCGCCTCCTGCTGCAGTGATCTCAGCTCGGGCACCGGATCATAGGAGTGGTCCCGGACATAGCGCATATAGGCCAGGTTGATGCGGCTTACGATTATCCAGTAGTCGCTGCTGACCTCTCCGGCTATCTTATAGGTCTGCTGATAGTACCACAGAGAGCTGTCAGCCATCTCCCGGCGCTTGTAGATGTCGGCCAGGTCATCGTAGAGGAAGAGCTGCATATCCTTCCTTCCTGCCTTCCCGGCATAATCGAGCCCGCGGTTGATAAGCACGATGGCACTGTCATACTCATTGCGGCGCCGCAGGATATCAGCCTTGCCAGTCAGGGCATTGATATACATAACCGTGTCACCGAAGGCGGAGGCACCGCTGAGAGCCTCTTCATAGAGCTCCAGAGCACGGTTGAAGTAGTTCTGGTAATAGTAGATGTTTGCAAGGTTGAGGTTGTACCACGGTATACCCTGTGCGAAGCCGATACTGTCGCACAGCGCCCTCATCTCATTGAGGTGATTGATGCTTTTAAAAAACTTGTTGAGGTAAAAATATTCTATCTCGGCGGTTATCTGCAGGAGCCGGATACGGTCCATGGCATCGGCTGCCGGGTCAGCCAGTTCCAGCCCTTTCAGTGCATACCGGTAGGCCTGGTCATAGTCATTGAAGAAATATTCCCGTGCCTTCTGCAGATACCAGGATGGTTCCTGCTCCTCAGCAGCCGCCCTTTCATACCGGCCGGTTGCCTGCCCTGACAGTGCCAGCTGCAGTATAAACATGATCACCACCGATATACCAATAATCTTCTGCATCCCTTCCGCTGAACTTTACAAGCCGGCTGCCTGATACTCAGTATTATCAGCTGACCGGCCATTGCCTGTAAAGATAGTGATATGTGACAGTTCCGGATAACTCCTGCAGGCTATTTTGCAGAATCCCGGCAGTGGGTCGCGGGGGTTTGCCTTCTGTACGCTGTTCAGCCGCTGTGATGCTCACCGGTTATCAGCTGGGGAAGCACGCTGTTGAGCATTGATATCACCGTATCCGGAGTGAAGCTGTACCCTTCGGCTGCGAGTGAGGTTACAAACTCCGTATGGCTGCGGCCGGCACGGTAGTCGGGCTCACGGCGCGGATGGAGAAGGTACCTGCCGAAAATGGCAGGATCTTCTGCAAGGTTCATCACCGCATGGTAGATCAGCATCTCATTCAGCTTCCGCATTGATGAGCCCACTATCTTCCGGTTGTCAATGGTGATGTCAGATATGCCCCTGGTTCCCAGCCGCTCAACCCCCATAGAGGCGAGACCGCCGATAACCACACTGTTCACCATTCTGAAGAACTCACTGAAGGGTATCATGGCCGGGAAACGTCTGGCAACGGTGTAGGCTACCGTTGCCGGGGTGAGTATTACTGCCTCGCCGCCTGACGGCCTCTTCGTCACCCTTATCCCGTCGGCATCCACGGTAACGGCATGGAGGCTGGTCGCGACAGTGTTTGACTGGCCCAGTACGATGACCGTCTCGGAGGGTTGCCAGGCAAGGATGCCCTGCACCCCGCCGCTGAAGAGATGAGCGTCGGGAAGGTCATAATCGGTCAGCAGTGGTGCCATGGGGAGAGATCTTCTTGTTATATTTACACGGTAATCAGGAAAACAGTTCCAAATTAAGCAAAAGATCGTCAGTAAGGTGCCATCATCATCATCAAAGCAGGGATCGGTTGCTGCCGGGGTTCTGCCCCGCGGGGGGAGGCGGCTGCAACGGATGGTGGCAGATACCATGCGGCATATCTACCTCAGGGCAATGACCACCACCTCTGGCGGCAATATCTCCGCCAGGGACCGGCAGGGAAACCTGTGGATCACCCCTGCCGGCCTCGACAAGGGGTCGCTCACCCCTGATGATATCGTCTGCCTGGCACCTGACGGCACGGTTATCGGCCCCGGCACCCCCTCTTCTGAGTACCCGCTGCACCTGGCGGTCAGCAGGGTCAGACCCGATATAGGTGCCATCATACATGCGCATCCGCCGGTACTGACCGCGTTCAGCATTGTGGGGGAGGTGCCGGATACCACGCTTATGGCCGGCCCGGCGGAGCTGTGCGGCACCGTCGGCTATGCCCCCTACCACCTGCCGGGAACGGCCGGCCTGGGGGAGAGGGTGGCTGACCGGTTCGGCAGTGGACATAATGCGGTGATCATGGAGAATCATGCCGTGGTGGTGGCCGGCCGCGACCTGGATGAGGCCCTGGCAAGGCTTGAGATGCTGGAGAGCTGTGCCGTGACCATCCACGCCGCCCGCTCCATCGGGAAGGTGAAGAGGCCTGCATGGAGGCCCCGGGCTGAGCACAGGGCGGAATACGAAACGACTGCCACAGGGCTGATACAGCATGATCCTGCAGCCGGGCTGAACGGTGAGGCTGCTCTCCGCGAGCTGTGCCGCATGGCGCAGAGGGGGTACGACAGGAGACTCATATACAGTTACGGCGGAGCCCTCTCCGTCAGATATGGCGACGGATTCCTGATCACACCTGCCGGGGCGCCCATGCACCGCCTGAAGTGGAGGGATCTGTTGCTGATAAGTGACATGCCTGAGGCATCCCATGAGGATTCGCGGGAGGACTGGATGCAGGGTTATGCCGGCCTGCAGGCCCGGCTTCATGCAGCTGTCTACCGGCGCCACCCCTCCATCAGCTCAGTGATAACGGCACAGCCGCCCTGGCTGATGGCCTTCGCGGTGACGGGAGTGCAGCCGCAGGCGAGGACAATACCTGAGAGCTGGCTCTTCCTCAGGGAGATGCCGCTGATACCCTGCGGCGGCGATCAGCATAGCAGGGAGGAGCGCCAGGAACAACTGCCGGAGAGGATAGCAAGGGAGCTTTCAGAAGAGCGGCCGGTGGTACTGATGGAGAACCACTCGGTGGTGACAACCGGAAGCAGCCTGCTGCAGGCATTCGACAGGCTCGAGGTGGCTGAGATGACTGCAATGTCGCTGATACTCTCCCGGCCGCTCGGAAACATCAGGCTGATCAGCGATGCAGAGATAGAAAAACTGAGAGACCGTTTTCTCAGGAAATAAGTATAACGGGAGTAACGCTTCGGCCGGCATCCCGGGCATTAGTGAGAAAGGGTATCCGGCAGAAATGAATATAAATATATGGATTATGAACCAGAAGATACTGATCATCATCAATGATGCGCCGTACGGCACCGAGAAGGCCTATAACGGTTTCCGGCTGGCGCTGCAGCTGGGCAGGGAGCACCCCGGCACAGAGGTGCGGGTTTTCCTGATGGCCGATGCTGCTGCCTGTGCCGTGGCAGGGCAGCAGACCCCCGAGGGGTTCTACAACATAGAACGTATGTTGAGGGCGGTACTGGCCAAGGGCGGGCAGGTGAAGGTGTGCGGCAGCTGCGCTGCGGCAAGGGGGCTGAGGCAGGAGCTGTTTGTGGAAGGTGCAGAGATAAGCAATATGACCGAATTCGCCGCATGGGTTACCGGCAGTGACAAGGTGGTGACCTTTTGAGAAGCTAAATGGTTTTTATGTCAGCCGGAACAATGAGGAGAGGCTTTCAGGCTGCATTGGCGCTACTGATGCTGGTCGCTGCGGCTGCGTGTAACCATTCCCCGCAGGAGAGGGGCGGCCGTGTGATAACTGACAGTGCCGGCCGCCGGGTGACAATACCTGACACCGTCAGGTCGGTGATAGCCCTGAAGTCGGGGGCCATGAGGCTGCTGAGCTATATGGAAGTGACCGGGCTGGTGACACATATCGAAGGGAGTGAGCAGCGGCGCAATGTGCTCTACCTATTCGCCAATCCTCACCTCAGGGAGCTGCCGGTGATAGGGGCAGGCAACAACTACGACACTGAGCTGCTGGCGGCTGCGGCGCCTGACCTGATAATCGCCACCTACATGCCGCCCCGCGAGGCTGACCGGCTGCAGCGCCTGATCAGGCGCCCCGTGGTGCTGGTTGACTACGGTGACATGGGGCTGCGCAAGGAGCAGCTCTATGGGTCGCTCTCGCTGCTGGGCGAAATATTTCACAGGGAGCGGCGGGCCGACAGCCTGATAGCATTTATGGAGGAAGAGGTGGTTGAGCTCGCCCGCCGTGCCGCTGCCGCCACCGAAGAGCTGCCGGAGGTGTATGTCGGGGGAGTGGCATACAACGGAGCCCATGGAATAACCGCCACTGAGCCGGACTACCCTCCGTTCAGGTGGCTTTCCCTTGGGAATGTCGCGTCCGGACTAAGCCTCAGGGGCAATGGCGGGGAGACCTCGGGAGAGGTGGTCTACATAGATCCCGGGCAACTGGTCGCGTGGAACCCGGAGGTGATCTTCCTGGATGCTTCGGGCCGGCGTATATGGGACAAGGAGATAACCGCATCACCTGCCTACAGCCCTCTGAGGGCCCTGAGAAACGGCGAGGTTTATACGGTTCTGCCATACAACTGGAACAGCGTGAACTATGAAAACCTCTTCTGCAATGCATGGTATATCGGCACCCTGCTGATGCCGTCGGCGTTTGGCGACGTTGATCCGGAGGAGCGGTGCCGGGAGATATTCAGAACCTTCTATGGGAAGGATATCTATGACAAGGCCGTGGAGTACTACCGGCCCTTCGAAAGGTATGGCGGTGAAAGTGGGGAAAGTGGAGATGATCAGGAGATGATACCGTAGGAGAGCCGGTTATAACCGTTCAGAGACAGGAAAAGACTTTCAGCAGGCAGATAGCGAAATTGGGTAAAGGAGGGAGAGGCAGGCAAATTGAATACGAGGTTGGATAAAGGAGACAGAAGCAGGTAGATAACGAAATTGGGTAAAGGAGGGAGAAGAAGGCAAATTGAATACGAGGTTGGGTAAAGGAGACAGCAGCAGACAGATTGAAAACGAGAGTGATAAAAGGAGATTCCGGGATGCGTAATATAATCTGACTGACAGCAGGTGTGATGAACAGAACTGACAGGATAGAGAAGGAGTACTCGCTTTTTGTAAGCCGCAAGGGGCGGTTTATCTGGCTTGCCGGTGCGACCACGCTGCTGATGGCACTGCTGGGGCTGGCGGTGGGGCCCGGCGGTGTCGGGCTGCGTGAGCTGGCGGCGCTGCTTGCCGGCAGCGGCGACCCGCTGCACCACTCCATCCTACTACAGATACGGCTGCCGAGGGTGCTGGCAGGCATACTGAGCGGCATGGCGCTGTCGGTCAGCGGGGTGGTGATGCAGAGCGTACTGCGTAACCCGCTCGGCTCACCCTTCACACTGGGTATCAGCAATGCTGCCGCGTTCGGGGCGGCATTTGCAATTATCGTGCTCGGCGCGGGAAGCATGTTCAGCAGCAGCAGCGACGCGGTGATCGTGGCCACGCCGTGGCTGGTGACCCTCTCGGCATTCATCTGGTCACTGGCATCCTGCTTCCTGATACTGTTCGTGGCCAGCCGCAAGGGGGCCACACCCGAGAACATGATCCTGACCGGTATAATTGCCAGCTCGCTCTTTACCGCGCTGACCACCGGATTGCAGTATGTTGCCGATGATGTTGAGCTGGCAGCCATCGTTTTCTGGACCTTCGGTGACCTGAGCAAGGGGGGATGGGGTGAGCTGCTGCTGCAGACGGTCATAGTGGCGCCGGTGATGGTCTACTTCCTCTACAACCGCTGGAACTACAACGCCATGGATGCCGGCGACGAGACGGCCCGCAGCCTGGGCGTCAACATCGGGAGGCTGAGGCTGACCGCGATGATCGTTGCCTCGCTGGCCACCGCCGCGGTGGTCTCCTTCTACGGTATCATCGCCTTCGTGGGGCTGGTGGTGCCGCACATGGTTCGGCGGATGACCGGCAGCGACGAGCGGTTCCTGATTCCCGGAGCAGCCTTAGCCGGCGCAGCCTTCATGACCGGGTGCGATATAGTGGCACGGGTGATCATCTCACCGATGGTGCTGCCGGTGGGGATACTCACGTCACTGATAGGAGCACCGCTCTTCGTGCTGCTGCTGTTGAGGAGGAAAGGAGGCGGCGAATGGAGATGATCAGGCTCTCATCGGTACGGTTCTCATACACCGGGAACGAGGTGATCAGCAACGTGTCGCACAGCTTCACGAAAGGGTCATTCACCGCGGTGATGGGCCCCAACGGCTCGGGGAAGACCACCCTGATACGGCTGATCAACGGCCTGCTCACCCCGAAGCAGGGAAGGGTGGAGGTGATGGGGCGTCCCGCCGGCGACTACAGTGCCAGGGAGCTGGCACGGCAGATGGCCTACGTGCCGCAGGCACAATACAACCTCTTCCCGGCAACAGTCTTTGATACGGTCATGCTAGGACGCAATCCTTACATCAGGTGGTCACCTGCAGCCGATGACCGTAGGGTGACGGCAGAGGTACTGGTCAGGCTGGGGCTCGATGATATTGCGCTGAAGGATATAAACCAGCTCAGCGGAGGACAGCGGCAGCGGGTCTTCATAGCACGTGCGCTGGCACAGCAGCCGGCGGTACTGCTGCTCGATGAGCCCACCGCCAATCTCGACCTGAAGCATCAGCATGAGACACTGAGGCTGCTGGGTGAGCTGAGCAGTGAGGGGATGACGGTGGTGGCAGCAATACATGACCTTAACCTGGCCCTGAAGTACTGCAGCCGCTTCATGCTGCTCGATGAGGGGCGGCTGGTGGCAGAGGGCGGAGAGGAGATCTTCAGTGAGCAGCTGATCGGCGAGGTCTATGGGGTGAGGGTGAGGATCATCAGTGAAGGTAACCAGGTATATGTTCTGCCGGTGGAACCGCTATAGTTTTAATGAGAATGAAAGAGTTGCAGATCAATGTGATAGGCCGTATCCATAACGAGTGGAACGAGGCCATGCCGTTCCAGGCCGATGCCATCAAAAGCGGCATATCAACCATCGTGGTGGAGAGGGAGTATGCCGACGGGCTCTATCGTATAGAGAACTTCAGTGAGCTCAATATCCTCTTCTATTTTGACCGGTCGTCAGGGTATGAGCTGCGCACCACCACCCGCTCGGGCGAATACCGCGGGGTCTTTGCCTGCTGCTCGCCACGCCGCCCCAGCCTGATAGGGCTAACCAGGGTGACGGTGCTGAAGGTTGAGGATAACGTGCTGACGGTGACCGGACTGGATGCCATCAACAATACCCCTGTGCTCGATATCAAGCCGGTGATAGCAGGGCAGTAGCAGGATATAAACGGCTTAAGGACTTGGGGGTCAGCCGTCTCATGGCGCAGTCAGTTTCATGGTTGAGTGGATCTGCTAGAAATAACGGCTCAGCGTTGCCAGGACCAGCCGTCTCAGGCGGCAGGCAGTCTCATGGCTGTGCGGAGTAGCAGGATAAAACCACTTCAGTGTCGCCGGGACCAGCTATTCCTGCCGGCCGGCAGTTTTATAGATGAATGGAATAGCAGGGCAGCTGCTATTCGGCTATATGGAGGTCGGCACCAAAGAATGCCAGTCCGCCTGCAGCGGTCTCCTTGTAGAGGCTGGGCAGGTCTTTGCCGGTCTGCTTCATGGTCTTCACCACCTTGTCAAAGCTGACCATGTGCCTGCCGTCGGAGAGCATCGCGAAGGTGTTGTGTGCCAGTGCCCTGGAGGCGGCAAACACGTTTCTCTCGATGCATGGTATCTGTACCAGACCGCCGATGGGGTCACAGGTGAGCCCCAGGTGATGCTCGATGCCCATCTCGGCCGAGTACTCTATCTGGTAGTTGGTGCCGCCGAAGAGGTGTGTGAGGGCTCCGGAGGCCATGGCGCAGGCGGTGCCTATCTCACCCTGGCAGCCCACCTCGGCGCCCGAGATAGATGCGTTCCGCTTCACCAGCGTGCCGATGAGGCCAGCTGTTGCAAGAGCCCTGATAACATCCGGGTCTTTATGCCCGTAGAACTGTTTTGCATACTTCAGTATGGCGGGCAGCACGCCGCATGACCCGCAGGTGGGAGCGGTGACGATAACACCCCCGCAGGCGTTCTCCTCACTCACCGCCAGCGCATAGGAGTAGAGCGTTGCGCGCGACCTGAAGATGTTCTTGAACTGTTGTGCCTGCCGCATGTATGAATTGGCCTTCCTCTGCAGGTTGAGACCGCCGGGGATGACTCCCTCGGCAGCCAGGCCCCTCTTGATGGCGGCCTTCATGACACGCCATACCTCCTCAAGATAGTCAAGTATCTCATCACCCTCAACCTCGACCACATACTGCCAGAGCCGGATGCCCTTGCGCTCGCAGTAGGCGAGTATCTCAGTCATGGTCTCATGCGGATAGATATCGGCAGTCTCATACTTTCCGCTGTCGTCCACGACGGCTCCTCCGCCGACGCTGTAGGCCATCCACTCCCTGGTCAGGTTGTTGGCGGCATCATAGGCCTCAAACTTCATTGCATTGGTATGGCGGGGCTGTATGATGTCGGGGTGCCATTCGATGGTGAGCTTCCTCGATCCGAATGTCTTTTCGATGGCGTAATCGGTACGGTGACCCCGGCCGGTGGAGGCGAGGCTGCCGTACAGCATTACGCGGTACGAGGCAGCATCGGGGTTTTCCGAGATAAAGCGCTTAGCTGCATTGGTGGGGCCTATGGTATGGCTGGCGGAGGGACCGTGTCCGATACGGAAGATGTTCCTGATGGTCTCCATAGTGATAGGGTTATCTGTACTATTTTGCTGAAGCGCAAATGTAAAAACAAAAACAATATCAAACAGCGGTTGCCGGTTGCTGTCAATAACTTTCTATCTTCCTGAATTATGGAGGCTTAGGGTGATGCCGGTGAGAGCCCGGTGCGCTGTCTCTCACGGTTCTCTTACGCAGGCTCAAAACACTGGTGGGTCCGGGCTGCGGCTGCTCTCAACTCCGGGGGGCATGGCTGCGCCAGTTTAAAACTCCGGGGCCAGAGCGTTGCCTGTTCCAAGCTCTGCAGGCTAATCGCTCCGCCGCCTCAAAGTCCACTCCGCTGCCTCGCCCGGAGATATACCTCTGGTTCAGCCCCCCATCAGGTTACAGCAACGCCTTGTACCTCGAATAGCTCTCCTCCTCCGGCTCAACGCTCCATCCCGAGAAGATGCTTCCGTAGTAGTAGAATCTCACCATGAAGGTTACCCCGCTGGCTGCATCGGTCACCCGGTAGATGCGGGTTATATCATACTCATCGGTCAGCTCATACCCGCCGGGCTGCAGGGGCATATTGCCGTAGTCTTCCCTGAAGAAGTCGGCGATCAGCTCTGCCTCAGGCCTGACGGGTTGGCCGGGGAAGAATGTGCGGGTGAGGTTGGCGATGTATTGTTCCGGGGTGTTCACCTGCATGGCATAGATGGCAGATTTCCCGGCGCTGGCCGCGTCATACTGCTGCATCTGCGGGCTCCTGAGAGCCCTTGCCAGGCTGAGCCATGCTTTCATGCGCATCTCCACCCCCTGCATTATCTCTTCATCATCGAAGACGGAGGCCTCCACAGCGGGGTGCGGGGTTGCCGGGGTCCACCGCCTTGAGGAGCGGGCAGCGCGGGCGCTGTCGGCATACTCCCTGAAGCGGGCACGTACATCGGGTGAGCGAAGGCTGGAAACGGTGAAGATGGCGATACCCTCCGCACCGCTCTTCAGCGCGGCATCCATGCATTCAAACATCTCCGGCCCGTTGGTGGCCATCATGCCGCAATAGAGGGTGGTCATCGGGTTCTTCTGGCGGACGTTGTCGGCGGTGCAGTCACTGATGAACCGTACCTGGCCGGTGTAGAAGTTGTGATAGACCATCGGGAAGACAATGTCGAGGTTCCATCTGCCCCAGTCCTGACGCACCATCTTGCGTGACATGGCAGGGGTGGGGAAGGGCGAGGCAGCCATCACCTTGCCATGGGAGTGCACCACCTCTGCAATCTCATTGGCGGCTTCGGTGACCTGGTCACAGCGAAACTGCAGCCACTTCTCATCAGCAGAGGGATCGGCCTGTTCACGGGGGTCATAGCCATACTGCTCCATAAAGAGGCGGATCATCTCAGGGTGATAGCCATAGTCCCATTCGGGATACTCGCGGTCCTGGACAATGCCATACTTCGACCAGAGGGTGGTGGGAAGTATGACATCGACAAACCGGTGGTAGTCAATGGAGATGCCTTCAATACCCGCGATTTCGCAGATCCGGCGCGCCTTCTCCTTAAGGTATTCGCGCACCTCGGGGAGGGCGGGACACATGAACTTGTAATAGTCGACATAGGCCCTTGTCTCCGCCAGGCTCTCGCCGTTGCGGTTCACGCTGAGCCAGTCAGGGTGCTCACTGACGATAAACCCGCGGTCATGCTCGGGGTTGAGGGTCCACAACCAGGCATAGACCCTGATACCGTGATCATGCAGTACGGGTATGGCGGTACGGTAGTCGTCGTCGGTGGGGGCATTGAGGATGATGCCGTCAATGCCGGTCTCATTCAACAGTGCCGCTACTGAATCAATGTTCATTGAAGGGTAGTAGTCGAGCCAGGTCCAGAACATAGGGTACTCTGCGGCCTCTTTCCGGCCGGAACAGGAGATGAGGGCTGCGGCCATGGCCAGCAGCATGAGGGTAAAAAGCTTTTTCATCTTGTACGAGTCTCTTGTCAGAATTCGGAGATAAGTGAGAACCACCTTCCTGCCGATGATCCCCACACCTCCTTGTAGGTTGCGGTGTTGAACTGCGGCCAGTATGGAGTATCTTCATTGAAACGTGACTGCATGCCGACGGGTATCTCGCCGACAGTCTCGCCCGGCAGAGCGGTGTACTGCTGCGCGTAGTTGCTTCCCTCACCCCATATGAGCGACTGCCCGAAAGGGTTCTTGCCGACGATCCAGTAGAGCTGCTCCTCTGCAATATTGATCAGCTCGGGGTCATTCAGGAATTTCCCCGCCAGGGCGGCGTTCTTGCCGGTGGCCAGGTGTACCGCGGCGTTGCCCTTGAAGGAGAACCATACCGGGAAGGCACGCAGGTAATGCTCCCTGTCAAGCTTCACCCCATTCTCGAGTTGCTCACGGTAGTCCTTGCCGGCACCGCGCCGGATGCCCACCTGCACCTGGTAGAAGTTGACCGAGTCCTTCACCTCGTCGATATGGTACACGCCGCTTGGAACCATGCCGTAGGGCGCCACATACTGCATGATCTTCTTGAGGTACTCGCCATACAGGGCGATGGCATTGGCCCATGTCTTGTAGTCGGGGTGACCGGGCTGCGTCTCGCAGAGGGCTGTCAGTGACTGCATGTAGATATAGTCACGCGACTGGTGGTTGTAGTGTACGATCGACTTTTTGTTCAGATCGCGGTAGAAGAAGCCTCTCAGCTTGTCCTTGTCCTTCAGCGGCTCGGTGCGCTGGCACTGTATGGTATATTTAATGAACTCGGCAGCCTTTTCGGCATAGTACTGCTTGCCGGTCAGCTTGTAGAGGAGGCTGGCGGCGTAAGAGACGTTTGCCATGTACTGGCTGCGTGATGCCATGGCGGCATGGTCTCCTCCGCCGCCGGCGCCGAGCAGTTCATCATATCCCAGCTCGTTGTAGCGCTCCATGGCGAATGCAAAGTCCTCCTCGGCAATCTTGCGCAGGTTCTCCTTCAGCATCAGGTCTCTCTCGATGCTCATGGCGGCATAGGCCTCTATGCCGGAGAAGACGAAGTTCTCGAAGGCGCGGTTATGGACGTTCACCCTGCGCCATCCGCCGGTGTCGTCAAAGGTGCCGATGAAGCCGTCGGTCCAGAGGTTGGTGCCCCATGTCTGCACCCTGTATCCGTCGCCGAAGCGGGTCTTCATGATATAGTCAAGACCCCACTGTGCCTCCTCGAGCAGACGCAGCCAGAGCTCGGTGTTGCCCTTCTCCCTGGCGCGGTTGGCCATCTCGAAGATCGCCATGGCTATCTCGCCTGTCTGCAGGGTCTGCTGTGACATGTCTGCGGCATCATGCCACCCGCCGTTGATGGTGAAGAGCTTGCCGTTATGCTCGCCGTTGAGGTCGCGATGGCAGGCGCCATGCTTCTCGGGGACGGGGTAGCCGCACCGTTCGACGAACATGAAGTTCAGCACGCGCCAGGCCGAGTCATCCCATATATTGCGGTTGATATAGAAGGGCATGGTGGTGATGCCGCCCACCCTGATCGAGTAGCGTCCCTCGTGCCGGAAGTCGGTGAAGTCGATCGTCTCGAAGCTGCCGGTATGGGTCTTCACCGGGGTGATCTTCCCCTCCCAGGCGACCTGTGAGGTGGTGTGGTCTATCAGCTCGAACCTGCCGTCATGGCCCGGTACGCGCACGATGGCCGTCTTGCGGCTGTCCCGGCCGTACCCGGTGGTGGAGAAGATGATGCGGTTCTCTGCCGGCTGCCAGCCGCTGACCACCTCAGGCCCCTCTATCAGCTGCAGCTTGACATTGTCAACGTCGAACTTGAGCGAGTCGCCCATGGTGAGCTCGCGGCCGAAGATCTCAATGGCAAATGAGAGCTTGGTGACCTTGTCACGCGCCAGCTCGGTCATCTCAACGAAGCACTCGTTCCACTGGCCGTTGATCAGGTTGATCTCATGAAAGCCCTCCCTGCCGTAACGATCGGGCACCTTGATAAGACCGTCATTCTCGACATAGAGATTGAGGTAGATGCTGCGTGCTCCCTCACAGTCAGGGTAGATATAGAAGTGGAGGCGGTTGTACTTCTCCCAGTTCTGGCCACCCACCTCATACTCAGCCAGGCAGGTGCCCATGCCCACTCCCCATCCAAGCATTGCCTGCTGGGTGGTGGCGGCAGCGAGCCGGAGGCTGTGCCTGCCGTCGCGGCTGCGGTCATCGGTGAGGTAGATCCTTCCCACACCACGGTGCGACCATCTGCTGAAGTCCTCCATATCACAAAGCACCTCAGAGGCGAGAACCTTTTTGGTGAGGCCGAATGTCTCGAATGACTTGCTGTAGTCGAGCGGAAGGGGGCTGTGTACGTAGCCGGTGTTGCGGATATCCTCCCTCAGCTTCTCGTCTACCTGTGCCGTGAGAAGAAGGGATGAGCAGAGTAGTGTCAGGATGATGCCTGCGGTCTTTTTCATGGTGTTCGCTGTTGTTGGTTGTTCAGTATGCTATTTCTCATCAGTATGCTGTTTCTCATCAGTATGCTGTTTCTCATCAGTGCCTTGTTCAGGGTATTCCGTATCTGCAACCTTGCGGCGGCCACCGTTCTCTCCGGCTCTGACCTCTCCTCCCTGCCGGCCGCAGCCATCGCTGATCAGGGCTTCCCGCCCGCCAGCTACGTCCCGGCCATTCCCTTCATCCGCGGTTTATGCCTGCCGGGCCGCAGCCTTTGCCGCCGCCGGCCATTCCGCCATTGCCGGTCAATGGTCTCAAGATACGAATTTTTTGAGGGGCGGAAAGTGACTTAATGCTCCCTGTGAATTGCTTCACAACATGTTCAGATCATTTGGCAATATGGCTGTTTTGACTATTTTTGCCTTCATCGCGGTGGTGATCACCGGGATATTGGGATTTGAATGAGACGCCCGGGAAGAAAGATCGTCAGCTGGATACTGGTAATCCTTTTCATGGTATACTATGTGAGTATCACCTTCTTTCCGCATGTTCACCACATTGAGAATGACGTTGTTATTGTCCATTCGCATCCGTTTTCATCCGGACAGGAGCACAATCCCGGCGGTCACCACCACTCTCATGAGGCTTTTACCCTGATCCGGTTCCTCTCAGAATTCCTTACCACCCCGGTTGCCTTCATGGCGATCCCGGCGGCAATCACCATAATCCTCGGGGAGAGCTGTCTCACCCCTTACAGGCGCCTGCTTCCGGTGGCGCCGCCATTTTCCTCCAGGCGGTTAAGAGCTCCGCCGCTGTTTGCAGGCATGGTTTGACCGCACTGCGGACTGACCTGCTGCAGCTCTGATTCAGAGGCGGGCGTGAAGCATTGCTTCAGCTCTTTTGTGGCATAATGCGGAAAGAGCTCTTATCCATTATTAATCTGGAAACTATCAGGAATATATGAAAAGATTACCGGTTGCAGGTCTGATACTGCTGGGTATTGTTGCATGCAATCGCGACAGCGGTACGAAGGAGGCGGTTGATTACACGGTGAAAGGTGATGTGGTCACCATAGCCGATGACTCACCCATACTTAGGAAACTGGTATGCCAGGATGTTGTCACCGGGCCATACTCCTACGAGCTGGTGACCTCGGGCACGGTGAAGGCCATACCGAACAACTATGCGCTGGTTGCTGCTCCGTTTGCGGGCCGCATCACCAGGTCATTCATCAGGCTGGGACAATATGTTGAGAAGGATGCCCCTGTTTTCGAAATATCATCACCATTGTACTATGAGACCGGAAAAGCCTATTACCAGGCGCGGGAGCAGATGAATCTCGACCTGAAGAACCTGGAGAGGCAGAAGGATCTGCTGGGCAGGGGTGTGGGTGTGCAGAAGGAGTATGAGGAGGCGGTGATGAACTATGCCCTCAGCAAAAAGGATTATGAGAATGCAATCGCCAGCCTGAGTGTCTACCAGGTTGATACGGCTGACCTGGTGCTGGGGCAACCCCTTATAGTCAGATCACCCATCAGGGGAACGATAGTGGAAAACAATATCGTGATAGGCCAGTATGTGAGGGAAGACTCAGAGCCGGTTGCCACGGTGGCTGAGCTGAGCAGGGTATGGGTAGCCGGACAGGTCAAGGAGAAGGATATCAGGTATGTGCGTGATGCCGCCGAGGTTGACATAAGACTGATCGCCTTCCCTGAGCTCAATATCAAGGGACTGGTCTACCATATCAACTCCATCATTGATGAAGACACCCGGTCGGTACAGGTGCTGATTGAGTGCGACAACAAGGATCATGTCATGAAGCCGGGCATGTATGTGAACGCCACCTTCACCTATCTGATCCCCGATATTGTGGCCATACCCTCCAGGGCGATTTTCCAGGCAGAGGAGGCCAGCTATGTCTTTGTCTGCACCGGCCGCAACCAGTATACCCGGCGCAGGGTGGAGGTGCAGGCCACCGGGAAGGCCAGTGTCATTGTCAAATCAGGCCTCAGTTCAGGTGAGCGGATCATCGCCGATGGCGGGTTCTACCTGCTTGGGGAAAACTAACCGGGCATGAGGAAGATCATTACTCTTTCGGTACTTCACCGCTGGGTGATAGCCGGACTCTTTGTGCTGGTGGGCCTCTTCGGCTATTACTCGTGGAAGCAGCTCGCCATAGATGCCTATCCTGACATTGCCGACGTGACCGTACAGGTGACCACGCAGGTCACCGGCCTCGCAGCCGAGGAGGTTGAGCAGCAGATAGCCATACCTCTTGAGAGGGCACTCAATGGCCTGCCCGGTGTGGTGACCATGCGCAGCGGCAATTCATTCGGTATCTCGGTGATCGTTCTGGTCTTCGAAGATGGCGTTGATGACTACTGGGCGCGGCAGCGCGTGCAGGAGAGGCTGGCAGAGGTGGAGCTGCCCTTCGGGGCGGTGCCCGAACTGGCCCCGCTCACCTCGCCTACGGGCGAGATATACCGCTATATAATCGAAGGCCGCAATCATGACATACGCGAACTGACCGACCTGAACTACTGGGTGATAATACCGGCCCTGAAACAGGTGACCGGGGTGGCCGACGTGAGCAACTTCGGCGGGATCACCATACAGTACCAGATAGAACTGAACCCGTACAAGCTTGAGCAGTATGACCTCTCCCTGGCAGATGTCATTGAGAAGATTGAAAAGAACAATGCCAATGCCGGCGGGAGCATGTTTGACCGGGGCGACCTTAGCTATGTCATCAGGGGAGTGGGGCTGGTCAGAGATCTCTCTGACCTGGGAATGATTGTGGTAAAGAGCGAGAAGGGGGTACCGGTCTACCTCAATGACCTCGGTACGCTGAAGTATGGCACCCTCGAGCGCAAGGGGGTGCTGGGATTTGCTGACAGGGAGTATGATGACCCGGAGAGCATCGAGGGGATAGTGCAGATGCTCAGGGGACAGAATCCGTCAGTGGTACTGCGGGGTATACATGCCAAGGTAGATGAGCTCAACCGGCATGTGCTGCCCAGAGGGGTGAAGATAAGGCCCTTCATGGACCGTACCGAGCTGGTCAATGCCACCCTCAATACCGTGTCACATACGCTGCTCTTCGGGATGATGCTGGTCATCTTCGTGCTGATCATCTTCCTGGGCAACTGGAGGGGAGCGCTGATAGTGTCGCTGACCATCCCCCTGGCGATGCTTATCTCTTTCATACTGATGCACCTCACCAACATACCGGCCAACCTGCTCTCGCTGGGGGCTATCGACTTCGGTATCATCATCGAGGGTGCCATCATCACCATGGAAACGATACTCAAGAAGCGCGAGGATCACCAGGCGTCGGAGCTGGAGTCCGGACCTATCATTGACCGGGTAGCTGAGGTGGCACGGCCGGTCTTCTTCTCAACCATAATCATCATCACTGCATACCTTCCGCTCTTCGCTTTTGAGCGTATCGAGAAGAAGCTCTTCACCCCCATGGCATTCACCCTGGGCTATGCCCTGCTGGGCGCATTGCTGGTGGCGCTGCTGCTGATACCGGGCCTATCGTTTGCCGTCTACCGCAAGCCGCGAAAGATCGCACACAACTGGTGGTTGGAGAAGCTGACGCAGATCTTCACCAGGCAGACCGAGCGGATACTGGCCCGCCCGAAAAGGATCTTCTGGGCACTGGGAGCGGTCGTCATCGCCACGGTGATACTGACCGGCACGGTGGGAAAAGACTTCCTGCCATACCTCGATGAGGGGTCACTCTGGCTGCAGGTGCAGATGCCGCCGGGAATATCGCTCGACAAGGCGAAGGAGATGAGTGACACACTGCGGGCACATATTGTCAGATATGATGAGGTGACCTATGTACTGACCCAGGTGGGAAGGGATGATGCCGGTACTGAGCCCTTCTCAAAATCGCACCTCGAGGTGGCGATCGGACTGCGGCCCTACAAGGAGTGGGAGAGGGGGAAGCGCAAGCATGACCTTATCGAGGAGTTGAAAGAGGATATTGAGTCGCTGCCCGGATACAAGGTGGCCTTCTCGCAGCCGATCATTGACATGGTGATGGACCAGATGACCGGTGCTCACAGTGACCTGGTGGTAAAGATCTTCGGCAATGATATCAGGGAGACCCGCAGGGTTACGGAAGATGTTATGAGAGTACTCTCCACCATCGACGGTGCCGGTGACCTGATCATAGACCAGGAGCCTCCCACGCCGCAGCTGGTCATCAGGGCCGACCGGGACAAGATAGCGATGTACGGACTCAATGTCTCCGACGTGGCTGAGCTGATCGAGGTGGCCATAGGAGGCAAGGCGGTCTCACAGGTTTTCATTGAGCATAAGGTCTATGACATCACCTGCCGCTATGAGGAGGAGAGCCGCAACACCCCCGAGAAGATAGGCAACCTGATGCTTACCTCTTCCACCGGGGCCAAGATACCTCTGTCACAGGTGGCTGAGCTGAAGATGACCACCGGGGCGAGCACCGTGGCACGGGAGATGAACAGACGGTACAATGCGCTCAGTGTAAATATCAGGGGGCGTGACCTGACCGCTTTCCTGAATGAGGCGAAAGCCACCATCGAACGCGAGGTGGAGTATGACCATGAGAAGATAAGTATCGAGTGGGGAGGCCACTTCGAGAACCAGACCAGGGCATATGCCAGGCTATCGATGATTGTGCCGCTGGCACTGGCCATAATGTTCCTGCTGCTCTTCATAGCCTTCCGGCGGCTGAGGCAGGCAGCAATACTGATGGGAATCATTCCGCTGGCCCTCTTCGGTGGAATGGTCGCACTCAATGCGCGCGGGATGACGTTCAACGTCTCATCAGCCGTGGGGTTCATTGCCCTGTTCGGTGTCTCGATACAGAACGGGGTGATCATCTTCTCGCGGATAAACAACCTGCGCATGCTGGGCATGGAGCTGAAAGAGGCGGTGGCCACCGGAACCAGGCACTGTTTCAGGCCGGTGGTGATGACTGCCACGGTGGCGGTGGTGGGACTCTTCCCTGCCTCCATCTCTACCAATATCGGGTCTGACGTGCAGCGGCCGCTGGCAACCGTGATAGTGTACGGGCTGCTGATAGCAACCATACTGACGCTATACCTGATGCCGACACTCTACTATCTGACTGAAAAACGCTGGGGTAAAGGAGATTTTAAACATGAAAAGCCACAATGACCGAATGACGGGAGTCCTTCTCTGCCTGGTACTGCTTGCCGGGCTGCTTTCACAGCCCTTGTTGTCACAGGCTGACCATCGTCTGCCCGGACCGCCGCCCCTGCCGGCTGACCATCGTCTGCCCGGACCGCCGCCCCTGCCGGCTGACCATCGCCTGCCCGGGCCGCCGCCCCTGCCGGCTGACCTGCGCGATCATGCCCTGTTCCGCCATGACGGCTCACCGGAGCCGGCAGCACTGCTGAAGGCACCCCGGCTGCAGGAGCTGGTCTGCCTCACATACGACGAGTATATTGAGCTGGTACTGGCAGAGAACCTCGGGTATGCTGCTGAAAAGTATGAGGTGAGCATTGCTGCCGCACAGGCTGAGGCTGCCCGGGTGTTCCAGGACCCGACCATCTCGTTCGACTGGTCGGGCACCGGCGATGAGAGCGGTTACTCAACCGAGATAGAGAAGACCTTTGAGATAGGTAAGCGCCGTGCACGTATCAACCTGGCACTGAGCGAGAAGCAGCTGACACAGGCGATGCTCGCCGATTTCCTGCGTAACCTGCGTGCCGATGCCACCCTTGACTACCTCGATGCGATGCGGCATGTGCACCTCTATGAGGTGATGTTCAGCTCATGGGAGATGCTCTCCGAGCTGGCCAGGGCTGACAGCATCAGGCTGAGCCTGGGAAGCATCATGGCTATTGACGCCTCGCAGAGCAGCCTGGAGGCGGGTATGATGTACAATGAGCTGCTGCAGATAGAGGCCGGGAGAATCAACTCATTCGTGGAGCTCTCTTCGCGCATGAGCAGACATCATGCTGACACCCTCTACTGCCCGGCAGAGTCGTTCGGCAGGATTGAGCGCGATTACAGCCTCGAGGAGCTCATCGCCGTGGCCCTTGAGAACAGGAGTGACCTGGTGGCGGCACGGTACAATATCGATTACTCAAGAGACCAGCTGGCACTGGTGAAGGCCGAGCGGCGTGCCGATATCGGACTGAAGGCCGGGGCTGCGGGATCCGGCCCCGGGCGCCGGCTGGCCGGGGCACCACCCTCTGAGATAACTGCCGGCATAGCTATCCCCCTGAAGTTCTCGCATATCAATCGCGGCGAGCTGAAAATGGCAGGCTACCAGCTTGAACAGAGTGAGCTGCTCTACCTGCAGGCAGAGAGAGAGATAGGCAATGAGGTGGTGAAGGCCTACAACCTCTACCAGGCACTGATGCGGCAGGTGGCAAACTTCGACCTGGGACTGCTTGACCAGGCCAGGATGGTGCTCGAGGGAAAGGCATACAGCTACTCCAGGGGTGAAACATCGCTGCTCGAGGTGCTGAATGCGCAGCGTACCTACAATGACCTGCAGATCTCATACTACGAGACCCTCTTCAGCGGATACGCAGCACTGGTAGAGCTCGAACGGAGCGCCGGCGTCTGGGATATCATTTTCTAGAATAACGGCTTACGGGTAATTGCTTCCGTGTTGCGGCAGCCAGGGATTTGCTTCCGGGCCACAGCAGCCAGGGATTTGCTTCCGGGCAACGGCTTACGTGATATCAGATTCCGGGCCCGGACTCTCTCATAGTTGTGCTATATTTACAACTGATGAGAGCGCGGTCACGGATAAGACTCCTGGCACCTCTGCTGGTTCTCACCGGGCTGGTCGCCCTGCTGCTGGTGATGGCTGCCAGGCGCAGCAGTCTCCTTCGGGCAGCTGCAGCCTATGGCGACGGCAGCAGCAGTTGCATACCCTGTCATGAGGATTTCTACCGGCTGTGGCACGACTCGCGGCACGGTCTGGCGATGCAGCCCGTCACGCCGGAATTCATCCGCAGGAATATCCGCTCCGACGGCGGGAAGGTAAAGGTGGCAGATGCCCTCTGGGAGGCTCAGGTTGCCGGCGACTCCCTGATCTTCACTGAGTGGGACGATAGCGGGACGGCGGCAAGGTATGCTGCCCTCCACGTCCTGGGAGGCAAGTACCTCTACTATTTCCTGACACCGTTCCCCGGCGGTCGACTGCAGGTGCTGCCGCTGGCCTACGACTGCAGCAGCGATGAGTGGTACGGCACCACCGGGAGCAGTGTACGCCATTTTGAGAGCGGCGGGGATGCTCCGCTCGACTGGCGCAGCCACCTCTACACCTTCAACACCTCCTGTCACAGCTGCCACGTGAGCCAGCTCGAGACCAACTATAACCCGGTCGCGAACAGCTACAACACCACCTGGGGTGAGCCGGGCATCAACTGTGAGACCTGTCACGGGCCCGGCCATGACCATATCGTTGCCTCGCTCAGGGCAGGCGAGGGAAGGGTTCCCCGAAACCTCAGGATAGTGCGGACAGGGCTCTTTACCGCTGAGCAGCACAACTCGGCGTGTGGCTCATGCCACGCAAAGGCATCCGTTATCGCCCCTGATTTTCCGCCGGGCGGACTCTTCTATGACTATTTCGACCTGGTCACCCTCGAGAACCCGGACTACTATGCTGACGGGCGCGACCTGGGAGAGAACTACACCATGACCGGCTGGGAGATGAACCGCTGTGCAGCTGCCGGCAGCCTGCACTGTGTCGACTGTCATACCTCCGGTGGCAGGTATCGTTTTTCTGCGGAGAATGCCAATGATGCCTGCCTGCCCTGTCACTCTGACAAGGTCTCCGCCGTCGCTGCACACTCCCTGCATGATGCCGGCTCTGAGGGCAGCCGGTGTGTTGCCTGTCATATGCCTAAGAGCACCTTCGCACGTATGGAGAGGAGCGATCACTCGTTCCGTCCGCCCGTGCCACGGGCCACGCTCCTCTTCGGCTCGCCCAACGCATGCAATCTCTGCCATAGTGACCGCACTGCCGGGTGGGCCGATGAGGTGGTCAGTGAGAGACGCCGTCCCGGCTACCAGGAGGAGGCGCTGGCCGACGGCAGGCTGCTGAAGATGGCCAGGGAGGGCGACTGGTCGGCCCTGGAGCTGATCCTTGGCGGACTGGCGGAGGGACGGTTTGACAATGTCTATGCCACCTCGTTCATCAGGCTGCTGGAGGGGTGTGACGATCCCTCCAGGTGGGAGGTGCTCAGGCGGCTGACTGGGCATCCCTCGCCGCTGGTCAGGGGTGCGGCGGCACACAGCCTCCATGGGGATGGTTCGCCGGAGGCGCGGGAGCGGTTGCTGACCCTGGCCGGCGACAGCTACCGGCTGGTGAGGATCAATGCGGCATATGCACTCAGCGGAGCGCCCATGAAAGGGTTGTGCAGAGCTGAACGCAGGCGGGCCGAGGCGGCACTGAGAGAGTATGAGGCGTCGCTGACGGCACAGCCCGACTCATGGTCGGCGTACTATAACCTCGGCCTGTGGCACAGTAACCGGGGCGACTATAAAAAGGCACTGGCAGCATACAGCAGGTCGGTCATGCTATACCCGGAGGCGGTCATGCCGCTGGTGAATGCCGGGGTGATATACTATACAGTGATGGATGACGTCCGGCAGGCACGGGAGCTGTTCACCGGGGCACTGGCTGCCGACCCGCGGCATGAGGCTGCACTGACAAACATGGCGCTGCTGTGCGGTGAGGCCGGCGAGTATGCGCTGGCTGAGAAGTATTACAGGCAGCTGCTGGAGGTGAGTGAACGCAATGCCGTGGCAGCCTATAACCTGGCGGTGCTGATAGCGCCTCGTGACCCCGACGGGGCGGTCAGCCTGAGCCGCCGGGCGATGGAGTGGGACCGCAACAATCCGAAATATGCCCGCAGTTGCGCCTACTACCTGCTGGAGAGAGGCGATGCCGCTGAGGCTGAAGAGATACTCTCAGGAACGGTTGCCCGCTTCCCCGGCTATTTTGATTCATACCCCCTGCTGGCTGACCTGCTGATGAAGAGGGGAGAGGCAGCAAAAGCGGCAGAGCTGCTGGCCGCGGCAGCCCGGATAGAAGAGCTCACTCCGGGCCAGAAAAGGGTGCTTGCCGAACAGCTGGCACTGATACGGTCTTCAATGGAAGGGAGATAGCTTTGCGGCGGGCTGCTCACCCTGCAATACCGTTGATAAAGGTCTCGATGAATCCCATTATCCTTTTCAGGATCCTGTCACCCAGTGGCTTCCGCTGCAGCAGGGTGGGTTTTTCGCCCACCAGCAGATCGAGGATCTCATTGCGCAGCGGCTCCTGTTCTGAATAGAGGTAGTTCTCAATCAGCGCCTGGGTCTTCTCCCCGGAGAGCTGCTCCTCATCCACCATCTTGCGGAAGGCTGCCTCCTGCTCCTCTGACCAGAACTTCTCGAACTCCTGTGGTATATCCTCGGTATCGGGTATCAGGGGCAGGTTCTCCCTGATAAACTTCTCAATCAGCTCTTTCTTGCTGCGCAGCTGTATCTCGGTGTTCAGCAGGTTGAGTATCTCCTTCTCAATCTGCTCTGCCTCCTTCTTCTGGTTGGCCTTCAGCCTTATCAGCAGCCTGAGTATATAGGCAACGTTGATCTCGTCACGGTGAATAAGCTCGAGCTCGAAGTCAACATCCTCAAGTATGCTCACCTTCTCGGGCGCATGGTTGCTCTTCACCTTGTCATGCAGGTCGAGGTATTTGCTCTTGTAATCCTCAAACTGCTGCTCGGTCATTGAGAGGTCGCTCCACTTGAAGTCAGAGAAAGTTGTCAGCACATTTTTTATGCGCATCAGCTCCCTGAAGGCGATAATAAACTTCAGCTCATCATCTTCAGTCACCAGGTTGTTGACGCTGTCAACGGTGGGGGCTATCTTCAGCAGGTTGATGAAACCCTCATTGAACGCCTTCACATACTCATCGTAGGGCTTCATGATGATCTCCTCAATGGCCTCCTTGTTGCTGAAGAGGGTGATAGCCTCATCTGTGGCATTCTTCAGGTTCCTGAAGACCACGATATTTCCCTGCGACTTCAGCTCGTTCAGGATACGGTTGGTACGTGAGTATGCCTGTATCAGTCCGTGATAGCGCAGGTTCTTGTCGACGAAGAGGGTGTTCAGCGGCGGGGAGTCAAAGCCGGTCAGGTACATGTTGACCACCAGCAGCAGGTCGATCTTACGCTCCTTGACCTTCTTGCTGATATCGTTGTAGTAGTTGTAGAAGCTCTGGTTGTCGCTTGTCGAGAAGGCCGATCCGAACATCTGGTTATAGTGGCCGATAAACTCATCAAGCTTTTCACGGCTGTGCATGTTGACCGTGTAACCCGGAGCAGGCTCTGCGGCGATGGCAATCTCATCGGAAATGAATCCGTCTGCACCGGCATCCTCCTCATTGGCTGTATAGCTGAATATTGTGGCGATCTTCAGATCATGTTCGCCGAGCATCTTTCTGCGGTGGAGCAGCTCATAGTAGCGTATCAGCACCTCGATGCTGCTGTCGCAGAACATGGCGGTGAAGCTCCTGTTGTGTGTCTTCCGGCTGTGGTGAGCGATGATGTAGTCAACGATCTTCTCAAGCCGTGCCTGCGACTCCATCAGCTCTGGCACATCGATATCCTCAACCTGTATGTCGATCTCGCTGGCGCTCTCACGGTTGCGGTAGCGGCCGACATACTCCACAGAAAACTTCAGTACGTTTTCATCCCTGATGGCATCGGTGATCACATACTTGTGAAGGCACTCGCCGAATAGCTCCCTGGTGGTCTTTTTCCCCAGCTCACCCTTGACTGCATTCTCAGCGAAGATGGGTGTGCCGGTGAATCCGAACATCTGTATGTTCCTGAAGAATGAGATGATCCGCCGGTGTGTATCGCCGAACTGGCTGCGGTGGCACTCATCGAAGATAAAGACTATCCGTTCATCGCGGAGCGGCTCCATCTGCTCGAGGAACTGTTTCTTGCTGATGGCCGCATTGAGCTTCTGTATGGTTGTGACGATCAGCTTCGTGTCGTCGGTAAACTGGCTGACCAGCTTACGGGTGTTGTCGGTGCCGTCAACGCTGCCGTGGCTGAACGAGTTGAACTCCTTGGTGGTCTGGTAGTCGAGGTCTTTCCTGTCAACCACAAAGAGTACCTTCTTAATTTTCGGCAGGCGGGTCAGTATCTGGCTTGCCTTGAATGAGGTAAGTGTCTTCCCCGACCCGGTGGTATGCCATATATAGCCGTTCCTGCGGCTGTGCAGCACCCTGTCAACCAGCGCCTCTACGGCATAGTACTGGTAGGGGCGGAGCACCATCAGTATTTTCTGTGCCTGGTTCAGCACTATGTACTTGCATATCATCTTGGAGAGGTGGCATTTCTCCAGGAATTCGGGTGCGAAGTTGTCAAGCAGGTTGGTGAGCCGGCGGTTCTCCCTGTCTGTCCAGTAGAATGTCTGCTTGAATGACTGGTTGCGGTTGTTGGCGTAGTACTTGGTGTTTACCCCGTTGCTGATGACGAAGATCTGGACATACTGGAAGAGGCCGTAGCTGCTGCCGAACGAGTGCCGCTGGTAGCGGTTTACCTGGTTGAATGCCTCCTTCAGCTCCAGTCCGCGGCGCTTCAGCTCTATCTGCACAAGCGGCAGGCCGTTGATGAGCAGGGTGACATCATAGCGGTTCCTGTACTTCCCCTCCATGGTGACCTGGTTGGTCACCTGGTACTCATTCTGGCACCACTGTTCGGTATTGATGAACTCAAAATAGAGGTTGTCGCCGTTATCCCTGACAATATGCTGCTTCTCACGCAGCGTATGGGCTTTTTCAAATACCGTACCCTTGCTGAGTATATTGAGCACCTTCTCAAACTCATTGTCAGAGAATGTAGTGTTGTTATGCTTCTCGAGCTGTGTCTTAAGGTTGGCTGTCAGGTCCGCCTCATTCCTGATAAGTACCCTGGCATATCCCAGGGTCTGCAGCCTGGCAATGAGCTGTTCTTCGAGTATTAGTTCGGGTTGTTTGGTCATCTCTGCGTTTTAGTACGGTCTTGTAGACAATTATGCGTTTTTATCTACTTTTTGTCAAAAATTAAGCGTATTTTTGTACAGTTCTTTACCATTGGTATGGAATCAACAAAGGTTTCGAACGCTGAACCAGCTAATCAGCGTTTTTTTATTTCCAGTCCGGACTGTTTCTGATTTTCTGCAGATTCTCATCGTTATTTACTTCGTAGGCGGTTATAAATCTGGCTTTCTTTTTTTGATAGATTAGAATGACGACAATATAGTTTCCTTTAACCAGTGTAACTCTTCTTGAATCATCATAACTTTTTGTTTTTGAGTTCCATCCCTTTTTCAGAACAGAATCAGGATCTTCCAGGGCGTCTTTAATCCAAAAAAACTTTTCTAATCTGTTATATGACAAAATAGACTTATCTCCTTTCCGTCTGTCGGCACTTTCATAAAAGCAATGATCAAACATATTGGAATAAAAACGGACTTCAATTTGGTCGAAAGTTACAATAGGCTTTGAACAGTAAGTTTCAGACCACATTTTTCTCAATACTTCTTCTGACAGGTTATAGGGTCTGATTTTGACATACGACATTACCATCCCCCCTGAAGATTAATCTTAAAAACATTAAATTTTTCAACACGTTTTGAGGTCCGGGTTATTGTATGTCCCAGTCTTGATTCGGCAATCTCAATCAATCTTCCTTTTGCCTGGCCGGTGAACTTGTTATTAAATTTTGAAGCAACCAGGCCTGTCAGAATATCTGCAAGTTGAATTCCCAGTGATTGATGTGATGGCAATGCCTGCACTTGTTGAATTTCTGAAGTAATGTTCGATGCGTCGAGAACTTTCTTTAAGATATTAATCCTGCCTTTGTTACGATTTACCTTATAATCAAGAAAGATATTATATGAATTCAGGTCATAGATCCAGTGGTGGAGGAGCTGATAGTAGAATTTATAGAACCCCAATTCAGCATCCTTCTCATTGAAGCGGATATTATCGACGGTTCTGGATTCAATCAAAATAACTCTGAATCTGAGTTCTTTTGTGTCAAAAAAGTAATTAATGATTTCTGCATATAAGTTAAGGTAGGCTGGTGATACTTTCTGCCATTTTAGTTCTCCTTTAATGTTATACTTGTCTTTGATAACAATCATCCCGGTTTTGAAAGTCTCACGGAACTCTGCAGGCATCCAGATGCCCCCAATAGCGGTGAACTTATGTGCCTCTTTTCGGGTAAGGGCTTCTAACCCACTTTCATCACAGTATACTTCAAAGTCCATGTTCTGCTTTCTTAAACAAACATCTGCTGCATTAGCCCTTTCTTCCAGGTTTCAGCTTTTTCAATCTGAATCCGGGTACGGTTGATTTTATCATCTATGGCTGAGAGGAAACTGGCGATTTTGGTTTGTTCTAGAAGATTGGGTAATAATAGCTCAGTATTAAAAAAATCATGAATGCTGATATTTAAAAGACCGTGATTCCTCGCCCCCTCTTGAGCAATTTTTTCTATCTGCCTGTTATGTTTGCCAGATTCAAAATATTGTTCCATAAATGCGAGATTGGATATGGCTTTAAAAGTGAAACATATATAAAGGGGTGATACGATACCTTCATTATATAGCTTCAGCCTTTTAAAAGCACCCATTGGATAACCTGTAGAGTAGCTTTTATTATAGGCAAAATCATCCTTTTTAAGCAAATAATAACCAGATAGATCCTTAGCAGCAACCGTTTTTTTAAAAAAGTCCAATTGATTGACTAACCCATGTTGTGCAGAAATAGTAAGTACATTTTCGTTTTTAGCATTATTCTTTGATGTAACTCTATCTGCTATCTGACTAAGTTTTTTCTTCTCCCACTTCGGAAACTCCTCTCCATTATCGTCTTTGAAGCGGATTTGCTGTGAGAATATCTTTTGCATAATCCCCTTTTTGTATTGTTCCAGAAGGGATTGCTTTCGTTTGAGCTGAGTGATTTTCCGGTCAATGGCGGTGAAGAAAGAGGCAATTTTTTGCTGCTCGGGGAGGGAGGGTATTTGAAAGACCATGCTTTTTATATCTGCCCCCGTAAATCCTTTAATTGAAGTACCTTGACTAAACCTAAGAAAGAGCTTGGTTTTTTCTTTGAAATAATATGCAAGAAAATAGGGATTATCTATGACTAGAGCAAGGCTGGTAAAATCCTGACTCGTACATATTGGTGATTTTGAGACTGCAAACTTTCCGATGCCGACTCTCGACACTATTAATACGCTGTTTTGAGGGACTAATTTGGTAGCTGATTTTCTAATAGCTTCTTCTGTGATAAAGTGGGATGTTAGGTAATCCTGAACTTTACCTTCTTGAACATCAGAACTTGAAATCCAAGGAATATTACCATTCCAATATTCCGTAATAGTTGTGTCTGGCGTTCCACCACCAATAAATACACCCAAATCACCAATTCTCTTCTTCTCCCACTCCCCCTCAAACTCCGGGAAACGCAATCTTGGCGCCCTTTTTTGCTTTCCCATGATTAGAAGGGTATAGGTATGTTAAGTTCACGGCAGAAGCCGGCAATGGTCTCGTCGGTCTCTTGCATCTCAGCCTCCAGAGCTTTCAGCTCTTCAGCAACGGTAGCAATATCAACCGGCTCCTCCTCCTTGAAAGTGTCAACATAGCGGGGAATGTTCAGGTTGTAATCGTTCTCGCGAACCTCGTCAAGTGGGGCTACGAAGCTGTACCTGTCAATGGTGATGCGCTTCTCGAAACAGTCAATTATCCTGTCAACATCTTCATCACGCAGGTAGTTCTGAGTCTTGACCTTTTCGAAATGCTGGCTGGCATCGATGAAAAGAATATCATCAGGATGCTCACGGCACTTCTTGAAGACCAGGATGCAGGTGGGAATGGAGGTGCCGTAAAAGATGTTGGCCGGCAGCCCGATAACCGCATCGAGATAGTTCTTCTCTTCGATAAGGTACTTCCTGATATGCCCTTCGGCACCGCCCCTGAAGAGCACACCGTGCGGCATCACTACCGCCATCACGCCGTTCTCAGCCAGGTGGTAGATCATGTGCTGGATAAACGCAAAGTCGGCCTTCGATGCCGGAGCCAGCCTGCCATATTCACTGAAACGGTCGTCGGTAAGGAAGAGGGGATTGGCGCTCCACTTGGCCGAAAAGGGTGGATTGGCAACCACCGCCTCGGCATCGAGCTGTTCATGCTGGGGATGCTCAAGGGTGTCCTCAAGCCTGATGTCGAAGCGGGTGTGATGGATGCCGTGCAGGATCATGTTCATGCGGCAGAGGTTGTAGGTGGTGCGGTTGAGCTCCTGGCCATAGAACTGCATCACATCACATGTCCTGCCCAGCCTGAGGATCAGTGATCCCGATCCGCATGTGGGGTCATAGGCTGATTTTATACGTGTCTTGCCCAGGGTGACGATGCGTGCCAACACCTTCGAGGCCTGCTGCGGGGTGTAGAATTCGCCCGCCTTCTTGCCTGCACCACTTGCAAACTGCCCTATCAGATACTCATAGGCATCACCCAGTACATCAATCTCTGAATGCTCAAGCTGAAAATCGATCCTGTCAAGGTGTGAGAGTATCCTGGCTATCACCTCATTCCGCTGCTCGGCTGTCCTGCCCAGCTTGGTGCTGTTCAGGTCCATATCCTCAAAGAGGTGATCGAAATCCTCCTCGCTTTCAGTACCCATGGTGCTGTTCTGTATGTTGATCAGTATCCTCTGGATATCCTCTATGATAAAGACATTGCCGTGCCTGCCGTTGCCGTTGCCCCGCCGGGCTACCTGGCTGAAGAGCTCCGAGGGCTGCAGGAAGTAACCGAGCTGCTCCAGCGACTCCTCACGGATGGCCTCCAGGAAGGTTTGCCCCTGACCGGAAGTCTCAGATACCTGAAGATAGGTAATCTTGTCAGCCTCGAGGATCTTATTGGCAAAGAGCTCCATACGCTCAGAGAGATACTTGTAGAAGATGAAACCGAGGATATAGTCACGGAACTCATCGGCATCCATCTTGCCGCGCAGGGTGTTGGCAATGTTCCATAATTGCTGGTTAAGCTGGCGCTTCTGTTCTTCGCTCATAGAAGTGATATGGGTTTATGTGAAAAGATCATATTCATGTTCAAGATAATCTGATGGCCAGTAGTATAAGGCGGGTTCAGGGCTTAAATCGAAAACAAGCATCTAAGATATTTATAATGTTCGTTTAATGCAATTCAACCAACGCTTGTGTTAACCTCTTGTTAATGCCGGGATTCACTGATCTCCATGAACCATAGTCAGTTTACTTTTACATGAACAACCTAACCCCTGAACAATGAAAAAGACCTTGTTGCCGTTGGTTCTGATTCTGACAGCCTCTGCAGTTTTTTCTCAGATTGGTGCAGCCCAGACAGATACACTAAGAAAGAGTGCACTGAATGTTTTTATGGAATCATCAGACTATATCAAGCGAGAGATCACTTATGTAAACTACGTCAGGGACATAAAAGATGCCGGGCTTTATATTATCTCTTCCTCACAACCGACAGGCTCGGGAGGAAGGGAATATACCTATTTTCTTGTCGGCCAGGGCCAGTTCTCAGGCATGAGAGATACGCTTCGATACCAGTCGGCTCCTGACGATACTGATGAAACCACCAGGGCCAATATGGTTAATGTACTTAAGATGGGACTGATGAGGTATGTCCAGAAGACGCCTCTTTCAAAATATATCTCTGTTTCATTTACTCAGCCTATGGCTGAAACCGTTTCTACAGACAGATGGAACAGCTGGGTGTTCAGGTCATCAGTCAGCGGATTTCTCAACGGACAGAAAGCATACAAGTCAGCAAACATTTTCGGGAGTTTCAGTGCCAGGAGGGTTACAGAAGACTGGAAAATAAATCTGAGCGCTTCATATAGCTATGAGAATGACAAGTTCGATATCTCCGGTTCGGTGCTTACGAGTGAGAATAATTCAAAATCAATATCATCGCTAATTGTCAGGAGTCTGAATGACCACTGGTCATACGGCGGATCGGCTTCCCTGAGTTCGTCAAGCTTCAGCAATTACCAGGCTACATTATCGCTTATGCCAGGCATTGAATATGACCTTTTCCCTTACTCCGAGTCTACAAGGAGGCAGTTGAGAATCCAGTATCTCGCCGGATATGTATATGCAGAATACATTGATACCACAATATATAATAAGACAAGGGATAACCTGTGGAGCCACAGTCTTACGGCCTCTTATGAAGTCCTTCAGAAATGGGGGTCAATTGATCTTGGCGTGGGATACAGCAGTTACCTTCATGACTGGTCAAAAAACTCCCTCGAAGTGAATGGTTACTTCGAAGTGCGGATTGCAAAAGGCCTTTCCCTGAACCTGGGAGGAGGAGGGTCAATGGTTCACAACCAGCTTAACCTGGTCAAAGGAGGAGCAACCACCGAAGAAGTGCTGCTTAGAAGAAAAGAACTGGAAACGCAGTTCAGATACTTCGCCCGCTTTGGATTATCCTATACATTCGGCTCAATCTACAATAATGTGGTGAATCCGCGCTTTGGGGGAGGAGGCGGAGGAATGGACGGGTTTATTATGAGAATGTACTGATTTCCTGGTCTGGCCTTTATTTACTGGTAGTGTTCCAATCAGTCAGAGTCTTATTGTTGCTCTCTTTCAGCGCAGGAATAGTGTGCGTTTCAGCTGCTCAGTGTGGTGCAGTTGCCCTTTTACTGGGCAAACGCACAATATTCGTTCCACAATATTCTCTAAATTACCCTTGAATTCTCAAAATTCTGAGACGTGCATCCAACAAATCAAGGTACTTATCTTTCATTGTTTGAGATAAGAAACTGACATTGACTAATTCTTTCCATCTGGGAATTGCTGTGGATATGGTTTCGAGAACTTTTTCAACACTTTTGGAAGTCAGTTCACACCTTTCCATACCAAAGTAGTTTACAAGCATCTTACGTGTTAAATGCTTTTTATTTCCTCCAAGGGGTAAAGCAATTTCATCATCAGGTTTCCTGTACCCGATAGTAGTGTTAAGAAGGTCATAGCCTGGAGATAGTTTGACCTTGCCATCTTCAGTTATAACAGAGAAATTTTTAAGATGCATGTCATCATTTCCAATCAGGTAATTGAATATGACCAGTTTGAATAGCACTAATTTCTCAACCGATGGGAAAGTGCAGTATTTATCAATCAAACCTACAACCTTCTCCATACTGTATTCGTATTTTGTATCCCTGCTTAATCCTGCCAATTGAGCAAAATCCTCCACTGCTACTTTGTCATTTTGCCCCTTCCTGTCAAACCGTTTGATAAAGTATGTTAAGGTGTTGTCCTTTGACCAGATTAAACCGTGTAATGGTATTTCTAAACCGATTTCATCAGCAAGCCTCATTGTCAGGTCTTCATTTTCCGGCATTTCCGGAAAATATTGATGCTGAGGTTTGAGAATAAACCTTCCGCCAGTGTCAACAATTTCGAATTTTCCTTCTTTGATGTTTAATCTTGCACTTAACTTTGGCTGTATTCCCTGAACCGACATCTTTGACGCCCGATTGTAAGCCTCTTTTCTTTGTTCTTCAGCAGTATATTCAAGGTTTTTAAGAGAAGTAAGTCCGGCTGATAAAAGTCTGAGTCCTGTTACACTGTAGCGATTATCTCCGCAAGGATTATATGATATCGGGCAACGGTTCATTCCATTACTTCTTTTACTGTAACAGCTCCTATCATATCATTACCAACAGCAATCAGCTGGGTGAAATAATCATGCTTATCGATTTTGTTCAATTTCAACAATCCTTCCAATTGAATACCTTCTGGCAATAACCCTTCAAAAAATGGTGGAAACATATCGAATTTATAGACCTTCTCATTTGTTGGCATCGTACGTGATACCTCAAGGCCTTTATATCCGTCCAGGTATTCAAATAGGTACTCCTTACCTTTTATTAATTCAGTCAAAGTCCCGGCCTCGACTCCTTTGACAAAAACTTTAGCCTTTCTCATTTCCGGTACTGTTCAGATTATCCATAAATGGACTTGTTAACATCATCTTTATGTTCAGCACCTTGAGAATTTTTCTCAAGGTGTCCAATTGAACTGATTCCTTTCCCTTCTCGATATCATAAATAACGGTCTTACCAACTCCTGCCATTTCTGCCAGGTGTACACGACTCAGTTTAGCTGCCTTTCTGTGCATCCTTATTACTTCTGCTAATTCCTGCGATTGCATTGTTTTTGCTTTTATAGCGGTAAAAATAGGAATTTTGTTTTAAAATAGCAAGTAATTATCAATATATTGCTGCCATGGCAGTAAAAATGCCTTAAAAGTTCTTGTGACTGATGCAGAAGTTTAAATATTACTGCCAGGGCGGTAAAAAATGTTTACGCCACTGTAAGTATTGAATCTGTGAGAGTTGCGCAGGTGCAATTGAGAGTTTGCCCGGTAATGGGGCACCTGCACTACACTGAGTAGCTGAAACGCACACTATTCCTGCGCTAATAGAGGGCAACAAAAAGACTCCAGCTGGCTGGGCTAGAGTCCTTCGTGGAGC
>CAZAVK010000012.1:0-96361 GCA_964488645.1 uncultured Rikenella sp. | reverse complement strand
ATCAGGAGTTTGAACTTTGATGATGGTTGGGTGTGGATAAAGAAGGATGAACAAGGGAATATTATTAACCCATACACTCTTCTCCCTCCACTTTTCGAGGAGATTGCGGATGACCAGATTGATGAGTTCCTGATGCGGAGTAACATTCAGGAAGGTGGTGCTGCCATGACTGCATATGCCAAAATGCAGTTCATGCAGATGACAGACTTGGAAAGAGATGCTATATCTAAGGGTCTGTTAAAATATTGCGAGTTGGACACTCTGGCAATGGTTTTGCTTTGGGAATTTTGGAATTATTCAATCGGTAATCAATTATAAATCACTTGGAAGCCTGAATGATTGTATTGCCTTTTTCATTCCTTCTGGGTCTTCTATGAACTGAATTAAATAACCATTCAAATTGGGTGGTATATTATCAATGGAATATATCTTAACAAATCTGTTTAATTCTTCATTAGTTTCATAAAATATCAAAGCTGGATTACAGGTTACAATCATGTAAGAGACCACTAATTCAAAAACTGCAAAGCTGAATTTGGAATGTAGAGTTATATCTAAGTTAATCCATTGATTATATATTTCAATATACTTGGGTATATTGATTTCAGTTAAGAACTTGGAGATGGGTTTGTTCTTTAACCTCCAAGTTGTTTTACCCTCTTTTGATGTAATTCTTTCCAATTCTTCACGTGGCTTAAAATCAACCCCTTCAATTGGAAGGGTATTTTTAGAAGTATCATCTGAAGGTATAATTTCAATTAAATCATCTTCTTCGGTATTTGAAAAAGAAGAATTATCTCCTAAAGAAGTACTTGTGTTATTTGAAATAGTTTTATCTATAATAATCTTACTATTAATATTCTTATAGGCATCTGTAATGTTCTGTGTATCTGTATTATCAATAGAGTTGAACTGTGGATTTCCGCAACTTGAACTGCGATTTTCCGCTGGTTGTAGTGAAGGATTTTGCACTATTGGCTGAGAATTTTTGCATTCAGTATTCTGCAGATTTTCGCACTGCGGATTTTCGCAGTTAGGTTTATTGGAGATACCGAATACCTCAATATGGGTATCAGTAAAATGCAAGACCTCTTTCTTTACCAAGGATGAAATAATGTCCAAAATAGTCCTTGGTTTCTTGTGTAGTTTATCTGACAAGTTGTTTACCGTTATCGTAGTTCCATTGCTATAACTGAAAAGAAAACATAATAACCTGAATTCCGCATCGGTCACATCTGAGCAAGTGATGAGTTTACTGTTTATTTTTACGAAAGGTTTGTCAATCTCTGGTCTACGGAGTTTCTTGCCAGAATACTTATTTGAATTTTTCATGTTGCATAAGCGTTAATAAGAATTAATTCTGCTCATAAGCGTTTTGTAGCAAAGGTCACAGGGAGCAACGCTTATGATAAATCTCCCTGTAACCTTAATTGGAGATTTTCCCTTCAATCCTTTATAAATACTGCCAAATATTATTTTCATATTAATCTTTATTAAAAGTTGGCGACCTGAACAAAGAATGGCTTATCATTAATAGATACGATTTTGTATAATTGAATTTTCAATAACTGGCTGTTCAGGTCGCTCTTTAATTTGATTTAATTCAAACATGATAATATGTTTTGAGCATTTTATTATTATCAGGCTCTTTGCCGTTCTTCTTCATCACTTGTTTTTACAGTGTTAAGAATGGATACAATTACACCTGCTTGGTTTCCAGAAAAGACTTTTTCAATATTGGGATAATACTTCTGCAGGTTTCTTGGTAAGAAAGTCGGTTGAAATGAGTCCCACCATATTGTGTACACTTCTTTTGATTCAATGTTTAACCACTTCAGTAGCTTTTCGGCTTGCTCCAGACTTAGGTATTTTTGTGTTTGTGCTATTATTTCAGTCTTTATGCTGATGAAATCAGCCAATCCTAAACATAATTCCATCGATTCAATGAATTTTTCGACTTCAGTTTTGGTTTCAAAGAGTGGACTCCAGATACATGCATATTCGGTAGATAATGGAACTTTATAACTAATAAGTCCACGAAATGACTTCACTGAATTATCATGCATGTCAACTTCTTTGCTTTCATTTTGTATAAGTTGTTTTGGAGAAGGGTTGCTGATTTTCCGCTCTTCTTTGGCACACTTATCGCACCCTTTCCCTTTTAGAAACGAGTCGACCTTGATGAGGAAGTCCCCATGTGTTTTGCAGGTAACAGTAATAAATTCGTTCAATCCAGTCTTATGTGTATAGGTGCACTTGTCATATTCATACACATCACCATATTTCTTAGAAGAGTACTCTAAGAACTCGGCTCTTGTAAGCCGATTGGCTGCACAATATGGGCAACCTTTTCCCATAAGGTGCTGGCTTGGCTTCTGGAAGAATACGCCATGTTTATTACAAATGATTTTAACATCCACGTTTGCTCCCTTGTACCTGACAAGCGAATAATCATACTTTTGACCATGAACAGCATTTCCACGTTCAATAAATCTTTTCGAGTTTGATTTTAAAGTTTTCATTTCCGTTGTTTTTAATTTGTCCCTACTACGGCTTCGGGTTTCCATCCTGATTGATGGGCATCGGCTTATTGCAAATGCAGCATCAATCTGACGAAACAAAAGTCAAATTAAAAACTGGGGTTAGTTGGGTACAGATAGAATTGTACGGGTACAGATTAAAATTTTGAAGAGTATATTTTTTGGCAGTCTTGCTCTATTCTCTCAATAATATCCTTTAAGAATCTTCTTACAACAACATAATCAGATTCGGAGAATTCATAGCTTTCTGGATTTGCTATATGACTGAGGTCTTGACGGATTTTTTCTGTGGAAAATCCACTTAATTCAGATATCTGAGCCGCAAATAAATTCTTTGGCATACTTTTACCAAGGCATCCCAATTCTTTCAAGTAGAAGGAAAGGATTATAACTTGGTTTTGCGTAAGGTCGGTTAGTTCACCTGAAGGTTTTTTTGGCTTCGCAGATTTTTCATCTTTTGATGGTTGCAAAATAGCTAAAGGAAAGTTAATAAAACGAAGGGTCTCTGCACAAAATTCAATTTTTACTTTTATAAGCATTTTAAATGCTCCCATAAGTATATTATATGGTTCTGTCTCAAAGCTGCTGATTTTGAAAAGTATTTTCTCCAGCTGGTTTTTGGTTAATCGAATTTGATTAGTAATCTCATTTTTAATATTATGTTCATTAAAGTAATTATTGTGATAAAAATCTTTTTTGAATTTTTCAAAATTGGCAAATAACGTATTCTCAAATTCAGTTGGATTTTGGTTGTCATTTAATTCATAAAGAAAAAATGCACCACTTCCAAAGGCATCGCTTTCTAAATATTCGTAAAAATCATCATAACTATAATGTGTTACCTCTATAGGCTTTTCCGCAGTCCAATTAAAGGTTGTTGGATGAAAGGTTTCATCAAAAAAATCAGGAACATCATATTCTATGACTTTGATGGAATTGTTCCTTAAATAGTCTATATATTGCGCAATTTGAGCATCCATGACAGTTTAGTATTAATGAAGTTATGTTAATAATCTACTTTTAAAATTTTGAATGATTATAATTTACACAAAAATATATCATTGGAATATTCTATTAATTCTTTTTTAAGTGGGATTCAATTATTTCAACACATTTTGGTAAGTTTTTATTGATTTCAAAATCCCAAAATCTCAAAACTATATATCCACTATCTTGTAAACGTTCCGTAATAAATCTGTCTCTTTTTATGTTCTTTTCAATCTTTTCAATCCAATACAATCTATTTGTTTTTAGCTTTTCTTTTTCTATATCCCAATTATATCCGTGCCAAAATTTCCCATCTATAAAAATCACAATTTTTTTCCCTCGAAATACTATGTCTGGATTTCCGTTAATGCTTTTAACATTTTTCCTATATCTATATCCTTTTGACCAAAGCGCTTTCCTTAATCGGATTTCTGGTTTTGTTTCCTTCCCCTTAACTTTGCTCATGATATAAGACCTTTCAGGCGTTGTCGGTAAATCAGATTTTCTACCCATGGTGAAATGAGATAAGAATTTGCCAAGTTATGTTGCAAATTATATAATAATTATCTTAATTTTGTCCAATTAAGACAAGATTTTTTTTTCAAGGAAAAATGGAAAATTTCGGTGAATTCATCCGAGGACTAAGAAAGGATAAGGGATTGACTTTAACTGAACTGGCAGCCAAACTTAAGATGGATTCAGCTAATCTAAGTAAAATCGAGAATAATATCCGAGAACTTGATGAACGAAAAATACCGTTATTAGCAGAAGTTTTTGGATTGAATGAGGCAGAATTAAATGCTGAATTACTAAGTGAGAAAATTGCAAAAAGGATTTTTAATCTCAATAACCACTCAGAAGTGCTTAGGCTTATAGAAAAAAAAATACTGATATTTAGAGATAAGAATATGAAACAAATCTCAATGAATTTTTAATTGATTATGACAGATATTCAAAACAATAACATCAATAATCATAAATATAAAGCCATTGATTTATTTTGTGGCATTGGTGGATTTCGTATAGCACTGGACAGCTTAAACATCAAAACAGTGTTTTCTTCGGATAATGATATTCATGCACAAAAAACTTATTTCGATAATTTCGGAGAAATTCCTTTTGGCGATATAAAAAAAATAGATGAAAAAGACATACCAAATTTTGACATATTAACAGCTGGATTTCCGTGCCAACCATTCAGTTATTCAGGATTGAACGAAGGTTTTGATGACGAGACAAGAGGTACTCTTTTTTTTGATATACTTAGGATTTTAAGATATCATAAACCCAAAATGTTTTTGCTCGAAAATGTTAAAGGGTTAAAATCACACAAAAGGGGCGAAACACTTAGGGTCATCGAAAAATCTTTAAAGGAATTAGGCTATCACATTCAGTGGGAAATATTAAATAGTTATCATTTTGGTCTACCACAGTATCGTGAGCGCTGGTATTGTGTTGGATTTGATAAAGATGTAGATTTCAAATTTCCAACGGGGAGTTTACGAAGAAGTACACTGAAAGATATCATTGATATCGAAGAAAACAATCCAAAACTTGAATTAACCGAGTTTGAGAAGAAAAGAATTATGCATCATTTTAAAAATGCTAATGGGTCGCCAAGAGTACAACATGACTCATCCATGTATAAGTCTAATACTAAAAAGGGTAGGCATGGTGTATTTTCGTTTCAAAAAGCGGATGGAGCATTGAGGTTTCATATTGGCGATAGAGCAAAAACACAGATTCAGGAAGCCTTTTATGCTTGTTTGGATACTTATGCTCCTACCATTATTGCCAATAGAGTACCAAAACTATGGGACATTTCAAGAAAACTGTCTGTTAAGGAGTCAAAAAGACTCCAAGGTTTTCCTACTGAATTTAAATTTAGCGTTTCAGATACACAAGCCTACAAACAACTGGGTAATGCTGTTTCAGTCCCTGTAATTAAAGAAATCTTAGGCAATATGATTCAAGCATATAACAACATTATAGTTTCTGAAGAACATCATATTGTTACGGAAATAAAAAATTAAAAGAATGCCATACATTAATCAAGAAATCTTGGTTCATTCATGGACTAACGTTGCGACAGCACAAGTTTCAAGCAAGTTCTTTGGTTTATTGGAAATACTTCATCATTTGCGGCTTTCATTAGACAAGGAAATAGGTTCATCAAAGACTTATACTGTTCATACCAATTCGGTTGCAAGTTCTCTGCAAGACCTGTTCTATTTTGGAGATGACATAAAAGATTTTCGTGCAGAATCTCTTTTTTGGATAACATTTTCAAAACTTTGGAAGGAAAAGGTGTTGGAAATAATCCTTAAAGAAAAGTTGAACATCTTCGATGTTGCAGTAATGTGCTTATATCCAAGGAATTTCAAGGAAGAATTATCTCCAGAACAATTAATTTCGCTGTTTAAAGAGGAATACCATATCACAGAAGAAATTAACCAACTATGGTTTAATGAACGCCCGTTTGACTTAACCTTTCAAGAAACATTTAATAGACGAATTCTTAAACAGAGGTTAATCGAAGCATTGGACATAAGGACTAATTATGATACTATCACAGTGGATTCAACCTTTAATGTTCAGGCTCATGCAGGTGAGTTGACACGTGCCCCTTTTATTCAAACATTATATTCGGGACAATCAAATCTCGAAATTTTGATTATTACTACTTTCGATTTTGTGAGTTATTACCCATTTGGACGTGAAACAAAGGAGCAGAAGGCGGGATTATTAAAGTATCATAATAGAATAATATATGGTGCGGCAGGGACAGGAAAATCATATAAACTGGAAGAGGAATCCATAATTTTTGGAGAAAGATTTTTAAGGATAACTTTCCATCCTGATTATACAAATGCAAAGTTTGTAGGAAGCTATAAACCTGTTACCTTCTATAGGGAAAGCGACAAACAATTTTATGCTTCAAAAAGTGGAGAATCTCCAATGAGGACAGTCAGAAATGAACCCGTCATTGACTATGATTTTGTTGCCGGACCTTTTTTATTATCTTTGATTGAAGCATTAAAATCTCCTACGCCTTTCTTATTAATAATAGAGGAAATTAATCGAGCGAATGCTACGGCAGTGTTCGGTGATGTATTTCAGTTATTAGACAGAAACGAGGGAAGAAGCAAATATCAAGTCAAATTACCAAAAGAGGCGGAAAGTTTTCTTGTAAGAGAATTGGGGGATGATTATATTAAGATTAAACATGGAATATATCTTCCTGATAATTTATACATATGGGCAACGATGAATAGTGCTGACCAAGGCGTCTTCCCAATAGACTCGGCATTTAAACGCAGATGGACTTTCGAATACTTACCTATTAATTATAATGAAGAGATAATAGACGAATTAACAATAGCATTTGATGGAAGCGTATATAACTGGAATTGTTTTAGGCGGGTATTAAATGATTATCTATCAGCAAACGTTAAGTTACCTGAAGATAGATTATTCGGTCCTTTCTTTTTGACAAAAGATGAAGTAAATGATGATATAAGCGTCAAGAACAAATTGTTATTGTATATCCGTGATGATTTAGTTAGGCATTCCCCTGAAAAAATATTTTCAGGTTCTTATAATTTTTCTCAACTGAATTCTTTATACGGACAAGGCAAAATCTTTCGAGAAGAGATTAACGAACTGTTAGCCTATTGTAAAGTGTAACCAACTACCAATGATAAAATATGGAAATACATATTTCTTCTGTGAGACTAAACCATATAAAGACCTTGATATTTTAAAGGACATTATTGGCGATTATTATCCAATTTTGCTTGAAAATAATATTATAGAAGTCAAAAATTATACTTACACCCCAACTTTTGTCGGATTCATATCAATCGAATCCAAATTATTGGTGTTCTTACCTAAATTATTAATTCAAGAATTTAATAATCAAGGTAATGATTTGGAGAAGATTCTGTTCAATTATGCAAAAACACTCTTTGAGGTATTTAAACTCTTCGTTGCATCAAAAGAAATTAACGCCCACGTAGGAGATGAAACAGTGATTGATAGTCACAAATTCGGAATAAGGGATGAGATAATGATTGCGGAAGAAATTTTGCAGGATTATGTCTCACATGGCTATTGGTTTTTCAACCAAAGATATTCAGGGTTAAATTTCGAAGGAGAAATTAAATGGGATGACACGATTGACTCAACACAGCCTCTCTTTAATAATTATCAGCCGATATATGCTGACACTATAAATGAGTCCCAAAAGACTATAGATAATAGCATAATCTCAAGAATTCATAAATGGGCAGTAAATTACTGTCATTACAAATTTGGGAAGTTATTAGAAGTCTCGCTAAATGATATTAATAATAATGAAAGGCTTAAAGATATTGGAGAGGTATCGATATTAATAAAAATAATAGAGAGTCAATTAAACGTATCATACACTAACAGAGATATTCGACTGTTGACTAACCTAAGGAGTATGTTATTCATACAGCTATTAAAAACAATAAATACGGTAACTCAGTTTGGAACAAGCAGCTTTGAATTTATTTGGGAAGATATAATCTCTTTTTTATTTAGCAATCAATATAGTCAGTATAAAGAACTCATTCCTACAGCAAATTGGTTTGATATTGGGGAGGGCAAAATATTAAAGAAATTTGCATTAAAACCAGACACAATTAGATGGATTGATGAGGATGAAAATAGGTTGCTGCTAATAATCGATGCAAAATATTATAATTTTAAATTTCAAGGAGAATTTCAAAATGTTCCTAATAGTCCTGATGTGACAAAACAATATTTTTATGAGGCAGTCCTTACTAATAAGAGAATAAGCGCCCCATGGAATTACTGTAATTATTCTTGCTTAAATATTTTCGCCTTCCCAAATAATGTAAAAAATGATGAACTTCTTAAGCTGGATGGGTTTGTGATGATAGACAACAAGTTTTTGGAAAAACCTATCCTTAATGTTTTGGTAAACATAAATATTGCAATAAATAGATATATTGAACGTAAGCCACTCCATATGAGTGAGATATTGTTATTTGTAGCTTCTTTATTAACGTTTCTCCAATCGAAGGGAGATAAAAATATTGCGAGAATTGAAATATGAGTAGGTTAATATTTTGTATTAGCCATTTTTAAGGTCAAAGTTGGAAATAGTGGATGCACAGAACTAAGAAAATTAACTGTTTATCCTCATGGATGAAGCTATTTTCAATAAAATCAGCAAAATCATTGAAAGGGACAGCAAGGTTACCACATACAAATTTGCTCTTCTTCGTGGCGTAATTGATATCATTCAGGATAATTCACCATATATATCATTTTCAGAGGGCAGAGTAAATATCCCGACAGGTCTTTTGATTGAAAAATGGATATTATACTACTACCCGATATTAGAATCGCCAACCTATATTCCGCAAATTAATGGTGATGTCAATCTGGCATTTGAAAACCAATTAAACCAAATTATCTCAGCATACCGACCTATTGGTGGGTTTTCAGTATTCTATAATGACTTAAAAAACAAAGGCATTCCTCAAAGCATTAAGCAGGACTTTATAGCATTGGCAAAGAAGCTGCAGGAAACGATTACAAAAATGCCAATGAGATATATTGGCAGGTCAATCAGCAATGACTTCTATTCAATTTTTAATTACCATTCACAAAGACCAAGGCAGCACAGTCCAGCGTCAATTGATATTGAATTTCTGATAAAGAATTTCGGTTCTTTTTCAATCCCAGTTGAATATTATGAGGCATTTAAGATACTCGGAAGTTTCATTGGTGGTCAGGATTCAATTTTATTTAAGTGGGCAGAATTTTCTGTAAATGCATCTGGGAAGAGATTGTCAATTGAAAATGTTATAAATGAAGTATTAAAAAGTCCCATTACAGAAAGAGATGTTACTGAATCAAAGAACATTTACAAATCAATCCTGAAGAAAGAAGGTAAAGTATATTGCGTATGGACTGGCAAATCGATAAGCAGGTATGATGTTGACCACATGATTCCGTTTTCGGTTTGGAAAAATAATGACCTGTGGAATCTGCTCCCGTCTCAGGCAACCACCAATAACCAGAAGCGAGATAAAATACCATCCCCTGATTTGATAGAAAGGAGAAAAGACCTGATTCTGTATTATTGGGATTTAATTAATCAAAACCAACCTCAACGTTTCCAAAAAGAGATGCAGGTTGCACTTCTGGGTAATAATCCATTCACAGCTTGGCATGAAATAGCATTTCAGCAACTTCAGTCCAGTTGTGAGTACTTGATATCAAATCGTGGTTATGAGGAGTGGAACATTAATTAAAGCATCATGATAAATGAGTCGTCATATTGCCCATTTTGTGAACCTGAAACAGGCAGAGAAATCATATTGGAAAGTGAATTATGCTACTGCGTGTATGATAAGTATCCTGTATCAAGTGGTCATGCGCTAATTATTCCAAAACGTCACTGTGCGAATTATTTTGAATTAACACCATCAGAACAGATGGCTTGCTGGGTAATGGTAAATGAAATAAAGCAGATATTGGATAAAAAATACCATCCTGATGGCTTTAATATTGGGATAAATGTAAATGAAGCCGCAGGGCAAACAGTTCCACATGTTCATATTCATTTAATTCCACGTTTCAAGGGAGATGTGGTTGAACCAGAAGGTGGCGTAAGAGGTGTTATACCAGTTAAAAGATTGTATCGTAATGAGGGGTAAACTTGTGCTTTCTTTTCTCTTGTAATTGATGAGATTATGGAAAAACTACCAACTACTTTCGCTTCAACAGGTTTCCGAAACATTAAAAAAAGATGTGTGGGGGTTATTTCGAGTGAAATTGATTTTGAAAAGATGAAATTCAGCGGAAATGCTCGAAATGCAGGAATAATGGTATTATTACAGGCAAACTGTAAATAATGGTTAATTCAGGTAATGATAGTTGAGAACATAAAAAAAGAACCCTGCCGCTTTCGACAGGGTTTTTCTTTCGTGGTACAAAAAAGTACAAATATTTCATAATATATTGACTTTCAGTACCTATTAGTCGGGGTGAGAAGACTCGAACTTCCGACCCCTACGTCCCGAACGTAGTACGCTACCAACTGCGCTACACCCCGTCAGTTCATCCGCCTGCACATGCAGACCCGGCAGCGGCCGGAACCCATGGCGAAAACGGACTCCTGTTTCAGTCTGCAAAAATAACCTTTTTTTCTATCTGAAAACCCTTCCGGCCTCTTATTGGAAATAATAGCGGATTTTAACCGGTCTGCGGAAAATGTCGTAAATTCGATTGGTAAAACGGCATCTCCGGGTGCGGACACGCCTATGGCAGCAGATATTAAACCGGTGCCTGCCCGGGACGGAGGCCTTCACAAGGCCTCAGTCAGCTTCCTGTTGTTTTTTCTTGCCGGTTTTACCTGGCTCGCACCGGTCATGCCGCAGGGCAACCAGGTCACCGACAGCCTCTACTCCCTGCTGAAACAGTCGAAACGGAAAGCCGCGCTGCTGAACGAAATAGCTGCCGAATACAATCACATCTCCTACCCTGAAGCGCTTGCGGTGGCCAATGAGGCCCTGGAAGAGGCCCGGAAAGAGGGTAACGAGCATGAAGCCGCCAATGCATGGTACAACCTGGCCTGCAACTACCTGTCACGCGGTCACTATGACTCGGCTGCAGCGATGCTGGCAAGATCCTCCCGTCTGGCGGAGAAGCTCCGGGATGAGGCGGCGCTTGCGAGAGTCAGGAACGCTTCTTCCAGCATCGACTTCCTGAAGGGCAATCTCGATGAGGCCCTGCACGGGTTTGAAACCAACCTGGAGCGGGCCCGTACGGCAGGGCTCCCAGATGTAATGATATCTGCAACAGTCAATATCGGGCGTATCCACTGGCTGCAGGGCAGGAATGAGCCTGCACTCGGGTGCTACACCGAAGCACAGGCAGTCTCTGACTCCATCGGGAACAGCTACATGAGTGCCATGATACGGCTGCTGACGGGTATCGTCTACCAGGGGATGGGTTACTATGAGCTGGCTGCCGCAAGCATCAGCAGGTCAGTTGCGGTATTTGAACAGATGAACTACCATGACAAGCTGCCCTATGCATACAGTTATCTCGGCTCAGTCTACAAGGATCTTGGGGAGAATGACAATGCAATGACATTCTACAGGAAGGCGCTCCAGTACTACGAACAGAATGATGACCTATGGGGCAAGGCGATCGCGGCACGATTCATCGGGTCACTCTACAACGAGAAAGACCGCCCCGACTCTGCCGGATACTTTTTCAGAACCTCCCTCGCCATGGCAACCAGGCTTAATGACGTGAACGGGATCCTTTTCTCACGGCGCTTCCTGGCCGAGCTCCTGATGAAGAGCGGTCAGCCTGACAGTGCACGCATCCTGCTGCTGGGCAACATGGATGATGCACAAAGGACAGACAACCTCCAGGAGATGGTCAACAACCTCTATGACCTGGGAAGGGTCTCTGTGGATGAAGGTCACTATGCCGCAGCACTGAACTACTTCCGCAGGGCGGGTGACATGGCAGATTCACTTGGTTATTTCTACGAGGGGATGCTGGTGAGCAAAAACCTGTCAGAACTGTATGAGAGGCTGGGAGATTACGGCAATGCACTGGTTTTCAATAAGCGGTACAAATCACTTGCAGATACTATTTTCTCAACAGAGAAACGGCGATCCATAGATGAGCTCCGCCTCAAGTATGAGACCGAGAAAAAGAACAGTGAGATAAGCACTCTCATGATGGAGAAGATGGTACAGGCCGAGAGCCTCAGGACTCAGCGCCTGCTTGGGTATGCCCTGACGGCAGTGCTTGTCCTGGCACTTGCCACAGCCGTTATCCTGTGGCGCAGTTACAGGCAGAAGAAAAAGGCCAACAGTGAAAAGGAGATACTGCTGAAAGAGATACATCACAGGGTGAAGAACAATCTGCAGACCGTATCGAGCCTGCTCAGCCTCCAGTCGGGCTCCATCAGTGACCGGAGGGTCAGGGAGGCTGTGAGGGAGAGCCAGAACAGGGTCAAGTCGATGGCACTGATACACCAGGTGCTCTACCAGCAGGATGAGCTGATGAGGATTGATATCGGCAAATACCTCGGGCTGCTTGCAGACAATATTGCTGCCAGTCATGGTGATGGGCGGCGGGAGATAAGGTGCAGCGTCACCTGTGATATTTCAGGCATGGATATTGATACCGCCATCCCACTCGGTCTGATATCCAATGAGCTGATAGTGAATGCATATAAATATGCCTTCAACAGCAGGGAGAAGGGGGAGATCAGGGTGACCCTGCGGGAGAACGGCAGCAGGCTGTTCTTCAGCGTAGCCGACAACGGTGTGGGGATGCCCGATGGATTCACCATTGACAGGGTGCAGTCGCTGGGCCTGCGTCTCGTTACTCTTCTGACCAGGCAGCTCAGGGGTGAGATCAGCTGTACCGCCGGGGGAGGAACCAGTTTTATAATCACTTTCCCGGCTGCACAAAAACAGGCCTGATTTATTAACTTTGGAGGGGCAACAGTCAGGATGTCATCAATACAGGGTTTAATGCATTAACATCATGAAAGCTGACGGAGATGTACGGATACTCATTGTTGAGGATGAACTGATCATTGCCGAGGATATCAGGACCACCCTCGCCAGCCTGGGTTATAATGTCACCGGTGTTGCCCTGAATGCTGATGAGGCGGAGGCCCTGCTGGCCGAAACAAAACCCGATCTGGTCATGCTTGATATCAGGCTGGGAGGGGCAAGAGACGGAATTGACCTCGCGGCGGTGATCAGGGAGAAGTACCGGATACCGTTTATATTCCTGACCTCATATGGTGACCGTGAGACCGTTGAGAGAGCCGGCCGGATGCTGCCGGACGGTTACCTGCTCAAACCCTTCACCGACAGGGATCTATTTGCCGCAATTGAAATGGCCCTGTTCCGGAGAGCCTCCGCAGAACAGGGCGGTGAAAAGATCGTTGCGAAGTCATCCGGAGAGACAATGAATGACTGTATCTTCATCAAGAAGGATTACCTTCTGATCAAGGTCAGATTCACGGAGCTGCTCTGGATCACATCTGACGGCAATTATCTCGAACTGCACTGTTCAGGGGGGAAGAGACATCTGATCAGATCAACACTCCGTGATTTCCTCCACAGGCTGCCTGAGTCTCTTTTCCTGCAGGTACACAAGTCATTTGCAGTCAATATCAACCATATCGAGGCAATAGAGTACAATCACCTGATTATCGGGGCTGACAGAATACCCGTCGGCCGACAGTATGCCGATACCATAAGAAACATCCTGCGGATAGATTTCTGATATCCGGCACCGACCCCGGCATCTCCTCCTTAAAGGCAGCCGGAATTGCTGACATGGAGAGGAGCCCTTCCTTTTACGCTTCATTCGCCAAAACGGAATATCATTGAACTATTGCAGTTCATCACGGGGCGGCGTTGTTCAGCACATTTTTTTGATTAGCCGCCTGCACCTTCCGAACTTTAATTGCGAAAAAGCAAAGGAGATCAGGCTATGAAAAGAGTGCTGTTGTTAATGGTTTTCACGGCGCTGCTTGCCCCGGTGAGTGCTCAGATAAAGGTTGATCTGAAAGGCAAGATAAACAGGGAGGCAGACCGGAGGGCCAACCGCAAAGCTGATGAGGCTGTGACCAAGGTCTTTGATAAGGCTGAGGAAGGAGTCGTCTCTGTGTTCAGGAAAAAAGAGCAGGGCAGGAAAGAGAGCGGGAGCAAAGAGACAGGAGCAGGGAACACCGGGAAACAGGAGGCTGGCGGAGAGGTGAACAGGGAGGTGTCACAGGCTGCCGTACAGGTAACTGAGCAGGTGTCACAGGCTGCCCAGGATAAGCAGAAACCTGAACTCGTATGGGCAAAATATGATTTTGTACCGGGCGACATGGTTCTCTTTGAAGATAATCATGAGAACGAACAGAACGGCGAGTTCCCTGCGCGATGGGATCTTGTTTACGGCGGGGGCATCGAAAATGCCGTGTTTGACAATCACAAGGTCATCTATTTCAGGTCAGGTGACGCATATATCGTTCCTTACCTGAAAGATCCGAAATCGGATTATCTGCCTGATGTCTTCACACTCGAATTCGATGCCTGGTTTGAAGGGCGGGAATATTGCAACTATCATATATGGCTCTGTGACCGTAAAAACCAGAAAAACCTGCCGAATGCCTGCAACCTGATAACTATTACTGCCAATGGTGTTGATTACAAAGGGGTTGGAGGATCCTTGTATCCGGGAGCCAGGTACAGTGAGCACCACGACGACAGTTTCTGGCGGCATATTGCCCTCTCATTCAACATACGGGCACTGAAGGTTTATCTTGATGATGCCCGCCTGGTCAATATACCCAATCTTGAGTGTAATCCGACGGGTATCACCCTCGGTGTGCCCGGCTTCAATTCGGCCGGCACAAAAGGGATAAACCGCTTCATCAGGAACATTCGGATCGCTGAAGGAGGGGTGAAGCTGTATGACAGGCTTCTGCAGGACGGGAAGATCATTGCCAGCGGAATAAGGTTTGATGTGAACAAGGCAACCCTGAAACCGGAATCAATGGGAGTGATCAATACAATCTGCCAGCTGATGAACGAGCATCCCGAGCTGAGATTCAGTGTAGAGGGGCATACCGACAGCGATGGTGAAGAGGCATTTAACCAGCGACTCTCCGAACAGAGAGCAGCAACCGTGGTAAGTACCCTGATGCAGCTTGGGATTGACGGCAGCCGCCTGACATCGAAGGGGTGGGGTGAAAGCAAACCGGTCAGCGACAATACCACGCCGGAAGGGAAGGCCAATAACCGGAGAGTTGAATTTGTAAGACAATGAAGAAATGAATTTAAAATAATCAGACATGAGAAAATATACAACCAGCAGACAATTTTATGCAGGCACTGTATCATTTGTCGGCGCAATGATTCTGCACGGGTTGATATTTTGTTCAGCCCAACAAATAACAGGTGTTAGTCAGATTAAAGAGAAGATTACACTGGCAAAGCTGCCCGAGTCTGAAGTCAGGCGTCTTAACCTCGACAAAGACGAACCTGAAATGATGGCTTCTCAGCCGAAGGTATCTTCGAGTAAAATCTCCACAACTGATTCAAAACCCATGGTTGATTCAAAAACCGTTAAATATCAGGATGGCCCGTCGAAGACTCGTCCTGCTGATTTAACTCATACTACAATAGCTATAGAAGTGGTCCCTCCAATGAGGGACTGGAACGCCAATGATAGAGTGCTCATCCATTGGAGTGGCGGAAGACCTTATGATGTCGTACAGATAGATCTTGTATCCAAACTCAGCTATGGGGCGACTGGCCAACCTTTAGATTCTCGTCCGGTCGTCGCCAGCACACCTAACAACGGTAGCTATAATTTTACTGTGCCTGAAAAGTGGGTAAATTCACCTTTCGGATGGGCACTTCGAGTACAAACCCTTGATGGTCAGGTGAAGGGCAATGCTCCCATGAAGCTTGTATGTACTCAGCCCGTTGATCTTCAGTGCAGAGTTGTTGATGCTTATCTGAAATGGCAAGCTTCTTCTTATGTGTTTAAGACTTCAGCAGAAACCTGGCTTGAGTTTAATGTTCTGATTAGAAACCTGGGAACGATTAGTCCCATTGAGATATCGCAGGTTCTGGTAAGGTTAATAAAAGAACCTGAGAATATTGTGGTCTTTCAGGAGGAATGGGGAATCAGTAATATCTATTATCATGAATGGTACAGATTGCCAGAGCCAAGGAGAATAAACATCAAAAAGTTTTGGGCTGATTTCATATTTGATTCTGGTAGAACCGTAAATATTGAAGAAGGGTTTTATCGGGTTGAGGTTGAGCTTGATCCGCTAAATCGCCTTGGTGAAAATGACGAATTACGTCAAAATAATAAAGATGTGAGGCTTTGGAAAATCACCTACTAGCGTTGACCAGAATTGAAGCGACAAGAGTGCCTTCCATTGGCCTGGCCAATCTTGAAAAATCATTTTGCAACAAAATTTTTCAGAATGGGTGAAAGCAAACCGGTCAGCGACAATACCACGCCAGAAGGAAAAGCCAATAACCGGAGAGTTGAATTTGTAATACAATAAGGAAATGAATTTAAAACAATCAGATATGAGAAAATGTATAATTAGCAGGCAATTTTATGCAGGAACTGCCTCATTTGTCGGTGCAATGATTCTGCACGGGTTGATATTTTGTTCAGCCTAACAAATCAGAGGCATTAATCAGATAAAGCAGATTAAAGAGAAGGTTACACTGGTTAAGGTGCCCGAGTCTGAAGTCAGGCGCCTCAACCTTGACAAAGACGAACCTGAAATGATGGTTTCTCAGCCGAAGGTGTCTTCGAGCAAAATCTCCGCAACTGATCCAAAATCCTTGCATGATTCAAAAACTGTTAAATATAAGGATGGCCCGTCGAAGACCCGTCCTGCTGATTTAACTCATACTACAATAGCTTAAGAAGTGGTCCCTCCGGAGGAAGACTGGTATGCCAGGGATAGCGTTAGCATTCAGTGGTAAAAAACTGAAACAGTAAAGCAACGGTAACAAAAACAGATAAATAAAAAAATGAATATTCCCAATTAAAAAAGGAGGACGTAAATGAGACACAAACAAAAAAAGCTGAAAATAGAAAGTAGAGAGTTAAAAGCTTTAGGAGTGGCAGCACTTTTAACTTTTACCTTTTCCCTTTCTACTGTATCAGCACAGGAAAGCATTAACACCACAGGCGGCAATGCTTCCGGCAGCGGCGGCTCGATGAGCTATACCGTTGGGCAGGTTATGTATCAAACCCATTTAGGAACAAGCCGTTCCGTGGCACAGGGCGTACAACAACCGTATGAAATTTCGGTAATAACAGCCATTGAAGAAGCCAAAGGCATCAATCTTTCGGTTTCGGCTTATCCCAACCCCACTATCGGTTACCTTATCTTGCGTGTTGATGAGTTTGAAATTTCAAATTTTTCTTACCAATTGTACGATATGAGCGGAAGACTTTTGCAAAACCAAAAAATCACTGACAACCAAACAAGCATTGTCATGAGCAATCTTGTACCTGCCACCTATTTTGTAAAAGTAGTCCAGGGAATTAAAGAAGTAAAAACATTTAAAATCATTAAAAACTAAAGAGGGCAAAACAATGAAAAAATTATTTACAGTTTTAGCGGCGCTGTTTTTCACTGTCGGCCTGTTCGCTCAACCACCCGAAAAAATAAGCTATCAGGCAGTAATACGGGACCTGAAGAATAATTTGGTAACGAATCAGGCAGTCGGAATGAAAATAAGCATTTTGCAAGGCTCAATATCCGGAACACCTGTTTATGTGGAAATTTATAATCCGAATCCAACAACAAACGCAAATGGACTTGTTACGGTTGAAATTGGAGGAGGATTCTCAATGAGAGGAACTTTTTCAAAAATTGACTGGTCGTCCGGGCCATATTTTCTGAAAATAGAAACGGACCCGACAGGTGGAACGAATTATACCATTACGGGAATTTCTCAGATATTGAGTGTTCCGTACGCATTACATGCCAAGACAGCTGAAAGTCTGACCGGTGGCATTACCGAAACCGACCCGGTATTCACCGCGTGGGATAAAAACTACAATGATTTGAAAAACAAACCAACTATCCCTGCTGCAGCAGATGGCTCTGAAACCAAAGTAACCGCAGGGGCCAACATAACTGTAACAGGTACAGGAACAACAGCAAGCCCTTATATGGTAAAAACAAAAACCTACTCCGAAGGCGACTTCGCTCATGGCGGTATTGTATTCTGGGTGGACGAAACCGGACAACACGGGCTTGTTTGCGCTAAAAAAGATCAAAGTACCGGAGTAAGATGGTATGCAGGCACTTTCGGTTATACGCGAGCCAAAGGGGATGGCCCCTATGCAGGCAAAGCCAATACTTCCATCATTATTGCAGCTCATGTTGCAATAGGTGATGATGGCAATACTTATGCGGCACGTATTTGTAACGAATTACAAATAACTGAAAATGGCATAACCTATGGCGATTGGTACTTACCCTCAATGGAAGAGCTGAACCTGATGTATCAGAATAGGGCAAAAATTAATGCTACTGCAGTTTTGCACGGAGGCAGCAGTTTGGCGAGTGCCTGGTATTGGAGTTCTACCGAGTTCTTTAGTGACAAGGCTCTTATTATAGGCTACCCCTATGGCAACCCGAGCAGCGCCACAAAGAGCAACAACACTAATATTGGGGTGCGTGCTGTTCGTGCTTTTTAGCAATTTATCTATTTAACTATTTAGCCGCGAAGCGGTCGATTTTTATTAATAATGGCATTGTATTACGATTGAGCTTGTCAAGAAAACGATATACAGTATCGATCTCAAGTGATACACCCTGATAACGATACAGGTAAGCGATGGCCTTAAGCTTGCTCAGTGGGAAGACAATACGTGTGATAACAAGATGTCGGAAGAGATTTTTGCCAATGGCCTTGCTAATTATCTGAACACTAGTGCTTCCAGATTGATTCATTTAGGTTCGAACGAACATGGGTTGTTATTTCGGGATACCCAAGAATGAGTAACCTATATTGATTTCCAATAGGTTACATGGGCGTCCCGGAAAAGTGCGGAAAACAGGCGGGGGTTCAATAAATATCTACCCCGTACCTGTTTCTGACAGATTGAACATAGAAATCCCTCATGGATGCTTCTCCGGAAAATCCATTTTGCTCAAAATTGTGGATCAATCAGGGAAATATCATTATATCAAGAAGATACATGAATTTAACGGGACCACTATGTCAATTGATGTCACCAGCCTCAGCGAAGGAGTTTATTTCATTGAACTGGGTAATGATTTGTATTCGTTAAGGAGCAAAATACTGAAGCTTAAATAACCATTCCAGGTAAGATTGAAGTCAGAGAGGCACTGATTGTGACCTTTACAGAGCTGACAGGTTATCTTATCAGGTCACCTCGCGGTAATCAGCTCCGCTATTTTGCGGTGGAGGTCATTGCTGCTGACCGGTTTTGAGAGGTAGTCGGTGCATCCGGCCTCCAGGGCCCTCTTGCGGTCATCAGGGAAGGCGTAGGCGGTGACGGCCACGATGGGCAGCTTCTCAAAACCATTCTCCCCGCGCAGGCGGTGCGTGAGCGAGAGCCCGTCCTCATCACCCTTGAGGGAGATGTCCATCAGCACCAGGTCAAATCGCTCCTCATGAAGGAGATCCCATGCCTCGGCCGCCGACTCGGCCACGGCAGTGTCATAGAGTGATGAGAGCAGCTTGGTGAAATAGAGCTGGCTGTGCCTGTCATCCTCAACAATGAGGATCTTCTGTCGCCTGGGTGTTGATGAGCTTCTCATTTCTCAGTCAGTTTGTCTGCAGAAGCGGCCGGCCGCCATCAGCCTGACCACAAATGCCGTGCCGTACAACTGCAATAACCATGACGACAAATCTCTGCCTATGGTTGCAAAAGTAGCAAAACGTTTATCACCAGCGTTCAAAGGTATAATTTTTATTATTATTTGCACATCGCCTCATCATCCTGCCACTTCCGATTCAATCATGTCGGCCACCTTCTGTATCAGCCACCCCGGAGTGGAGGTGGCACCACACACCCCGGCGCTCTCTGCATCGCGGAACCAGCTCCGGTCAAGCTCAGCCGGTGATGAGATGAAGTGCGAACGGGGGTTCTCGCGGCGGCACACCTCATAGAGCATGCGTCCGTTAGAGCTCTTCCTGCCGCTGACAAATATGATCACATCATGCCTGCGCGCAAACTCCTGCAGCCGCGGCTCACGGCCCGACACCTGCCGGCAGGTGGTGTTATGCACCTTCAGGGTGTTGCCGGGATGCGCTGCCGACTCCTGCTCCAGCCTTTCCCTGATACATTCTGCCACCAGTTCATAGTCGGCCTTGCTCTTGGTGGTCTGCGAGAAGAGGAAGACCGGCCGGGTATAGTCGATACGGTCGAGGTCGTCAGGTCCGGTGACGAGAATGCCGTTGGTGCCTGCAGCCCCCATCAGGCCTATAACCTCGGCATGCCCCTCTTTGCCGAAGATCACTATCTGTCCGTGCTCCTCGCGTGACAGGTCTGATACCTTCCGGATCTTCTCCTGGATCGACCTGACGATGGGACAGGTGGCATCGATGATGGTGATGTTGTTCTCCCTCGCCCTGGCATAGGTCGACGGCGGCTCGCCGTGTGCCCTCAGCAGCACCTTGCAGTCGCGCAGCTCTTCGAACCTCTCATGGGTGATGGTCTCCAGCCCCATGTCGGTCAGCCTCCTCACCTCGATATCGTTGTGCACGATCTCACCCAGGCAATAGACCTTCTCCCCCTCGCGGAGGGCCTCCTCGGCAATCATCACCGCATTCTTTACCCCGAAACAGAATCCTGATCCGGCCTCTATGTCAACCTTCATAACTCCTCAATCCTCTTTTTATACAGCTCCCTGAACCACACCATCTGGTCGGCCGGGGTCATCTCACTATTGTCGAGCACCACCGCGTCGTCGGCCTGCCGCAGCGGGCTCACCTCGCGCGATGAGTCGATGCGGTCACGCTCATTCAGGTTCGCCAGCACCGTCTCAAAGTCGGCCGGCATCCCCTTGCTCACCAGCTCGAGGTAGCGGCGCTGCGCCCTCACTTCGGGCCGTGCCGTCATGAATATCTTCAGCGGGGCATCGGGGAAGACCACCGTGCCTATGTCGCGTCCATCCATCACCACCCCTCCGCCGTCGCCCATCGCGCGCTGCAGCTCGACCATCCTGGAGCGCACGGCAGCGATGGTGCTGACCGCGCTGACATTGTCGGAGACCTCCCTGTCACGTATCTCCCGCTCGATATCCTCGTCGTTGAGGTATGTCACCGGCAGCCCGCTCTCCTCGTCGTGGCGGAAGGCTATGCATATATCCGGCAGCACAATGGTTATCCCCTCCTCATCTGCCACCCCTCCGCGCACCAGGTTGTGGCGCAGCGCGAAGAGGGTCACGGCACGGTACATGGCGCCCGAGTCAATGTAAAGGTAGCCCAGCTCGGCTGCAATGGCCCTGGCAAAGGTACTCTTGCCGCATGACGAGTAGCCGTCAACGGTGATGATCAGTTTCTCATGTGCTCTTTTCATTTCTCTATAGCATTAAAACGTATGGTCTTCCTTATGGTTCACTCTCTTTCTCTCACCGAACAGCAGCTCGGGCTTCAGAGAGATGGTGAGGTGGTTTGAGCCGCCGGCATTGTGGAAGGCGTCATGCGCATAGGCCAGCCTGAAGAATTTGGTGTTGACGGAGAACCCTGCCGTGAAGCCGGCCATGCCTGCCCGCTCACCCAGCCGCATCTCGGCACGACGACGGTAGTTGAGTCCCGCCCCGATGCGGAACGATTCGGCCGGTATCACCTCCATACCGACAATCATGTGTCGCAGCACGTTCTCACCTGCCTTGCCGAGTCTTGTCCGGCTGCCGTCACTGCTGCCGCCGCGTACCAGGTCAGGCTTCTCGAGCTGCTTCAGTGTCAGGGTGAAGCTGAAGGGGGCGTGCGGCAGCCGCTTCGTTGCCCCGGCGATGATCTCAAAGGGGAGCGGCTCGCCGCCCCTGCCGGTGTAGCTGATGAGCTGCATGCCGGCATTGCGTATCACCAGCCCGGCATCTAAGAGCAGCTGTTCATTGTGGTAGGTTGCCCCTAGGTCGAAACAGAGCCCGGCCGAGAAGTAGCGCTCCAGGTGCGACAAGACCGGCTTCATGGTTATGCCGGCGGTGAATAGCGAGTCTATCTCCCAGGCCCAGGTGATGTGGAAGGCGTACTCGGAGGCGGTGAAGCTGCCGGTGAGGTTGCCCGCCTCATCGGCCCCCGTGAAGCTGCCGTACGAGATGAAGCTCACTCCTCCTGAGAAGGCGCCGGCGGTGGCGGTGTTACAGGCCATCGAGGCGTAGCCGTAGTTGATGCCTGCCACCCATGATGAGAGGCTGAGCGAGATTTCGCGGTCCATGGAGCTGTGGAGGAGCGCGGGGTTGTAGTAGACGAGGCTCAGGTCATGGTATCCGGATGAGACGGCAAAGCCGCCGGTGGCATTCACAAAGGCTGAGTGGCTGAGGCTGAGGAAGCCGTAGGTGTTGTCGCCGGCTGCCTGTCCGGCGGCAGGATGGGGGAGAGCCAGGAGGGGCAGGAGGGGCATGAGGGTTATGCGGATCATGAGGACTTTGTGGGTCATGCGGGTCATGAAGGCTTTGTGGGCCATGCGGGCTATGAGGATCATGTGAACCATGCGCGCCGGCAGCAACGACAGCAGGCACCGGTACCGGGTGTACGGCCCGGTGAGGTGCGGTGACCTTTCATGACTCTCCTGCTGCATCTTTAATCTGGTTGATGACAAAGATACAAATAGCAGCATAAGAGTGAAGCATCTGCAGTTATCGGGAGTAACTCATGCGTTGAGCCTGGGCGACAGGAGCAGAACCGTTCACCGCCGGCAGAGACTCACGCGGTCCGCCCGGCGAGGTCGGTCTCCGCCGCCTGGCGGCTGACCAGCCCGGCCTGGGAGAGGAAGAGGCCTGCTATCACCACTGCCATACCGGCAGCGTTGCGCACCGTCAGCCGGTCGCCCATGATCAGGAAGGCGAAGATGGCGGTGAAGACCGGAATCAGGTTGGTGAACACGTTGGCACGGGCAATGCCTATGAACCTGACGGCATAGGCAAAGAGAGCAAAGGCGCCCGAGGAGGCGAAGATGGCCAGCAGGATGATGGCACCGAAGCTCCTCATCACAATGCCTGCCGTGAGCAGGTCCCTGAGGCCGAAGAGAAGGAAGAGGGGAAGGAAGAGCAGGGCCCCGATTATGTTCTGGATGTTGACGATGGTGACCGGATCGTAGTGGCCGGCCAGCCGGTGAAGCACCATGTTGTATCCTACGGCCGAGACCACCGCCAGGAGCATGAGGGCCAGCCCCGCAGGGTTGACGGTGAAGCCCCCCGTGCCGCTGGTGATGAAGATAAGCACCCCGGCAAAGGAGACAAGCACCCCCAGGTAGTTGATCAGATGCATCCGCTCACGATAGAAGATCCAGACAAAAATGACGGCAAATACCGGTATGGTGGAGATGATCACCGAGCCGGCCGTGGAGGAGACAAGGGTAAGCCCGAAGCTCTCGCCAAGGAAGTAGAGGAAGGGCTCAAAAAGGGCAAGCAGGAAGAAGTACCTGCGGTCATCACGCCTGATGGTGATCCTGCGACCGGTCAGCCTGATAAGCAGAGTAAGGAAGATCACAGAGAGGAAGAGCCTGATAAAGACAATGCATATCGGGCCATAGTCGGCATTGGCGATCTTGAACCATACAAAAGAGAAGGCCCAGAAGATCATCGAGAGCACCAGGGCGGCATAGGTTCTGGCTTTCATCAGGGAACGGCAGGATCAGAATTTTACGGAAGCGAATTTACAGGTTATTTCAATATCCGCGAAGTGATGACAAAATGACCTCCGGAGGTTTCGACCGCAGGCATGCAGAAGGTCGGAAAAGTTATAGTACATAGTTGATATCCATAAGTATACAGATGAATTCAGTTTCGACCGCTCATTTCAAAACTGATAAATTTCCCGTTTGTCCTATCGTAATATTGTTATATTTGCCCTTTCAAAAGCAAGAAAAAATGAAAGGAGTCAAGATCGTTGTACTTGCCAAACAGGTTCCTGACACCCGCAATGTCGGTCCTGATGCCATGAAGGCTGACGGTACCGTCAACAGGGGTGTGCTGCCTGCCATTTTCAATCCTGAGGATCTGAATGCCCTTGAGCAGGCTCTTCGTCTGCGCGACATGTATGAGGGTGTGAATGTCACGCTGCTCACCATGGGTCCGGTGCGTGCCGCCGAGATCATCCGCGAGGGGCTCTACCGCGGTGCCGATGATGGTATCCTGCTCACTGACCGCGCCTTTGCCGGGTCAGACACGCTGGCCACCTCATATGCCCTTGCCGGAGCCATCCGCAAGCTGGGGGCCGGGCTGGTTATAGGAGGCAGGCAGGCCATTGACGGCGACACCGCGCAGGTGGGGCCGCAGGTGGCTGAGAAGCTCGGCTGGCCGCAGGTGACCTATGCCGAGGATATCCGTTTTGACAATGGCAGGATGATCGTCCGCCGCAGGCTCGAGCGCGGGGTGGAGGTGGTCTCCGCACCGCTGCCGCTGGTGATCACGGTCAACGGCACCGCACCCGCATGCCGCTACCGCAACGCCAGGCTGGTGATGAAGTACAAGTATGCCCGCACCGATACCGAGCTGCAGGCAGAGACGGAAGACTATACCGCTTCGGGCAGGACGGTGATGAAGATCACCGAGTGGGGCGTCGATGCCATCGATGCCGACCCCGGCCAGCTGGGCCTCTCGGGATCACCCACCAAGGTGAAGAAGATCGAGAATGTCATCATACAGGCGAAGGAGTCGAGGCACCTTACCTCCTCTGACAGCGACATTGAATCGCTGGTCAGGGAACTGTTTGAAAATCACACCATTGGTTGATAACTGAAAAATACTGAAGCTGTGAACAATCTGTTTGTCTTTTGTGAGCTTGATGAGGGCCGGCCGGCCGATGTGAGCCTTGAGCTGCTCACCCGTGGCCGTGCGCTGGCCGATACGCTGGGGTGCCGCCTGGAGGCGGTGGTGCTGGGCAGCGGCCTCGACAGCATCGAGAACGAGCTCTTCCCGTATGGAGTCGATGTGGTGCACCTGGCTGATGACCCGGTGCTGGAGCACTACCGCACACTGCCCTACACCTCGGTCATCACCGGCCTCTTCAGGCAGGAGAAGCCGCAGATCGCTCTTATGGGTGCAACCACCACCGGCCGCGACCTGGGGCCGAGGGTCTCCTCGGCGCTGCAGAGCGGGCTGACGGCTGACTGCACCAGCCTCGAGATAGGCGACCACTACGAGCGGAAGAGCGATACCACATACAAGAACCTCCTGTACCAGATCAGGCCCGCCTTCGGCGGAAACATCATCGCCACCATCATCAACCCCGATCACCGGCCGCAGATGGCCACCGTCCGCGAGGGGGTGATGAAGCGGGAGGCGTTGCACCCCAACCACCGCGGCAAGGTGAAGCGGATCGATGTGAGCAAATTCATCAGGCCTGAAGATCATGCCGTAGAGATCATCGAGCGGCATATCGAGCCGCGCAAGGTGGATATCAAGTCGGCACAGGTGATCGTCTCGGGCGGGTACGGCATGGGGTCGAAGGAAAACTTCGCGCTGCTCTATGAGCTGGCAGACCTGCTCGGAGGTGAGGTGGCCGCATCACGCGCCGCCGTAGACGCAGGGTATGCCGGACATGAGAGGCAGGTCGGACAGACAGGAGTGACCGTGAGGCCCAAGCTCTATATAGCATGCGGCATCTCCGGGCAGATACAGCATACCGCAGGGATGAACCAGAGCGGGAAGATCATTGCCATAAACAATGACCCCAACGCGCCCATCAACAGCATAGCCGACTATGTAATCAACGGCGACGTGGCCGAGGTGATCCCGAAATTCATCAGGTACTACAAGGCCAACGCCAGGTAAATCACCATCATCACTCTGAACGAACATAAACAAAGCAATGGCAAATTTCTATAGTGACAATAAGGATCTCAGGTTCCACCTCACCCATCCGGCGATGGAGAAGATCGTCAGGCTGAAGGAGAAGGACTATGCCGAGAAGGATCTCTATGACTATGCTCCTCATGACTTTGAGGATGCCATGGACAACTATGACAGGGTGCTTGAGATCATCGGCGCTATCTGCGCCGAGGTGATCGCCCCCAATGCTGCCGATGTCGACCTCGAGGGGCCGGTGGCTGCCGGCGGCCGTGTCACCTATGCGCGGGGCACCCGGGAGAACCATGAGGCACTCACAAAGGCGGGCGTGATAGGGATGAACTTCCCGCGCAGGTATGACGGGCTCAACTTCCCGATGGTACCATACGTGATGGCTGCCGAGCTGGTCTCGCGTGCTGATGCCGGGTTTGCGAATATCTGGGGCCTGCAGGACTGCGGAGAGACGATCCTGGAGTTTGCCTCGGAGGAGATCAGGGAAGAGTTCCTTCCACGCTTCAACAGGGGTGCCACCGCGGCGATGGACCTTACCGAGCCCGATGCCGGGTCAGACCTGCAGGCGGTGCAGCTGCGGGCACACTGGGATGAGGCGAGGGGCCAGTGGCTGCTCAACGGGGTGAAGCGCTTCATCACCAACGGCGACGCCGAGATCTCGCTGGTGCTGGCACGGTCAGAGGAGGGGACCACCGACGGACGCGGACTCTCGCTTTTCGTCTATGACAAGGCCGACGGGGGAGTGCTGGTGAGACGTATTGAGAACAAGATGGGTATCAAGGGATCACCCACCTGCGAGCTTGTCTTCCGCAATGCCCCGGCCAGGCTGGTGGGCGACAGGCGGATGGGACTGATCAAGTACGTGATGTCACTGATGAACGGCGCACGGCTGGGGGTGGGCGCACAGTCGGTCGGCATAGCGCAGGCCGCCTGGGAGGAGGCACGCAAGTACGCCTCAGAGAGGAAGCAGTTCGGGAAGACCATTGAGCAGTTCCCGGCAGTATATGAGATGCTCACCCTGATGAAGGTGAAACTGCAGGCGATGAGGTCACTGCTCTATGAGACGGCACGGTTCGTTGATGTATACAAGGCGTGGAGCTTCATTGCCGAAGATCGTACCCTGACAAAGGAGGAGCGTGATGAGCTGAAGACATTCACCAGGCTGGCAGACATCTACACCCCCATGGTGAAGCTCATCAGCAGCGAGTGGTGCAACTCGATAGCCTATGATGCCGTACAGATACATGGCGGCGCCGGGTTCATCAAGGACTTCCCGGTGGAGAGGCTCTACCGCGACGCACGCATCACCTCGATCTATGAGGGTACCTCGCAGCTGCAGGTGGTGGCCGCCATAAGAGGGGTGACCACCGGCGGATACCTGGCACAGATGCGTGACTACGAGAAGCGGCCACTCAAGCCTGAGCTGGAGCACCTGCGGAAGGAGCTGGTGACGCTGACCGACGACTTCGAGAAAAGGGTGAGCGAGGTGGTGGCGGCTGGCAACAGTGAGCTGACCGACTTCCATGCACGGCGGCTGGTGGAGATGGCCGCAAACATCATCATGGGTCACCTGCTGCTGCTGGATGCGCAGCGCGACAATGAGTATGCCGCCACGGCTGAGATATTCATCTCAATGATCATTCCGGAGAACCGGATGAGGTCTGAGTATATCGGAGCATTCGAAGAGAAACAACTGGGCCACTTTAAGGCGGTCTGACACCGGTACAGCCTCCCTCACCGGCGTGGCAGCCCTGCTGAGATATCTGCGACCCGCAGAGAGAGAAGCCGTTGCGTTGCCCGGAGGCCCTGCCCCGGGCAGGGAACTGCCAAAGGTGGCATTTGGCAGTTTTCCGGATGACAAATATCAATTTTCAGGTTGACAAGAAACTTGGTCATATCCGACGAATAACACTTCCGCCGGGGAGGGGTGATATTCATATTACCTATATTTGTGAATCATATAACAGCATAACAGATGAAGCGCAAGGCATGGATTTCAAGAGTGGTGATGATTCCGGTGGTGGCACTCTCCGGGTTGTTGCTATCTTCATGTGAATCATATTCCTGGGCCCGGCCGGAGGTGCCGCAGGATATCATAGTCAACTTTTCAGAAACGATCGCTCCCTTCTGCAAGACCTGTCACGGAGCATGGTCAACAGACCGCGTTTATGACAAGCTGTCCGGCAATGTCGATACAGTCACCCCCGGGTCAAGCAGGGTACTGGCAATACACTCGTCGATCACGGCATTCGGTTCAACCATGCTGAAGGTCGATACGATCATGCTCCCTGTAACAGATGTAATCAAGCTCTGGGCGTCACAGGGAGCCGAAAAGAATTAAAAATCAGGAAATCCTAAATAATGACCACCATGAAAAAAGCTGCGATATCAGTAATTCTGGTTTTGATATCATTCCAGGCATTCTGCCAGGATAGCGACGATTATCCGGTAAGGATATTTGAAACAAGTATTTTAATAGATAATCAGACTGTTGCCACTCCGTTCAAGGGTATGCTCGAGTTTGAGATCCATCACCGCTTCGGTACTGTCAACAATGCCCTTGATGACCTCTTCGGTCTCTGGGCTCCTGCCAACATCAGGCTAGGGTTCAACTACGGCATCACTGACCGTATCATGATCGGCATCGGTACGGCAAAGAACTACAAGGCACAGGATCTGGCGGTGAAGCTTGCCATTCTGCGTCAGACCTCATCGGGTTCGGTTCCGGTATCGCTCACCTACTACGGTAACCTGGGTCTCAACCTGCTTAATCAGAATACTTTCGGCCCGGCACATGACTGGCGTGAGATACATCGCCTTTCATATTTCAACCAGTTGCTCATTGCGCGCCAGTTCGGAGAGAGGTTTTCGCTGCAGGTGGCTCCCACCTTTATCTGGCTCAATGCGGTGGAGATGGGCTACAGGAATGCCAATTACGGTATCTCGGCAGGTGCCAAATTCAATGTCACCGGCTCGCATAACCTGATCGTTGAGTATGATCAGCTCTTCAACAGCCAGAAGAATGAGGAGCTGAATGCCAAACCGCAGCTGGCTCTCGGATGGGAGATAGGGACTGCCACCCACGCATTCCAGATCTTCCTTGCCAATTACAAGGATATACTCGGGCAGTATAACTTTGTATACAACCAGAACGGTATCGGAGATGGCAGGTTCCTGCTCGGCCTCAATGTAACCGTGAGGTTTTAAAGAATCAGATACCGCATGGTCCTGAGAAGACTTACACTTCTGTTCACTCTTTCCGGAGTGCTCGCCCTCCTGCCTCTGTTTGCGCAGGAGACCGATGCTCCAGTGTTCACACGCGGTGAAGAGAATAATCCCTATGCTGCAGAGAACGAGCTCAACTGCCTGGTGTGTCACGGCAAATTCGTATATGAGATCACTGATACCATTACCGGCGAGGTGAAGAAGCAGCTGATGTCTGAGCATCATATGATTGTTCCCTCACGGTTCTACAACTCGGTTCACTGGAGCTTCAACTGTCTCGACTGCCATTCTGAGGAGTTCAAGACCTTCCCTCATCCGCTTGAGGCACGTTTCGAGGAGCCCTGGGGCTGTGTCGACTGTCATGGCTATGACCCCAACTATGAGCAGTACCGGTTCGAGGAGATCGAAGAGGAGTATCAGCGCAGTATCCACTATACTGCCACCGAGGGGCTGGTCAGCTGCTGGAAGTGCCATAACCCCCACTATTACAATCCACTCGCGAGGCAGACCACGGGCGGGCGCGAATATATCCTCCGGTCAAACGAGATGTGCCTCCGGTGCCATGGCAACTCCACTGTGATGGGGCTCATCAACGATGAGAATATCAACATCATCCTCCCGAAGCATGAATGGCTGCCTGATGCCGACCGGCACATGGAGGCGGTGAGATGTATCGACTGCCATACAAGGCATAATGACAGTATTTTCATTGCGCATGAGGTGATGCCTGCCGACAGCGCGGTCAGAGGGTGCACCGAGTGCCACAGCCAGAACTCGATACTGGTGGGCACACTCTACAAGTATGCCTCAATGGAGAACCGTGATGAGAAGGGATTCATCAACGGGGTGATGCTGCGCAATGAGTCGTATATCATTGGGGCTAACCGCAGTAAGTTTATTTCCTTCACAGGACTGCTGCTGATTGGCATGACAATTGCAGCTGCGCTGACACATGCGTTTTTCAGGATAATCATAAAACCGAAGAAGGAGATTCATGAGTAAGAAATTTTATCACTATCCTGTCTGGGTGAGGCTCTGGCATCTGACCAACGCGATCCTGTGTCTCTTTCTGATCGCAACAGGGTTCAGCATGCTCTATTCCAATCCTGACCGCGCACTGATAGTCAATTTCCAGCGTGCCGTCTCTATTCACAATGTTTGCGGAATACTTCTCACCCTGAGCTATACGGTTTTCTTCCTGGGAAATATCTTTACCTCAAACGGACGTCATTATCTCATCAGGCTGAAGGGGCTTGCCGAGAGGCTGTGGAAGCAGTCATACTACTATGCCTGGGGCCATTTCAGGGGAGAAGAGTCTCCGTTCCCCGTAACCGGCAGCCGCAAGTTCAATCCGCTGCAGCAGGTGTCATATGTGGGAGTGATGTATTTTGCGCTACCTATGCTCTTTGTCACAGGATGGGCACTGATGTTCCCCGAATTCATACTGAAAAGGTTCCTCGGCTTCAGCGGAGTCTTCCTTACCGACCAGTTCCATGTGATTCTGGGATTCCTGGTGGTCATATTCCTGTTTATACATATCTATGTGAGTACCATGGGCCGCACGCCGCTCAGCAACTTCAGGAGCATTGCTACCGGCTGGCAGGAAAGTCATTAGTATTAATCAATCTAAATCTCAAGGGTTATGAAAAGATCATTCAAAGTGTTTTCGGTAATCTTGGCAACAGCCATGTTTGCCATGTTCTCTGTTACTGCAAATGCACAGCAGAAGAAGGCCGAGCCGTGGAACATCCCGGCCGAGTACAAGAAGATGGCCAACCCGGTCAAGGCTGATGATGCATCTGTTAAGGCAGGTCTGGCATCATACACCAAGAACTGCGCCTCATGCCACGGCAAGACCGGACTAGGTGACGGACCAAAGGGCAGGATGTGCAAGGTTTTCCCGGGCGACTTCTCAGGTGCTGCTTTCCAGGGACTGACTGATGGAGAGATGTTCTATCAGACCAAGACCGGAAGAGGCGAGATGCCGGCATATGACAAAAAAATTCCTGATAATGAGATCTGGAGCATCGTAAACTACATGAGAACACTCAAGAAGTAACATGACGCTCTGATGTGACAAAGGGGCTGCCTCTGCGGGGCGGCCCTTTTTTTGTCTGTGACAGATGAGAACAGCAATATATGTTTGTCCGGTGTCCGCAACACGGCACCTGGCATCCGGCGGAAATTCAGTGCCCGGCAGCCGGCGGCAGCACAAAGTTCAGCCGATGGCTGAAATCCGGCGCCCGGCAGCCGGCGGTAACGAAAAAGGGCACCCCTGACCGGGATGCCCTACGAAATAGCTTCGGTTATCTGCCTGTTTCCCGGGTATCAATAACCCAGGCTCTCCATCATTGCAATCGAGTTGTCGAGGAGGACTTTCGTGTAGCGGGGGAAGTGGAGCCCATTGCTGCTGTCTTCCTTGACGCTGGCGTAATTCAGGTAGGCTATGACCGCATTGGCCTTGAAGGTGCCGGTATTGGCCAGCCTGGTGGCGGTATTGTATATGCCTGCTGCTGCCAGCTGGCTCTCCAGCCGCTGCATCTTTGTCGTAACCTCGCTCCTGAGCCCGGCTACCTTGGTTGACAGCTCGGCCGCATCAGGATGGCATGTCTTGCATCCGGTGGTGAGCATCTTGGTCTGACCGTGCTCGGTATACCACATACCCATGTTGTGTCCGCCTGCCTGGTAGACGTATGCCGGTGCCATGTGGCAGGTGAGGCAGCCGTCAGCAGTGGAGTGCGGGTTCCTGGTGGGATAGGCATTGCCGGGCAGCTCAAAGGGGCTGCTGCCGAGGATCATGTTTGCATGCGGAGCATGGTGCGGCCCTAGGCGCACATTGGCGATGGCGAAGTCGGGCCCGTCAAGCACCGGTGCAGGCGATATGACATGCATCTGATGGCAGTAGACACACTGGTTGCTCGAGCCCTTGTCCCATACAACCGATGAACCCTTGTATTTTACATTAAGGGTCTGGGCAGTCGCATTGGTAAGAGCCCAGTCAGCCGATGAATAGGTCTGGTGTATCTTGTGGCAGGTACCACAACCTATCTGCATGGGATTTGTCGGCAGAGTGAGACCGGTGGTGCTGCCCTTGGCGATAGCCTCCAGGAATCCCTGCTGAGTGTGACACTGTACACAGCCAGGCATGTTGCAGTATGATGCGTTGCCGCCGGTATTGTGGGTAGAGTTCTGCCACTGGGCAGCAAAGGCTACCAACGGACTGGTGCTGTTGTGGCAGTCGGCACATCCGAGAGTGGTACCCGGGTCACCCTTATCACCCTTGGGCCCCTCCTCACCCTGAGGACCCATAGGACCCTCACACGATGCCAGAATCAGACCCGCTGCCATAATAGATACTGTGATTTTCAGACTTAATTTCATCTTGGTAAACATTTGAGTTTTCAGACTTGAAAGGTAACAAGAGCATCAATTACTGCGCATCTGTCACCATTGATATTTCAATCACAATGGGTTGATAAGTGCATATCAGTCGATTGACAAAGATCAAAAACTGATGTGATATATGTCATGAAAAGCATGCCAGCTTTTTCCGTCATGCTAATTTAGCACATTAACAGAAGATAATTCATGTATACTGATAATAAAATAACAAGCTGTGAATTTTGCGGAAGATGCTGGTCAAACTTCAGGCAGCTTACCAGGGATGAGCTGGAGCTGATCAACAAGCACCGTTATGAGGCGACCTTCAAGCCGACGGAGATCATCATCAAGCAGGGTTCCCCGGCATCAAACGCCATCTTCCTGATATCGGGGCTGGCAAAGGTTTACATGGAGGGGTATGCCGGCAAGAATCTCATACTCAACCTGGCAGAGCCATCTACCCTGCTGGCCGGGCCCGGAGTGCATGTAAACTCACGCTACTGTTACTCAGTTGCTGCCATCACACATATACGGGTCTGTTTCATAAATTTTGACGTGATCAGGCAGGTGTTGTCACAGAACCCCGGCTTCGCTGCCGGGTTTATTGAAGACCTGAGCGAGAAGTCTCTCAAGCTGCATGAGAAGGTGCTCAACCTGACCCAGAAAAAGATGCATGGCAGGCTTGCCGAGGCGCTGCTCTACTTCGCTGACAACGTCTTCCGGTCAGATGAGTTCGAGATGGTACTCTCACGCCAGGAGCTCGGAGAAATGACCAATATGGCCAAGGAGAGCGTGGTGAGGATTATCGGGGAGCTCGAGAACGAACAGATCATACAGGCCACACCCCGGACTGTCAAGATACTTGACAGGGAAAAGCTGCATGTCATATCTGAAAAGGGGTAGATTTGTATCCAAATTGAATTCATGAAAAAACTGGGATTTCTCATCAGGCCCGCCTGGATGGCGGTGCTCTTCATCGTACTTGCCGCCGTCATGGCTGTGGCCACTTTTGTTGAGAACGACTTCGGGCAGGAGGCTGCCCGTGCGGCGGTTTACAATACCTGGTGGTTTGAGCTGCTCTTCCTGCTGCTGACTATCAACCTCGTGGGTCAGATATTCCTCTTCAGGCTGTGGCGCCGCGAGAAGCTGACCGTGATGCTTTTTCACGCCGCCTTCATCGTGATGGTGATCGGTGCCGCCGTAACCCGCTATACCGGTTATGACGGCATGATGCATATCAGGGAGGGAGAGAGCTCGTCAACCTCATTTGCATCGGGCAACAGTGTCAGTTTCGAGCTGGCTGATGCCGGCGGCAGGGTGGTGGCATCGCACAATGCACCCCTCAGTGTCACCGGAGGCAGGCACGGCAGCTACCGGAAAAAGCTGACGGCAGGTGACGGCGAGCTGACGCTCAGATTTGTGAAGTACCTTCCCGGTGCAGTCAGGAGTGTTCAGGAGACTGCCGACGGCGTACCGATGATATCACTTCTGTGCACCCCGGATATGATGTCGGGTGAGACGGTTGTGATGGCAATGGGTGAGAGTGCCATGATCGGTGATATGACAGCCGCGTTTGGCCGCGATGCCGATATCAGCTTCACCACTGACGGTACGGCATTCTTCATCAGTTCAGCCACCGGCATGAGGGCTACCGTCATGCAGGAGATGAAGTCGCAGACCCATGGCCCCGGTACACCGGTACAGCTTCTCCCGGGTACCGTCTATACGGTGGGCAGCTACCGTATAATGCCGCAGGTGCTCACCATGAGCGGCAGTGTGGTGCCTGTCGCCGGCAACCCGGCACAGGTACGCGGCGGGGCACTTGAGTTCACCCTGACCGACGGACGGTACAGCAACAGGATCCATCTCTGGACCGGAGGCAGCGAAGAGCGGTCATCATGGCGGGGTGAGGCCGGCGGCCTGACAGCCACGGTGAGTTACGGCAAGGCAGGGGTGACACTGCCATTCAGCCTGTATCTAAATGACTTCGTGGTGGAGAGATACCCGGGGTCGAACAGCCCCTCCGGCTTCATGAGCAAGGTGACCGTGAACGATCCGCAGCATGGAACGGAGATGCCATATGACATCTATATGAATCATATCCTTAAGTACCGCGGCTACCGGTTCTTCCAGTCATCATATGACCATGACGAGCAGGGTACCATCCTGTCGGTGAACCATGACCCTGCCGGGATGATCATCACCTATACCGGCTATGCAATGCTGTTCCTCTTCATAGTGCTGTCACTGATCAACAGGAAGACCCTCTTCCGTACTCTCTCCCCGGGCCACTGGAGGTCAAATTTCCGCAAGCCGGCGGCCGCCATGCTGCTGCTGCTCATCACCTCCTTCATGCCGCTGCGCAGCCAGCAGCTGGTTATTGACAAGAAGGATGCCGACAGCTTCGGGGCGGTGCTGGCACAGGATCAGAAGGGGCGCACCAAGCCCCTCTATACGCTCAGCAGCGATATCCTGCGCAAGGTGGCCAGGAAGAATACCCTCGACGGCCTCTCGCCCATGCAGGTTCTGCTCGGCTGCTCACTCGACTTCTACAACTGGCAGCATGTGCCGCTCATCAGGGTATCGAATGAGGAGCTGAGGCGTGAACTCAACCTGAAGGGCGACCGGGCTGCCTTCTCAGACCTGGTTGTCTTTGGTGAGGGAGGAGGATACAGGCTCTCTGACCATGTTGACCGTGCCTATGAAAAGAGCGAGAGCCAGCGCACACGGTTTGACAAGGAGGTGATCAAGGTGGATGAGAGGGTGAATATTATCTACATGATGTCGAGGGGCGAGTTCATGCGTATATTCCCCCTGAGAGACGGCACCGACCACTGGGGCACCGCACAGGCAGCATCACAGTTTCCCATAGGGACTGAAGACTCGCTCTTCGTGGTCAGCGTGGTGCCGCACTGGGCTCAGGCGGTTACCGCCGTGGGCCGTACGCCGGCAGCACCGCCGGCTGACTACATCAGTGCGCTGCAGAGCTACCAGTATCATCATGCCGGGTATGAGCTCCCCACAAAGGCAAAGGTGAAGGCGGAACTCTTTTATTACAAGTCGAAGATATTCGAGAAGCTCTTCCCGTGGTACTCAGCCACCGGCCTCATATTGATAGTGGTGATCATCGGATCGATTATCAGGGGGCGCAGGTCTCCGGGACTCCTTCCGGGCATACTGGCCGTGCTGGTGGCTGCCGGGTTTGCGTTCCATACCCTCGGACTGGGTGTCAGATGGTATATCTCAGGCCACTCGCCCATGAGCAACGGCTATGAGTCGCTGCTCTTCATCTCGTGGGTGACCCTGCTGGCAGGGCTGATCTTCAGCCGCAAGTCGCTGCTGACACTGGCAGCCACCTCGGTACTGGGCGGACTGACCCTGATGGTGGCGCATCTCTCATTCATGGATCCCGAGATCACCAACCTGGTGCCGGTGCTCAGATCATACTGGCTCACCCTGCATGTCTCGGTGATAACAGGCAGCTACGGCTTCCTCGGGCTGGGTGCCATACTGGGCCTGATAGTGCTGGTGATGATGCTGTTTGTCGACTCATCCAACAGGGAGCGGATCAGCAGCGTGATAGATGAACTCACGATGGTCAACTACCGTACCCTGACCCTCGGCCTCTATTTCCTTACCATCGGCACCTTCCTGGGAGCCGTCTGGGCCAATGAATCGTGGGGACGCTACTGGGGATGGGACCCGAAGGAGACCTGGTCACTGATAACCATCGTGGTCTACACCCTGGTGATACACTCACGCATGATACCGGGACTGCGGGATCTCTTTGCCTTTAACCTGCTGTCACTCTTTGCCTTCTCGTCGGTGCTGATGACCTACTTCGGGGTCAACTACTACCTGTCGGGCCTCCACTCATATGCAGGCGGCGACCCGGTGCCGGTACCCCTGTTCGTATATGTTGCAGTGGCACTGCTGGCCGGCCTCGCAGTGGCTGCCGGCTACAGCTACCGGCGTGCGGGAAAGGTGAAGTAACTGCTCCGCAGGACCCCGGTCAGCGGAGGAAGCCGACCCTCAACAAGAGCCCCGGAAAAGGAAGTTAGCTGGCCCTCCACAAAAGTCCCGGAAAGGGGAGTAAGCCGGCCCTAAACAGGAATCCAGGCAAGGCGGGTAAGCCGCCTCAGTACAGGAACGCGTGGCAGTCAGAGCAGCTGGCCTCCTGCCACAGGGTGCCGATATCTATCGGATGTTCAAACTCAAGCGGATCGTTGATGCTTGAGTAGCGAATTGCTCCCGGCCTCCCCTGGCTGACGATCGTATGACAGAGGTTGCAGTCGCGCGTGATCCTTCTTCCGGTATCTAAAACGAATGAGTCGTTGTGGCACCTGAAGCACCCTTCCGACTCCTGGTGCCCGATATGGTTGGGATAGACGCTGTAGCTGACGCCCATGGCCGGGAAGTTGTTCTGTGAGAAGGCTCTCTGTATGGCAGAGACCGACCGCTCAAGGTCGGCAGCCCGGGCTTCATAGATCCCGGGATATTCTGACATATAGTAGTTCATGATCTCATCCCTGATCTCAATCATGGCCGAGTCGCGGCTGGCAAACCCGCGGTAGAGGACATTCATGGCTGCCGTCTTCATGAAGGGGATATCCTTTGCCACCTCACCCGAAAGCATCACCCTGTCAAAATAGACCGGCGGCGAGCTGTAGTTGTGAGACGGCCTGTTATGACAGTCAATGCAGTCCATGGTCCGTGCCTGCAGCATACCGGTCAGGTCTTCCTCCTGGCCGGTATCGGGGTTGCGGTACTCAATGCTCTCACCTGTCTTGACATTGGTATACCTTATCCGGGTGATCACCTCCCGCTTGTCATTCTCCGAGATATACTCAATCCTGATGTCGGGGTTGATGTGCCAGTGTATCCCTTCGGCAAACCCCAGTGCCTCATATTCGGGACCTGTCTTCATCTGCAGCGTGATATCCCACTCAGAGTTGAGTGAGTCGGCCAGGAAGTATTTGTTGGTATAGATCTTGCGTGAGTAGAACTTCTGCGGCCAGTGGCACTGCTCGCAGGTCTCGCGTGCGGGGCGCAGGTCATGCAGCGGCGTCTCGATAGGCGCCTCATAGCTTTTGGTTATGGTGGCCCAGACCTGGTGGAGGCCTGAAAGCTTCGACTTGACATACCATGAGGCACCAGAGCCGACATGACAGTCGACACAGGCCACATTGGCATGAGGCGAGTTCTGGTAGGCGGTGTACTCAGGCTCCATCACCTGGTGGCAGAGGGTGCCGCAAAACTCAACCGATTCGGTCAGGTGATAGGCCTCAAAGCTGCCGTAGGTGGATAGGAAGAGGATAATGATGGTGGCTATCGAGAAGATCACAAAGGCTCTCTTGTGAGCCGGGTTGTTGAGGTCAATGGTGGGAAGCCTCCTCTTTCCTTCGGGAGAGGTCAGCAGCTTCCGCTTCCTGGCCAGCAGGATACCGATGGGAATCATCAGCAGCCCGAGCAGCATGAAGCCCGGAAGGATAATGTAGATGAAGAGGCCGATGTAACTGGCGCTCTGGTCAAACAACACTGAGATAATGAACAGGATAATGATAAGTGCAAGGTTAACCCCTGCAATAAGCAACCCAATAAGGGTTATCCAGTTCCTGCCGTAGGGAATGCGTTTCATGGCGGTAGGTTATTTCGGGATTGGTAATTGGTATTCCTGCCGGAGAGTTGGCACGCCGGTCCTGCAGGCGGCTGCAGGCAGTGCAGATGTGGCGGTTGCCGGTCATCAGAGCGGGCACCCGGTCAGGGCTTCTGGAAAAGGCATTATAAATGTAACCTGCTGACAGGTTAAAACCAAATTATTTGATATGCAGTTTGGCCTTATTGTGCCGGAAATGATAAATAGCACTTTTCTGTAGTGCCGGCAGCGGGTGACGCCGATAAAAAAAAGGCCGCCTCATGCGGGCTGCCTTTTCACGGGTGGAAGACCGGACTCGAACCGGCGACCTCCAGAGCCACAATCTGGCGCTCTAACCAAGCTGAGCTACAACCACCGTTTACGGTGGTGCAAATTAACACCAAAAATGCCACACTGCAAACAGTTCATAACATTTTGTTGTCTATTCAGGCATTATGGTAAATTTGCTGCGCAACCGGGGAACGGCATACTCAGAACCCGCCCCGCACCGTTCCGGATCATATAGCGGAATAGATTGACCAGGCTCAGGATCATAGACAATATCTCAGGACTCCAGGCAGTTCAGCTGCTGCGATTTATCACTTTCCTGATTATCAGTGTCATCTTTACCAAGAGTCATCTCACCAGGCCGCAGATAGGCAATTGGGAGCTCTTCCTCTTTATCTCGAGCCTGCTCAGCTTCTTCTGGGTTAGCGGCATCATACAGTCGCTGCTCACCCTTTACAACCGCAACCGTACCTTCAGGGGTGAGGGCGATATCAAGGGGCGCAGGTCGCCCGAGATATTCAACGCCTTTATCCTGCTCTCGATCTTCAGCCTGATGGTTTTCCTGCTGGGGGTGCCCCTGAGATTTGTTATCGGCTCCTCGCACGGCGGCGGCGACATACCCTACTCGGGCCTGCTGCTCTTCTATATCCTGCTGAGCAACCCGGTGGCCCTCATAGAATATATCTACCTGCTCAACGGCAGGCCTCACCGTATCCTGCAGTATGGCATCTACACCTACTCGGCCCAGCTGCTGCTGGTGATTGCGCCGGTGATAGCGGGATACAGTGAGAAGAGTGCGATCATCGGGCTCTTTGTCATCACCGGTATCAGGTGGGTGTGGCTTATCACCCTGCTGCGGCGCTATACCGTCATGAAGGTATCGCATGACTTCATCAGGGAGCATCTGCGGGTGGGCATGCCGCTTATCCTCACTTTCCTGATAAGCGGGTCAGCGCAGTATGTTGACGGGCTGATCGTCTCGCTGCGTTATGCCGACCCCGGGGTGTTTGCAATGTATCGCTACGGCGCAAAGGAGTTTCCGCTGGTACTGCTGCTGGCCAATGGCCTGAGCAATGCACTGCTGCCCATGTTCAGTACCCGCGAGGGGATGCGTGAGGCACTGGCAACGCTGCGGCAGAGGTCAGACCGCCTGATGAAGTATCTCTTCCCGGTCTCACTGGTGATAATGCTGTCAGCCCGCTGGATCTACCCGAGGCTCTTTACCCCGGAGTTCACCCGCAGTGCAGATGTGTTCATGATCTACCTGCTGCTGATCATACCCAGGCTGGTCTTCCCGCAGACGATAGTGATCGGCAGGCGGAAAACCAATGTGACACTGTACGCCGCCGCGGTGGAGATAGCCGTGAACGTGCCGCTCAGCCTGTTGCTGATAAAACCGTATGGCGTGGTCGGGGTGGCGCTGGCCACATTCATCGTCTACTTCCTCGAGAAGATATTCCTGATCTTCTACGTGTGGAAGAAGATGAAGGTCAGGCCTGGCGAGTATATCCCCGTAGCCAGGTGGCTCATCTGGTCGCTGCTGCTGGTGCTGCTCTTCGTGCTGATTGACCACCGCATTATTGATATCCACTGATGATTTTGCGGTAGCCCGCAGGCGCTGCCCCGACCGGGGCGGATTACGCTGCTCCCCTGCTATTACGCTGCCTGCCGGCGCTGCCCCGACCGGGCAGTTTGCTCCCTGCAGCCTGCTCATTCAGGCAATTTCAAAAAAAGTTATCTTTGGCGACAATAAACAGTATCGGACGTTATGACTTTTGCAGGCAGCAGCCTGGAGGATTACTTCAGGTCCTTCAGAAACAATATCGTGGGTATTGATCAGGAGTATGAGTCGCCTTATGGCTTACAGAAGATCATCTATTGTGACTGGATAGCGAGCGGCAGGCTCTACGGCCCCATTGAGGATAAGATGGCTTCCCTGTTCGGGCCGTTTGTTGCCAACACCCATACAGAGACCTCCGAGACCGGCTCGATGATGACCTGGGCCTATCACCATGCGCAGGAGATAATCAAGAGGCATGTCAATGCCGGACCCGATGACATGCTGATTGCTGCCGGTGCGGGTATGACCACCGTCATAAACAAGTTCCAGAGGATACTGGGGCTGAAGGGGTGCCATTATCCGCGGATTTCGCGCTGCCTTGAGGATGTTGAACGGCCGGTGGTGTTCATCACACATATCGAGCACCACTCCAACCAGACCTCCTGGTATGAGACCCTGGCTGATGTGGTTATTGTAGAGCCCGGAAAGGATCTCACGGTCGATCCGCAGAACCTGGCCAGGGCGCTTAATCAGTACAAAGAGCGCAAGTTCAAGATCGGCTCATTCTCCGGCTGCTCCAATGTTACCGGGATCTTTACCCCGTACCATACCCTTGCACGCATTATGCATGAGCACGGCGGGCTCTGTTTTGTCGACTTCGCCGCCTCGGCGCCCTATACAGATATCAATATGAACCCCGATGATCCGATGGAGAAGCTTGATGCCATCTTCTTCTCACCGCACAAGTTCCTCGGCGGTCCGGGCTCATCAGGGATAATGCTCTTCGACAAGTCACTCTACAAGTCGTCGGTACCCGATCACCCGGGCGGGGGAACGGTTGACTGGACAAACCCGTGGGGCGAGTACAAGTATGTTGACAATATCGAGTCGAGGGAGGATGGCGGTACGCCGGGATTCCTGCAGGTGATCAGGGCCGCCCTGGCCATCGTGCTCAAGGAGCAGATGGGCACCGGGATGATACACAGGCGCGAGCAGCAGCTGATAGAAAAGGCGTTCGACGGACTCCCTGCGGTACCCGGGCTGCATATACTGGCCCCCGGCATAAGAGAGAGGATTGGAGCCATATCATTCTATATGGATGACCTGCACTATAACCTGATAGTCAAGCTGCTGAGCGACAGGTACGGGATACAGGTGAGAGGAGGGTGTGCATGCGCAGGCACCTATGGCCATTACCTGCTGGAGGTGACATATGACCACAGCCACCGCATCACCGAGATGATCAACAAGGGAGACCTCTCGATGAAGCCGGGATGGGTCAGGCTGTCAATACACCCCACCATGACCGATGAGGAGCTTGACAGGGTGATCACGGCACTGCATGAGATCAGGGCCAATGCCGGTGAGTGGGAGAAGGATTACACCTATAACCGGAGGACCAACGAGTTCATTCACAAGAATGATACCGGCGCCGCCAGGAAGAGGGTCCACTCATGGTTCAGCTTTAACCCGTGAGAGAGATGGTAATAACCGAGGTCACCAGTGAAGCCCATCGCAGGCAGTTTTTAGAGTTTCCGAAGAAGCTTTACCGTGGCGATCCCAACTGGGTCTGCCCGCTTGACACCATGACCGAGGGTGTCTTTGACCCCTTGCGTAATGCTGCCTTCAGCCATGGCGAGGCAACCCGCTGGGTACTTACTGACGACAGTGGAGAGACCATCGGCAGGGTGGCGGCATTCATTGACAGGGTGCGGTCAGCAGCCAACAGGCAGCCGACGGGCGGGCTCGGCTTCTTCGAGGTGATCGAGTCGCGCGAAGCGGCATTCATGCTGTTCGACACTGCACGCCACTGGCTGACAGTGAGAGGAGTGACAGCCATAGACGGCCCGATTAACTTCGGCGAGAATGACAACTACTGGGGGCTGCTGGTAGAGGGGTTCACCCGCCCGGGATTCGGGATGCCGTATAACAAGCCATATTACCGTGGCCTCTTCGAGGAGTACGGCTTCCGGACATACTTCGAACAGTACAGCTACCATAAGGATGTCGGCTCAGTGGAGGTCTTCCCCGAACGGTTCATGAAGATAGCTGAGTGGATAGCCAGGAAACCGGGCTACAGCTACCGCCATTTTGTGCCGGCACAGCTTGACCGCTTCGCAGCTGACATGGTAGAGATATACAATGCCACCTGGTCAGTCTTCAAGGAAGATTTCACACCACTCGACCCTTCACGCATCAGACAGACTTTCAAAGAGATAAAGGCCTTCATGGACCCTGAGCTAATCTGGTTCGCATATCATAATGAGAAGCCGGTGGCATTCTTTATCATCCTGCCTGACCTCAACCAGATCATCAGGCATTTCAACGGAAGGCTCACACTGTGGAACAAGCTGCGGTTCCTCTGGTACAGGGAGAGGCATGAGATGACCCGCGCCAGGGCACTGGTGGCAGGTGTACACCCCTCATACCAGAACAGCGGGATAGAGTCGGCAATCTTTCTGGAACTGTTTAAAGTGTTCAGGAAGAAACGGTTCTACAAGGAGCTGGAGCTCTCATGGGTGGGAGACTTCAACCCGAAGATGATCTCAATGTATGAGGCATTGGGAGCAAGGAAGGCAAAGACACACCTTACCATGAGGTATATGGTTGACAGCTCGCTGCCATTTATGACCTACCGCGAGGAGATGGAGGAGATCAGAGAGAGGAGGGACCTCGTGGTAAAAACATGATTTTTCTGCAACCCTTTGTATTTTCTGTATTCTTCATTATCTTTGCACTCCCATAAAATGAGATTGTAAACAGTAACAAACTATAACAGAGATGAAAGAAGGTATTCATCCGAACAATTACAGGCTGGTAGTATTCCAGGATATGTCAAACGGCTATGCCTTTATGACACGGTCAACTGCTGCATCACGTGATACCATCAAGTGGGAGGACGGCAACGAATACCCGCTTATCAAGCTTGAGATCTCCAACACGTCACACCCCTTCTATACCGGTAAGATGAAGCTGGTTGACACCGCAGGAAGGGTTGACAAGTTCATGAACCGCTACAAGGACCATCTTAACAAGAAGGCTAAATAGGTCATATCCATGACGATGGAGAGCTGCCTTAAACAAGGTGGCTTTTTTTTTGTTTGACAATGATAACTGCATGGCGGATACCTCCGGCATGCCGGACACCGTTATTAAGTAAAATTTACATACTTTTACCCTATATGGAAAAGAAGGGAATCAGGAGGAGGAGCAGGTTCAGTGTACATGAGTTCCTGGATGAGGGGAGGGAGATTATCCCTATCCTTGCTGAGGATGATGATCAGGAGCCTGATGAGATACCTGTTCCCGAGAGTGTTCCCATACTTCCCCTGCGCAACACGGTACTCTTCCCGCGTGTGGTCATACCCATTGCGGTGGGCCGTTCAAAGTCGGTTCAGCTGGTTCGTGAGGCGTACCGTACCAACCGGCTGGTGGCTGCCGTGGCTCAGCTTGATGCTGAGGTTGATGACCCGGCTGTGCGTGATCTGAATGTGGTGGGTACCCTGGGTGAGGTGGTCAAGCTGCTTGAGATGCCTGACGGCACCACCACCGCCATCATACAGGGCCGCCGCAGGGTGGCCATTGAGGCCATTGTCTCCACCGAGCCATATATCACCGCAGTGGTGAAGGGTATGCCCGAGCCCCGCGGGGTGGAGGATGAGAAGGATTTTGAGGTGATCATCGGCTCACTCAAGGACCTCTCGGTGAAGATCGTCAAGCTCAACCCCAACATCAGTCCCGAGGCTACCTTCGCAGTGCGTAACATCGAGAGCAGCTCCTACCTGGTCAACTATATCTGCGCCAATACCGAGATCAATGTCACCGACAAGCAGAAGCTTCTTGAGGCCTCCACCCTGCGTGAGCGTGCCCTCAGGCTGCTGGAGCACCTGGTGCGTGAGATACAGCTGCTCGAGCTGAAGAATGAGCTGCAGTCGAAGGTGAAGTATGAGATTGACCAGCAGCAGCGCGAGTTCCTGCTCCATCAGCAGATGAAGACCATCCAGAACGAGCTGGGCGGCAACCCGCTGGAGAAGGAGATAGATGAATTCCGCGAGAGGGGTGCGAAAAAGGCGTGGAACGAAGAGGTGGCAAAGGTCTTCAGCCGTGAGCTGGACAAGCTCGCAAGGCTCAATCCCGCCGCCGCCGAATACTCGGTGCAGGTGAACTATATCCAGACACTGCTCGAGCTGCCGTGGAATGAGTACACCGATGATAACCTCGACCTGCACAATGCGCAGACCGTGCTCGATGAGGATCACTACGGCCTTGAGGAGGTGAAGGAGAGGATACTGGAACACCTGGCGGTGCTCAAGCTGAAGGGCGACCTCAAGTCGCCGATACTTTGCCTTTACGGACCCCCTGGAGTGGGAAAGACCTCGCTGGGCAAGTCGGTCGCACGCGCACTGGGCCGGAAGTATGCCCGCATGTCGCTCGGAGGGCTCCATGACGAGGCAGAGATACGGGGCCACAGGAAGACCTACATAGGAGCAATGCCGGGAAGGGTCATACAGAACATACGCAGGGCAGGCTCATCAAACCCCGTCTTCATCCTCGATGAGATAGACAAGGTGGGGCAGGATTTCCGGGGTGACCCCTCGTCGGCGCTGCTCGAGGTGCTCGACCCCGAGCAGAACACCCACTTCTATGATAACTTCCTGGAGCTCGAGTATGACCTCTCGAAGGTGCTCTTCATAGCTACGGCCAACACCCTCTCAACAGTCAGCCCGGCGCTGCGCGACCGGATGGAGCTGATTGAGATATCGGGCTACCTGGTGGAGGAGAAGCGCGAGATAGCGGTCAGGCACCTGATACCGAAACAGCTCGAGGCACACGGGGTGACCGCCGGACAGTTTGTGCTGAACCCGACGGTGATTGAGACGGTGATACAGAAGTACACCCGTGAGTCGGGCGTGAGGGAGCTTGACAAGCGGATCGCCAAGCTGGTCAGGTTCAGGGCGAGGGAGATAGCCTTTGATGAGTGTAACGAGACGGTGATAACACCCGCGAAGGTGGAACAGGTTCTCGGCCCTCCGAAGTACCTGAAGGATATCTATGACGGCAATGACCAGGCAGGGGTTGTTACCGGTCTGGCCTGGACCGCCACCGGCGGCGAGATACTCTTCGTGGAGACCAGCCTCAGCCGCGGCAGCGGAAAGCTCACCCTGACCGGCAACCTGGGAGAGGTGATGAAGGAGTCGGCCGTGATAGCCCTCGAGTACCTGAAGGCACACGCATCAATGCTGCAACTGCCTGATACCTTCGCAGAAAAATGGAATATCCATATACATGTGCCCGAGGGAGCCATACCCAAGGATGGCCCGTCGGCGGGAATAACCATGGCGGTCTCGGTCGCCTCGGCATTCACCCAGAGAAAGGTGAAGAAGTATGTCGCCATGACCGGTGAGATAACCCTGAGGGGCAAGGTGCTGCCTGTGGGCGGCATAAAGGAGAAGATACTGGCTGCCAAACGTGCGGGTATCAGGGAGATAGTACTTTCGGAGCTTAACCGCAAGGATGTGGAGGAGATACAGGAGAAGTATGTGAAGGGCTTGAAATTCAGGTATGTGGAAGCTATAATGGATGTGCTTGACCATGTACTGCTGAAACAGAAGGTGGCCAACGCCAGGGAACTCGATTTTAACTGATAACAACCTGATAATGGATAAGATTGCTGTTTTTCCGGGCTCGTTTGACCCTTTCACCCTGGGGCATGAATCGATCGTAAGGCGGGCGATGCTCCTCTTTGACAAGGTAATCATCGCCGTGGGCGAGAATGCCGACAAGAAGAACCTCTTCTCCATTGCTGACCGCATGGAGATGATCTCGAAGGTCTTTGCCGGGGAGAAGCAGATAGAGGTGATGGCCTTCAGCGGCCTCACCGTTGAGTTCTGCCGCCGCCATGATGCCCGCTATATCATCAGGGGGCTGCGCACCGCTGCCGATTTTGAGTATGAGAGGGCCATGGGGCATATGAACTGGAAGATGGCACCCGAGATAAATACCGTATTCCTGCTCACCAGCACCGATCATACCCCGGTCAACTCGACCATCGTGCGCGATATCATCAGGAATGGCGGCGATGCCTCCATGTTCGTGCCAGCTGCCATCAACATCACAGAATATCTGAATAAATAGCCGGGTTTCCCCGTGATCCCGGGCGGCCCGATCCGGCTGCCATGGCAGCGGTACCTTTCCCGCCGGCCGGCAGGCGCTGTTCCCTGGCTGCTGTACGCCGGCTGCCCTGCTCCGGCGGCTGAGGGGCGGCCCGGCAGGCGCAGCGGCCTACTTCACCCTCAGGGTGTAGTACAGCAGGTCGAGCAGTGACTGATAGGCATTCCCCCTTATGCGTGCTATCTCATCAGGCGTCAGCCACTCGGCATGGGTGATACCCTCCGAGCCCTGCGGCTGTGTGATCATGGGGCCGTTGTAGTTCATGCGGTACCACCAGGTCTTCTTCAGTATATGCGTCTCTTCGAAGAGGTATGAGTGGTAGGTGGGCTGCAGCGCCTCCAGTATGGTATGTCCCTCAATGCTGCACTCCTCACTCACCTCCCTCAGTGCGCACTGTTCGGGAGTCTCGCCCTCGTCTACATGTCCCTTGGGCAGATCCCACCGGCCGTAGCGCATGATGAAGAGGTATCGCCCCGAGGGGTGCCAGACCAGTCCGCCGGCGGCATCGACCTCTCTGAACCATGACCTGAAGAGGTTCCAGAGACTGTTGATATTGGATGTATAAATATTGAGGGAAGCGATCTCATCGTTTGCGGCAAACTGTGATATTTGGCTGAAGAGTCCGGCAGGCTGACTGTATTTATGATAAAGGGTGTATTTTTGCACCCTGTCGGGTTCAGGCGAGAGTGTGATCACCCTGTCTTCGAAATATACCTTATACTTCTGCATATGGATGAAACAGCTAAAAGAACCGCGGAATACCTGTTGCAAATTAAAGCAATAAAACTGCAACCGGCAAAACCTTTTACATGGGCTTCGGGCTGGAAGTCTCCCATCTACTGTGACAACCGTCTTACGCTCTCTTTCCCGGAGGTGCGGCGCTTCATCAGGGACTCCTTCGCGGCGCGGGTCAGGAACCGCTTCCCGGAGGCTGAGCTGGTGGCCGGCGTGGCGACGGGCGCCATCGCCCACGGCGTGCTGGTGGCTGAGGCGCTGGGGCTGCCGTTTGTCTATGTGAGGTCGGGAGCCAAGGAGCACGGCCTGGGCAACCAGATAGAGGGGTACCTTGAGAAGGGGCAGAAGGTGGTGGTCATAGAAGACCTGATATCAACCGGCGGGAGCAGCCTGGGAGCGGTACGCGCACTGCGGGAGGCCGGGTGCGAGGTGCTGGGCATGGTGGCCATATTCACGTATGGATTCAAAAAGGCGGCCGACGCATTCGCCGCGGAGGGGTGTACCCTGGAGACACTCAGCAACTACAGCGTGCTGGTGGAACTGGCGGCCGCAACGGGATACATCTCCGCAGGTGATACCGAGACGCTGCAGCAGTGGCGGAAGGACCCCGCCTCATGGGGAACGGCCGGCTGATTGACTGCAGGAGCAGGGAGCAGAATGCAGATATGAAAGAGATGAACGTATGAGCCGGATGAAGAATTTTACAAGCAGGAGGGGAGAGGTGCCGCTGAAGGATTCCGACCTCTATGCCTTCCTGACAGACATGCGCAACTTCAGGTCGCTGATACCCGACGGGATGGCGGAGAACTGGCAGGCAACCGAAGAGCGCTGCAGCTTCAGGTCAGACAAGACGGGCACCATCAGGGTAACCCTCGATGAGGCGATGCCTCATACAATGATAGCATATGAGGCCGAGAGCCTGCTGACGGGCAAAGCCGTGATCAGGGTCAGTATCGAACACATCAATGATGTGCGCTCAGCCATACAGATCGATACCGGCCTGAACATGAACCCCTTCATGCGTATGGTGCTGGGTGATGCCGTTGAGAAGTACCTGGGTACACTGATGGATATGATCGAGTCCTATGACGGCTATGACCGTATCAGGGGGTTCAGTCACTCTGTCTGACCGCCTGAGTCTTTTCAGAGTCTATGGATGTTCTCCCCGGCAGCCGGGACCGCCCTGCGGGATTTAGCAACTCTCTCTGACGCCCGCCCCCTCTGTCACAGGATATATTCAATCTCCCTGAAGGCGTAGATGCCTGCCGGGCCGTCTCTCCTGCGCACCTTCAGCATGCCTCCCGGCACGACCCCCTCAATCATTCCCTCGAACCTGCCGTCCCTGTCTGAGTATTGGTGCCAACGGTCCCTGCGGTAGAGCGCGGCGTGGTATCCGGCGTCAAGGAGGTCGCTCCTGCCGGCAGTCACCTCTGCATACCGGCGGTCAAGGGCTGAGAAGAGCTGCCGGCTTAATCTGCTCAGATCATGCTTTCTGCCGGTCAGCTGCCGCAGCGAGACAGGATTGGGCGCACCGCTCCCGAAATGCGTCTGGTTGACATTGAGCCCTATGCCGACAATACTGCTCGCGAGGGTATCACCCATGACGCTGTTCTCGATCAGTATGCCGGCAATCTTGCCGTCGCCGGCATAGATGTCGTTCGGCCATTTGACAGATACTGAAGGGATGTACTGCAGCAGCAGGTCCCTGACCGCCAGCGAGACCGCCTCGCAGATGATGAACTGCCCGGCCGGGCTCACCATCACCGGGTAGAGTATCAGGCTCATAAGCAGGTTCAGCCCGGGCTCACTCTCCCAGCCGTTGCCAGCCTGCCCCCTGCCGCTCTCCTGGAATGAGGCGGTGATTACCGTTCCCTCGGCAGGCACCTCGTACCTGACCATACGTGCAGCAACCAGATTGGTTGATGACACTTTTTCATAATGTATGACCTCAGAACCCACAATCATGACAAACACTGCTGAAAGAGCCCGGTTATGACAGGAGAATGACACTCTGACCCCACCTGAACATAGTTGGCATCCTAATTGTAAAAAGAGTGTACAGCCGGCTAAAATACAGATAAATGTTCGTATTTTTGCCGCGATTGGGAGAACTGTTTATCACTGAAAGAATTATTGATGAGAAAAGGCTTAAGGGAGGCCGCCGGGGTGACTGACAGCATTGTCAGGGGATTGTTTGAAAAGAAGGGCGAGAAGGTGGCACTGATTGATCTGAGGAAGATTGAAAACAGGATGTGTGACTGGTTCGTGATCAGTCATGCGGCAACATCGAGGCAGATTGATGCGCTGGCCTGGTCAGTGATGGATACCGTCAGGAAGGAGACCGGGATAAAGCCGTTCCACGTTGAGGGAAGGGAGAACTGCATCTGGGTGCTGCTCGATTACGGTGATACGCTGGTACATCTTTTCCAGGAGCCCTGGCGCCAGTTCTACGATCTCGAATCACTCTGGGCTGACGGCCAGATAACCTGGCTCGGCGAGGAGAAGGAAAAGAAAGGTTAACTGTTACTATGGCAACAGGAAAAGAGACACCGAAACCAAACAAGAATGAGAAGAACAACAGGCCGTGGTTCAGCTCGAGCTGGCTGTTTGTAGGTCTTATACTGACCTTTATACTGGTGCAGGTACTCTCTGCCGGCAAGTATACCAAAAAAGCCAGCCAGCGCGATATCGAGGAGATGGTGATGCACCATGACATCGAGAAGGTGGTTGTAGTCAATGAGGAGCAGGCAGAGATATACATCAAGAGTGACTCGCTCAAGAGCGGGCGCTATCCCGATTTCAATGTGCAGCGCGGCTTCGGGCTGCAGCCCCCCCGGCCTCAGTTCTATCATACCTTCGGCACCGTGGAGCTCTTCCAGAAGTTCTTCGAGGAGGCCCAGGAGAAGGCGGGCTATACAGAGGATGAGCGCATCTACCTCGAGTATCAGAAGAAGAAGGATTATCTGGCCACCTTCCTGGGAGTAATCCTGCCATTTTTGGTGATAGCGGCGCTCTGGATCTACTTCATGCGCCGGATGGCCTCAGCCGGTGGCGGTGGCGCCGGCAACATCTTCAGCGTGGGCAAGTCAAAGGCACAGATATTTGACAAGGACACCCATATCAAGATCAACTTCAATGATGTTGCCGGGCTTGAGGAGGCAAAGACCGAGGTGATGGAGATAGTTGACTTCCTCAAGAACCCGAAGAAGTACACCTCGCTGGGCGGCAAGATACCAAAGGGCGCCCTGCTGGTCGGTCCGCCGGGAACGGGCAAGACCCTCCTGGCGAAGGCGGTGGCCGGTGAGGCCAACGTGCCCTTCTTCTCCATCTCGGGCTCCGACTTCGTTGAGATGTTCGTGGGGGTGGGCGCCTCACGCGTCAGGGACCTCTTCAAGCAGGCCAAGGAGAAGGCGCCCTGCATCGTCTTCATCGATGAGATCGATGCGGTGGGGCGTGCCCGCGGCCGCAATCCCAACTTCGGTGCCAATGATGAGCGTGAGAATACCCTCAACCAGCTGCTGACAGAGATGGACGGCTTCGGTACCAACAGCGGGGTGATCATACTGGCAGCCACCAACAGGGCAGACATACTCGACAAGGCGCTGCTCAGGGCCGGACGGTTCGACAGGCAGATTCATGTTGAGCTGCCTGACCTCAAGGAGCGGGAGGCAATCTTCAACGTACACCTGCGGCCCATTAAGCTCGAGAAGGGATTCCAGGTGGGCTTCCTGGCGAAGCAGACACCCGGCTTCTCGGGTGCAGACATCGCCAACGTGTGCAACGAGGCGGCACTGATAGCCGCACGGCGTAACAAGGAGGTGGTGGAGAAGCAGGACTTCCTCGATGCCATCGACCGTATCATCGGAGGACTGGAGAAGAAGAACAAGATTATCTCAATGGAGGAGAAGAGGACCATCGCCTACCATGAGGCGGGGCATGCCACCGTCAGCTGGCTCCTCGAACATGCCAGCCCGCTGGTGAAGGTGACCATCATACCGCGCGGCAGGGCACTGGGGGCAGCATGGTACCTGCCCGAGGAGCGATCGATCTCAACCCGCGAGCATATACTTGATGAGCTGGCATATGCCCTGGGAGGCAGGGCATCCGAGGAACTGGTGATAGGAAAGATATCAACCGGGGCACTGAGCGACCTGGAGAAGGTGACCAAGCAGGCATATGCCATGGTGGCATTCTTCGGTATGTCTGACGAGGTAGGCAACGTCAGCTTCTATGACTCATCAGGCCAGTCTGAGTACGGGTTCACAAAGCCATACAGCGAGAAGACCGCCGAGCTGATAGACCGCGAGGCAAAAAAGATAGTGGAAGATGCATACGAGAGGGCTAAAAAGGTCATCTCGGAAAACATTGACGGACTGACTCAGCTGGCTGAGCAGCTGCTTGAGAAGGAGGTTATCTTCAGTGAGGATCTTGAGCGTATCTTCGGCAAGCGCCGCGGCGACAAGCCTGTGGCTGAAGGTGCGGCCGAAGGCAGCAGCCGGGCCGGTGCCGCCTCAGGGGGCGATGGCGACGGACACACCGCATCCGGAGCAGATACCGGCAGTGCCGGCAGCATCGCTGATGGCACCGGGGGCGGCAGTGACGGCGAACCCCCTGCAGATGAGAATATTTCCGGCAGCGATGGAGAATGAGTGGGTCATGATAGCTGAGTACAGTGATGACATAAAGTGCCAGGTGGCTGTAGCCCGCCTGCATGCCATCGGCATTGATGCAGTGACGATAGACAAGCGTGACAGTATCTACAGGATAGGCGCCATCGGGCTGTTTGTTCATCGTGACCATGTGCTGGTTGCACGCGAAACAATCAAAGATCTGTAAGGTGGCAAATCTCCTACGGCGTACCGTCACGGGTATATTCATCGTTATATTCTTCCTTGGCGGCATCTGGCTCCACCCGCTCTCCTTCTTTCTGACCGGTGCGGTGATGATTGCCGGCACCCAGTATGAATACTACTCCATGCTGAGCAGCAGCGGCGTACGGCTGCAGCGTGTGCCGGGCATGCTCACCGGCCTGCTCCTTTATGTCGTTACCACGGCGGTGGCTGCAGGCTGGCTCTCTCCGGCATGGATACCTGCCATGGTACCCGTCATCTCGGCAGTGATGGCGGCAGAGCTCTTCCGCAAGACGGAACGCCCCTTCGATTCGCTGGCACACACATTTCTCTCAGTGCTCTATACCGCCGTTCCCTTCTCGCTCTTTCCGCTCACCGCCTTCAATCACAGCGGCATCAGTCCGATCATCCCCATGCGGGGCATCGCCTTCTCGCCGGGCATAATGATCGGTTTCTTTATCCTGCTCTGGACCTATGACACCGGTGCCTACCTGGTGGGGTCAGCCATCGGGCGTCATCAGCTCTTCAGCCGTATCTCCCCGAAAAAGACATGGGAGGGATTCATCGGGGGGCTGCTTCTTGCACTGCTGGCGGCCTGGCTTATCTCCGGATGGATAGGGGTGGCCGGGAGAGGCGGATGGATGGTTATGGCGATACTGACAGCTACAGGCGGCACCCTCGGTGACCTGCTGGAGTCGCTGCTCAAGAGGAGCCTCGGGGTGAAGGACTCGGGGTCGATAATGCCCGGCCACGGCGGCTTCCTCGACCGGTTTGACAGTGTTGTGATTGCATTCCCGCTTGTTTATCTTTACCTGGCAATAAACGGACTGGTATGAGGGTCGGAAAGCTGAGGATACATCATGAGGGATATATGATCATTGCAGTGGCGGCCCTGCTGCTTGCAATGTTCAACGGGGCGGGGTGGCTTCTCTGGCCTGAGCCGACGACATGGCACTGGATGGCCCTGGCCCTCTCGGCGGTGATACTGGCCTTTATCGTCATGTTCTTCCGTACGCCGGCACGGCCTCTGGAGCCCGACCCGCTGCTTATCTACGCGCCTGCCGACGGCAAGGTGGTGGTGATTGAGGAGACCTGGGAGAAGGAGTACTTCAAGGATAACCGGCTGCAGATCTCGATCTTCATGTCGCCCTTCAATATGCACAGCAACCGTTATCCCATCTCGGGCTCGGTTACCTATACCAACTACCAGCCCGGGAAGAAGTATTATGCCCGCAGCCCCAAGTCATCAGAGCTCAATGAGCGCAGCAGCGTGGTTGTGAAGAGCGATAACGGCACCGAGATACTGGTGCGGCAGGTGGCCGGCACCATGGCGCGCCGTATAGTCACCTACTCCAGGAAGGGGGAGAGGGCCAGCCAGGGAGAGGAGCTCGGCTTCATCAAGTTCGGATCGAGGGTAGATATCTTCCTGCCCGCCGGCACCGTGGCCGACGTGCAGCTCTTCGAGCAGGTGAGGGCCAGCCGCACCGTGCTCGCCAGAGTGATGTAGTGCCTCAGCCTGCCGTGAGGGTGAGGGCCGGCTGCACGGTGCCCGCCGGGGTGATGCAGTGCCTCAACCTGCCGTGCAGGTGAGGGCTGGCTGCACGGTGCCCGCCCAGGGTGATGCAGAACCTGAGCCAGCCGTGCAGGTGAAACAAAAAAGGAGGGTGACCCTGCGGTACACCCTCCCTTCGAAAAACACCTAACCTCGTTTGCCGTTTACCGGTTATGAGATGCTGATGGTACGGATCTTCTCCTTCTTCTTATCTTCACCGAGCTTCGGTATTTCGATGTTCAGAATGCCATCCTTGTAGCTGGCGCCGATCTTCTCACCGTTAACATCCTCGGGCAGGTAGAAGCTGCGGCAGAATGAGCTGTAGCTGAACTCCCTGCGCCTGTAGCCCTCAAGATCCTCCTGCTTCTCCTCCTTCTGCTCGGCAGAGATGGTGAGAACCTCATCCTTAACCTCAATCTTCAGATTCTTCTTATCCATACCCGGAACGGCAAGCTCAAGATAGAACCCCTTCTCATCTTCCCTGATATTCACTGCAGGCAGTGAGTTGCTGGTCCTGGTGAATGTCGGAAAGAAATCCTCATTGAAAAAATCAGAAAGCGTCAAAGGCTTGTAATTTCTTCTGGTAATCACTGGTAACATAATGACCTCCTTTTTATTTTATTGTTATTATTAGCATTTACACCCCTCATATTTCAATTCATGTGCCGTACTCTTCATAGTGACAATCTGGCATAAATTCCGGAATTGTCTGTGTCAATATGGCATTTTGGACAGGCTGGTTGCTATAACCGGAATTCTTTATATTTTTGATGACCGGTCTCTTCAGCAGCAGGCCGCAATAACCCGAAAATCTGACCAGGCGCCTGATGAATACAACTCTGCGTAATATTCTGATACTGATAGGCCTGGCATTGCTGGTCTATATCCTGTGGTATTTCCGGAGCATATTTGCCTACATATTGATTGCGGGGGTGATATCCCTGATCGGCAGGCCGGTGGTTGATCTGCTCAACGGGATCCGTATCGGCAGGTTCCGGTTTCCGAAGGCGCTCAGCTCGCTGCTGACCCTGGTGCTGCTCTATGGCCTGCTGGCTCTCTTCTTTATCATCTTCATACCGCTTATCAGCCGGCAGATAGATGCCTTCTCCGGTTTCGACGCCGGCTCGATGATCCAGGGCCTGCATGACCAGCTTGACCGCATAGAGACCACCATCAGGAAGCTCTACCGCAACATGCCTCCTGACATGACGCTCTATGATATGGCGGTGAACACTATCGCCAATATCCTCAACCCGTCATCAATCACCGACTTCGCCGGCAGCATCGTCACACTGACCGGCCGGATCGTCATCGGCTTCCTGGCCGTCACCTTTATCTCATTCTTCTTCCTCAGGGATGAGCGGCTCTTCAAGGAGACCCTGATGGTAATGGTACCCGATAAGTACGAAACCCGTATCATGAATGTGCTGCACTCTATCAAGCAGCTGCTGATGAGGTATTTCATCGGTATCATAGCACAGAGCTCCATCATGCTGATCATGATCACCATCGGAATGACCATTGTGGGATTCCCGTTTCACCAGGCACTGGTGATGGGACTCATAATCGGCATACTCAACGTGATACCCTATGTCGGCCCCTGGCTGGGAGGCTTCATCTCGGTACTGATGGGGGTGGCCACCGCGCTGACAGCCACCGGATACCCGCCGGTCTGGCTGCTGATAAGCTATATGGTGATAGTGGTTGCTTCAGCACATCTGATCGATAATGTGCTGGTACAGCCGATGGTCTTCTCGCGAAGCGTTAATGCACACCCTATTGAGATTTTCCTGGTAGTGCTCGCAGTGGGCAGTTTCGCCGGAATAATCGGTATGGTGCTGGCCGTACCGGCATATACCGCACTAAGGGTATTCGCCCGGGAGTTTTTCTACAACTTCGGCCCCGTAAGGAAGATCACATCCGGACTGAGCAAAGATGACACAAAGACGGAAAAACGGAAGAGATGAAACAGAACGGCGGCATACCGGGCAGGATATTCCGGTTCTATTATGACGGATTCCGGAACATGTCGTGGTGGGGCAGGCGGGTATGGCTTATAATTCTGATAAAACTGTTTGTCATTTTCATAATACTCAGGCTCTTCTTCTTTCCCAACTTTCTGAAGGTCAACTTCAAGAGTGATGAGGAGAGGAGCGGCTGGGTACTGCAACAACTAACCGGTAACAACTGACACTATGATTGAAAACCTTGATCTGTCACTGGTAAGCTGGTCTCGGGCACAGTTTGCGCTCACAGCCGTCTACCACTGGCTGTTTGTGCCGCTGACGCTGGGCCTCTCATTCATCCTGGCAATCATGGAGACCATGTGGGTGCGTACAGGTGATGAGATGTGGAAGAGAATCACAAAGTTCTGGATGACCCTTTTCGGCATCAACTTCGCCATCGGGGTGGCAACCGGCATCATCCTCGAGTTTGAGTTCGGGACCAACTGGTCGAACTACTCATGGTTTGTGGGAGACATCTTCGGTGCTCCGCTGGCGGTGGAGGGGATACTCGCCTTCTTCCTTGAATCGACCTTCGTGGCGGTGATGTTCTTCGGGTGGAACAAGGTGGGCAGGAAGTTTCATCTCGCCTCCACCTGGCTGGTGGCCATAGGAGCCAGCCTCTCGGCGATGTGGATACTGGTGGCCAACGCCTGGATGGAGAACCCGGTGGGGATGCTCTTCAATCCTGACACCGCACGCAATGAGATGTACAGCTTCAGGGAGGTGGTGTTCAACCGGGTGGCCATCGACAAGTTCTTCCATACGGTCACCTCAGGGTTTGTGCTGGCATCGGTCTTCGTGATTGGCATCAGCTCATGGTTCCTGCTGCGCAGGCGTGAGCAGGAGCTGGCCCGCCGCAGCATACTCATTGCCGGTATCTTCGGACTGGCGGGCGGCCTGGCGGTGGCACTCACCGGTGACAGCTCGGCACGCACCCTGGCCAGGGTGCAGCCGGTCAAGTTCGCTGCCATGGAGGCACTCTATGAGGGGAAGGAGCATGCCGGACTGACGGTGATAGGAGCACTGGGTGACAGCGGAGACAGGATGGGAGAGAAGGAGGTGTGGGATGTGAAGATGAAGATCGAGATACCCGGATTCCTCTCGGTGATGACCACCGGAAAGGGGAGCGGCTATGTGCCGGGACTGAAGGACCTGGTCTATGGCAATCCCGAACGGGATATCATGCCGGTGAGCGAGATGATCGAAAGAGGCCGCTATGCCAGGGAGGTGCTCACCAACTACCGGATGGCCAGGGAGATGGGCGATGAGGAGACGATGGCAGAGCTGGCAGAAAAGTTCCGCGACAGGGATTTCACCGACAACTACTTCAGGTACTTCGGATACAGCTACTTCGACAACCCGTGGCAGGTCATACCCTCGGTGCCGGTAACCTTCTACGCCTTCCGCATAATGGTGGGGCTGGGCTTCTTCTTCATCGCACTATTCATACTGGCTATATGGTTCGGGAGAAGGGAGAAGCTTGAGAAGCACCGATGGTTCCTCTGGCTGGCACTCTTGTCTATACCGCTGGCCTACCTCGCCAGCGAGCTGGGGTGGATAGTGACCGAGATGGGGCGCCAGCCATGGATCATACAGAACCTCATGCCGGTGCAGGTGGCAGCCTCAAACATCACCGTATCGACGGTACAGACAACCTTCTGGCTCTTCGTGGTGCTCTTCACCGCACTGCTGATAGCCGAGGTGTCGATTATGGTAAGACAGATAAAGAACGGACCCAAACATTAGGAGGAGAACACCATGACAATGATGATTACACACACATTCCTGCAGGGTTACTGGTGGCTGATAATATCCCTTCTCGCCGGCCTGCTGGTCTTCCTGATGTTTGTACAGGGCGGACAGTCATTCATCTTCTCCCTGCCGCGTGATGAGATGCAGCGCAAGATGATCGTCAACTCTCTCGGCCGCAAGTGGGAGTTCACCTTCACCACCCTGGTGACCTTCGGCGGCGCCTTCTTCGCATCGTTCCCCCTCTTCTATGCCACCAGCTTCGGTGGCGCCTACTGGCTCTGGATGGCTATCCTCTTCAGCTTCATCATACAGGCGGTGGCCTACGAGTTCCGCTCCAAGCCCGCCAACGTCTTCGGCACCCGCGCCTACGACACCTTCCTGCTGATCAACGGGTCGGTGGGGCCCTTCCTGCTGGGGGTGGCCGTGGCAACCTTCTTTACCGGGTCAGACTTCACACTCGACCTCTTCAACGGGGTGCACTGGGGCTCAGGATGGCATGGCCTCGAGGCGCTCATCAACCCGGTCAACCTGCTGCTGGGGCTGGCGGTACTCTTCCTGGCGAGGGTGCTCGGACTGATGTATCTTGAGAACAGCATCGAGGATGAGAACCTGGCTGCGATGATACGCAAGGCGCTGCTGCGTAACGCAATACCCTTCCTGCTCTTCTTCCTGGCCTTCGTGGCGGCCATCCTGCTGGGCAAGGGGTACCGGGCCGATGCCGTTACGGGCGAGGTGACCCTGGTGAAGTATCATTACCTGCATAACCTGACCGGCAACATCGCTATACTGATCCTCTTCCTGGCAGGGGTGGCGCTGGTGCTGCTGTCGCTCTGGCTGGGTATATTCAAAGCCTCCCGCAAGGCTATATGGTATGCCGGCGCGGGCACCGTGCCGGTGGTGATGGCGCTCTTCTTCATGGCCGGGTACGGCGAGACCGCCTTCTACCCCTCATCGGCCGATCCGGGCAGCTCGCTCACCCTGGCAAAGGCGTCGTCGAGCTGGTTCACTCTCAAGACGATGATGTATGTCTCATTCATCATCCCCTTTGTGGTTGTATATATATGGTATGCATGGCGCGCACTGAGCAGCAAGCAGATCACCGCCGATGAGATGGGTGGTGAAGAGCATGCCTACTGACTACTGATAATCAACAGGTGAGGTGCTGACAGGGATTGTGCAGACGGAATTGTGGGGATTTGGCGACGGACCGCTGATAATTGCCGGTCCGTGCAGTGCCGAGAGCGAGGCGCAGGTGATGGCTGCTGCCACCGCCCTCAGCGCCACGGGGAGGGTACATCTCTTCAGGGCGGGTATCTGGAAGCCGCGTTCACGCCCCTCAACCTTCTCTGGCGAGGGGAGCCGTGCGCTGCGCTGGCTGGCACGCGTAAAGCGTGAGACAGGGCTGCCGGCAGCCGTCGAGGTGGCCTCACCCGATCATGTGACGGCATGCCTCGATGCCGGCATCGATGCCGTATGGCTGGGGGCACGCACGGTGACCAACCCCTTCAGCGTGGAGGCACTTGCTGCAGCGCTGCAGGGAGCCGATCTGCCGGTGATGGTGAAGAACCCACTCAGCCCTGACCTCGAGCTGTGGATCGGTGCGGTGGAGAGGGTCTACAGCGCAGGAATAAGAAAGATAGCCGCCATACACCGCGGCTTCACCCCCTATGACCGCAGCCAGTACCGTAACCTGCCCAAGTGGGAGCTGGCCATCGAGCTGCGCAGCCGTATCCCTGCCCTGCCGGTCATCTGCGACCCGAGCCACATGTCAGGCAAGGCGTCACTGGTGCCGGCCATCGCGCAGAAGGCGCTTGACATGAATATGGCGGGACTGATGGTGGAGGTGCACCATGACCCCGCCAGTGCCCTGAGCGACAGGGAGCAGCAGCTCGATCCCGCCGGGTTCGTGCAGATGATGGAGGGACTTCATTTCCGCAGGAGCACCACCGGTGATACCGCTTTCCCCAGCCGCCTCGATGAGTTGCGCAACAGGATAGACTCGATCGATCACCAGCTGATAGGGCTGCTGGCAGCCAGGATGCGTATCTCAGGGGAGATGGGCGAGTTCAAGTGCAGCGAGGGGCTCACCGTGCTGCAGCTCGAGCGGTGGCTCGAGATACTGCAGACACGCACACAGCAGGGGGTGAGCGAAGGGCTCGACAGCGAGTTCATAGGCAGGGTGATGAGGGTGATACACAATGAGTCAATACGGTGCCAGGATGAGGTGATGAGCAGGCTGAGGATGGCAGCCGGCTGCCCGCCGCCGGAGGATGGGACCCCGCCGGCAGACTCCTCAGGAGCTCCGCTCCCGCCGCGCCGGGGAGAAGAGGAGTGAGATCACTATATAGGCTCCCATGATCATGGGCAGTGCCGTCAGCCGGAAGAAAATCAGCAGCATCACTGATGCACCCAGGAAGAGGTAGCGCTCCTCATTCCCGCTATAGCGGAAGTGGGTAAACTTCAGTGAGATCATCCGCAGGTTTACCAGCATCATCACCGCCAGGAAGAGTGTGAGGGTACCGATGAACCACGGTGAGCGTGCCAGCATGCCGGCACCCTCATGACCGGTAAGCATGGGGGGTAGTACCACCGACACCAGGGTGAAGGCGCTGGCGGGTGTGGCCAGACCCCTGAACGAGGATACCTGACCCGGGTCAGTGATGAACCTGGCCAGCCTGAGCGCCGAGGCGAGCGGCAGCAGGGCGGCAACGGCCACGGCGGCCGGCAACGGCAGACCCGCACCGGTCATGATGGTGTAGACGATGGCCCCGGGAGCGATACCGAAGGTAACCACATCAGCCAGGTTGTCAAGCTCCCTGCCGGTATCGGAATAGGCCCGGAAAAGACGCGCAGCCATGCCGTCAGAGAAGTCGAAAAGCATGCCTGCAAGGATGCAGAACGAGGCACGGTCAATATATCCCTCTATGGCAAAGATCGTTGCAAGAAAGCCGCAGAAGAGGTTGATGAGGGTGAAGATGTTTGGCAGATGTCTGATCATGGCACTCTGAAACTCCTGCTAAATTACAATAATCCTTACAACTAATATTTGTTTATTTTTGCTTTCGGATTATGAGAGATCTTACGAATATCAAGATTGCGGTTGATTTTGACGGAACCATTGTCGAGCATGAATACCCGGCCATCGGCAAGGAGAAGCTTTTCGCCTTCATCACCCTGAAGGAGCTCCAGAAGAGGGGCGCCCTGCTCATTCTCTGGACCTACCGGATGGGTCGTGAGCTGGAGGAGGCGGTTGACTACTGCCGCCGCAACGGGATAGAGTTCTATGCGGTCAACCGCAACTACCCGGAGGAGAAGTGGGATGAGAACACCCCGCGCAAGCTCAATGCCGACATCTTCATTGATGACAAGAATGCCGGCGGGTTTCCCGGATGGGGTGAGGTGCTCAACCTGATCGATCCGTGGACCGAACGCGAGGAGCAGGCTGTGCGCGAGATAAAGAAGCGGCGGTTCAGGTTCCCGGGTCTGAAATAGGCAGAAGGCATGAGGTTAAGCAGATTCACAATATCATTGCTGGCGCTCGCCCTGACGGCGGTTGTATCGTGTGGCGGGTCATCAGGAAAGAGGAGCGGCACGGCACCGTCTGCCGGTGCAGCTGACGATCCCGGCGCATCGCTGCCGGCCAGGCGGCTGATAGAGGTGCTGGCGCCCGCAGACAATGCAACATACACCTGTGGCGGTGAGGTGGTCTTCTCGGTGGCGCCTGCTGCCGGCCAGGTGAAGGTCGATTCGGTACAGGTGTGGGTGGGAGGTACCCTCACGGAGACACTCTTTACCCTGCCGGCAACCACCAGGCTCAGCATGGCGGCTTCGCCCGGAAAGGTGCCGGTAAGGGCGGTGGCTTACTCGCCCGCGGCGAAGACACAGACAATCACCCTCTTCATCAACCTGCTCTCTGACATCACGCCCGAGATTTACCGCTACCGGGTGGTGGCCGGCTACCCGCATGACCACAAGGCCTATACCCAGGGGCTGGTCTATGACAACGGCTATTTCTATGAGGGCACCGGACAACTGGGCGAGTCGTCGCTCAGGAAGGTGGAGCCTGAGACCGGAAGGGTGGTGAGCCAGGTCACCCTCGACGCATCACTCTTCGGTGAGGGGGTGGCACTGCTCGGCGAACGCATATACCAGCTGACATGGACCACCCGCGTGGGATTCGTCTATGATAAGGAGACCCTTCAGCAGATCAGCAGGATCTATTACCAGACCCAGGGATGGGGCCTGACAACCATGGGTGAGAGACTGGTGATGAGTGACGGAACAAACGTGATATGGTTCCTCGATGCCGACTTCAACGTACTCTCATCGGTGGAGGTGTGGGACAACAAGGGGAAGGTTGACAACCTCAATGAGCTTGAGATGATCGACGGCGTGCTCTGGGCAAATATATGGCAGACCGACCGTATTGCGCGCATTGATCCGCATACCGGCAGGGTGCTCGCCTATGTCGACCTGACCGGACTGCTGCCGCGTGATGAGAGGAGACCCGAGACCGATGTGCTCAACGGAATAGCATGGGACCCCGAAGGGCGGCGCATCTTCGTCACCGGCAAATACTGGCCGAAACTCTACCATATCGAAGTCTTCCCGGCCTCACGCCGCTGAGAACCGGAACCGGCACTTTATCATAATATCGGATTCGCCCCGGCCGCACGTTGCTGAGAACCAGAGTCGCCCCCCCATTGTTGAAAACGTGTTGGTAACCCCTGCCTGAATGTTCACAATAACATAGAGGCCCGTCAGCCCGCCATGGGCAATAGTTGTAAATTTGAAGCTCATTAATTTAAGGAAAAAAGGATCATATGTCTAGGATCATCGCACTGGCAAATCAGAAAGGAGGAGTAGGAAAGACAACCACTGCAATCAACCTGGCAGCCAGCCTTGCCGCCCTTGAGAAAAAGGTTCTGATTGTTGATGCAGACCCTCAGGCCAACGCCACCTCCGGGGTGGGTATCGACCTCAGGCAGGTTAAGACCACCATCTACGACTGTCTGATTGACGGGGTCAGCTGCAGGCAGGTGGTCATGCCGTGCGGGATTGAGAACCTTTCGGTCATCCCTTCCAATATAGACCTTGTCGGAGCAGAGATAGAGATGCTTGAGAGACCCGAGCGGGAGAAGACCCTCAAGAAAGCTCTGGCTCCTGTTGCACCTGAGTATGACTATGTCCTCATCGACTGCTCACCGTCCCTGGGGCTGCTCACGGTGAATGCCCTCACCGCGGCAGACTCGGTGATCATCCCGGTACAGTGTGAGTACTTTGCACTTGAGGGGCTGGGCAAGCTTCTCAATACAATAAAGATCATCCAGAACAACCTCAATCCTGCCCTTGAGATTGAGGGCTTCCTGCTCACCATGTATGACTCGCGCCTGCGGCTGGCCAACCAGGTGGTTGAGGAGGTGACCAGGCACTTCCAGCAGATGGTGTTCAAAACCATCATACAGCGCAATGTCAAGCTCTCTGAGGCACCCAGCTACGGTCAGCCGGCCATCCTGTATGATGCCGAGTCGAGGGGTACGGTGAACTATCTCAACCTGGCGCGTGAGCTGCTCGAGAGGGTTGAGGCCGGACAGAAGAACTAATCTTTTCCGATGAGTATGAATACATCCAAGAAGAGCCCGCTGGGCAGAGGACTGGGGGCCCTTATCGAGGGAGTGGAGAAAGAGGCGCTGGAGAAGAAGGTTGAAGCCAACCTCCAGATAGACATCACAATGATTGACGGCAACCCGTTCCAGCCGCGCAGCCGTTTTGACAGCCAGTCGCTCGAGGAGCTGGCTGCGTCAATCAGGCAGGTGGGGCTGGTGGTACCCCTTACCGTACGCGAGAATGAGGGCCGTTACCAGCTGATTGCCGGCGAGCGCCGGCTCCGCGCGGCACGGATGGCCGGACTGACGCATGTGCCGGCATATGTGCGCACCGCAGATGATACCGCCATGCTCGAGCTGGCACTCATTGAGAATATTCAGCGTGAAGATCTCGATGCCATCGAGGTGGCAATTACCTTCCAGAGGCTGATTGAGGAGTGCAGCCTGACACAGGAGCAGCTCAGTGACCGCGTGGGAAAGCAGAGGTCAACGGTGGCCAACTACATCAGGCTGCTGAAGCTGCCGGCCGAGGTACAGCTGGGTATACGAAACCGTAACCTCACCATGGGGCACGCACGCACACTGGTCAACATAGCCGACCCCGCCACACAGATAAAGATCTATTACCATATCATCGAGGAGGATCTCTCAGTAAGGGCTACCGAGGAGCTGGTGAGACAGCTGCAGAGCAGTGTCGCAAAGGACCCTGTACGGATCGAGAAAAAGAGAAGGCTCAATATCGAGTATGAAGAGCTGTCACACCAGCTCAGCAACCTCTTCAGAGCCGATGTGCAGTTCAGGATAAACGAGAAGGGAAGGGGCAAGATAGTGATCCCGTTTGCCGACACCGATGAGCTCGAACGCATAATAGGCATGCTCGATCAACTTAGCAGGTAATTATTTATATTTGCCGGCAGACGGAACAGGTTTGCCATTGAGACTCAGCATAGGAATAACACTCTTCTTTACTTTTTGCGCAGCCATACTGTGTGAAGGGCAGCCTGTCGATTCCCTGCCGGTGCCAAAAGAGAAGGCCAGGAACTATTCCATTGAGCCGGTCAGATCAACCATGTATGCCGCGGCCCTGCCCGGGCTGGGACAGATCTATAACCGCAAGTACTGGAAGGTACCTATCGTATATGCAGGGTTCGGTGCGCTCGGATATGCGGTGACGGTCAATACGAGAGACTACAATCGCTTCATCAATGCCTACAAGGACTTCACCGACCTCATCCCCGAGACTGACAGCTACCTCACGCTGCTCTCCCACCTCGACCCGAAGAGCTATGACCCGGTACTCTATCCCGGAGAGCATAACCCCTCCACCGCACAGTGGGTGAGAACGACCCTCCGCAACGGGGTCGACTACTACCGCAAGTACCGTGATCTCTCATATATCGGGATCGCGGCGTGGTACCTGCTTACCATCATTGATGCCCATGTTGATGCAAGCCTGTTCGACTATGATATATCCAATGACCTGCGGGCCTCAATGATACCGGTCAGCCCTGCACTGGTGGGAGTAGCGCCCGGTATAACATTTGCCATAACAAAGACGTTTTAGTCACATGAAAAAGAACCTACGGAAAATAGTGGTGCCGCTGATGCTGACATTTGCAACACTCTCTGCATATGCGGCAAATGATACAATAATCATCAGGGATGACGGATCGGCCGAACTGATCGAGCGTGAGCTCGACAGCCTCCTGAACAACTGGTATGTGCGCCTGTCGCTTGCTGACACCGGCTATCTGCCGGAAGGGCCGGTCATTGCCGAGTTCAGTGACTCGGTCTACAAGGAGCGGATCAGCCTTATCAACCTGAGCATCATCCTTCCGTACAACAATATCATCAGGAACCACATCCATGTCTATACTGACCGTAAGGTTGACAAGTTCAGCGTGATGCTCGGGCTGAAGGATTACTATTTCCCTATGATTGAGGATATCCTCGATTTCTATGGGCTGCCTGATGAGCTGAAGTATGTGGCGGTTATTGAGTCGGCCCTCAATCCCAATGCCGTCAGCCGTGCCGGTGCCACCGGCCTGTGGCAGTTCATGCACAGTACCGGCCGCATGTACGGGCTGACCATCAACTCGGTGGTTGATGAGCGGCGTGACCCGGTAAAGGCGACCCATGCGGCCGCCAGGTACCTGAAAGATCTCTATGGCATCTATAACGACTGGATACTGGTTATCGCGGCCTACAACTGCGGCCCGGGCAATGTCAACAAGGCGATCCGCCGTTCAGGCAACCGCAAGGATTACTGGGAGATCTACTCCCGCCTGCCGCGTGAGACCCGGGGCTATATACCGGCCTACGTGGCAGCAACCTATGCCATGAACTATTACCGTGAGCATAACATCACACCGCTGCAGGTAAACATGCCGCTGGCGGTTGATACGGTGATGGTCTCAACCGATATGCACCTTGAGCAGATCGGCGCCGTACTTGATCTGCCGCTCGAGGAGCTCAGGGCACTCAATCCGCAGTACCGCACCGGACTGATACCCGGGCGCAGCAGACCCAGCCCGGTGACACTGCCGGTAGACAGGCTGGGCAGCTTCATCGCAATGACTGATACCATCACCGGCTACCGGAAGGAGGAGCTGCTCACCAGGGTCAACCACAACACCGGTCCGCAGCAGCCAACCTATACCACCCCCGACGTGAAGGGAAAGACCAGGCTGACATATGTGGTCAAGGATGGAGACAACCTGGGATTCATTGCCGAGTGGTACGGGGTGGGGCTCTCAGAGCTGAGATACTGGAACAATATCTATCAGAATACTATCAGGGTGGGCCAGAAACTGACTGTCTATGTTGATCCGGCAAAGGCTGACTACTACAGCAATGTCAACAGCATGACCTTTGCCGAGAAGCAGGCCATGCGCGGCAAGCCGGCAACATCATCCGCAATGGTTGCATCGTCACAGCAGAAAACTGCCGCTCCTCTTCCCGATGACAGTGAATATGAGTTCTATACCGTAAAGAATGGTGATACGGTATGGGAGATAGCCAAGAAATTCAGCGGTGTCACGGCCAGTGACATAGTGAGACTCAATAACCTCTCCGATGCTTCAAGGATACAGGTGGGGCAGAAGCTGCGGATCAGAAGGAAAAGCTGAATAACACAACGATATGCGCCCCGGCAGGATCCTGCTCTTTCTGCTTGCAGTCACACTGACGCTTCTTATACTGAGTTTGTTAAGCACCGGCTCCGGGCCGGCAGGCAGGCTCTTCCGTGGCGGCGGGGAGTCTGTGCATGCGGTCCGCCCGGGCGGGGCGGCCGGCGATGAATCAACTGAGGCAGGAACTGCTCTGCCCGGGCAACTGCGGGAGGCTCCGGGCCAGCCGGAGCAACACCTCCGGCTTTCTGACACTGCAGGCACGATATCAGATGGTGATTCCGGCCGGGAGGGAGGGAAGCCACGGCTGCTGCCTGACCTTTCTGCCGGCATTGAGGGACCCTCTGCTGCGCCTCGCCCCTACCGTCCCGGGGAGGCACTGCATGACTCACTGACTGAGGGGCGCCGGTTCCGCATTATCTATTACGGCGACTCACAGATAGAGGGCGACCGGCTCACCTCGCTGCTGCGGCGTGAGCTGCGAAGTGTGGCGGGGGGCACCGGGCCGGGGATGATCTCGCCGGTGATGCCGGTGATGTACACCCGCTCATATGTGGTGCGATCATCATCGAACTGGAAGAGGTACACCCTGCTCGATCACCGCAGCGGCACATTCCCGAACAACCGGCTGGGACCGATGCTGGCAGTGAGCCGGTTCACCCCGCCGTCAGACAGCCTGAAGATACGCTCACTCGCCACGGTGAAGATAACCCCCGTACCAGGAGCCGACCCGGCGGTGTCACGCTATGACCGGCTCAGGATACTCTACGGAAACAACAACGACACGGTGCTGGTGGCTGTCAGGTCGGGCAGCAACCTCATAGACTTCGCCATGCTGCCACCGGGTGAGGGACCCCTGGGATGGAGCGTGCCGCTGCCGGGACTGACCGAGATCGTGGTCGAGTTTACCGGCCGCAACTCACCCGATATATATGCACTCAGCCTCGAGAGCGACAGCGGACTGGTAATTGACAATGTGCCGGTACGCGGCAGCGCCGGACTGGAATTCGTAATGACCGATCCGGAAGGTTTTACCGGCACCTTCCCCATCCTGAAGCCCGACCTCATCTTCCTGCAGTTCGGACTCAACGTTGTCAGGAATGTGCGCAGTGAATACCATTACTATGAGGAGGGGCTGGTCAAGCAGGTCAACTTTCTCAGGCAGGCCTCCGGGGGCGTGCCGGTGGTGATTGTGAGTGTCACCGACATGGCCCTCCGTGAGAGCGACACCATCCGCAGCTTCCCCAATATCAGGGCTATCCGTGATGCGCAGAAGAGAGCGGCCGCAAGGAGCGGGGCGCTCTTCTGGGATGCATGGGAGTCGATGGGCGGACAGGGCGCGGTACTGAAATGGTTCAGTCATCAGCCGCCGCTGGTCTCACGCGACCTGACCCACCTCTCAAACGCCGGGGTAGATACCCTGGCAGCGCGCATCCTCTCATCACTGCTCTCCTACACACCGCACGAGGGCGGCCGGCAGCCAGGGGTGGATACCCTTGCCAGGATCGCAAGCACCTTCATCGGGGATGCCACGGTGGCGGAGAGGTCCGGCACCACCCTCACCGGGGAGACCGCAGTGGCGGAGACGTCCGGCAGCACCCTCACCGGGGATGTCGCAACGGAGGAGGCCGCAGACACCATACACCCTGCCACGGATGAGGCTGACATTGCAGACGATACCGCCTCAGCAGAGTCTCCCCTTGCCATCAGGCTGAAAGAGGGTGTCGGTTCGGTGCTGGGATACCATCCCGACCAGTCATTCATATTCACCACGGCAGCATTCTGGATCTTCTTCCTGGTGGTGATGGCCGGGTTTGCACTGGTACACCGGCGGAGGGCGATGTGCCACACATGGCTCCTGGCCGTGAGCCTCTACTTCTACTACCGGGCCGGGGGACTATTTATCATTCTGCTGCTGCTGACAACCATACTGACATATACCACCGCACTGCTGACGGCCGGAGCAAAACGGAGGAGCGGGAAGCGGCTCTGGCTGATAACCAATATCGTACTGCTACTGGGGTTCCTCTCATACTTCAAGTATGCCGGGTTCTTTACCGAGGTGATAAACTCACTCTTCAACACCTCGCTGGTGACCAGGGATATCTTTTCAGTCTGGTCGAACAGCCTCTTCGGCACCAGCTTCAGCGTAGACACCATTGTGCTGCCGGTGGGTATCTCATTCTTCACCTTCCAGGCGCTGAGCTACAGCATCGATGTCTATAAGGGCCGTATGGCGCCTGAGCGGAACGTCATCGACTTCTCATTCTATCTCACATTCTTCCCGCAACTGGTTGCAGGCCCCATAGTCAGGGCATCGGAGTTCATGCCGCAGATGCGCGGTGAGTACACCATCACCCGCAAGGAGTTCGGGTATGGCCTTTTTCTCATACTGCAGGGGCTGGTGAAGAAGATGCTGATCTCTGACATCATCTCCACCGGATTCATTGACAGGGTCTTCGAGACACCTGCCATCTACTCGGGCTTTGAAAACCTGATGGCGGTATATGGCTACGGGCTGCAGATCTACTGCGACTTCTCGGGCTATACCGACATCGCCATCGGGGTGGCCATGCTGATGGGCTTCAGGCTGCCGCTCAACTTCAACTCACCCTACAAGGCTCCCAATATCACCGATTTCTGGCGGAGGTGGCACATCTCGCTCTCGAGGTGGCTGAAAGATTACCTCTATATACCCCTCGGAGGCAACCGGAAGGGATGGTTCCGTACCGGCATCAACCTCATGGTGACCATGCTGCTGGGCGGACTGTGGCACGGGGCGGCAACCCGCTTTGTGATATGGGGCGGACTGCACGGGGCAGGGCTGGTGGTGGAGAAGATCTGGAACCATATCTTCCGGGGGGTGACCAGGAGGCGAAAGGGAGCGACCATAGCCGGTATCCTGCTTACCTTCAACTTCGTCAGCTTCGCATGGATCTTCTTCAGGGCAGGATCGATGGAGCAGGCCGCGATGATGCTGCACCAGATCTTCACCGCATTCAACCCCGGTGACTACGGAGTGGTGCTGCTCTCATACCTGTCGGTGGTTATACTGATCGTGGCGGGATACATAATCCATTACCTCCCGGTATCGGTCAAGGAGTCGTATCGCGGACTCTTCATACAGCTGCCCCTCTGGGTGCAGCTGATCATCGCCATTGCGGTGGCGGTACTGCTTCAGAAGATAGGGGCAGAGGTGGTGCAGCCGTTCATCTACTTCCGGTTCTGAATAACAACTCTGCTGACTTCCGGGTGATTGACCCGGTGTGCGGTCAATTTCCGCAGAGGGATCACCATGGCCACAGGCAGTCTTTCCGTATCCGGGCCGGTGTGGCAACATGTCAGCGGCATAACCGCCGTGGCGGCACCTTCTCTGATGATTCCGGAATGCGGTTATCTGGAGACTGTCATCAGCTCCGCCTCTGACAATCCAGGTGAGGAGGCTCTGATCATTATCTTCCCCGGGCCGTCTGAGCAGAGCAGTATGGTGGCTATCCCCGCCTCTGCCCTGGCCGGGTTCTCACCCACCAGCCGGGCGTTACCCCTTACTGTAAAGTATACCAGCGAGTCTGCCGTGTGTGCCTGGTTTCCTGCCGAGTCGATGAGGGTGGCATAGACAAAGATCATGTCGGCGCCGTCAGCCCTCAGCGGCTTGTTGCTCAGGTCGGCCGTCAGCCTGAGGCCGGCGGGGCTGCCCGGGGTGGTGACCTCATGGGTGGCATAGGTGGTCCCCTTGCGTTGAGCCACCGCCCTGAGAGTGCCGGACTGGTAGCCGGGGAGGGTGAAGGTGAAGGGGGGATGGGCCAGGTTGAGTGAGTGAATGTCGCTGTCGGGCCCCTGAACGGCTATGAGGGTATCATTGCGGTAGAGCGCTACAGTGTCGGCATTGCTGTATACCCTGACCATATCGCCTGACCACGGCAGGTTATGGTGCGCGATGAAACATACCGGTCCCCTGTCGGCCTGGCTGCGGTAGAGCCAGTAGGCAGACTTGGGCAGCCGGAAGCGGTCCATTATGCCCGAGGTGCCGTCCCCTCCGCCATAACCGCTGTTGTAGTCGAATGCCACCCACAGGGCATCCCCGATGCAGGGGCCTGAGAGGTTGTCATTGTGTGCCTCCTGGAAGTTGGCGGCCTGCCGCAGCATCAGCCTGTCGCCGGCACCGCGTGTCTGCCGTGAGCTGCGATCACCCGGTCCGGAGCCGGTACTGTTGTCTGCCGCTCCGGTACCGTTGCCTGCCGCTCCGTTGCCATTGCTGCCGCCGACTGCCGCTCTGGTTCCGTTGGCTGCCGCTCCGGTACCACGTGTCTGCCCCGGGCTGCTCCCTGCCGCTCCGGAGCCGTTGCTGTCACTGGTTGCCTCTCCGGAGCCGATGAGACCGTCATCCTCCCGTGCCCCGCCGCCAGGAAGGTACTCCCGGTCGCCGTACTCACTGATGAAGAGAGGCTTGCTGCCACGGTACTCATTCCACCATGCGGGCGGTGATGCCTGGTGGCGGGTTGGGGTGAAGATGTCACAGAGATTCTGGTCGGGGCCCGAGGTGAGGTTGTTGCCCATCGGCAGCTCCTCCCTGACAATGGCGTTCAGCCTGGCCAGCAGGCCGGCAGGCACGGGAGCCGCGCTGAACGAGGTCTCCCACATCACCACTGAGGGGTGGTTGCGGTCGCGGCGGCACATCATACGGGTATCGTGGACGGCAGTCTCAGCCTGCAGCGAGTCGGCAGCACCGTCCCATCCCGGAATGGAGACGATGACCATCAGCCCCAGCTCATCACAGGCGTCGAGGAAGGCCGGTGAGGGCGGGTAGTGGGCGCTGCGCACGATATTGAATCCTGCCTCCCTGATCTTGAAGGCATCGCGGTATGATGCCTCATCAGAGAGTGCATAACCTATGTACGGATACTCCTGCAGACGGTTGACGCCGGTGAGCCGTACCCGCTCACCATTGAGCAGCAGCCCCCTGTCAGGTGTGGCCTTCACCGACCTGATGCCGATGCGGGTCTCACGCCTGTCGATCACGGCAACGTTGTCGGTCAGCAGCTCGGTGCGGATGGTGTAGAGGAAGGGTGTCTCGGGTGTCCAGAGCAGCGGCTGCATGACAATCATGCGGGTCATCAGCCTGCGGTTCTCACCCGGCTCGAGGGTGACCGGCTCAGAGAGCGATGAGGCTATCTCAAGACCGGCAGCATCAAGCAGCGAGTTCTTCACCCGGAATGACCTGGGCACACGGTCGTCATTGGCAACATGTGCGGAGAGGGTGAGGGTGGCTGACTCCCGGGTGATATCCCTGGTACCGGTCATGATGCCTCCGCCATTGACGGCATGATATTCGGGAGGAGAGGTTATGTGCAGCCGGTCAGTGACATAGAGGCTTACATTACGATAGAGGCCGCTGTACCACAGGAAATCCGGCTCACCGGCAGCATGGCCGCCGCGGGCATACGGGGTGTCACGGTTGTCGAGCCTGACCAGTATCTCATTCTCACGGCCATACTCCAGGTCATCGGTCAGATCGACATAGAAAGGAAGGTAGCCGCCGGTATGGCGCGCTATCTCCGCGCCGTTGAGATAGATGATTGCGTCATTCATGGCTCCGTCAAAGAGGAGGCCGGTATGCCTCTGCTTCTGGCCCCTGGGCGGACGGTAGAGCTTCTTGTACCAGCAGATGCCCCGCCACTGGCTGACACTGTCTCCCGGCGGCTCAATAAAGGCGGTGTGCGGAAGGGAGACCTCCTCCCAGCGGTGATTGGGGATGATGCCGGGAAGGATCTTGTCAGCGTTGGCCGAGTCCTGCCTGATGAAGAGCCAGCCATCATTGAACGAAACCGGCACGGTGACGGCATCGTGCCTGTGGCAGGATGCAGCCAGCAGCAACACTGCAGGAAGCAGTGCCACCCGCAACAACACTGCAGGAAGCAGTGCCGCCCGCAACAGTGACGGTATGACAGACCGCGGTCTCATTCCTGGGTAAATCCGGATACAGGACGGGCATAGGCGACAACATCCCCGCCGGTGATCTCCTCGGGGCAGAGGATGATCAGCCTCTCGAGCACATTCCTGAACTCCCTGATGTTGCCGGTCCACCTGATCTTCTGCAGCTCGGTGATGGCATCACCGGTGATCTTCTTTTTGCTCATGCCGTACTCAGAGCAGATCAGGGTGTTGAAGTGGTCGGCCAGCAGCGGTATATCCTCCTGCCGGTCATTGAGAGTGGGTACATGTATCAGTATCACGCTCAGCCGGTGGTAGAGGTCTTCCCTGAAGGTGTTGCGGTCAATCTCCTCCCTGATGTTCTTGTTGGTTGCTGCAATCACCCTGACATCCACCTGTATATCCTTGTCTGATCCCACCCGGGTGATTTTGTTCTCCTGCAGCGCCCTCAGCACCTTGGCCTGTGCCGCCAGGCTCATGTCACCCACCTCATCGAGGAAGATTGTCCCGCCTGATGCCTGCTCGAACTTGCCGATACGCTGTTTGATGGCCGAGGTGAATGATCCCTTCTCATGGCCGAACAGCTCACTCTCTATCAGCTCTGAGGGTATGGCGGCGCAGTTCACCTCAATGAAGGGTCCCCTGGAGCGGTTGCTCTTCTCATGTATCTGGTGGGCCACCAGCTCCTTGCCGGTGCCGTTTGAGCCGGTGATCAGTACCCGCGCCTCGGTGGGAGCCACCCTGTCAATCATCTCCTTAACCTGCACAATGGCAGGAGAGTTGCCTACTATCTCATACTTTTTGCTTACCTGCTTTTTGAGCACCTTTGTCTGGGTGATCAGCGAGCCCCGCTCGAGGGCATTGCGCACGGTGATAAGCAGGCGGTTGAGGTCAAGCGGCTTCTCAAGGAAGTCAAACGCCCCCTTCTTGATTGAGTCGACGGCGGTATCTATGTTGCCATGGCCCGAGATCATTATCACCGGGATATCGGCAGAGATCTCCTGCAGCTTCTGAAGCACCTCTATACCATCCATCTTGGCCATCTTGATGTCACAGAGTACCACGTCATACTGCTGATGAGCGAAGAGCTCCAGGCCGGCCAGCCCCTCTTCAGCAAGGTCAACCTCATACTTCTCATACTCCAGGACATCTTTCAGGGTGTTCCTGATAGCACGTTCATCGTCAATTACCAGTATTCTTGGCATAAATCTAAACTCCTTCTGCAGACAATAATATGAAAAAAATCCAAACCGGCCGGCGGCGTGACCCGGTTACTGCTCCTCCCCGCTTCCCGGGCCGGTGTTGCGATCCTGTCACTTCCACGGCAGACCGCAAGCCGGAGCCTGCTGGTTCCCATGCATCATCCCTTGTAGGTGAGCCATTTCCACAGCTCCTTGTAGGATGTCTTTTTCCCGTACATCAGTATCCCGGTACGGTAGATCTTCGCCGCCATCCATACGGCGCCTGCTATGGTGATCAGCATCAGCGCCATCGAGAGGATCAGCTCCCATGCCGGCACGTCGAACGGCAGCCGTGCCATCATTACGATTGGTGATGTGAAGGGTATGATGGAGAACCAGAATGCGAGGCCGCTCTCGGGGTTCTGCATGGTACCCATCGCCACCACCAGGGCGAGTATTATGGGGATGGTCACCGGCATCATGAACTGTTGTGTCTCGGTTTCGTTGTCAACGGCAGACCCTATGGCTGCAAATATTGATGCATAGAGGAGGTATCCGGTGAGGAAGTAGAATACAAAGCTGAAGATGAGAAGCCCCCACTGCTGGTTCATTGCCCCGGCAAACAGCTTCTGTGCCTCGGTGAACTGTTCGGCCGACATGGTGGCAATGGGAGACTCGGTCAATGGCTGGTCTGCTTCGGCAAAGCTCTGCGGTATCTGCCTGATCTGCTCCATGGTGCCTGCGGGCAGCAGGCTGGTTTTGACCACCACCACCAGCACCAGGGTGAGCACTATCCATAGTGCGAACTGGGTGAGCCCCACAAGCGCCACGCCTATGATCTTGCCCAGCATGAGCTGTACCGGCCTGACGGAGGAGACGATCACCTCAACGATGCGGCTGGTCTTCTCTTCAATGACACCGCGCATGACTGCCGCACCGAACATGAAGACCAGCATGTACATCAGGAAGCCGCCTATGTAGGCCAGAGCCATGGCTATGCCGGTGGAGGTCTGACGGGCACTGCCCGCGTCATCAATCTTGATGGTCTGTATCCTGACGCTGGTGTTGATGGTGCGCAGTATCTCGTCAAGGTTTTCGATGTTGAAGGCCAGCAGCTTCTGACGCTCTATCTCCTTCTCGAGCGACCCGGAGATGTGCTCAAGCAGCCCTATCGGAGGCTGCTTCTTCGAGATCAGCTGTATGGCGTCAGGGTTGGCAACCAGGTTGGGAGAGATATAGAGGACTCCGTAATAGCCCATCTGGCTGAAGGTGTTCTTGATATCACTGAGCCTGACACCGGTCAGATACTCGAATCCGGCATCCTTGGTGTTGGGGATCACGTTGACAAAGAGATCGGAATCCTCTTCAATGACCGCGATCTTCTTGTAGTCCTTGTTCTCGGTGTTCATCACCAGGACCGGGATAATGAAGATCAGGGCGAAGAGGAACGGGGTGAGCAGTGTCATTATGATGAATGACTTCTTGCGTACCCTGGTGACGTATTCACGCCTTATGATGAGTGCTGTCTTGTTCATGGCTTAATTGTTTGCGGCTTCCCTGTTCTTTGTCTCCACCACCCTGATGAAAATCTCATTCATTGAGGGGAGGGCCGGGTTGAATGAAATAACTTTTCCTGCCCCGGTCATGGCTGTCAGTATCATGTTGTTGTCAACCGGCTCTTCAGCCTTTATCAGCACCCTGCTCCTGCCGTCGCCGAAGGTTGAGTCAATCACCCTGAAATGGCCGTTGGGTGAGGGGGTCACCTCTCCTTCAAAGACTATCTCGAACTCATTGCCGGCCCACTCATGCCTGATCTTGTCGACGCTTCCCTCGAGGATTGCCTCTGACTTGTTTATCAGGGTGATGTTGTCACACAACTCTTCAACAGAGCTCATGTTGTGCGTTGAAAAGATAATGGTGGCGCCGCGCTCGCGCAGGAAGAGTATCTCATCCTTTATCTGCCTGATGTTTATCGGGTCGAAGCCGGTAAAGGGTTCATCGAAGATAAGCAGGCGGGGTTCGTGCAGTACGGTGGTTATAAACTGCACCTTCTGCTGCATCCCTTTTGAGAGCTCTTCCACCTTCTTATCCCACCAGTCGATGATCTCAAATTTCCTGAACCAGTACTTCAGCCTGCGCATCGCCTCACTGTGTGTCAGACCCTTCAGCTGTGCGAGGTAGAGCGCCTGTTCCCCCACCTTCATCTTCTTGTAGAGACCGCGCTCTTCAGGGAGGTATCCGATCCGGTTCACATCCTCCGGCCTGATCGGGCGGCCATCGAGCAGGAGTGACCCGCTGTCGGGGGCAGTGATCTGATTGATGATGCGGATAAGTGTTGTCTTGCCTGCGCCGTTGGGCCCCAGCAGACCGTAGATACTCTGCTCCGGCACACGCAGGCTTACCCCGCTGAGGGCAGTCTGTGTGGCGTAGCGTTTGGTTACGTCCTTTGCCTCAAATAGTATCATTACCTGTTCATTGTTTTATGCCCGAAGGCTTCCGGGAAGAGTCAAAGATAAAAAAAAAGGGCGATACGAAATTATTATTCGCATCTGCCCAATGGTTGTGAACAGATCCGGTCTCTTCCGATCTTCTATGAAAAGTAGTTCTTCACCCTGTCAAAGAAGCCCCTGTCATCAGCATCAGGTTTGGGAGTGAAGGTTGATGAGTTGCGGAACTGCTCGAAGCTCTTCATCTCCTCCCTGGTAAGATTCTTTGGTATCCAGACGTTTACGTTCACCAGCAGGTCTCCCTTGCCATAGCCGTTCACATCAGGCAGCCCTTTCCCCCTCAGCCGGAGAATCTTGCCGCCCTGGGTCCCCGGATCTATCTTGATACGTACCTTTCCCTCAATGGCGGGCACCTCCACGCTGGTGCCCAGCACGGCATCGGGAATACTGATGAAGAGGTTGTATATGAGGTCATTGCCTTCACGGATCAGGTCAGGGTGAGGCTCCTCGTCGATTACGATTATCAGGTCGCCGTTGATGCCGCCCCGGCGGGCAGCGTTTCCCTTGCCGGTTACCGAGAGTTGCATGCCCGGTGCCAGTCCGGCAGGTATTGAGAGGGGGATCACCTCCTCAGCCTGTACTATACCTTCACCGTAGCATTTGGGGCACTTCTTTGCGATCACCTTGCCGTCGCCGCCGCAGGTGCTGCATGGGGTGGTGGTCTGCATCTGTCCGAGGATGGTGCTGACCACCCTGGTGGTGTGGCCGGTGCCTTTGCAGGTGGTGCAGGTGGTTATGTCGCTGTCAGAGGCGGCGCCGCTGCCATGGCAGGTATTGCAGGTTACGTACTTGGTGACCTTGACCTTCTTCTCGGCGCCCCTGGCAAACTCTGCGAGGGTCAGCTTAACCCTGAGCCGCAGGTTGGTGCCCTTGTTCACCTTGCGCTGGCGGGTGCCGCGGCGTGAACCGAAGGCGCCACCGAAGGCGTCTCCGAAGATGTCACCGAATGATGAGAATATATCCTCCATGGTCATGCCGCCTCCGAACCCGCCGAATCCGCCGCCGTTCATGCCGGCATGGCCAAACTGGTCATACCTCGCCCGCTTCTCATCATCGCTGAGAACCTCATAGGCTTCGGCCGCCTCCTTGAACTTCTCCTCGGCATCCTTGTCGCCGGGGTTCTTGTCAGGATGATACTTCAGCGCCTGCTTGCGGTAGGCCTTCTTGATCTCATCCCTGGAAGCACCCTTGCTTACACCCAGTACCTCGTAGTAGTCTCTTTTCGACATTGTTATGCTTTCCCCTCCGTTATTCGCCCACAACCACCTTCGGGTAGCGGATCACCTTGTCATTGAGGGTATAACCCTTCTGTGTAACATCTATCACAACCCCTTTCAGCCTGCTGTCTTCCACAGCAAATGTGGTGACTGCCTCATGCAGGTCACTGTTGAACGGCTCGTTCATTGCCTCCACCTCCCTGACCCCCGATTGCCTGAGGAAGTCATATATCTTGTTGTATATCAGCTCAAGCCCCTGTTTGACGGCATTGCAGTCTTCGGTTGTACGGATCGACTCCATTGCCCTGTCAAAGTCATCAATCACCGGAAGCAGTTTCAGGATGACCGACTCACCGCCTGTCTGTGTCAGCTCGATCTTCTCACGCAGGGTTCTCCTGCGGTAGTTGTCATATTCGGCCGACAGCCTGAGGTACCTGTCCTGCATTTCTGTCAGCTTTTTCAGCAGCTCCTCCTCGGCTGAACTCATCGTTATGGTCTTCTCAGCGGTGTTTATATCCCCGTCGGGTCTATTCTCACTTCCGGCAGACTCACTGCCGGCTGTTGCGGCAGCCTCCTGCTCCTTCGGGCTTTTATCGGTTGTTGTCTGGTTATCAGTTGATTCATTGAGAGACCTCTCCTTGTCATGTCCCTCACTGTGGCTCTTCTTTTTTACCATTATCAATAGAGTTTACTACCGGCTATATGCAAAATGCCGGCCATTATTCAATTACTGACAAAGTGACAATTCAGTGTCTGAATGCTACCGCCTCGATTTCGACCAGGCATCCGTAGTGGAGGGCGGCCACGGTGATTATTGACCTTGCCGGATGTACCGGCCCGAAGAACTCAGCATATACCCGGTTAACCTCCTCCCAGTGCCTGACGTCGGTGATGTAGATGGTTGTGCGGGCGATGGTGGTTATATCTCCTCCGCCTGCCTTGACCACGCTGAGTACGTTCTTCAGTGCCTGCAGGGTCTGGGTGCTGATGTCTCCGGTAACTTTGCTGCCGGTCAGCGGTACTGCGGGCAGCTGACCTGATACGAAGATCACATCACCTGAGACGACCCCCTGCGAGCAGTGCCCGCCCGGGAGCGGCGCATCATAGGTTGTAATTGTCTGAATACTCATGGCCTTGAGGTTAGAGGGTGTCAATAACCGTTCTTGTGCTTTTTCTTGGCTTGCTTGCCCGTCCTGCCCTGCGTCCTGCCCTGATGATGCTTGGCCTGGGGCTTGGCCTTGGGCTGTGAGATGAGCTCCCTGGCTTCGGCCATACGGAAGTTCTCGGGCACCTTCAACCTGTTGCCGGATATGTCGAGCAGATCCCTGAAGATCACCTCGTCTGCAACCTGGCTCTTGTTCCAGGTCAGGTAATCCTTTTTCATCTGGTTGAGGATAAGTGTGGTGAGATAAGCCTTCTCCTCCTCGTCTTCCAGTTGCGCGGCAGCCTCAATCATTGCCGGAACGATATGACCGTAATGGGCATATCTGATATCACCGTTATGATAGGGTACCTTATTCGGACTGGCATCAAACTTTTTGGGGTCAGGGGCGGGGTAGGGCGAGTCAACATCGAGATCAAAGTCTGCAATGATCATCAGGTGATCCCACAGCTTGTGCCTGAAGTCTGTCACCTCCCTGAGGCCGGGGTTCAGGTTGCCCATGATCTGTATGACGGTGGCGGCTGCCCTGTTCCTCTCCTCCCGGTCTTTGATGGTCTTGATATGCTCAATCATCTTCAGGACATTCCTTCCATATTCGGGGAGCGCCATCCTTTTCCGCTGTGTGTTATAGTCGAAACTCATCGGTTAAATTTTCATCAAAGCTACAAATAATATTTATCACAGTTATGGTGTGACTTAATTGTTTACCGCTGCCGGACGCGGGTTGATGCAGCAATCTGCAGTCACTTCTCTTCTCCCACGGTGCGCCACTCCCCGCCGGCGAGGGTCATCTCCCTGAATCCGCTTTTATGGCTTGTCAGCAGCCGCCGGGCGTCACTGATATAGAGCTTCATTGCCTTGTAGTGGTCGGGCGACTGAAAGAATTCCGGCCGCTCCTCGAACTCGGCGCATGGCAGTATGTAGAACCGCTTTTTGCCCTTCTCCATGGGGGTATAGACCCATGTAAGTATATAACCGGCATCGGATATGAAGGTTGAGTCGCCCCTGGCGGTGATGTCGATCCTGATCATCATTCCGCCGTCGCGCCGCCTGGTCCGCTGGTTTGATACGTAGTTGCCCATTGACCATACCACCGGTTTGGTTATTCCCATGCTGTCGCACTCTGCCTCGATGGGTTGCAGCACATGTGGGTGCGCCCCGATGATGATATCGGCGCCGTTGCGGAAGAGGGCGGCCGCCGTCGCCTTCTGCTCCCGCGAGGGGAGTGTGTCATATTCGATGCCCCAGTGTATGAAGGCGATGGTCTGCTCTGCACCCATCTCCACCGCCTGCCTGATCTCTGCCGCCGCCCTGATGGTATCAATGTAGGCAACCGTCGGAGGCGGAGCAACCACGATACCGTTGGTGCCATAGGTGGAGGCGAGCATGGCGATGGCTACCGGCTCACGGCATATCATAAAGGGGGTAAGCGAATCGCGCATCGCGCCGCTGACCCAGGTGCCGGTATGCCGTATGCCCAGGCTGTCAAGCACCCTGATGGTGCGTACGATACCCCTGCCGCCACGGTCAGCCGAGTGGTTGTTGGCGGTACCCAATATGTCAAACCCGGCATTGAGGCAGGCCACAGCCAGCTCATCGGGAGAGCTGAAGGCCGGATAACCCTTGTAGGGGGGACCGCCGAGGGTAACCTCAAGGTTGCCGATCGAGATGTCGGCGGCAGAGATATAGGGTGCAACATAGCTGAATACGTTCTCAAAGGAGTAGGTGCCGGTGGAGTCATCAAGTGCCGCCGCGATCTGGGCATCATGCCCCATGATGTCTCCCGTAAAGAGAAGGGTGATCACGGTATCACGCTGCTGCCGCGGGGTGACGGGAAGGGTATCGCGCTCCTGTGCCGGAAGGGTGACGCAGAGAAGCATTGCCAGGAAGACCAGTGCTGTTTTCAACGGTTTCATCGGGAGGATTGGCGGACTCTTCGTATCAAAAATAGTCATAACTTAGCAGCTTTAAAAGCGTTGCCGGATCAATGGAGTTACTTGACTCAGACATATTCAAGTATCTTATACTGCCTCTCCTCATTTTTGTTGCGCGTATCTTTGACGTCACCCTGGGTACCCTGCGTATTATTTTCGTCACCAAGGGGATGCGCAAGGTGGCTCCCCTGGTTGGCTTTTTCGAGGTACTTATCTGGCTGATAGCCATCAGCCGGATCATGCAGGACCTTGACAACTGGGTCTGCTACGTGGCCTATGCTGCCGGCTTTGCCACCGGCAACTTCGTGGGCATGTACCTAGAAGAGCGGCTGGCCATCGGCCATGAGATGATAAGGGTGATCACCCGCAGGGATGCCTCTACCCTCATTGACAACCTCAGGACCAAGGGGTATGGGGTCACCTCGGTCAGGGCTGAGGGTATCGAGGGGGAGGTGGGCATAATCTACATCATTGCCCGCAGAAGCATGATCAGGGAGGTGCTCGATGAGATCAACCGTTTCAATCCGCGGGCGCTCTATACCGTTGAGTCGATCAAGTACGTCAACAAGGAGATCTTCCACAGGGCAGAGGAGGAGCGGAAGAGAAAGTGGCTCGCCGGTACGGTCAGACGCATGGGCGGCAGGTAACGGGCTATTTGCCACCTGATCCCGTGGTGATGCGTATAGTGTCGGTCACCCACTGCCGTTCACTCATCCAGAATGTTACAAAATAGTCTCCCGCCACGCCAGGGGTGAAGGTCACTGTGGTGTCTCCCGTAACCACGTTGCTGTTGCAGACACCCTCGGAGAGGAAGTCGGCAAGGGCCATTGCACTGTACCTGCTGTCATCAACCTTTTCAAAAATGAAGTGGATGTTTGACCAGCAGTCGTTGTTGAGTCTGGCCTGCATATGTATATAGACCGGATTACCTGTCTGTCCCGCCTCCGGCACTGTCCGCGCATTGATGGGTATAATGGCATTGGAGATCATTGTTCGTGCCGGCCTGGTAATGCAGGATGAAACGGCCACAATCATTAACAGCAGTAATACTTTTGTAAATCTCATTCCCTGTATAATTGATCAGACTCCCCTTCATGGGGCGCTATAAAACCGCAATAACCATACCAGATCACTCATCGCAGTAGAGTGCAAAGGTTGTGATGTGTGGCGTGGCCCGTGATGAGACGATGGTGAGCCGCACCTCGTCAGCCTTCACCTTTTCGAATCGCATCATCCTCTTGTAGCCTATGGTTGTGCCGGTTGCTAAGGTGTCCCACCCTCTCTCCGTCAGTGCTTCGATGATAAATTTCTCCACCCGCTGCCCCCGGCTGATATCTTCCTGCAGCATCGCAATGTTGAAGGTGGCTGCTATGGGCGGCACGAATGAGGCCACTCTTTTGCGGCGGGGGCTCCATGCCGTTGTGTTGTCATCATCTATCAGGCTTGAGGTGCCCCGGCCGTATGGTCTTGCGCCGTTGAGCAGGTCGGTGGCGAAGAGCTTTTCGCGCCACTCCCTGAACTGCTGCAGGCTACGTATGTCATGATCGGTTATCAGTCCGCGGTTATCGGGCGGCACGTTCAGCAGCAGCACCGCGTTGCGGCCCACCGAGCTGAGGTATATGTCTGCCAGTGTGGCAGGATCCTTTACCAGGCTGTCTTCGGCGGCATGCCAGAACCATCCCGGTCTGATTGACACATCCACCTCTGCCGGGTACCAGAAGAGGTGCTGGGCCCTGTTGAGCAGGCTGCTGCTGCCCAGGTCGGCTGAGACCGCATCCACTCCCAGCGCCTCGTTTATGGCGATGCTCTCCGCGGAGCCTCCCGGGGCCAGTACGGTGGCACTCCACTCGGTCTCGCGCCCGTAGCCGCTCTCGGTACCCACCCACCGGACATCCTCGCCCATGATGGCGGTGACGGCGTCGGGCTGCAGCTCCCTGATAAGATCGTAGTATGCCTGCCAGTCATACTCCTGCCGTCGCCCGTCGGGGCCCTCGCCGCAGGCGCCGTCGAACCACACCTCATCGATGCGGCCGTACCATGTGAGCAGCTCGGTCAGCTGCTCCATATAGAAGCGGTTATATGCAGGCGAGTCGCCATAGCACGGTGCATTCATGTCCCACGGTGAGAGGTAGACGCCGAACTTTATCCCGTGCCTCTCACACGCCTCCTTCAGCTCCCTGACCAGGTCACCGTGTCCATCCCTCCAGGGGCTGGAGGCTACCGAGTGGGTGGTGGTACGGGTGGGCCAGAGACAGAAGCCGTCGTGGTGCTTGGCGGTGATGATGACCATCTTCATGCCTGCCTCACCCAGCACCCTTACCCACTGGTCGGCATCGAGGGAGGAGGGGTTGAAGAGGGCGGGCGACTCACGGCCGGTACCCCACTCTGAGTTGGTGAAGGTGTTTATTCCGAAGTGGAGGAAGGCGGTCATCTCAAGCTGCTGCCACTCAAGCTGCCTGGGGTGCGGTATGAGCCGCGCAGCCATAGACTCCCTGACACCCAGGCTGGGCCTGACGGGGAAGTCGATGCGGCCGGTGAACCAGCCTCCCTCAGGGTGACGTGAGCAGCCAGCCTGCAGGAGCAGGGCCAGCAGAGACAGCAGCAGACCCTTCATCAGCCTCACTGCCCCGACGATTTGATGAAACGGGCATTGCGGAACCGCAGGGCCGACCAGTCATCATCGATGGGAACCTGTCCCACACGCCTGAAGCCGGTCGCCTCAACACCCTCCCAGCCGCGGTCACGGCTGATATCGGCTGAGTACCTGCGGGAGCTGAGCTTGGGATAGGCCATCCAGAGTTTGCCATCCTCACTCAGGTTGTGTATGCATTCGGGCCCCAGCCGCGCAACCTCATCAGCGGCGGTGGCGAAGGCTATCATGAAGTCGTAGAGGTAACGGGGATTGATCTCGGTATCGATCTGTACCTCAGGCAGCAGCCCGGAAATACGACGGCTGAACTCATCCGGCGCATTCAGCACCGCAATCCTTTCCTGATTCCCATACCTGAGCTTTCTGAGAATATCATCCATAGCTGTCAACTCTTCCCCGGCGCAAATATACAAATAAGGGAGATTTCAGGAGCCCCTCCGGCTATTCCTTTCTTTTTCCTTCCTTTTTCCCTTCCTTTTTCTCTTTCTTTTCTTTTCCTTTTTCCTTCCTTTTTCCCTTTCTTTTTCCTTCCTTTTGCTCTTCCTTTTTTGCGCTGTTTGGACTATCTTTGCGGTATCGAATCGGGGTGCCTTACTTAACAGGCTGAGATCATACCCTTACAACCTGATCCGGATAATGCCGGCGTAGGGAAAGAGAGTAATCGTTTCCGGCTTGACAGTAGACCTCCGTTCATGAGATGGTTAATTGTTAAAAGCAGGATAATGATAATCAGGAGAGTGTTGTTCACATTGCTTATGCCGCTTCTTGTGACGGGTGCACTTGTTGCCCAGCGTCCCGGGGCGGTGATCACCGGCAGGGTGACCGATACGGAGGGTGTCCCCCTGCCCGGTGCCACGGTGATGATCAGGGATGCCGCCACGGGTGTGGCCACCGACAATGATGGCCGCTACACCCTGCGCGGCCTGCGTGACGGTCTTCACAGCCTGCACATCAGCTTCACCGGCTATGAGTCGATTGATACGGTAGTTGCCGCCGCCGGCACGGTGCAGCTTGACATACGGCTCAGTGAGGCCCTCTTCATGGCCGGCGAGGTGATTGTCAGGGGCAGCCGCGCCGGCGAGCGTACCCCCATGGCACATACCACCGTCAGGGCGGAGGAGCTGCGGGAGAGGGATCTGACCCGCGATATGCCATTCCTGCTCTCGCTCACCCCCTCGGTGGTGGAGACCTCCGAGACCGGGACAGGCATAGGATATACCACGCTGCGCATACGGGGCACCGATGCCAGCCGCATCAACATCACCCTTGACGGGGTGCCGCTCAACGACTCCGAGTCGCAGCAGCTTTTCTGGGTTGACCTGCCTGACCTGGCCTCATCAACCGGAAGCATACAGGTGCAGCGCGGGGTGGGCACCTCAACCAATGGCGCCGGCGCCTTCGGAGCCTCGGTCAACATCAGCACCCTGACACCGCCGGCAGAGGCGGGCGCCGCAGCAGACATCTCGTACGGCTCATTCAACACCTCGCGGCTGATGGGCAGGGCATGGACAGGCATGCTGGGCGACCGGTTCAACATGATGGTGAGAGCCTCACAGATACGGAGTGACGGATATATTGAACACAGCCGTGCAGATATTGGGTCTGCCGCGGTGTCGGCCCTCTGGTCGGGACCGTCCGACATGATCAGGTTCAACCTCATCACCGGCAGGCAGAAAACCGGGATAAGCTGGTGGGGGGTACCGGCGGAGATGATGGATGTGAACCGCAGGTACAATCCTGCCGGCGAGTATGTCGATGCTCAGGGGGTGACGCGCTACTACGAGGATGAGACCGACAACTACCTCCAGAACCACTATCACCTCTTCCACACCCACCTCTTCCCCGGGCGGGTGACACTGAACACCGGCCTCCATCTCACCACCGGCATCGGATACTATGAAGAGCAGAAGAGCGGTATAAAGCCGCGGAAGTATGGCATTGAGGGCTTCCTGCCGGATGACCCTCCCGTAACTGCCACCGATATCGTGCAGCGCAAGTGGCTCGACAACCTCTTCTATGGCGCGGTGTGGTCACTGCTGAAGCAGGGGGCGCGCACCGGATGGGTCATGGGAGGAGCCCTGAACAGGTATGACGGTGATCACTACGGCACCATCATCTGGCTTGAGCACCCCGGGACCCTTGTACCGGGGTATGAGTGGTACCGGAACAACGGGCTGAAGGATGAGTTCAATATCTACGGCAAAGTGAACCATACCCTCTCAGGCAGCCTGAACGCCTTCCTCGACCTGCAGCTGCGACATATCAGCTACCGCTTCACCGGCCCCGACGATGACCTGAGTGACCTGGGCGGCAGTCACCGGTTCCTCTTCTTCAATCCCAAGGCAGGCCTCTTCTGGAGCAACGGCAGCGGCAGCGAGGCGTTCCTCTCGGCGGCGGTGGCACACCGTGAGCCCACACGGGCCGACTACCGTGATGCGGCCGGCGACCCGGCATCCACGCCCGGACGTGAACGGCTTATCGACTACGAGGGGGGGTACAGCTACCGCAGCCCGGCAGCAGCCCTCAGCGTGAACCTCTATTACATGACATACCGCGACCAGTTGGTTCCTACCGGACGGATCAGCAGCACCGGCCGCACCATCATGACCAACGTACCCTCCAGCTACCGCGCCGGGGTGGAGCTGGCAGGCAGCTACACCATCAGCTCCATGGTGCGGATGATGATGAACGTGACGGTGAGCAGTAACCGGATCAGGGAGTTCCGTAACCACTATTTCAACTACGATACCGGCGACTGGAGTGAGGAGTATCTTTTCAGCGACCTGGGGGCGGTGGATATTGCCTACTCGCCGCGGGTGACCGGCTCGGCCATGGTGGAGGCGACGCCCGTCAAAGGGCTCTCGCTCAGCCTGAGCGGCAAGTATGTCGGCAGGCAGTACTTTGACAACACCATGAGCCGCGACAGGATGATCGATCCCTACCTTGTGACCGGCCTGGCGGCAGGGTACGGGTTCAGCATGAGGAAGGCGGGCGAGATGAGTGTGCGCATCATGGTAAACAACCTCTTCAATGCCGCGTATGTCAATAATGCCTATGGCGGCATGTGGACCGAAGACGGGGTGGAGAAGACATGGGCATACTACTTCCCGCAGGCAGGCATAAACTATACCGCCGGCATTTCGTTATCTTTCTGAACTGATGAGTATCGCCTGGCTTACGGAACATATTATAGAGATATTCGGTGCCGTGACCGGCATCGCCTACGTGATCCTTGAGATCAGGCGGAACATCCTTCTCTGGCCGCTGGGTATCATCACCTCTGCAATCTATATCTATGTATTCGGCACCAATGGTTTCTATGCCAACATGGGGCTGCAGGGCTACTACCTGGTGATCAGCTTCTATGGCTGGTATATGTGGCGCAGGCAGGTGCACCCTGCCGCGGCAGGCGCTGCCGGTTCTGATTTTACCGTTGCCGGTAGCGGTACCAATGTTGCTGCGGCCGGCATTGCAGACAGTGCTGCCGCCGGTGCCGGCAGATCTGCCGGAACGTCTCTGTCCGGTGCTGCCGGCGATCAGGCTGTTCATACCGGTCATGCCGCCGATCATCAGGGGAAGGCTGATCATGCCGTAACAGATATACGCCTGATTGAGAGGAGTGTCGCAGCCTGGTGCCTGGCGGCGGCCCTGCTGCTGTGGCTGCTGCTGTGGCTGCTGCTGGGCAGGGGGGCAGGCTCGCCGGTGGCGGTGTGGGACGGACTGATTGCATCCCTGTCGGTGGTGGCCACCTGGATGCTGACGAGGAAGTATTTCGAGCTGTGGTATGTGTGGATTGTGGCAAACGGCATTGCACTGGTGGTCTACCTGGCGGCCGGACTCTATCCGACCGCGATACTCTTCCTGGTCTATTTCGGGATGGCAATAGCGGGACTGACACGGTGGAGGTCGGAGTTGAGGGCAGCCGGCAGGGGTGGCGGAGTCAACGCTGCAGCCACCGGCTGAGACCATACCGAATCAACGTACAGCATACCCTGAAGTAAGAGAATAATGACCTTTTTCTGACATATTTCAAACGCTATGACAAAGCCTGAACCCATGGCCGGACGCCCGGCTGCCTGCAAGACCGTCATTCTTGCCAACGGCAAGTACCCTTCCCACCCTGTTCCACGGGCCTGTCTCAGTGATGCGGGCCTGATAGTCTGTTGTGATGGTGCCGTGAGCAAGCTGGTGGCTCACGGGCTTGAGCCGGGGGTGATTGTCGGTGATCTCGACTCGGTGCCGCCGGCGCTGCGCAGGCGCTATGCCGGCATCATGGTACAGGATACCGGACAGGAGAACAATGACCTCACCAAGGCAGTGGAGTGGTGCATCAGGGCCGGTATTGATGAGGTGACTATTGTTGGCGCCACCGGCCTGCGTGAAGACCACACCCTGGGCAATATCTCACTATTGGCAGATTACAACAGGGAGATAGGGGCGGTCATGCTCACTGACACCGGCACATTCAGGGTCTATGACCGCAGTGTGACCATCAGCTCACACCCCGGGCAGCAGATATCACTCTTCAGCCTCGACCCCGCCATGGAGATAAGCTCCACGGGGCTGCGTTACCCGCTCGACAGGCTGAAGCTGCACAGCTGGTGGAGAGGTACCCTGAACGAGGCTGACGGTGAGCAGTTCACACTCCGGTTTGAAAAGGGGCAGGTGATACTCTTCATGCAGTATGCCCAATCACAGTAGGTCGCCCTGGCGGAAAACTATTTGTGAAGACTCTGCGTGAGACCAGCAGCGACGAATGCTTCGGCTTGTTTGAAGAGACCTGATTTGAGCTTCTTCAATAGTCTTATGTCATGGGAGTATTTCACCATCAGTGAGCACTCCGATTTACTGAACTTGCACAGCGTTATGAGAGTACCCTGTCGGATATTTCCGGTACAGTAGCCGAATATGAAGCCAAAGTATGTGAGCATCTGATAAAAATGGGATTTGATTTCTGGCTTATGACGAAAATATTTGCTTAATTTACGGCAAAATGGCGCAATAAACATGACCGTAACTATTGAACAACAAATACTTGAAAAAATAAAAAAAGCCAGGAGGGGTTCGCTCTTTTTTCCTGAGTATTTCACTGCGCTTGGGAGTGCTGAAACTGTGGGTAAATCCTTGTCGCGACTGGTACAAACGGGGGAATTGCACCGTGTGGCAACAGGTATATATGTCCGCCCGATTAAGGATTCAGTGCTTGGAACAGTCCTGCCCGGAATTGAAGAGATTGCCGAAGCCATCCGTAAGCGTGACAAAGCCAGGATTGTGCCTGCCGGCAGTTATGCCCTCTATAGGCTTGGGCTCATCACCCAGGTGCCGGTGAATATTGTCTATTATACTGATAGTACTGCCCGGAAGATTAAGGTTGGAAAACAAACAATCACCTTCAAGAGAGCAAGTGCCAGGAATCTGTCTGCCATAGGCGAGATCAGCAGCCTCGTCATTCAGGCACTGAGAACCATTGGTAAGGATAAGGTCACTGACGAGGAATTAAATAGAATCAAAGAATTGCTGAAGCAGGAGAAGCCCTTTCACCTGCAGCACGATCTGAGAATCGCACCCGAATGGATTAGGAAACTGTTAAAAGAGTGATTAATGCAGAAACCTGTATATGACTTCTCACATTTGGCAGATGACAGAATAAAATTCTTACCCCCGGAACATCTTCTGCCTGATTGGAAAGAAGACTACAAGCTAATGAAAGAAAGTATGATCTACGGAGAAGCACTCCCTTTCAGTGAGCTGATTGAAAAACTAAATGGAGTGCAGAACCGGATAAACACTATCCAATGGGAGAAATTGTAAATGACTATAAGTCTATTTAATTCGGACTAATTCCAGGTGATCGTCTTCATGCAGTATTAGCCGGCATGAGCTGCGAGAGAAGTCACCCGCGGCAGCCGGCATCTGGATAAATATTCATAAGTTTGTCGGTATAACCTTTAAACCTCCACCCATGAGAAGATCGCTGACCCTGATTACCTTTATTACCTTTGTGCTGCTACTTTCATGCAACATGGATTCCGGAAAAAAGAAAGCCGAACAGTTCCGTTTTGAGGAGTACACCATTGATATGCTTCAGCAGGGATATGACAATGGTGATTTTACCATTGCTGATGTGGTTCAGGCCTACCTTGACCGCATAGAGGCGATTGACCGCAACGGCCCCAGGCTCAACTCGGTCATAGAGACCAATCCGGATGCGATGGCCATTGCCAGGCAGCTCGATGCCGAGCTGAAGGATGGTAAGAAGCGGGGACCGATGCATGGTGTGCCGGTACTGCTGAAAGACAATATTGATACACATGACCAGATGTCCACCACCGCCGGGTCACGCATACTGCTGGGATCACATCCGCTGCAGGACAGCCACATTGCCATGAAGCTGCGTGAGGCAGGAGCAGTGCTGATCGGGAAGACCAACCTGACTGAGTGGGCCAACTTCAGGGGGAGTATCTCATCGAGCGGCTGGAGCGGCGTGGGCGGACAGACCAAGAACCCCTATGTCCTTGACCGCAACCCGTGCGGATCGAGCTCAGGCTCGGGAGCAGCTGTCTCGGCCAACCTCTGTATGATCGCCATCGGTACCGAGACCAACGGCTCGATAGTATGCCCGGCCACAGCCAACGGGGTGGTGGGAATCAAGCCTACCGTGGGGCTCCTCAGCCGCAGCGGAATAATTCCGATCTCATTCAGCCATGACACCCCGGGCCCGCTGGCACGAACGGTGACTGACGCTGCCATTGCACTGGGGGCAATGACGGGAGTTGACGCGGCTGACAGCAGGTCGGTTGAATCAGAGGGGAAATTCCTGACAGACTACACACCCTATCTCAGGGTGGGAGCACTGAAGGGGAAACGGTTCGGATGGCTCACATCAGCCAGGGGAAACAACTATAAGGTCGATACACTGATGCAGAATACCGTTGATTACCTCAGAAGCCAGGGAGCAGAGGTGGTAGAGATTGACCGTATATACAGTCCTGAGGTGGGCGGACTCTCATACCAGGTGATGTTGTATGAATTCAAGGATGGCCTGAACAAATATTTTGCATCACTGGGTGAGAACGCACCGGTAAAGAGCATCGAGGATGTGATCAAGTTCAACAAGAACGATGAGATCGAGCTGCGCTACTATGACCAGTCAACCATGATTGAGGCACAGAAGATGGGCGATGTGGATACGCCTGAGTTCAGGGAGATCCTCGCAAAGATGTACCGCCTTGTAAGAGATGAGGGGATTGACAAGGTGATGGATGAGCATAAGCTGGATGCATTCATCGCGCCAACGGGGTCACCCGCATGGAAGACCGACCTGGTCAATGGCGACTTTTTCTCCATAAGCAGCTCTTCACCTGCTGCCATAGCAGGCTATCCGAACATATCGGTGCCGATGGGATATATTGACGGACTGCCGGTGGGTATCTCCTTTTTCGGAAGGGCATGGAGCGAACCGCTGCTGATAGAGATAGCATACTCATTCGAGTTCGGAACGAAACAGCGGCGTGCCCCCGAGTTTATCCCTACCCTGCCGTTTGAGCTTTAGAAGGTGTACTTCAGCCCCAGATCAATGGTCTTGTATCTGGCGCTTTTGATGATTTGTACCAGAGTGTCGGTCGGCTTCTTATGCATTGAGCGTAAACCGTGGTTATAACTTGTCTCAATCCATAACCGACTGACGATCCTGCATTCAATTGTAAAAATTCCGTCCAGTTGATAGGTGTGGTAAGGATCGCGTGACTTGTCGGCATATTCATTATTGAGCCCTGATTTGATTTCACTGGCACTCACCATGAAGTGGTTGTTAACCCCAATACCCAGATTAAGCCTGTCAGGCAGCAATGCATAAGAACCAGTCACAGGAATTGTCAGGTAGAGCAGTTTTGTTTTTCCCAGATTGGGACCAGGCTGCCAGCTGGCATCAGCCTCAGCAGAGGCACCCGGTTGAATGATAATAATGCCTGAAGCAGTTCCCGGCGTTCTGCCTGTTCCACCTATAGTTATGATATGAAGATTATCTCCTGTCACTCCTCCTTCGGGCTGGCCGGGGGTGGCAGTGGTCTCAATGAACGTTATGGTGGTCTCTTTTCTAAAACTATAGAATGTAAATCTTATCCCGGTGTTGAGCGATACCCTCTCAGAGAGGTGCTTGCTGATTCCGGCTCCCAGGCCGAAGCCAGGGTTCCCGTCAAATGTAGCTGTTACGCCGGCAGTGAGTTTCGTGTCTCCAATTGGCGGGAGTGGAAGATAGGTTTTTACAATAGCCTCATTCTTTGAGATGAAGGGCCAGTTGCCCGAGAGATCAAGGTAAAAACTATTCTGGGCATGCATACCGCCCGATACCAGGAAAGAGAGAAGCAGTCCGGTGATTCTGTATTTTCTGCTGACCGGTCTGAACAGTTTGTGGTGATTCATCTGGATCAGGGCTAAGGGAATTTATAGCTTTTTTAAAGGCATCTGCTGACACAAAGTTAAATTTTGTTTTCAGATTGTACAACTGGGGTATATTCCCGTCCCAGCGCTGCGACTTGTCGGTGAAGCTCTGTGAAGGGTCAATTAAGTACCGGTGTGATTGTTACCCTTCATCTGCCGGGCTCATATGATACACTATCCGCCCGCTGGAGAGCTTCACATCAGCCCATGTTGAAGCATTGAACTCGAGTACGCAGACGCCCGCCTTCTGAATCATTCCCGGGTCACCGTCTGCAAAGTAGGCTGCCATTTCGGTTATCAGCGGGTTATGCCCGAAAAGGGTGACCGTATCTTCTTCGCCACTCCCGAGGCCGGTTACAAAGGGCAGGAACTCAGCATATTCAAGGTTGAGGTAGAGCCTTGATGAGAGGACTATCTCTGACGGAGAGATATCGTGTTCCCTGCTGAAGATCAGGGCTGTCTCCAGGGCACGGAAGGCGGGGCTGCTGATGATCTTTCCCGGGTGACCGCCCCTGGCCTTCAGCCTCTCTGCCATGACTCTGGCGTTGATCTTTCCCTGCACGGTGAGTGACCTCTCGAAGTCAGAGAGCCGGCCCGACTGCCCCTCTGCATCACTGTGCCTCACAAAGATTAGCCTCTTTATTCCTGAACTCTTCTTATCTGATTTTTCCATGGTTCTGTGATTTTCCTCTTTTCATCATCACAACAACCTGTGACCCGGGATTGTTGCCTTAACCCTCTTCGCCCTTCAGGTTCATAGTGTTGCCACCCCTCGGTCTTACATCCGGTATGATATCGTCGTCAGGGCTCCATTCAACCGGGTGAGTATCCCTGCACTTTTGCTTTCGGTCAGTTGCAGGCCTGTTACCGGGACTGTCACCCGATTCCGCCCTCGAGTCTCTGAATGGTGGCCATCAGCTGCATCCTGTTCCTAACATTGGTCTTCAGGTAGATGCGTGAGGTGTGGTCCTTCACCGTCTGCAGGCTGATGAACAGCTTATTGGCTATCTCCTGGTTACTCAGCCCGTTGCAGATCTCCCTGATTATTTCGGCTTCGCGCGGCGAGATCTCGCTCCTGCGGAAGAATTCTTCGATACCGCGTGGAAGCGACAAAGGCTCGGGTGGTGCGGCGGGCTTAAGGTCGCTCCTGTAGCTGAGCCAGAAAGTTATCAGCGTCATGGTGGCAAACAGGAGGAACGCAAAGATCAGCGCCATCCAGGCTGAGCGGGGGATGAGCAGCAGGGAGAGCGCCTGGGCGGCAGTACCCGCCACAAGCAGCGCTGCCAGTATGATACGCTCACGGCGGGCAGGATGGGCCGCGTCACCCCTTATGAGGAGCAGTGCTGCAACAACCGTGAAGAGGAGGGATGTCACCACATAGTAATACCTGAAGAGAGGAAGCGCTTCGCTGAACTCCAGCCGCATGATTGATACTGAAAGAATGGCGATGATGATGAAATTGAACAAAAGAAACAGAGGGATGAAATACCTGTACAGCCCGGTTGCCGAAACCTCAGCGGCGAACCTGATGAGCATCATCCACGCGAAGATCAGGAACGGCAGCCCGAGAAGAAGTGAGAAGACCGAGACGGTAGAGTAGAGTGACGGGTCAAGCCTCTCGCCTGCCAGGCCGATAATGAGGAACTGTCCCCAGATACCATAGAATCCGAAGGCAGAGGTGAAGAGAATGTAGTAGAGAAGTGACCTCAGGGAGGGGAGGCGGTACTCTTCAATCAGCCGGGTAACCAGCAGTATGCTACCGGCAGCCATTGCCGCCGTAAAGATAAAGACCGCCATGCTGATGATTGTCATTTCCCGTGCTCTTTTAGAGGTTCAATATATGGCTACTACCAAAGTAGTGGTCGTCATACTTAAGTAGTATTTGTAAAAATCACTACTAAGGTATGAATTCTGTGCGCTGCTGCTATAATAGATTTGTCATGACAAACGAAGTTTTCACAATCTCAAAACTGATAGTCATGGAAACAAAAAGACTCTACAACTACAGCCCCACTTTCGGAGGGGCTTACGGAACAGGCTGGAACAGCATGGCAGACAACTTCCTGAGGCTGCTGCTGGTGGTATTGGTACTTATCATAGTCAGAGCACCTTTTATGGGGAACAGGGCTTCCTTCAACCTGGATCCGGAGGATCTGGTTAACTTGCCGCACAGTATCTCCTCTCTCTTTGCCTTTGGCGCTTTCGGAGTGGCTGCCGCCTTTCTCTTTATGCTGGCTATGCTCTATGCCCTCTTGGTGCAGCCGGTGTTCATCTTTGGCTCGAAGATGATGTTCCTGCAGGCCGTTCGCCGGGAGACACCGGAGTTCGATATGCTCGTCAGCGGCTTCCGCAGGAATTACCTTAATATTGTCCTTGCCAACCTGTTGGTTGTTGCCCTGGTAGGCATAGGGCTGGTATTTTTCCTCATCCCCGGAATAATTCTGGCGTGCCGGCTGGTATTCACCCCTTACCTGGTGATGGACAGGCAGCTTGATCCAATCAGGGCGGTGGAGGAGAGCTGGAGGCTGACACGCGGGAAAGGGTGGACCGTTTTTATGATGGGATTTGTCAGCTTCTTTATATATGTGGCAGGATTAATCTGTCTGATTGTAGGGGCACTGGTCTCATCAATGTGGATCAAGAGCGCTTTCGCCTCCCTTTACCACTCCGTACTGATTGAGAAAGGGCTCTGGCAGGCTGAGGCTATCCCGGTTTCAGGCGGAGAGACCCCTGGCGGAAGCCCCCTGACAGAACAGTGATCAAGATAAGCATCCATCTGTCTGAACTTTATGCTTATTATGCGGGAGCCGGCATCTGTTGCCGGCTTTCGCTTTGAATAACCGTTGTTGCCGTAACGTCTCTCATACCCTGGTCAGCCTGGCAAAGCGCAGCAGAAGTCTTGGTGTTCGTCGTGGTATTTCAGCCTGGCACTTCTGATTATGAAAACTTTTCGGTCTAACAGTTAAGCAAGCACTGAAAATAGAAAAAAAAAGGGATTGAAGCATGTCAGGTCTAAAGGGGGGCTGTCTCTCCCCGAATCACTGACCGGAATATTTCCAGCATTCTGCAGCAGATGGTGAGAAAATTACCTCACCATCAAAAGAGTGTATACTGACCCCTTTTACAGGTATCAATTCACCTATTTGAATTATATTCTAAGAGGTCAGAATTTGATATATATAACTAACCGGATCGAGTGGCTTCAGGGAGACTTCAGAAGGGTTTAACGCATGAGGGAGCTGTGCCTGTGAAAAGTCAGTGATCGTTATGATGGCAAAGATAGCAATGGATAAAAATGTTTATTGCAAGGTATTATCCGTGATTGAATTGAATAAAGTGTTATTCTCAGAGGACTAATACACTTTTTGCTATTTATCCGACAATTCCAGAGATTATTTTTGTAATCCTGAAAATTGAGTTTAAAAGTGTATTTTTGAAATGTGAAACTTCGATGAAGATCTGCTACCCCGGACACACTGATTTGGGACCCTGCCACCAAAATGAAGAAAAATAGGGCATTTGCCCCTGGTTTTATCTTGATAAATTGTAATTATGAAAAAATACTTATACTCAGCGCTGGGCATTTTATTAATGATCGGATGCAATAAAGAGGAAGTTACTCCATCTTTCTCATTTGATTCATACAGTTATCTAACACATAATTCGGTGTTAGTAACTTACAAGAACCTTAATGGCATAAATGAATATCCTTCAGGCGTAAGAGTAGCTGGAAGAATAGCTTCTTCAAATGACACGATCAACTATTTTAATGCAATATTCTCACCGATAGAAATGAATTATTCAACAATGTTGTTTGACCTGATTCCTGACACAAAATACAGCATAAGTTTTTATTATGGGCATAAAATTATTGCATCTGAAACCTTTGACTTCAAAACAAAAAATGTAGAATATTTTACTGATATACGTGACGGCTATAAATATCCGATTGGTCAGTATGGCAGTCAATGGTGGATGTTGGAAAATTTAAATTATCAAGCTTCAGATGCCAGTAGTCTAACTGATTCTTTGTTGACTGGCAAGTATTATACATGGGAATCTGCAAAAGTAGCTTGTCCACCAGGATGGCATTTACCTTCTGATGAAGAATGGATTGAATTAGAAAGATTTATCGGCATATCAGAGAATTATTTATATGATATATCACAGTTGAGAGGTCGCAATGAGGTGGTAAAGTTATTAACGCCCAGTAATTTCACCTTATACAGCGGACTTTCTGACAATATTATTGTAAATGAACTTGGATTTTCTTTGAAAGCCTGTGGGTACATTCCGGGAAGCAGACAAAATGAGTATCCCCAAGGTTTTGGGCTAGACGGGTATTTTTGGTCCTCAAGTGAATTTAGTTCAACTGATGCTTTTTATCACGGAACATCTTATAAAGCAATTACTGGTAGCACGGACAGTATAATGGCAGTACGACTGTATATGCTTAAAAACAACAAAATGAGTGTTCGGTGCGTAAGAGATTAATATTAAGTATTTTCAATAGAAATGAAAACTAACAAATGGTATGATCTATGAAGGTTTAGGCGGTGTTTTTAGGTTTGGAACTTGTAATAAAGGTAAGTGTCAACTGATAGAAATCACTTCGCAATCCCGCATGACAACATACCATCTACCGGAAGAAGTCTCAAGTTTGAAAACTGCTGATCTGAAATAAGGGAGAGCGTTCATTGTAAGAATCAATCAGTTCCTATCTTAATAATTAATCTGGAAATAATAGTGAATCTGGAAATGGTGGAGGAACATTATCAGGTTTCGCAATGTAATAAGCCACATTTGACTCCAACTCGTTTACAGAGTCAGCCGGACCATAAACCTTGATCTCTTTCTCTTCAATGACCTCCTGAATCCTTAAATATTTTCCATCACTGGTCTTGATAAGCTTAGATCTCTTTTTATGATCAGAATCAATTAGAGACGCTTCATGAAAGTTAGTGTAAATAGTGTCTCTGGTTGAAAAAAAGAAATGAGGCGTCTGGATTTTATTGATACTATCCCAAAAAGTGTGTAAAGTGAGATTTTTCTAAATTAAAGGTTGATAAACTTTAACATTTAGATGATGAAAAACCTTCACTTTACACAGGAA
>CAZAVK010000011.1:0-99657 GCA_964488645.1 uncultured Rikenella sp. | reverse complement strand
ATGAGCGGTTGTATTTGATAGACTGCGGTGAAGGTACACAGATGCAGATGCGCCGCCATAAGGTACGGTTCGGGCGCATCAACCACATCTTCATCAGCCACCTGCACGGTGATCATTTCTTCGGGGTCTATCCGCTGCTGTCAACCTACAACCTGATGGGCCGCAAAAAGCCACTTCACCTCTATGCGCCCAGGCCGGCAGAGCAGCTTATCCCGCGGCACCTGGCTGATTTTGACATCATTCTGGGCTATGAGCTGATTATCCATCCCGTCTCCGGGCGCACCATCAGACAGGTTCTCGATGAAAAGCGGCTCGAGGTCTTCTCCTTTCCGCTCCGGCACCGGATTCCCTCGTATGGATACCTCTTCCGTGAGAAGATACCCGGATTCAATATTATCAAGGAGAAGATAGATGAGTACGGGCTCAGTATTGAAGAGATCGGCAGGGCCCGCCGGGGCGAGGATATTGTCAGGCCGTCGGGCGAGGTCATCGCTTTCAGTAAAGTGACACATGAACCGAGACAGCCAGTCTCTTACGCCTTCTGCAGTGATACCGGATGGTTCAAAAAGCTCTCCGCGTGGGTTGCCGGGGTTGACCTGCTTTACCATGAGGCCACCTTCGGAGCAGATAATACTGAACTTGCCCTGAAGACGGGCCACAGCACCGCGGCACAGGCGGCACGGGTGGCAGCTGATGCAGGCGCCGGGAGGCTTCTGCTGGGACACTTCTCTGCCCGCTACCGCTCGGCAGCCCCCCTGGAGAAGGAGGCCAGGGAGATCTTCCCTGCCAGCGAGGCCGCCCGCGAAGGAGTAACCTATGAGATAGGATGAGATGGGGGCTGACGGCACCGGGAGCGCGGAAGAGAGTGTGAGGAGAGTGAGTCATTGTCGCGCAGGCACTGCAGCCCCGCTCGCCATTCTCTCTGATAAGTCAGGGAATTTTTCAGATGAAGAGTGCATTATGACTATCTTTGCCGCCATGCAGGTCGGGGCACAATGTTTGCAATAACTGCAGGAGAAAAAGATTCAGATGAAAAGAGTGGTAATTGTTCTGATGATAGTACTGCCGGCTGGCTGGATGCCTGTCAGTGCGCAGGGGCTGACTCAGGAGACATTCAAGCTGGGAAAGACGCTGGCGCTGCTCGAGGCAGTCTATGTTGACAGCGTTGATGTGGCATCGATAACCGAACAGATGATCATCTCGACGCTTCGGAACCTCGATCCGCATTCGGTTTATATCCCGGCCAAAGATGTGAAGGAGGAGAAGGAGCTGCTTGACGGCAACTTCGACGGGGTGGGTATTCAGTTCAGCCTGCTGAATGACACTATTATTATTATTTCACCCATCCGCGGGGGGCCTTCGGAGAAGGTGGGCATACTGGCGGGTGACCGGATAGTGTCGATTGACGGTGAAAAGGTCACCGGTATCGGTATCACCAATACCGGTGTGCAGAAGAGACTGAAGGGGCCTAAGGGCACCCGGGTCGACCTTGTCATACAAAGGAAGGGTGAGAAGGAACTGCTTGACTTCCGGGTTACCCGTGACAAGATACCGGTTAACAGCCTTGATGCAGCCTATATGCTCTCAGCCGATGCCGGTTATATCAAGCTTAACCGCTTTGCCGAACAGACTGCGGGGGAGTTTTTCCAGGCGGCTGACAGGCTCAGGGCTGCAGGCATGAAGAAGCTGGTGATCGACCTGCGGGGCAACTCGGGAGGCTATATGGCTCCGGCGGTCATGATTGCCGATGAGCTGCTGGCCGGTGATGAGCTTATTGTCTATCTTGAAGGACTGCACACTTCGCGCCAGGAGTACCGTTCGGTGCCGTCAGGCAGGCTGACCGGTATGGATGTGGCGGTGCTCATTGACGAGGGGTCTGCCTCCGCCAGCGAGATACTGGCCGGTGCGGTGCAGGACTGGGACCGCGGGGTGATCATCGGCCGGCGCAGTTTCGGCAAGGGGCTGGTGCAGAACGGGTTCTCACTGCCTGACGGCTCGGAGATACGGCTTACGGTGGCACGCTACTACACCCCGTCGGGAAGACTGATACAGACTCCCTACAATGAGGGGTTTGACAAATACTTCCAGGCATATTACAGCAGGTACATGAACGGGGAACTGATGCATCCTGACAGTCTCCCGTTGCCTGACTCGCTGAAGGCATACACCATAAAGAACAGGAGACTGGTCTATGGCGGGGGAGGTATTACACCCGATATCTTCATACCCGTAGATACCTCTTACTATTCAGACTACTACCGCGACCTGATAAGGACCTCGGCCCTTACCAACTATATGGTGGGCTATACTGACAGCAACCGAAAGCAGCTGACCCGCACTTACCGGACCTTCGAGAGCTTCATGGAGGGCTTCCGCATTGATGATGCGGCTATCGCCGGGCTCAGGGCAGCCGGGGAGAAGGCCGGTGTGAAATATGTCCCCGAACAGTATGCAGTCTCGGCAGCCGAAATAGGCAGGGTGATGAAAGCACTGGTGGCACGCGACCTGTGGGATACCAATGAGTACTTCAGGGTGGTCAACGTTGATGATCCGGCAGTTGTCAGGGCGCTGGCGGTGCTCAGTGACCGGCAGGTGTCAGACAGACTGCTGGGATACCGCAAATAGCCGGGGCAGGGAAGAGCGTCTGTCGTGACGTTCACTGCCTTGCCGGGGCGGTGCTTCAGCCGCCACGCAGGGCGGATGGCGACGGGTGCCGGTCATTCCGGCCACCTGCTATGATCAGAACTTCATCCGCCCCAATGCAACCCTTGTCAAAAAAAAGTGGTCTTACCTTAAATATTGAGAAGAGCATGTTGGCTATTAGCAACAAAAATCTATTTTTGTTATTTGTTTTAGCTTTTGAGACTTGTACAGAGGCCCGATGAGTTTTGACCTTGAAAATCTGATAAGTGATCTTGACGTCCGGGGGGCTGTCCTTTATTATAAGGGTAACGTTGAGTCAGACACGATTACAAGGGCTCTCGACCTTGTTGAGCGAAAGCTGCTGCTGACGCGTGAGGCACCCAGGCTGAGGAAGAAGGTCTACAACGTGCTGGTGGAGACCCTGCAGAATCTCTACCATCACTCTGACAGGGTGCCCAAGGGGTATCATGCCGCCAGACCTGACCGCTATGGCGTGGTGGTGCTCGAAAAGACCGGCAGGGGCTATCGGATCACGACATGTAACTTTGTGGCCATTGTACGGGTCAGGGAGCTTGAGGAGAAACTGACCAGGATAAACCGTTCGACCCCGGAGGAGATCAGGGAACAGTACAAGGAGGTACTCAACAATCAGCAGATCACCGAAAAGGGGCTTGGCGGGCTGGGTTTACTGGATATCGCGAAGAAGACGGGTCAGCAGATAGACTTCAGATTCAAGCGGTATGATAACCATAATACAGCATTCCGGCTCAGTGCAGTGGTAGCTACGGCATAGAACAATTAACAAAAACAGAAGAGATATGGAACCGATCATTATCGAAGGAACCCCGAAGACCCCGTCAATAAAGTTTGATGCCAAGGAGGGCGTGTTTGAGATAAAGGGGAGATCAATTCCCGAAAATTCGGTAGAGTTCTACAAGCCGGTCAATGAATGGCTTGATCAGTACATGCAGGGCCCGCTTGACAAGACGGTGGTTAATATCAGGCTTGAGTACTTCAACACCAGCTCGTCAAAATGCATCCTCGACGTATTCAAGAGGCTGGAGGCAATCCACAAGGCACAGCATGACGTTGAAATAAACTGGTACTATGAGGAGGATGATGAGGATATGCTGGAGGCCGGTGAGGACTATGACTCCATCGTCAAGGTGCCTTTCAAGATGATTGAGATAGTTGAGTGAACGTTCCGGTCAGCTTCAGCAGACAGGAAAGTGACATAGAGAAGGGTGCCGCCTGGCAGGGCTGGCATCCTTTTACATTTTCAACCCTTCCACCGGTGATCCCTGCATGACACTCCGGCTGCCCCCACTGTCTCCAGGGCCACGATTATGTTTCCCCGCTTCCCCGTCTCCGGATATATTTGCTTCCGGGCATCTCCGCCTCTAAACAAACATTCTGTCGGGCAATTCACTGCAGATGTCACATCCGTAGATGTGCGGCGGTCATGTTCTGCCCCATCCGTTTAGTCACCGGTGAGGGCCGGTACAGCTGATTCCTCCTTCTCCTTTCTTTCGCGCCATACCCTCATGAATTTCTCCGATGAGTCAAGTAAATGGTAAAGCACCCTGAAATAGAGCAGCAGATACAGCACGATGGTCATCAGCCATATCACCATGACGTTTACGGTCAGTGTTTCTGCATAGTGACCGAACAGTTGCTTGCGGGGTGCGTAGAAATGGGCTTTGATCATCGGGTGGTCAGGGTCGTAGAATATCTGGTCATAGTTCTGGTAGAGCCGGTTGCGGTACCGTTTGATCCTGTCCTTCTCATTGTCATTCCTTACGAACTCCTGCAGTGACTCATTGGTATACTGTTTCTTGAGCCTGATGAACGCGTCACGGTCAGCCTTCTCATATGCCAAAATGACGTGGTCGCGTGCCTCGACGGTCTTCTTCGAGACTGCGATGTAATAGCGCCTCACCCTTTCAATGTAATCGCGCGCTGCTGCCACTGCCGGGGCACTTATGCCGCCGGAGCTGATCAGTGAGAAATCGAACTCCACTGCCGGTGTGAATTTCATCTCCTCGGCGATCTCATCCCTGATCAGCTTCATATCATTGTGGTCAGAGTCACTGAGCCTCTCACGCTCAATATTGGTTTCAAGCCTCGTGAGGATACTCTTCATCTCATTGTACCATATATCCTTCCTGTATTTGGCAATGCTTATGGTCTTGTCATAGGGATAAAACTGCTTTTCAAACCTGTTGTTGATGAACTGGTCAACCGCAAGTGCCTCATATCCCCACCTGGCAACGATCAGCTCACCGTAGACCGGTATCGATACCGGTGATGAGATGGTCGGGTTGAGTTTGTCGTACTTTACAATTATGCCGCTGAGTATTATCTGGGGTATGACCAGGAAGGGTATCAGTATATATATGGTGACCACCGTTTTGAAGCTGTCAGAGATAAGCAGCCCCATCATGTTGGCCGTGGCCCAGCATGAGAAGAGCACTATCCAGTATTCGGCCCACATCCCGCGTATCCCGAAGATACTGTTTCCCACCAGCACGAATGTGGCAGCCTGTATGGCCGAGATAAGAAACTGCACTCCTATCTTGGAGAGCAGGTAGCTGTTCCAGCTCAGGTTGAGGAAGGCTTCCCGCTTGAGTATCTTCCTGTCTTTGATAATCTCCTCGGCGCTGACGGTCAGTCCCATGAATATGGCCACGATCACTGACATGAATATATAGACAGGCAGGTTGCTGTTCTGCAGCAGGGTATAGGCCGGTGAGCTCACGCTCTCATCGAAATAGCGTATGATGAATGCCAGGAAGAGTGCCAGCACCGGGGCCTCGAGCAGTGTGACAGAGAGGTATTGCTTGTCTGACAGCTTGGCCAGTATGTCTCGCTTGGCGAAGATGAGCAGCTGCCTGAACCGTGACGGGGTACGAAGCGTAATCTCAGGGATGCCGTTACCCGGCTCGGGCGGCTGCGGATGCTCCTCGGTACATGACTTGTAGCAACCGCTCCACTCCTGCGGCGTCACCTTGCGGGTCATGGTTGGCCGGCCGAACTCATCAAGCACCTTTGACTCGACGATGCTGAAAATCTGTTCGGGATTGACATTGCCGCAGGCATGACACTCACTGTCATTGTACCTGGGCAGATGCATCTTGTCCTTGAAGTAGTCGATGGCACTGACCGGTACCCCGTAATAGATCAGATGACCGCCCGAATCGAGCAGAACCAGCCTGTCAAACATCTTGAAGATGTCAGAAGAGGGCTGGTGTATAACTACAAATATCAGTTTTCCCTTGAGTTTAAGGTCGTTCAGCAGGTCGAGGATATTTTCCGAATCGAGTGAGGAGAGACCTGAGGTGGGCTCATCCAGGAAGAGTATGGCCGGTTCCCTGATCAGTTCGAGCGAGATATTGAGTCTCTTGCGCTGCCCGCCTGATATCTTCTTGTTGAGCGGGGTGCCCACTTTCATATCGCGTATCTCATAAAGACCCAGGCTGTGGAGCACCTCCTCCACCTTGGTTATGATACTCTGCTCGTCGAGGTTGCCGAAAGTGAGCCTGGCATTGTAGTAGAGATTCTCGAAAACGGTCAGCTCCTCAATCAGCAGGTCATCCTGTGATACATATCCGATCAGTCCCTTGATCTTGTCACCGTCGTCGTGGATGTCTATCCCGTTGATGAGCACCTTGCCCGAATGGGGCCGGTTGGTTCCGTTGAGCACACTGAGCAGGGTTGACTTCCCTGCACCTGATGCTCCCATAATGCCGACCAGCCTGCCCGACTCCTCAGCGATGCTCATGGTGTGCAGCCCTGTCTCCCCCCCCCTGAACCGGTACTCAATCTCCCTGGCTTCAAACACCACCCTTGATGCCAGCGCCTTCTCATCGAGGAACTGCCTGATCACCTCTGAGTAGTAGATCGGCTTGCTGCTCATGAACTTGATTGATCCGCCCCGCTCGAAGAGGTAGACCTTGTCTTCATGCCTGAGCTGCCCGCTCAGCAACAGCTCGCCCGTACCGAATGACTTCACAAAGAGTATATCGGCCTTGGGCAGGTTGAGTACCCTCACCTGGCCGCGGAATGACTCGTTGACGATATGATGGGTCTTCTCATACTTCGTCACCCGGTCACTGTCTATAACCAGTATCTGCGGCGACTCAGGCACCATATGGCGCTCAGAGAGCACAAACTCCTGTATCAGCTGAAAATCTTCCTGGCTGATGTTGAACCCTTCGGCAGCCATGATGATGAATTCCAGCTCATTGTTGTCAACCTGGTTGTTGTCTGAACGGCAGTACTCGAGAAGCTGTACCAGCACAATGATCTTCTGGTTGAGCGTCAGCTGCATCCCGATGTCATAGCATATCTTGATGACCCTTACCGAGATGGCTGAGTTTCTGCGGGCTTCGTTCCCCTTTCGAAGCCTTTGCTGAGCCTCCGAATAGTAGTTGTCAAAAATTCTCAGGTAAGCCTTTACACCGTCCTGGTTGAGCTGTGGCCTCAGGAAGGCCTCCACCACTCCGCGCCTGTCACTCTCATTGCCCTGCGCTGGCGCAATAATGGCAAAGAGATGCATCAGGGTGTTCAGTATCTTCTCATTCATTTCGGAGTGGTTACATTTGCTGTGTCAGGGCCGCGGGTCATATATAACGGTATCGCTTCACACAATATTATTCCTGTTCTGTCATAATGGCATGAATAGCCTCCGCGTTGCGGTGTGGCAAAATAATTGAACAGGAGAGGGAAAAGTATTTGAACCATGAATTTTGAGAATTTCACAATAAAAGCGCAGGAGTCTGTTCAGAAGGCTCTCTCCATTGCTTCCGGCAAGGGTCACCAGGCTATTGAGTGCGGGCACCTGCTCAAGGGCATCATGACTGAGGCCGAAAGTATTGTATCATATATCTTTTCCAAGACCGGAGTCAATGCCGCCACCTTCGGGAAGGCGCTTGACGCTGTCATCGAGAGCTACCCCCGTATCAGTGGCGGTGAGCCCTACTTTTCGAAAGAGGTATCAGGTGTCTTCAGGCGGGCGGCTGACCATGCAGCGCGTATGCAGGACCGCTTTGTATCGGTTGAGCATCTGCTGCTGGCACTGGCCGAAGAGGCAGGCAGCATCTCGCGGCTGATGAATGACAGCGGAATGAACACCGCCTCGCTGTCAACGGCGATAGCCGATCTGCGGAAAGGGGCGAGGGTGGAGAGCCAGTCGTCTGAGGAGACCTGGGACTCGCTGAACAGGTATGCCATTGACCTGAATGAGCGGGCGCGCGCCGGCAAGCTTGACCCGGTGATAGGACGTGATGAGGAGATCAGGCGGGTGCTGCAGATATTGTCGCGCCGGACCAAAAACAACCCGGTGCTTGTGGGCGAACCCGGGGTGGGCAAGACCGCCATAGCGGAAGGGATAGCTCACCGCATCATACGCGGCGACGTACCTGAAGACCTGATGCAGAAGCGTATCTTCTCACTTGACATGGGCGCCCTGATTGCAGGGGCAAAGTACAAGGGCGAGTTTGAGGAGAGGCTCAAGTCGGTGGTCAATGAGGTGACCGCCTCTGACGGCGAAGTGATACTCTTCATTGATGAGATACACACCCTCGTTGGCGCAGGCAAGGGTGAAGGAGCCATGGACGCCGCGAACATACTCAAGCCGGCACTGGCCAGGGGTGAGCTGAGGGCCATCGGTGCAACCACTCTCAATGAGTATCAGAAGTATTTCGAGACAGACAAGGCCCTGGAGAGACGATTCCAGGTGGTGATGATAGATGAGCCTGACAGGGCTGATGCCATCTCCATCCTGAGGGGGCTGCGTGAGAGGTATGAGACGCATCACAAGGTGATTATCCGTGATGAGGCCATCATTGCTGCCGTTGATCTCTCATACCGCTATATAACTGACCGGTTCCTGCCTGACAAGGCCATTGACCTGATCGATGAGGCGGCTGCCAGGCTGCGGCTCGAGATCAATTCGGTGCCTGAGGAGATAGATACCGCCGACAGGCAGATAAGGCAGCTTGAGATTGAGCGCGAGGCGGTGCGCCGTGATGGCGACACTGCCAAGGAGCAGGAGCTGTCACGCGAGATAGCCGACCTGGCTGCCGGGCGCGATGCGCTGAAGGCGGGCTGGCGAGAGGAGAAGGAGCTGATAGAGAGCCTGCAGAGAAAGAAACAGGAGGCTGAAGAACTCAGGTTCGAGGCAGAGAGGGCAGAGAGGGCCGGTGACTACGGCCGGGTGGCCGAGATACGCTACGGCAGGCTGGGCGACAATGCCCGTGAAATAGATGAACTGACCAGGGCAATAGATGAGAAGCGCAACAGCGGCTCAATGGTACGTGATGATGTGAGGGCCGATGACATTGCAGAGATAGTGTCACGCTGGACAGGCATACCCGTGACCCGCATGCTCGAGAGCGAGAAGGAGAAGCTGCTGCGCCTCGAGGATGAGCTGCACCGAAGGGTGGTAGGGCAGGATGAGGCCATCAGGGCGGTGGCCGACGCCGTCAGGCGCTCACGTGCCGGGCTGCAGGATGAGAAGAGACCGGTAGGATCATTCATATTCCTGGGCACCACAGGTGTGGGCAAGACCGAACTGGCCAGGGCACTGGCCGAGTTCCTCTTCAATGATGAGAACCTGATGACGCGCATCGACATGACCGAGTACCAGGAGCGGCACAGTGTGTCACGACTGATAGGGGCACCGCCGGGATACGTGGGATATGATGAGGGCGGACAGCTTACCGAAGCGGTACGCCACAAGCCCTACTCGGTGGTGCTGCTCGATGAGATAGAGAAGGCACACCCTGATGTGTTCAATATACTGCTTCAGGTGCTTGATGACGGGCGACTGACAGACAATAAGGGGCGAACGGTCAACTTCCGGAACACCATAGTCATCATGACCTCAAACCTGGGCTCGGCACTGATCAGGGAACATATCGAAGAGAGCAGCGGTGAATTGGATGAGGAGAAAACCGAAAAGCTCAGGGAGGAGCTGGTACAGATGCTGCGTACCACCCTCAGACCCGAGTTCGTCAACCGAATTGATGAGATAGTGCTGTTCAAACCGCTTACGATAAGTCAGATACGCGAGATTGTGCAGATGCAGTTCAACAGGGTGGCCGCCATGCTTGAAGAGAAGGGCATACACAGTGAGATCACTGACCGTGCTGTGGAGTGGCTGGCAGACAAGGGATTTGATCCGCTCTTCGGTGCAAGACCGGTCAAGAGGCTTATTCAGAGAGAGGTGGTAGATATGCTCTCACGGCAGATAATCGCCGGTACCATTGACAGGGGCAAAGGCATCAGGGTCGATGTCACGGGAGGCGCAATAACTGTGTCAAACCTCTAATAGGGTGGTCCGTTAATAGGGTGGTCCGCCGCGGAAGTTCCTGAAGCAGCTCTCGCGGTCGGGCTGGATATCGAGCGACTGGTGCAGTTGCAGCAGTTCAAACAGTTCGCCTGCCCCGGGTGTCAGTGAACAGAGCTTATAGGATGAGTAGTTTGACCGTGCCATCCTGAGCAGGTGAAGGAACATTGCAAAGGCTGTACTGTCAAGATAGTTTACCCCCGCCAGGTCAATGATCACCTTTGAATAGGGCATCTCGAATGCCTTCATTATCACCGGCCTGATCTGATCTACATTAAGTGCATTTATACGATCGGTGGTGAAGCTTATCACCTCAACTCCGTCAATGGTTTCGGTTGCTACCATCTCTCCTAACGGATTTTCGTGATATAGTCGCTGATCTCATCCATGACGGCGGCAGTATCAGCCTCGAACCTGGCTATAAATCCTTCATACCTCTCTGTCTGCTCTCCTGTCTTGGCCAGCAGCTCGAACTCCTTGAGCATGGCAGCCGTCTCATCCATTCCCAGTACAGAGACCGATCCCTTGGCCTTATGAGCCAGGAGCCCCAGGTCATGATACCTGCCCTGACTCAGCAACTCCCTCATGGATGTAAGGAATTCAGGCACCTGCCCGCTGAAGATGGAGGCTATCTCAGAGATGATCTCCGGATCACCTCCGCTTACACTTACCAGGTATTCAGGTTTGAATATCTTGTATTCCATGACTTCACTCTTGATGGAATTGCAAATATATGCATAATGATGCCATCATGACATGAGAAATGTCTGATTGACCCCGGTCAAAAATGATATTAAACAGTTTTTTATCGTCTTAAAATCCATACTTTTGCTCTTTAACCAAAAAACAGTGTTGAGATGAAAAGTACTCCGTTCTTGAAGTTCCATGAGGCACTCGGAGCCAAGATAATCCCATTTGCCGGCTACAATATGCCGGTTGAATATACCGGTATCACCGATGAGCATCTTGCGGTACGTTCAGCTTTAGGCGTTTTTGACGTATCACACATGGGTGAGTTCTGGGTAAAGGGACCACGTGCGGGTGAATTCCTTCAGCATATCACCTCCAATGACATCAATGATCTGACTGACGGTAAGGTACAGTACACCTATTTCCCCAACGGCAGGGGCGGTATCGTCGATGATCTGCTGGTCTACCGTTTCAGTGCGGAGAAATACCTGCTGGTGGTCAATGCCGCCAATATTGAGAAAGACTGGGCATGGTGTGTCAGTCATGCTGCTGCCTTCGGTCTCTCGTCCGGCCCCGGGAAGGATCTGGAAAACGCTTCTGATGCCACGGCACAGCTTGCCGTTCAGGGGCCGCTGGCACTGAAGGCCATGCAGAAGCTTACCGATGCGCCGGTGGAAGAAATGGAGTTCTACAGTTTCAAGGTTATCAGGTTCGCAGGCATTGACGGAGTGATCTTCTCCACCACCGGTTATACCGGGTCAGGCGGATGTGAGATATATGTACCCAATGCAGATGCACCGCGTCTCTGGGAAGAGGTTTTCAGGGCAGGAGAGGAGTTTGGCATCAAACCCGCAGGCCTCGGCGCACGTGATACCCTCAGGCTTGAGATGGGATACTGTCTCTACGGAAATGATATCAGTGACACCACTTCACCCATTGCAGCCGGCCTGGGATGGATAACCAAATTCGTTCCCGGAAAAGATTTCATCGACAGGGAGCTGCTTCAGAAGCAGAAGGATGAAGGTGTTGAAAGTCGCCTGAAAGGATTTGTAATGATTGACAAGGGAATACCCAGGCAACACTATGAAGTGGTTGATGCCGGGGGGAACATCATCGGGGAGGTCACCTCGGGAACCATGTCTCCCTCACTGAAGCAGGGGATAGGGCTCGCTTACCTGAAGAAGGGGTTCTGGAAGAGTGATACCGAGATATTCATACGGGTAAGGAATCGCGACCTGAAGGCCGTTGTGACCGGCCTGCCCTTTTACAAGCAGTAACCAATACATTTTATGACATGACAAAAAGAAAACTCGAGATCTGTTTCACTCCCGGAGTTTTTGATGCCATTGCCAACAAGGAGTCGGCTGTTGTGGTACTCGATGTGCTTCGCGCCACCAGCTCAATATGTGCAGCATTCGCAAACGGGGTCGGAGAGATAATTCCCGTCGCCGACCTCGATGAGGCCAGGGAGATGCAATCACATGGCTACCTGATAGCTGCCGAACGTGACGGTTTCGTGCCCGATTTTGCCGACTTCGGAAACTCACCTTTCAATTTCAGCCCTGAAAAGGTTCAGGGCAGGAGCGTGGTCTACAGCACCACCAACGGTACTGCACTGATCAAGATGGTCTCTGACTGTGATCATGTGGCCGTCGGATCATATATCAACATCTCGGCACTCTGCAGGTGGGTGGAGCAGCAGGAGGGTAAGGCGGTGATCGTCTGCTCAGGGTGGAAGGGGCGCTTCAGCCTTGAGGATGCCGTCTGTGCCGGCGCCATGGCTGAAAAGCTGCTGGCTACCGGAAAGTTTACCACCATCTGTGACCAGGTGCATGCCGCCACTGACCTCTGGAGCATAGCGAAGCATGACCTGCTCGGATATGTGTCAAAGACTGCACAGTGGACGCGCCTTGGTGAGATAGGGCTCAGTGACTGCATTCCCTACTGTCATACCATTGATATCACCGACGTCGTTCCGGTGCTCCGCGACAAAAAGATCGTTGCCCTCTGACAGCCGCGGCTTCAGAGATGCAACAATCACAGAATTGAGTAATTGTAAAGCTATTATTAACCAATACAAAGCAATCAGATATGAAAAAGCACAATTTCTTTGCAGGACCTTCGATCATGCCTCAGTACACCATTGAGAAGGTGATTGAAGCTACCAGGGACTTTGCCGGCATGGGGCTCTCGATTCTTGAGATCTCCCACCGCAGCAAGGAGTTCGTGGCAGTTGTTGATGACGCCGTTGCTCTCATCAAGGAGCTGCTTGAAGTACCCGAGGGCTATTCGGTAATATTCGTCGGAGGCGGAGCCAGCCTTCAGTTTGCCATGGCGCCGATGAACCTTCTCGACAAGAAGGCCGCCTATATCAATACCGGTGAGTGGGCCAGCAAGGCCATCAAGGAGGCCAAGCTGTTCGGTGAGGTTATAGAGGTGGCATCGTCCAAGGAGAGCAACTTCAACCATATCCCGAAGAATTTCGTCGTTCCTTCAGACGTTGACTATTTTCACTACACCTCAAACAACACCATCTATGGTACCCAGTGGAAGAGGGATCCTGATGTCAAGGTTCCCCTCGTGGCTGACATGTCATCCGATATCTTCAGCCGTCCGGTAGATGTATCGAAGTACTCGCTCATCTACGGTGGTGCCCAGAAGAATCTTGCTCCGGCCGGGGTAACCTTCGCCATCATAAAGGATTCGGCTCTCGGTAAGGTAAACCGTGTCATCCCGACCATGCTCAACTACAAGACCCATATTGATAAGGAGTCTATGTTCAACACGCCGCCGGTGCTCCCGATCTTCGGTGCGCTCAAGACTCTTGAGTGGCTCAAGCAGCAGGGCGGCATCAGGGCCATTGAGAAGATCAACAAGGAGAAGGCAGCTGTTCTCTATGATGAGATAGAGCGCAACAAGCTCTTCAAGTGCACCGTACCCGATCCGGAGGACAGGTCACTGATGAACGTCTGCTTTGTCATGAATGATGAGTATAAGGAGCTGGAGAAGGAGTTTGCTGATTTTGCCAAGTCAAGGGGTATGGTGGGTATTGCAGGCCACCGCTCTGTTGGCGGCTTCCGCGCCTCTCTCTACAATGCTCTTCCCATAGCCAGCGTGAAGGCTCTCGTTGATACCATGAAGGAATTTGCCGACAAACATTAATAAGAAACAGAAAAATGAAGATACTTGTAGCGACAGATAAACCTTTTGCACCTGTAGCCATTACACAGATACGCGAGGTTGTTGAGAAGGCCGGTCATGAGCTTGCCCTTCTTGAGAAGTACCAGACTCCCCAGGAGCTTCATGCAGCCGTTGCCGATGCTGATGCGCTCATCGTGCGCTCAGACATTGTTGACGCTGCCGTGATTGCGGCTGCTCCCAGGCTGAAGATCGTTGTCAGGGCCGGTGCCGGCTATGACAACCTCGATCTGGCTGCCTGCACGGCACGCAACATCGTTGCCATGAACACTCCCGGGCAGAACTCCAACGCCGTTGCCGAGCTCGCTTTCGGAATGATGGTGTACTCAGCCCGCGGCGGCTTCGACGGCAAGTCGGGCACAGAGCTGCTGGGCAAGACCATCGGCATACATGCCTACGGCAACGTGGGCAAGTGCGTGGCGCGCATCGCCAACGGGTTCGGGATGAAGGTCTATGCCTTCGACCCCTTTGTTGACCGCAAGGAGATCGAGAAGGCCGGAATCACCCCGACAGAGAGCGTTGAGGAGCTCTACTCGAAGTCACAGTATATCTCGCTTCATATACCGGCAAACGAGAAGACCAAAGGGTCAATCGGAGAGAAGCTTCTCTCCCTCATGCCCAAGGGTGCCGTGCTGGTCAATACCGCCCGCAAGGAGGTGATCAATGAGGCTGAACTGGTTGAACTCATGGAGAAGAGGCCTGACTTCAGATATCTCTCAGACATCGCTCCTGACAATGCCGCCCTCTGGGCCGAGAAGTTCCCGGGCCGCTATTTCTTCACCCCCAAGAAGATGGGTGCCCAGACATCAGAGGCAAACATCAACGCGGGAGTGGCCGCTGCCCGTCAGATCGTCTCGTTCCTGGCAACCGGTGATGAGACATTCAGAGTCAACAAACCCAAATAGTAGCGATAACTTTCAGATATGGCTGTTGTTAAACCATTCCGGGGGCTCCGGCCCCCGGCCAAACTGGCATCAGAGATTGCCTGCCTGCCCTACGATGTCATGAACTCTGAAGAGGCTGCCATCATGGCCAGGGGTAAGGAGAAGTCATTGCTGCATATCACCAAGGCTGAGATCGACCTGCCGCCAGATGTGGATGTCCATTCGGAAGAGGTATATAAAAAGGCGGTCGATAATTTCCGCCTGTGGCAGGATCGCGGATGGCTGAAGGAAGACCCGGAGAGGTACTTCTATATCTATGCCCAGACGATGAAGGGGCGTACCCAGTACGGAATAGTGGGCTGCGCCTCGGTAGATGACTACCTCGGAGGGAAGATACTGAAGCATGAGCTTACCCGTCCGGATAAGGAGGAAGACAGGATGAAGCATGTACGGGTCAACAATGCCAACGTTGAGCCGGTATTCTTCACCTATCCGGCACTGGCCGAGATCGACGCCATTGTATCGAAAATTGTCAGGAAGCAGAAACCTGAATATGATTTCATTGCTGAAGACAAGATCGGTCACCACTTCTGGGTCATTAAGGACCAGAAAATAAATGCCGAGATCGAACGGCTCTTTGCCGAAAAGGTCCCTTATATGTATGTGGCTGATGGTCATCATCGTACAGCTGCCGCCGCCTTGGTGGGCAAGGAGAAGCGTGACAAGAACCCGGCTCATCGCGGCGATGAGGAGTATAATCTCTTCATGGCGGTAATCTTTCCTGATGATCATCTGAAGATCTTCGACTACAACAGGGTTGTGAAGGATCTCAACGGGCTCACTCCCGTGCAGTTCCTGGAGAGGCTTGGCGAGTCATTTGAGATCACCGACATGGGTACGCGTACCTACCGTCCGCGCAAGCTGCACAATTTCAGCCTCTATCTCGAGGGCCGGTGGTATCGTCTCACTGCCCGCAAGGGCACTTATGACGACAATGATCCCATAGGATGCCTCGATGTGACCATACTGACGGAGCAGGTGCTCAAGCCCCTGCTTGATATTCAGGATCTCAGGCGCTCGAAGCGCATCGATTTCGTGGGTGGCATAAGGGGGCTCGGCGAGCTGAAGAAGCGGGTAGACAGCGGTGAGATGAAGGCAGCGATAGCGCTCTATCCTGTCTCCATGAAGCAGCTGATCACCATTGCCGATACCGGTAACATCATGCCTCCCAAGACCACCTGGTTCGAGCCCAAGCTCAGGAGCGGGCTGGTCATTCATAAGCTTGACTGAGAAGAGCGGGGGCGGTGGTGAGCAGCATTGCTGACAACATCGGGAGTGTCCTGGAACAATTGCCTGAAGGGGTTACCCTGATGGCGGTGACCAAAGGCCATACCCCTGCGGAGATCATGGAGGCCTACAATGCTGGCCTGCGTATCTTCGGCGAGAACAGGGTACAGGAACTGGTCAGCAAAAAGGAGCAACTGCCCGATGACATCTCATGGCACCTCATCGGCCGCCTTCAGTCGAACAAGGTCAGACAAGCAGTTACAGCAGCCACAATGATCGAGTCGGTAGACTCGGTCAGGCTGCTGCAGCTGATAGATCAGGCTGCCACCGCACGCGATGTGGCCCCCGGTTGCCTGCTGCAGGTGCACATAGCCGACGAGGAGACAAAGTCAGGCTTCAGCATCGGGGAGATCAGCGGCACCGACTGGGGCCAGGTGGCGGCATCACTCAGAAGTGTACGGATACGCGGCGTAATGGGTATGGCAACCTTCACCGATGACAGGGAAAAGGTGAGGGCGGAATTCCGGAAGCTGGCAGAGCTGTTCAGGATGCTGCGTGAAAAATATTTCAGCAATGATCACAGCTTCAACGTGATCTCAATGGGAATGTCGGGCGACTGGCAGATAGCCGTCGGGGAGGGAAGCACCCTGGTAAGGATAGGAACACTTATTTTTGGAGAACGAATCAGATAGAAAAGATGACCACAATCAGTACTCGTTACCTCGGACTCGAGCTGAAAAGCCCGATCATTGTTGGCAGTTCCAACTTCACATCAAAGATTGAATCGATAGCAGAAGCAGAAGCTGCCGGCGCCGGCGCGGTGGTGCTGAAGTCTCTCTTTGAGGAGCAGATAGTCTCGCTGGCACACTCAATGTCATCAGGTGAGCTCTACCCCGAGGCAGACGATTACCTGCAGTATTACACCCGCACAAACAGCGTAGAGGCCTACCTTGAACTGGTTGCCGGCGCAAAGCGGAAGGTGAAGATACCGGTGATTGCAAGCATTAACTGCTTCTCGCCGAGGGGATGGATTGACTTTGCGCTTGAGATCGAGAGAGCCGGCGCAGATGCACTCGAGGTGAACATATTCTTTATCCCGACCGACATGCACAAGGGAAGCACCGCTTCCGAGGCAGTCTATTTCCAGATCATTGACAACCTGAAGCGGAAACTGAAGATTCCCATTGCGGTCAAGATAGGACAGAAGTTCTCAAACCTTCTCAACTTTGCATGGCAGATACACAACCATGGCGCTGCCGGAATGGTGATGTTCAACAGGTTCTATGAACCTGACATTGACATTGAGAATATGAAGATAGTTCCCGCCTCAGTACTCTCCAACCCTATTGAACAGCGTTACGTACTACGATGGATAGGCATGGTCAGTGCGCAGGATATTGAGATGGATATCTCTGCCACCACCGGTGTTTACAGCGGTGAGGATGCCATCAAGTATCTGCTGGCAGGTGCTGCCACCGTCCAGGTCTGTTCTGCACTCTACAAGAGGGGCTTCAGGGTGGTAACCGAAATCAATGAGTTCATACACAAGTGGATGGGGCAGAAGGAGTACCTGACAATAGATGATTTCAAGGGAAAATTCAATTACCGGAATATCGACAACCCCTCACTCTTCGAGAGGTCACAGTTCATGCGCCACTACAGCTCCTATATTTAGAGGCCGTCTTAATTTGTTTATACTCAGTCGATAGCAGCGGCAGAGGCTCCCCGCTTCTCCCTTTTTCCTTATGACAGTTGCGGCGTCAGCCCTCCGGCTGCTGACGTGAACCCCGTGTTGCGGCCGTTTATTGTTGCAGAACAATTTCACCGTCAAATAATAACTTCAGGTCAACTTCGTTTATTAGACAAAGTATGATCTGGTCGTATAAAGGCCTGTGAACATTAAAACTACAGCTATTATGAAGAATAAGCTTAAAATTCTGCCATTGATTCTTGGCGTTGCTGCTTTTGCCTTTTGCCTGGCAGCCACCTCTTGCAAGGGTAAAACCGGAGCCGATTCCGGCAGGCAACAAAGAGGAGAGGAGGTTACAGGCCTTGATGAGCATACCGCCGAGCAGATAAAGAGTGCCGAGAAGGTCTTCAATGCCCTGCCTACCCCGCTTGAGGTGGCCCAGCTGATCAAGGAGGCCGGGGCAAAGTTTGATGCCAGCCTGCTCAATCCGATTGAGAACAAGAATAATTACAGTACCAGCAAGAGCATGGCTCTCAATCTCGGAACATATGTATGCGACCTGAGCTTTGCCAGCATGTATGATGAGACATCATTGCTTATCAACTATATGGAAGCGGCAGAGAAGATGGCGACCGGTCTCGGCATCCTTGATGCCATTGATGAGACGGTCATTGAGCGGCTTGAGCAGAACATCAATAACCGGGATGTCATCATGGAGATTGTCTCGGAGACATTCCTCAACTCACAGGCCTATCTTGAGGACGATGAGCAGCATGCCGTGGCTGCCACCATCATTGCGGGGGGCTTCATTGAGGGGCTCTATATCTCGACGAACATGGTCGACATGAAGAATTTCAAGGGGAACAAGCTGGTTGAGACCATTGCTGACCAGAAGATGTCGGTTGACAATATGATCAGTCTTCTTGAGACCTACACCGACAATAACACTATACGTGAGCTGCTCGGACCGATCAGGGAGCTGAAAGGTGTCTTTGACGGGATAGAGCGCTCTGCGGCGCCGTCAAAGGCGAAGTACAATGAGGTCAGCGGCATGACCGAGATAACCGGTGCAGCCAGAAGTGAATTCAGGCAGGAAACCTTCCTTGCCATCAAGCAGAAGGTTGAGCAGATCAGGAAAACCTATGTAAACTAGATACCGATGAGACACCTAATACATACATTACTGGTAACGGCACTTCTTTCGTTCCTCCTTCCCGGCCAGGCTTCGGGGCAGTGCAAGAGCTTTGCAAAGAATATCTGCAAGAAGGAGCTGGGCGCATACCTTCATGATGGCAATTACCATGCTGCCGTACTTGTTGAGGGTGAGGAGGCGGAGCTTTACAAGACCTTCTATTCTGACCTTGACTACCGGCTTGTCATCTGTGCAGCAGACGGCATGCCGCCGGTAGAGTTCAGAGTCTATGACTCCACCGGAAAGATGCTCTATTCAAACCGGGAGGAGGCGTTTTCAAACATATGGGATTTCAAGCTTGAATCGAGCCAGCAGCTCAAGGTGGTCGTGAAGGTAACCACCCTGGGGGCAGGCAACCAGCAGCCGGTCAGCGGCTGTGTGGCAATCATGTTCGGATTCAGGGCGAAATAGAATACGGGGATGCAGGTGAAGGAAACGGGGCTGAACTCATTGAGAGGCGACCCCGTTTCTCTGTATCGCGGTCACCCTCCGGTTTTCCGTTCCTCATGACGGGCCTGCCTGCTCAGGCATCCCTGCCCCTTATCCCCCCGGTTTGTCCCGCTCATCCAGCTGCTGCCGGCAACTGTGACAGAATGAAGCGCTCTTGAGGTCGATCTCCTCGACATAGGTGCTTGACCGCATGACACATTCCGGTGCGCGGCAGTGAATGAGCCCGAACGTATGGCCAAGCTCATGTATCACCTCCTTGATAGTGCGTGACAGAAGCAGTTCATCATCCTCCTTCAGCCCGTAGAGCTCATTGCGGAGGCGGAAGACGGAGGCGATGGCCTCCTTCTCGCCCAGCCTGGCCTGACCGAAAATATATGTTAATATAGGTATGTAGAGGTCAACCCTGAACAGGCCTATGATCCTTGAATAGGCTGACCGGGTACATGCCGGGATATGCTGCAGCAGCCTGTCGCCGTTGTACTGCCTGCGCTCGGCATTGTAGAAGGGGTTGAGGTCAAGATAACACTCCTCGGCCATTACCGGCCGCCTCAATTCCGCTTCAGCCGAAAGGGCCACTCTCTTAAGGAATTCCCTTTCAAATGAACCGCATGAAATCAATATGATCCTCTTCTCTTCCAAATGGCCCGGTTCAGCGGAAACTGCTCCTACTGTTTAAGGTCATATCTCCTGATTTTGTTGTAAAGGGTGACTCTGTCAACATTCAGTGCCCTGGCTGAGCGTGAGATATTCCAGCTGTACTTCTCAAGTATCTGCTGAATATGTCTCTTTTCGAGCTCTTCAAGGCTCTCGATGCTGTTCTCATTCGTCTCCCTGCTCATCGGAAGGTCCCTCAGCCTGATCTCTTTGCCATTTCCTATTACTATAGCCCTCTCGATCATATTTTCCAGCTCTCTGACATTGCCCGGGAATTCCAGCTTCTCAAGGTGTTTCAGTGCAGCCGGCTCAATGGCTATCGGCTCACAGCTCATTGACATGCAGTATTTCCTGATGAAGTGGTCTACCAGCAGCGGTATATCCCCGGCTCTCTCGCGTAGCGGGGGTATAAAGATATTTACCACATTCAGACGGTAGTATAGGTCTTCACGGAAGGTGCCGTTCTTTACCAGTGTCTCCAGGTCGCGGTTGGTAGCACAGATCACCCTGAAGTCTGAGGATATCTCCTTGTTCCCGCCCACCCTGACGAAGCTCTTTGTCTCGAGCACCCTGAGCAGTTCAATCTGCATCTTGGGTGATATGGTTGCGATCTCATCCAGGAATATTGTGCCACCGTCGGCCATCTCGAATCGTCCCTTCCTGTTGAAGGTGGCACCTGTGAATGCTCCCTTCTCATGGCCGAACAGCTCGCTCTCAAGCAGGCTCTCAGTCAGCGCGCCGCAGTGTACGCTTATCATCGGGAAGTACCGCCTGGGGGAGTTGCTGTGTATCGCCCTGGCCACCAGCTCCTTCCCGGTGCCGCTCTCGCCGGTGATTATGACCGATGCGTTTGACTGTGCCACGCTCTCTATCTGCTGCAGCACATGCATCATAGGCTCGCTGGTCCCGATGAGGTCATCGATCTCCTCGAGTGATGTCACCCTCTCCCTGAGCGCCTCATTCTCACTTCTCAGGGCTATCTGTGCAGCTGCGTTGCGTATCAGGTGCGACAGGTCGTCCGGGTCAAACGGCTTGGTGACATAGTCAAAGGCACCCTCTTTAAGAGCCTGAACCGCCGTCTCCACCGAGGCGAAGGCAGTCATGATGATGACGATGGTGTCACGGTTGAGTGACTTGATGCGGCGATGCAGCTCCAGTCCGTCCATACCCGGCATCTTAATGTCGGTAAGGATGATATTGTAGTTTCGCATCTCGAGCATCTGCAGCGCCTTCTTGGCATTCTCTGCAGCATCCACCTCATAGCCATCCTCCAGGAACCAGTTCAGAAGCGCATCCCTGACCGAGTCTTCATCATCAACTATCAGAATGGAAATCTTGTCTGGCATATCTTGTAGCAATTATTCCGTTATCAGTGGCAGAATGATAGAAAAAGTGGTACCTGTTCCAACCTGTGATCTGACATCGATCCGGCCATTATGGTTCTGCACTATGCCGTGAACTATCGACAGGCCGAGCCCGATACCCGACTCCTCCTGCTTGGTTGTAAAGAAGGGCTCGAATATATGCGGGATATCTTCAGGAGCTATGCCCGAGCCATTGTCGGTAATCTCAATACTGACAGTGCCCTCTTCCCGGTTAACCGTGCTGATGATTATCTCCCCGTTTTCTGCCGTAGCCTCTGAAGCGTTGACAAGCAGGGCTATGCAAGCCTGTTTGATCTGGTTCTCACTGCACATGATCCGGTCAGCCCGCGCCATAATCTCAACCCTGAAACTGATGCCGGCAATCTTGACATGATGCCTCATCAGCTCATAAGTGCCCTGTATGACCTCATTCAGGCTCTTCTCCTCAAAATCCTCCTGGTCTTTTCGTGAGAAGTCGAGCAGCCCCTTTACGATACTTCCGCACCGTTTTGTCTCTGCCTCAATCAGCTTCAGCTGACGCAATACATTCTCCTTCTTTGCGGGAGTAAGCTCCTGATTCTCGATCTGCTTGTGCACCAGCTTGGTGTAGACCAGGATCCCCGACAGCGGGTTGTTGATCTCATGTGCCACTGAGGCAGAGAGCTTGCCCAGGGAGGCGATCCTTTCCACGTTCATCAGCTCGCTGTGAGCAGCCGATAGCTCTTCAGACTTCTTCTGCACCTTGTATTCCAGCTGTTTTGACCAGTTCTCCAGCTCCCTTCCGGCGCTGTCAAGATGGTCGAGCATATTGTTGAATGCCAGCGAGACCATCTTCATGTCATCAAGCAGATCAGGCTTGATATCGAGCCTGGTGCTCACTTCGCCACGTGAGACCGCCTCGCTGGCCCTGATGATGCCCAGGAGCGGGTCCTTGATTCTTCTGCGGGTGAACCAGATGAGTGTCAGCACAATGACGCCCGATATGCCCAGGGCAATGAGCAGGAACTGTGCCGATGATGTTTTGAGTGCATTGTCAAGGTCACGCAGCGGCATCCTGATTATCAGCGATCCCAGAACCTCGGTCTCCCTGCTGTGTGCATGGCATTCAGCGGTGTAACACGAGAGCTCGTTGAAGATTGGCCGCCTGATGAGCATGTGCCTTTCACCCGCCCTACCGGGATTCATGGCACAGTCACTCTTCGCATCAATAATTATATAGCTCTTTTCATTCTTTGTGAACATCTGACCGAGGTCAGTGTGACAGGCAATGCAATCAGGATTGCTGTGATTCTCCGAACTGCCTGCAAATGATGAATAGGCGAGGTTGTCATACTCATCATAGAGATTGACGTCATCTATGCCGGGCATGGTATTTATGATGTCAAGGGTGCTGTGCAGCGTGCTCTTGTCATTCTCAAGCATCGACTTGTAGAGGGCACCCTCAACTATTGCCCCGACGTTGTTGCCATTCTGTTTCAGTACTGTGTTGAAATAGTTTACATAGACGGTTCTGAAGATGGCGCTGAAGGCAATGAACATTATGATTGCCGCCAGGGTGATAATCGTGACCACCCGCCCATAAATGGTTGATCTGAACCTGAAGTAGTCCTGAAGCTTATCGCGGATGGGCCGGCGGGGCAGGCCTGAGAGTGGTGGGTTAGCCATGCTGAGGGTATTTTGTGTTATAAAAGGCAGTTGTGATCACCCCACGGGAGGGATAATCACAAACCTGTTTAAAATTTCTACAAAATACGAATTATTCAGATATGCTCTCTTCTCAGCCTTCTTATTCAGCTTCTGTTGATGAATCTGGTCTGGAACTCTTCCCACACCTCGGGGCCGAACTCGTCGAGGATGCCATCGGTCATCTCGCCACCATCCTGGAGTACCAGCTGTGCATACCTGAGATTACCGGTTGCTGCCATTGATGCCAGGAAGTCGCGCAGGCGTGTGAACTCTTCACGCAGGTGCTCCCTGTACCTGGTTGCCATGGTCAGCAGCCCTGACTCATTGACCCAGTTCTCGGGCTCGATGCCATAGAGCCACCCCTCACCGTAGGGTGCGTTGTGCAGCAGCGAGGTGTTGCTGGTTACGCTCTCATTGGCAGTAACTATGGTGCCGCTTACCGGAGAGAGCACCTCCAGCTTCCTGCCCCTCTGAATGAGGGTTGCAACCGCTTCGCCCTTGCGGACCTTTTCTCCTGCCTTCTTCATGGTAACCCTGCTGATCGGGCCGGTCACATACTGAAGGAAGTCATCGATGCCGATGGTTATGGTTCCGTTCTTTTCCATGAATGCCCATGTATGGCTTTTGTCAAAGAGGAGCCCGGCGGGTGTGGCAAGCGTTGCCGGGCCGAATGCCCTTGGCTGTGACTCATCGGCGGTAACATACTGCTTCACGCCTGCCCGGGTGAGTCTGTGGAAGAGGTAACCTGTTGCTGCCACCAGTGCGATGACTGCTGCTACCCATATGATAATTCCGGCACCTGCCCTTCCCTCTGTTGACGAGGCGGTCAGGGAGGCATCGGTGCTCAGCATCTCACGTCTCACTGAGCCTTCGCCACCGGCGAGGGCGGTAAGCCCTGAACCGGCAAGGTACTCCTGCCCGTCGGCAAGGATCCAGCCGATGAACCCGGCAGACTCCTCTGTGGTCAGCCTGCTGCCGGTGGCGCAAAAGACGGCACTGGCAAGCTCCTTCGGGTATTTGCCGATATAGACTCCCCTGTTGAAGGTGTTGAAATCACTGTAGAATCTCTCGAAATAGTCAGATATACCGTTTGAGTTGATGTCGATGGGAATGAGCCTGATCCCCTCTGCAAGGGTTGTGCCGCTCTCTGCGGTCACATCCGCCAGGCTGCAGAAGATGATTGCGGAAGGCTCGCTCCGCAGGATGGAGGTAACCATGCTGCCGTCAGCCAGGCGTGTGGCATTGATCTGGTCAGTACGGGTAAAGCGTGCAGCCGGGCCTGCGGCGGCCTCAGTGACCATTGCCCTGGCACCGGCAGTTCCTGCGCTGCCCGGGTTCACCCTGCCTGATGCGAGCATCATTCCAAGCCCTTCCGGTGAAATACCTGTGGCGCTGATAGCGTCACTCCCGGGATTGTCTGCACTCATCACGGCCACGATCACATCGCGTGCAACCACCATCTTCCAGCCCTCAGTGCCGGTAACCCGGCCGGCCTGAACACCATTGCAGATCCAAAGGTCGGCAGCAGGAGACCCTTCTGCCGGTACTATATTTATTATGGTACCGGGATTTGCAATGCTGTATTCCGTAACCCACTTCTCTGCAAGGGCACTCAGTTCAGAAGTGACGGCAACGGTGACACTCCTCCCTTCCCTGGCCGACTGAGCCATTGCTTTCTGATTACCTGAGAAAAATCCGCCGGTGAACAGCGCGATGCAAACGATAATAAAAACTGACCTTTTCATGATTATTTTGTTTCTGTTGTTTTCTGCCTACCTATTATTCAATAAGCATGCCAAAGCCTATAACATACAGATAAACAATTGAATACAAAATTAGACTTGATTTTTTCCACACCCAAAGTGTTGTAAATATAAACACTATATATGTTTCAAAATGGTAAATACCAAAAAATAAGGGACTTAGGTAAGTGTAGATAAATTATACACGTGTATAATAAATCAACATTCAAAATTTATGCTTTTGTAATACGCAGATATATAGGGTGATGCAGATTATGCGGAATCGCCCTGATAACAGATCGCTTCACATGCTTCCCTCTTCGCCTTGCCGGGTTGTCTGTTTACATAAAAAAGATCACAAACCCGCCATTTTTCAATGAAATATATATAGTTTTAGGTTTTGTTTATCAATCATGTCACATTCTGTCAGAGTGTTTCCGTCACGTGAGGCCCTTGTACAGGGTCTGGCAACAACACTTATCAAGGATCTGGACCGTTTAGAGCACAATCAGTACTACTCCGTTGCTCTCCAGGGCAACCGGAGGTCTCGGTTTCTTCTGAGCCACCTCGCTGAGTATTACAGTGATCGTATAAGCTGGGAGAATATCCTTCTTTTCTGGGTTGAAGAGATATTTCTCCCTCCCGACCGGGAGGAGAGCCATTACCGGGTTGTTCACGACACTCTCCTCCTCAATGTTCCGCTTCCCGACTCAAATATATTCCGGATACGGGGTGAGGCCGATGCCTCAGCGGAGGCAAGGCAGTACTCTGAGCTTGTCGGAACCACCTTGCCTCACGTTAACGGGATTCCGCAGTTTGACATGATGCTTCTTGTCCCGGAACCTGATGGCAGCATCGCCTCTCTCTCCCGTGGCAGTCGTGAGCTTTTTGGCAGTTCGCGGCTCTATGAGGCGTTCTCCCTGCCGCATGAGAAGATCGGCAGAATCACTGCAACCGGCAGGCTGATCAGCAACTCATCACGTATCTGCTGCATCGCGGCCGGAAGCGAGATGGCTGAAATGGTCGCCACTGTACTTGGGAAAAAAAGCGGTGCCGAACACTATCCTGTTTCATGGGTTGTACCGGTTGCCGGACATCTTGTCTGGATGATTGATAGTGATGCTGCATCAATGATGGATAGTTGAGCTATAATTTAACGCTACATTGCAGATATGATCGCAGGAGTATTAAAAGAGGGAGAAAGAGAGAACAGGGTGTCCCTTCTGCCCGCGGAGACGGCAGCCCTGATTAAACTGGGCCTTTCCGTAATGATTGAGGAGGGGGCCGGGTTAAGGGCTTATGCCACTGATCAGCAATATATTGCTGCCGGAGCTACGATAGCTCCCCGTCGGAAGGTCATCTCTGCCAGTGACCTTATCCTGACGGTCAATCCGCCTGCAGATGATGAAATATCCTACTACAGGGAGGGGCAGCTGCTTCTTACCGTACTTGATCCGATGAGCAACCAGGTGTGGATTGAGAGGGCGCGCGTACGGAGGCTGACCGTGCTGGCTCTTGATCTCGTACCCAGGATTACCCGTGCCCAGTCAGTGGATATACTCTCATCAATGGCCACCGTGGCCGGTTATAAGGCTGTGCTTGAGGCAGCGACACTGCTGCCCAGGTTCTTCCCCATGTTCATGTCAGCTGCCGGTACCATCAGGCCGGCACGTGTGCTGGTGCTCGGTGCCGGTGTGGCAGGCCTGCAGGCTGTTGCCACGGCACGCAAGCTGGGGGCAGTGGTTGAGGTATTCGACGTGAGGTCGGCAGTGAAGGAGGAGGTGAAGAGCCTTGGAGGCAAGTTCATTGAGGTGGAGGGCGCCAGGGAGGATGCTTCAGCAGGAGGTTATGCGGTAGAACAGAGTGAAGAGTTCAGAAAGCGGCAGCAGGAGCTGATACAGGAGCGTGCAGCAGCATCAGACGTGATCGTGGCCACCGCACAGATACCCGGTAAGAGGGCTCCGCTGCTGGTGTATGCCGATACGGTGGCACGGATGAGGCCGGGATCGGTGATAATAGACCTTGCCGCCTCAACCGGAGGCAACTGTGAACTGACCGAAAACGGGAAAGTGATTGTGGCAAAAGGGGTGACTATTGCGGGAAGGTCAGCATACCCGTCTGATATGTCGGCTGATGCCAGCAAGATGTTCGGAAACAATGTAGTCAACCTGGTGAAGATGATGAGTGACGGCAAAGGCAATGTGACGGTTGATTTCAATGATGAGGTGGTCGCCGGCACGGTGGCAATACATGCAGGTGAATACCTGAGCAAGAGACTGAAACAGATGCTTGATGTTTAACTGAACTGATTATGGAAGGCTTTCTGGATTATTTCATGACACACAGGGATACCATCTTCATGGTGATCCTCTCTGTTTTCCTGGGCATTGAAGTTATCAGCCATGTCCCGGCAATACTTCACACACCGCTCATGTCGGGCGCCAATGCAATCCATGGCGTTGTTATCATAGGCGCAATCATTGTGATGGGACATGCCGAGACCACAGGCGCTATGATACTCGGTTTCCTGGCGGTGGTGCTCGGCACACTGAACGTTGTTGGCGGATTTGTGGTGACTGACCGCATGCTGGAAATGTTCAGGAAGAAGAAGTAATTCAGAAACAGTGTAAGCAACAACCACTCTCAGATGAACGAAGTCACTCAATTCCCTGCAGGTATCTCGATTCTTGAGATCTCGTATATCCTTGCTTCGGTATTGTTTATTGTAGGACTGAAGATGCTCAGTCACCCTCTCTCTGCCAGGCGTGGTAATATCCTGGCTGCGGCAGGCATGGGAATTGCCATCCTTGCAACGATCCTTTTCCACACCAGGGATGGGGAACCGATCGGAAACATAGGCTGGATAGTTGCCGCCATGGCTGTGGGAACGGTCATAGGATGGATTATCGCAGTGCGGGTCAAGATGACCGCCATGCCCCAGCTGGTCTCATTCTTCAACGGCATGGGAGGAGCTGCGGCGGCCCTTATCTCACTGATGGAGTTCCCGCATGTGAGCCATGATCTGATAATGAGAGCCGGCATGGCAAACGGTCATGTCCTCTCCATCCTGCTGGGGCTGGTCATCGGATCGGTCTCATGGGCAGGCAGCATGATCGCTTTCGGCAAGCTTGACGGCAGGATCGGCGACCTGAGGGTAAGGGTAATGAGGTATGTCAACCTGACAATGCTGGCCCTGATTGCAGGATTTGTGGCCTACATCATGACACGTGACGTTGCCGCGTCAGCTGAGCTGACTCACCTGGCAGTAATCCTGCTGGTAATTTCGGTAGTATATGGTGTGCTGTTTGTTATGCCGATCGGCGGGGCTGACATGCCGGTAGTCATCTCACTGCTCAACAGTTTCACCGGTGTGGCAGCGGCAATGGGAGGGTTTCTCTACAATAACCAGGCGATGCTGACCGGAGGGATCCTTGTGGGATCGGCGGGAACCATACTGACAGTACTGATGTGCCGGGCAATGAACAGGTCACTGCTGAATGTGATCATAGGTGCATTCGGAGGCTCGGGTGAAGCTGCCGCCGGCGAGGGGGGAAGCGTCAGGGAGATAAGCAGCGAGGATGCCGCCGTATTGCTCAGTTTCTCCAAGAGAGTGGTGATTGTCCCCGGTTACGGACTGGCGGTGGCTCAGGCACAGCACCTATGCCATGAGCTAGACAAGCTGCTTGAGGATAAGGGTGTTGATGTGAAGTATGCTATCCACCCGGTTGCAGGCCGGATGCCAGGACATATGAACGTGCTGCTGGCCGAGGCTGATGTGCCGTACGAGCAGCTCATCGAGAGCGACGAGATCAACCAGGATATTGCCAGTGTGGATGTTGCAGTGGTGATAGGGGCAAATGACGTTGTCAACCCCGCTGCCGAAGATGACCCGTCAAGCCCTATCTATGGCATGCCAATAGTGAAGGTGCGGGATGCCAGGAACGTGATAGTGATCAAAAGGGGTATGGGGCAGGGCTATGCAGCAATTGACAATATGCTCTTCTTCAGTGACAAGACCCATATGCTCTTCGGCGATGCCAAGGAGATGCTGCAGACCCTGATAGCCAAGGTCAAGGAGCTGTAGCTGCCCTGCAGGCAAGAGGAGGGTAACCCGCGGTAACCTGTACTTGTCCCTGGCAACCCAATACCTTACCGTGGCAACTGCGTGTTGCAAGCCCGTGGCTGCTTCAGCCGGGTGCCGGAGACTATTTTGCTCCTGCCTGTTTCCTGAATACCGCAGAGATATAGTTCCAGTAACTCCTGTGGAACTTCAGGCTCTGTTTGTCGAGCCTGGAGTGGAGGGATGCGGGCCTGTCGCCCGGGGTGAACATCACTTCCGCCCGCTCCTCATAGAGAGCAGACACCTCCGGATGGAACTGTACTGCAAAGACATGGGGATACTTCCTGTGGGCGATTCCCTCAATCACCTTTCCGTCAGTCGAGAGTGCAGTCACCCTGTAGACCGGGGCCAGGGTGCTGACAGACTGGTGGTGGCTGCTGTAGATCAGCGGCTCACTCTTACGTGAAACCTTAACCGTGGTGCCGAAGAAATGGTCATCAGTGAACCTTATGGTATGCAGGTTGCTGCCCATCAGCCCCTTGCCGGGCTCTATCTCCTGCCAGTAGTTGCGGTGAAGGTTGTTTTGCCCTATTAATACGGTGGTCTCGGCTGAGTAGCTGTCATAGATCTGTGCGGGGATATCCTGGTATAGAGCTCCGCCCGCAGCAACATTCATTGACTGCATGCCGAGACAGAAACCGGTGACCACATATCCCGGGTTATCCTCAAGAAGAGGTCTGAATGAGGGATTGCGGCTGCCGCCTGCCAGATGAAAGAGAAATGTCACCTCAAACCTGTGCCTCATCGGATCATCCGTCTCCGAGTAGAGGTTCTCCTGATCATAGAGTGCCGGCTGGATATCGGGTCCGCCGAAGAATATCACCCCGACCGATGCGTTGAAGATTTTCCGCAGGTCATCACTGCATCCGTTCTCACCGTAGACCGTCTCATCGGTGAGCGGGCCCCTAACCTCGTGCAGGTGAAACGATGTGAGTCCGTTGGAGGCTATATGGTCGGCTGACTTGCTGAAATCATATGCCTGACCGGAATGATATACTCCGACAAATTCAACTCTTTTCTGGTCAATCCTGAAGATGCCCTTGTTCAGCAGGAACCTTACCACCTCTATATTACCGGCAGTGGGATTGGCAAGAATCACATAATCCTTCTCGCGGTTGAAGTCGCCCCTGAAAAAGTCCTGGGCACTGAGGGAGATCGCAATGATAATGAATGAGAAGAGCAGGATCAGTTTTTTCATGGTGCTTGTAGTTTCTACCCGCAAATTTAGTTTTTATTCCGAGACAATCTCCGGCTCATAGCCATATTGCGCCGGCTGCATGACAACATGGGCAAAGTGAGCATGATAAGAGTCTGGCGCAGGCTCACGGAGCGGATTGGCCTCTTCATCCCGGAATCAGTTGTGATGATGGTTCACCTTATTCCTCAGGAATGTGGCCGTGTAGGATTCGTTGCAGCCGGCCAGTTGCTCGGGTGTTCCCTCAAATATGACATTGCCTCCCTGCTCGCCGCCTTTAGGTCCGAGATCGATGACCCAGTCGGCGCATTTGATTACCTCAACGTTGTGCTCAATCAGTATGACTGAATGGCCATGCTCTACCAGGGCATTGAGTGATCTCATCAGCTTGCTGATATCATGAAAGTGCAGCCCGGTGGTGGGCTCGTCAAATATGAAGAGCATGTTCCTGCTGTTCTTCTCCTGGCTGAGGTAATATGCCAGCTTGACGCGCTGGCTCTCGCCACCCGACAGGGTTGATGATGACTGCCCCAGCCGGACGTATCCGAGCCCGACATCGGCAAGCGGTTTCAGCCTGGCAACTATCCTGTCACAAGTCTTGTCATGACACTCCGTGAAGAAGCTGATAGCCTCATCAATGGTCATCTCGAGTATATCATAGATATTCCTTCCCCTGAATTTCACCTCCAGCACATCGCGCTTATAGCGCATTCCCTTGCATACGTCGCAGGTCAGTTCCACGTCGGCCATGAACTGCATCTCCACTCTTATCACTCCTTCGCCCTGGCACTCGTCACACCTTCCTCCGCTGGTATTGAATGAGAAGTGTGCCGGTTTGAACCCGGCCTGTTCTGCTGTACGCTGAGCGGCAAAGAGCTTGCGTATTTCATCGAAGGCCTTCAGGTAGGTCACCGGGTTCGAGCGGCTTGACTTGCCTATGGGGTTCTGGTCAATCAGCTCCACCCCTGAGATACTCTCCAGGTCACCCCCGAGTGCGGTGAAGCGTCCCGCTCCGGCGCTGTTGTTGCCAAACCGCTTGCTGAGGGCATTGTAGAGTATGTCATGCACCAGGGTGCTCTTGCCCGAGCCGCTGACACCAGTCACTGCTGCGATGACGTGCAGCGGGAACCTGACATCAATATCCTTGAGGTTGTTCTGCCGGGCGCCGGTGACCGTGATGAAGCTGTTCCAGCGGCGGCGCGACGGCGGCAGGTCAATGGACATCCTCCCGGTCAGGTATGCTGCAGTGAGCGAGTTGTTCTTCCCCGGAAAGGCTGCACTGCCCTGGTAGATCACCTCGCCGCCGTGCGAGCCGGCTGCCGGTCCCATGTCTATGACCTGGTCAGCTGCCCTGATGATCTCCTCTTCATGCTCAACCACAATTACGGTATTGCCCAGGTTACGCAGCTCCCTGAGCACATTGACCAGCAGCGCCGTATCCCGTGGGTGCAGCCCGATGCTCGGCTCATCGAGAATATACAGCGAGCCCACCAGGCTGCTTCCCAGCGAGGTGGCCAGGTTGATCCGTTGTGACTCGCCCCCCGAGAGGGTGCTTGAGAGCCGGTCGAGGGTGAGGTATGTGAGCCCGACACTGACCAGGAATCCCAGGCGTTGCTGTATCTCGGTCAGCAGTCGTCCGGCTATCTTCTTCTCCTCACCGTTGAGCACCAGCTGTTCAAAGAAGGCGTGAGCCTCACTCACAGGCATGGCGGTAACCTCGGTGATCGAACGTCCTCCCACCTTGACGTATTCAGCCTCCCTGCGCAGCCGCCTGCCGCCGCACTCGGTACAGGTGCGCTTGCCGCGGTAGCGGCTCAGCAGCACCCGGTACTGTATCTTGTACTTCTTCTCCTCGAGGTGCTCGAAGAAGCGGTTCAGACCCCAGAAGTACCTGTTACCCTTCCAGACCAGCGCCTTCTGCTCAGCCGTCAGCTTATGCCAGGGCTTGTGTATGGGGAAGTCAAACTTGTCGGCACTGTAGATGAGTTTATCCTTCCACTGGCGCATGGTATCACCCCTCCAGCATGCAATGGCATCATCACAGACCGACAGGTTCTCATCGGGTATGACCAGGTTCTCATCTATTCCGATGGTTTTTCCATACCCCTCACATGAGGGACATGCTCCCAGGGGAGAGTTGAAGCTGAAGAGGTGTTCGGTAGGCTCCTCGAAGGTGATCCCGTCCTCCTCGAAACGATCTGAGAATTTCAGTGTCTGTGTTGTTTCGTCACCGGTTACGGTAACGGCAATCTCCCCCCTGCCGGTCATGAAGGCCGTCTGCACCGAGTCGGCGGCGCGGCTCATCTCCTCAGGTGTGCCGCCTGTCTCGAACCGGTCAATGATGAGATCGGCACTCTCCATCCCGGCAAGCAGCCCGGCCGCCTCAGGCGAATCGAGGCGTACCATGCCCTTCTCGGTATTGATGCGACTGTAACCCTGCTTAATGAGAAACCTGGCATACTCTTCATGGTCAATGTTCTCAGGCACGGAGACGGGAGCGGTGAGAAGGACACGGGTGCCGGGAGTGAGTGATGCCAGGTAGTTGACGACATCATCGACCGTATGCCTGCGCACCTCACGTCCTGAGACGGGGGAGATGGTACGCCCGACACGGGCCCACAGCAGCCTGAGGTAATCGTGTATCTCTGTGGAGGTGCCGACGGTTGACCTGGGATTGCGGGTGTTGACCTTCTGCTCAATGGCAATGGCCGGCGGGATGCCGTTTATGAAATCTACATCAGGCTTATTCATCCTGCCCAGGAACTGCCGGGCATAGGCAGAGAGACTCTCGACATAACGCCGCTGACCCTCGGCATAGATGGTGTCAAAAGCGAGCGACGACTTGCCCGACCCAGAGACGCCGGTAATGACAACCAGACTGTTGCGGGGTATTGTGAGGGAGATGTTCCTCAGATTGTGAACACGCGCTCCCTTTATTTCTATGTTACCCTTCATGCCGCCGCGGTTGATAAGTTTGCAAAATTAATCAAATTAGGATACTATTTTTTCTTTTCTTTGCCTCAGGCAGAATGAAACAAAGAGCAAACAGTTACCGTATAAGCCAACAGTAAACAGAAAAAAAAACCAAACGAAACAAAGGAGGATCGCCTATAGTATAACTCTACCCCAAACCAACAACAGAGTTAAACATGAAGAGCAAGCAGACCGATTATGAGCTTATCACAAGCTTCATGAACGGTAACGAAAGAAGCATCGAGCTTCTGATCCTCAGGCACAAAAGCAAGGTTTACTCCTACATCAGCCTCTATATCCGCAACAGGGACCTGGCTGACGATATTTTCCAGGACACATTTCTGAAGGTGGTCCAGTCGATCAGGGCCGGTCGGTACCAGGATGACGGGAAGTTCATCTCATGGGTGATGCGGATAGCTCACAATCTCATCATTGACCATTTCAGGCGCGAGAAGCAGATGGGCATTGTCCTCAATGACGATTATGAGACTGATCTCTTCAACTCAAAAAAGCTCTCTGATGACAATGTTGAGGATGTGATGGTGCGCCGCCAGGTGATGCGCGATGTCAGACGGCTGATCAACGGACTGCCTGAAGATCAGCGGGAAGTGGTCATAATGCGCCATTATGCGGGGATGAGCTTCAAGGAGATAGCAGAGATGACAGGGGTCAGCATCAACACCGCCCTGGGAAGGATGAGGTATGCGCTGATAAACATGAGGAAGATCATGAACGAGAAAAATATCTCGCTTTCGATCTGCTGATACAATTTTAAGGGTAAGGCGCCGTTTTCATGATATGAGAACAAAAGCGCCTATGGACAAGAATTCTACCCTACTGCTCTCATATTTTGAAGTTACCAATACCCCATCAGACCTTATAGCAGACGCATTCGGAATTGACGCCGCCCTGAGCGTGCTCCTTCCCTCAATGGATGATATGCCTTCGGATGAGGTTATTGAGAGTCTGTTCCGCAAGATCAGAGAGTTGCCGGAAAAGAAATAACTTTCCTCAAATACTTGAATATTGGTCGGGGAACCAGGCAGTGAAAGATGCCCGGTTCCCTTTTTTCTTATCTTAGCATGCGGCGGAGCGCTGCCAGGGCTGCCACGGCAGCCGGTAGCATGTCAGCTGTCAACTCACCGGGATTGAGGGTATGAAACCGATTTACTGATTGAATACCAATATTTTTATCAACCAACCATGAAAAAGTTACTCTTTATTATGACACTGGTCATTACCGCCTGCTCCGGCCCGTCAGGGAAGGAGCATGGCAAGACAGTCGCCTTTATTAGTGAATCTACTGTCAGACTGGCCGTTGAACAGATCATCTCCCGGCAGCCCGGCAGTGATGCCGCCCTGGCAGAGAAGGGAGTGCGGCATGCCGCATCACTCTGGCGCGAGAGTGACGGTACTGCTGATGAGTTTGTGGAGTTCATGGCTGACAGCTATGTCTCCGACCCGGCCCGGAGGAGGGCCGTCTTCCTCAAGCTGAGCAACTATTTTGAGTCTATCTCAGGCAACATGAACGAGATCACCCTCGACCTGCGTAAGGTGCTTGACGAGGCAGCGGGTGAAATAGATCAGGTTGACCGCATGTTCGGCAACTACTCCGTCAGCGCCCACCTTCAGTCAGACTTCTATGAGAACAAGATAGCCTTTGTGATTGCACTCAACTTTCCCTACTACACCCTTGATGAGAAGGAGGCTCTTGGCGTGGAGTGGAGCAGGGAGCAATGGGCTATGGCCCGCATGGGCGACCAGTATGTCTCGCGGGTGCCGGCTGAGCTGAGGCAGGCGGCCGGTACTGCCGAGGGCAATGCCGAGATGTATATTGCCGAGTACAACATCCATATGGGCAGGCTACTGACCGACGATGGCCGGCGTCTCTTCCCCGAAGATATGGTGCTTCTCTCTCACTGGAACCTGCGTGACGAGATAAAATCGAACTATGCTGACAGCGAGCACGGTCTTGCCAGGCAGGAGATGGTTTACAGGGTGATGGAGCGCATCATCAGGCAGGAGATACCGCAGGTGGTGATCAACAATCCGGAGTATGACTGGGCACCCTTCTCCAACAGTGTCACCAGGGAGGGTGCACCGGTGGAGGCGTCTGCCGAGCCGGATACACGGTATGCGCACCTTATGAATATCTTCAATGCCTGGCGGGCCATTGACCCCTATAACCCCGGGATGAACACCGCCATCGCGCGCAGCTTCTCAGGCGGGATGGAGATCTCCCAGGAGGAGGTGTGGGCGCTCTTTGACGAATATCTGGGCTCGCCGCAGCTGAAGAGGCTGGCAGAGGTGATCAGCGGACGGCTGGGGCGCAGCCTCAGACCCTTCGACATATGGTATGACGGCTTCAAGTCGCGCAGCTCCATCCCCGAGAGCAGGCTGACAGCACTGACCTCATCGCTCTATCCGGACCCGGCAGCCTTCCGGGCAGGCATGCCCGCCATGCTGCGCAAGCTGGGATGGTCGCCCGGGAGGGCAGCATACCTGGCCGACAAGATAGTGGTTGACCCGGCACGGGGGTCAGGCCATGCATGGGGAGCAGGGATGAAAGGGGCGGTGTCACACCTGAGGACACGCATACCGGCAGGCGGAATGGACTATAAGGGCTACAACATAGCAGTACATGAGTTCGGCCATAATGTCGAGCAGACCATCTCACTCTATGACGTAGATTACTACATGCTGTCAGGCGTACCCAACACCGCCTTTACCGAGGCGACCGCATTTCTCTTCCAGCACCGCGACCTGCAGCTGCTGGGGATGCGCGATGACAATCCGGAGAAGGAGAAGATGGAGACCTGCGATGCAGCATGGTCACTGATGGAGATCATGGGAGTCAGCATGGTGGAGATGGAGGTGTGGAAATGGCTCTATGAAAACCCCACTGTCACGGCGGCACAGCTGCGCGAGAAGACGGTGGAGATCGCAATTGCGGTATGGAACAAATACTTTGCCCCGGTGATGGGGGTGAGCGACTCCCCGCTGCTGGCCATCTATTCGCATATGATAAACACTCCGCTCTACCTGCATAACTATGCATACGGCCAGATCATACAGTTCCAGATTGAGGAGTATCTCAGGGGCAGAAGCTTTGCCGGCGAGATTGACCGTATGTACAGCCTCGGCCGCCTCACGCCGCAGCACTGGATGAGCAGGGCGGTGGGGGAGAAGATCTCGCCGCAGCCGCTCCTCAGGGCACTCGATGAGGTGCTGAAGTAGCCGGGAGGGCGCTGCCGGCTGAGAGGAGAAAATAACCGGTGGTGGCAATGAAATTGCGCAGGCAAGGTGTTGCTGCCAGCAGGCGGGGCAGCCTCCGCGGCCGCAATCCGAATTTCACCTCGAAGTTGGGATTGATAAACCAGAGGGTCTTCTTCACAATGAGGAAGCCCTCTTTTTTCAGTATCCTGTGGAAGCGGCCCAGTGCGATACCGGTATCCTTTATCTCAAGCAGCCCTTCAATACGGGCTTCGCTCTCCCCGGCGGCCCGCAGCAGCCGGCTGTAGAGCCAGCGGGGCAGGAGGTGTATCCACGGCAGCCTGGAGAGCAAGCGGTGCTCACACATCTGCTGATGACCGCCGAACGGATTGTGCCAGGGGGGAAACCCTATGAAGAGCAGCCCGCCCGGAGCAAGCAACCGCTTCACAAAGCCGATAAACCGCTCCTGGTCATGAATGTGTTCCAGAACGTCACGCATCATCACCAGGTCAAACAGCCCCGCAGAACCACAGTCATAGATGTCGGAAGCGATGAACCTGATGCGGCTGCCCCCCGGAATCTCTGAAAAGAAACTGCGGGCATTGGCAATCTTGCTCTCCGAGAGGTCTATGCCGGTGATCTCACTGCACCCGGCCTCGAGCAAGGGCAGCAGGTTGCCCCCTTCGCCACAGCCGATCTCGAGCACCCTGGTGGCGGCGGTAACCGGCCTGACACTGCTGATGAACGGGAGAACATGCTTCCGTGTGGTCTCTGATTGCTCCCGGAAGTATAGCCGGCGGTCTGTGTGACGTTCATGCATGATGGCCCAAAAGTAAATTATTTTTTGCTCAGTTATTTGCATGCTCGAAAATATGATATATTTGTGATATCATAATAATATCAAAAATCATGAAAGAAGAAAAAGGATTCAGAGCTTCTTCGGGGTATCTCTTCGTGTTCATCAGCATGCTGGTCCTGGCGGGTATTGTGGTTTCCTTTGTCCATGAGATTTACTGGCTTGGCATCATTCTGATCGTTATTGACCTGCTTCTGTTTGCCGGTCTGATGGTTGTCAATCCGAACGAGTCAATGGTGATGATACTCTTCGGTGCCTATCATGGCACCGTCAAGGAGAACGGGTTCTGGTGGGCCATTCCGTTCTACACGCGCAGGCGGATCTCGCTGCGTGCCCGCAACTTTGACAGCGAGCCCATCAAGGTCAATGACCGCAACGGCAATCCGATCAAGATCGGCCTTGTGCTGGTTTGGAAGGTTGAGAACACCTACAAGGCAGCCTTCGATGTTGACAGGTATGAGCACTTTGTGCTGGTACAGAGCGATGCTGCACTTCGGAAGCTGGCGGGCTTATATCCCTATGACAACTGGGAGGCTCATGAGAATGAGGTAACCCTGCGCAGTGGTGGTGAGGAGGTCAATGATGAGCTTGAGAGGGAGATCAGTGAGCGGCTTGCCATTGCCGGCATCCGGGTGATTGAGGCACGTATCAATTACATCGCCTATTCGGAGGAGATTGCAGGTGCGATGCTGCGCCGCCAGCAGGCAGCGGCGGTGGTGGCTGCCAGGTTCAAGATCGTGGAGGGTGCCGTATCAATGGTAGAGATGGCTCTCGAGCAGCTCTCGGAGAAAGCCATAGTTGACCTTGATGAGGAGAAAAAGGCAGCCATGGTGAGCAACCTGATGGTGGTGCTGTGCGGTGACAAGGATCCCAGTCCGGTCCTCAATACCGGTACGCTTAACCAGTAACCATGCAGAAAAAGTCGTTTGTCCTGCGCATTGATCCCGAAAAGCTGAAGGCCATTGAGAAGTGGGCTGCAGATGAGTTCCGCAGTATCAACGGCCAGATCGAGTGGATACTTGATCAGGCGCTGCGTAAGTCGGGGAGACTGCGTGACAAGGGCAAAAAGGCTGAACGGAACGAGTAGTCTGATCGTCCCACCGGGAGATCCGTTACGCCCGCCGGCTCTTTACTGATGGTGCCCTTTTACAGCCTGAAGGTTTTTATCGGGAGGTCTCCATTGCGGCCCTGGTTATGATCAGAGATTTGCCAGTGCTGCCGAGCAACAGGCGGTTATGCCTGCCGTCTCTGTCCTGAGCCTGCCGCTCCCCATATGTACCGGCTGCCATCCCTCGCTGATGGCTGACTGCAACTCTTCACCGGTGAAGTCGCCTTCGGGCCCGATCATGATGGTTATCTCATCACCCCGTGAGAACGCCTCTGTAATGGCTGTCCGGACGAGTGACTCGTCACAGGTGGCGATTAATCTCCGGCCGCTCCTGCTGCCGGCGATGAATGTGCTGAAGGGTTCCGGCTCTCCAAGTGCGGGCAGCATGCAGCGTGCCGACTGCTTCATTGCCGATACCATTATTCCGTGGAGTCTTTCGCGGCGTACCCTTCTCTTTTCGCTGCGGCTGCAAATCAGCGGGATTATGGTATCCACGCCTGTCTCCACCGCCTTCTCTACGAACCACTCCAGCCGCTCGTCGCTCTTCAGGGGCGATATTGCCACATGCAGCCGGTAGCTGCGGGGATAGGGACCGCTCTTGCCGGAGATCACCCTTACAACCATCTCCTCCCGTTCGTCGCCGGTGATCTCTCCCTTGTACAGCATCCCTCTGCCATCGGTGAAGGTGATCAGGTCACCGCGGCGCATCCTGAGCACCCTTAGCGCGTGATCAGACTCTTTCCTGCTGAAGAGAGCCGTGCCGTTGCTGACCTGCTCACAATAAAAAAACTGCATCATTCCGGATATTTGCGCAAATTTACTCAATTTAGCAACGGCAACCTGTACCTGCTTCCAATGAGGATTGGGGTCATATCTGATACGCATGGCCTGCTTGACCAGGCGATCTTCAGCCACCTGGCGGATGTGGATGAGATCTGGCATGCCGGAGACATCGGGAGTGCTGATGTTATTAAACGGCTGGAGGCCTTCAGGCCCGTGCGTGCTGTATGGGGAAACATTGACGGTGCTGAGGTGCGGCGTATGACCAGCGAATTTCTCCACTTCACTGCCGGGTCAAAGAGAGTATTGCTGATCCACACAGGTGGCTATCCCGGGCATTATGCTCCCCGGGCCAGGCAGCTGATCACCGCATTGAAACCCGACATCTTCGTCTGCGGCCACTCACACATCCTCAAGGTGATCTATGACAAGGCGCATGATATGCTGTGCATCAACCCAGGGGCAGCCGGAATATCAGGCTTCCACAGGGTGCAGACGCTGCTGCGGTTCACGATAGATGGCGATGATATCAGGGAGATGGAGGTGGTTGAGTTCGGCACCAGGAGAGACGGTTGAATCACCGTAAATCGTCAGCCATTCCTCCGCTCTCCATGCGCCTGACGAAGCTGCGTACCCTCTCGGGCACGCCCAGCAGATACTCATATCTGACGCGTGCGCTCGACTTCGGGTCGCGGCGCAGCTTCTCCTTGGTATTGCCGATGATATCATTGAACTCACTGTTTGATGAGTAGGTCATCATTACGCCCCTGGCATATGAGAACCAGTACCATGAGTTGTTGCCTGCCTTCAGGTAGATGTCAAGCTGGTCTCCAGATCTCCTTCGCTGAAGCTCCACCCATCCGTCAACGTAGATATTCATCGGGCGTTCACCGATGAACCCGACACCTATCTGTCCGCGTGAGATGAATGACATGGTCCATGGGTTCCATTGCAGGGTCACGTCATTCAGCAGCAACTGGGCGGTATACTCCCTGGGTAGTGACCGTGCCACGCCGAAGAGCTGCAACTCCTCATTGAGCTTCCTGGCAGCCTCTTCACCTATGAGGTCACGCATCGCCCTGGTGTTGAACTCTGATGAGAGGTTGACCGTCTTCAGGGTCGGGTTGGTGCGTATCTCATCTGCCATTGCCTTCAGTGCCGCCTGGCTGAAATGGAATGAGAATGCGAGTATTGAACGTATCTCCACCCGTGCCGAGTCGGTGTTGTGGGTTATTGTACCGGCGCTGTTTACCGTAGCCAGGTCATACCTGACCCCCAGGTCGGTCTTACCCTCGCTGAGCAGCAGGCACATGTTTCTGTCGAGGGTTACCATATTCCCATGTCTCTTCAGGTCTGACAGCTTCTCCAAGGAGGCTATACGGTAGCGGTTGCTTCCCTTGTCATAGAAGAGATACCCCGTGGCGGTCAGCATCGGGTTATCACTCCATGAGTGTCTCTCGGAGAGGAAGGTGCCGTACACGCCGGCTGAGTCAAGTGTGACGAAGGTACCTGAGAAGAGCAGGTCATCACGGTCACTGCGCGCCTTGTCGCTTATGGGAATGAGCACGCTCTGCGGGTCTATCTGGGCAGTGAACCTGACCGGCTCGCTGATGATATTGCCACAGTCAGATATGATACCTGCTGCACCGGTGAAGATAAGATGATCCTTGTCAGAGCGCAGGGTGACATCACCGCTGTAACTGAAAGCCGGCGAGAGGGTAAAGTTGTCTGATGCAGGTATATAACCGAGCGCTTTGGTAGCCATGGTATCGACCCTGATCTCGCTGAAGCTGATCACCTGTCTGCTGCCGTCATCACTAACCCAGTCGTACTTCCCGGAGCCGCCGTATTTAGCGCTGCTCTCGATGGAGAGCCTGGCCGAATGGAGCAGGTAGCGGTTGTTGACTGCGACATATGCTCCCCCGGTAGGTCTGACCCGGGCTCCGCGCTCAATATAGAGTACTCCCTCAGGAGGCTGTATAAGGGCATCTGCCACCGGTATATAGTTGACATCCCTGACCATCAGATACTCTTCATTCAGGTTGTAGGAAGCTGAACCCGACTGGAATTTCAGGGTGTCTTTCATGTTGTTGGTTGCCAGGAAGGTGGGCTTCTCAACCTTCCCGCGGGCCACCTTCAGCAGTTCTTCGGGCGGCATCAGCGGTACCGTCTCACGGCCCTTCTGTGACATCTCCATGATCCGCTTATCCATGTCATACTCAAAGTTCGTCATCTTTGAGAGGTACTCTATGCCGGGCAGCACAACGAAGGAGGAGTCAGTGTTCAGCACAAACGATGCCTTGTTGGTGGCAAAGTCAACATGTGTCCTGGCATTGCTGGCCACGAATCCGTACCCGCTGTCCTTCAGTGCCCTCAGATAATAGTCGGAGGTGTCGGCATCGAAGCTCATCGGTCTGAAGGAGAAGGTTTCAGATGTTATCCGTGCATCGGTGGTGTTGAGGTCGCCCGCCCCGGTCATCCGGTTCTGCTTCAGTACCAGCTCGCCGTCGAGGGTGGTGCCGTTGGCATATAATGTGAACTCATTGCCGGGGCTGTTCAGGGCATGCCACTCATCCTCGGCTGCTATCCACTGAATGTCTGTGTCGGTGGAGTGCAGCTCCGGGAATCGCCCCTCGGGGTCGGGATGCAGGTCAAAGCTTCTGGCCCTGGAATACATGAAGTCAGGGAAGAGACGGAAGGTGTCAGATACCACGTTTGCAGTCAGGTGCTCCAGCCGGCCGCTGCCAATCAGCCCGGAGCTGCTCATGCTGAGATGATTGTAGAGCCGGCCCCGCCCGTCATAGAGCGGTATCCCCTCAGGGGGTATCACCATGGCGAAACCAAGCGAGGTGTCTGGCTGAACAGTGAGCGTCTGACGCATCGGCTCAATTATTCCTCCACCGACAAAGAGCCCCTCCAGGGAGAGGTCTTCATTCCGGTAATGGTCAATATTGGTGTAGGTAAACGGGTCAAGCTTGAAGTAGAAGCTCTCTTTGGGATAGAGACCATCAAGATTGGTTATCTCATCGTAATAAATATATGAGTCAGAGGTGGACTGTATCATGGGGTACTGTACCATGCGCCTCAGTCCCGACTTGTTGCGCGGATCATCGATGAGCAGGTTGGCGCTGCCCTGCTCAATCATGTTGTCAATGGGCTTAATGAGCGGCCTCCCGAAGCCATCACGCTCATCGGTCTCCACTGCTATCTTGATTGAATCTATCTTCTCAAGCCTGATATTGAAGGTATCATAGTCAAATGCGAACTCCTTTCCGTAGATGGTGAAGAGTCCGGCATGCACCATCCCGTTGAATTTTATCGACCTGTTATGTCCGATTGTCAGGTGCCCTCCGTATGGTCTGAATGCCACATTCTGGGAGTCACTCAGCGAGACTCCCCGCACTCCCCAGATATCCAGCGTATAGTCGCTGAGATTCAGTATCGCATTCTCCTGTTCATCCCTGGTTTCACTGAAAATGGCGATGGCGTCATAGTCCTTTTTCTTGGCAAAGGCAGCGATATAGTCGTCTACCTTGGGCTTGACGGCCACCTCGTTGAAGTTACGGTCATAGAATAGGAAGCCGTTGTTGGCCAGCTCAATGCATAGTGCCGTTGCCTGCTCGGGAGATATCCTGAGCCATCTGGCGAAGCTCTCTACCGGGAAAATGTCAAAGCCGTATACCTTTGCAAAGTCCCTTACCCTGTAAAGCGGGTGGGTATCATCAAGTCTCATCAGCCTGAAGAAGTTCGCCTCATTATAGAAGGAAACCGATTCGAATTTTGCCGAGCCGATTGATGATCCCCTGGTGCGCGACATGATGATACGGGGCTCATTCATGTTCCACGAAAGGTGCTCGAAATAGAGGTCGAGGTTATGGTATGAGTCAAAGTAGGGACTGCGTGACAGCGGGCTGCTGGTCCTGAACAGGCTCACCTCTCCGCTCTCGGTCTTGTAGGTAAAACCCAGGTTTGAGTGGTAGATGGAGTCTCTGCCAAGGTAGAGGGTGGGTGATGACTCATAGCTGTTGATCTCGTTCCTGGACAGGATGAAGCTCCGCGAGGTGATCTTCATTGCCAGCGTATCCTGCCGGTAAAGCTTGATATTTGCCGGGAACCAGTCAGTACCGGTTCCTCTCACAATGGCCCCCTCGAGAGAGAGCCCCCCCTCATAGTCAACCCCCTTGTAGATGTTGTCTATGTAGAACCGCGTCTCATAGGTCTCAAACCGCGGCATGGTAGCCTTTTCCGGTGAGGTGACTGCTACCGCGCGGTCGGTAAGCTTTCCCTTCACCGGCTGCCTGAAATAGGTGGGATGGGTGAGCAGGGCTGAGTCACATGTGTATTCACTGCGTGTGACATCGATGGTGAAGTCGGTGACCAGGGCAAAGACCTGTGACGGATCATACCCTGCCTTCTGCCATGTCACCGTACCCTCACGGCAGTAAAGCTGAAAGAGGTCAGGATAATATACACCCGAGAAGTTGAATATCGTGGCGCTGTCCCTGCCAAGGAAGAGGCTCATGGTCACCGCCTCGATGTTTACCTTCAGGATGGTGTCACGTACGAACTCGACCCTGCCCTCGCGTGCCCTCCATCTGACTGATCCGGCTGAATAGATTACATTGTCTACCAGCATCAGCCCGGTTATCTCCATAAACTTTTCCACTGAGCTGTTTGTGTATCGCGGGTCAAAGAGTATCTCGCTCAGCCCGGTGAGCCAGGCTCCGGCCTCCTCCGGTTTCTGGCTGGTTTCTATGAAGTCGGTCAGTGTCCGCAGGAAGTAGATGAATCCGGGTCGCTGGCTTACTCTCCGCCCCCTGAGCTGGCTGGCAACGTTTATTATCTGGTGTTTCACTGCCGGCAGGAAGACGGTGCTGTCATACAATGCGATAAAACGATCGATCTCGGCCATCTCCGACTTGTTCACCAGGGTGCCGAAGAATGCCTTCAGCTCACCGGTGAATGTGGCAGTATCGCCTGTGAACTGCGGTGTTGTCTGTGCCGACACCTTCAGCGCCAGTACGGCCGCAGTCATCACTATGAGAACGATCTTTCTCATCGAGTTGTCAGAGCGCGTTTATGATGGCGCAGAACTCATCCTGCTTGAGTGATGCCCCGCCGATGAGTCCGCCGTCGACATCAGGGTTTGCAAAGAGCTCCGCCGCATTCGATGCCTTGCAGCTCCCTCCGTAGAGGATGGTGGTATCGTCAGCCGCCTTCGCGCCATACTTCTCCTTCACCAGGCTGCGTATATAACCGTGCATCTCCTGCGCCTGCTGCGGGGTGGCGGTGACCCCGGTCCCGATGGCCCAGACGGGTTCATAGGCTATGATGCATCTTCCGAACTGCCCTGCCGGGGTGTTGAACAGTCCTTTTTCCAGCTGCCGTCTCACCACATCAAAATGGCTGCCGCTCTCTCTCTCGGCCAGTACCTCGCCGCAGCAGAATATGACCCTCAGCCCTTCTGCCAGGGCGGCTGCCGTACGTGCCGCCAGCAGATCGTCATCTTCGCCATAGATGGAACGCCTCTCTGAGTGGCCGATGATGACATTACGTGCACCTGTGCTTCTTACCATGGCAGCAGATATCTCACCGGTATAGGCTCCCGATCTGTGCTCATTGCAGTTCTGTGCGCCGCCCGAAAGCCCGCTGGCGGTCAGTATGGGGCTCACGCTGCCGAGATGGATGAAAGGGGTGCAGAGAATCACTTCCTGATAATCCTTCAGCGGATGGGTCTCAAGATAGTCATTGATCTCCTTTGCAAGGGATATACCCTCATTGAGCTCCATGTTCATCTTCCAGTTGCCTGCTACAATCTTTTTTCTCATATTTTCAGTTGTTATTTGTTCCAGCGTTTGTGGCCCGTAACCGCACTCTTTCGCCATGACGGGAAGCCGGGCCTGAACGGCAGGCTGATTGCCATGGCGAGCATGAGCGCCAATGCCGCCGAGATGAAGAGCATCCGGCTGCTCTTCCTTACCTGTGTGGTCAGGGCCAGGGCTGTAAGTTCATTTTTGAATCTTGCCGGATCGGGCAGGTTGTGGTATGACCATTTTGCAGCCACCGTGCCGTTGTGGAGCAGCACGAAACCGGGGTCAGACCTGATGACGGTCTTCAGTGTGACCTCATCAGCGAAGAGTGCACTGAAGCCTGTCGTCAGCGGCTCCGCCTCCATGGGAGAGGTGGCAGTTACAATATGGAAGCCAATCCCTCTCGCCTGAAGCTCCATCCCCAGCCGGTAACCCTTCATCAGCCCGTCACGGTTCGACTGCTCCAGGCGGCGCGCTATCATCAGGAGTATATCTCCCTCATGCCTGATGAGTTGTTCGGTCATATCAACTCCTTCAGCGGTGGTGAGGGTGAAGTCATGTATCTGAGGCACATATCCCTTTGATATGAGAACCGACTTCTGATCTACGAAGACCCAGGTGGTATCATCTGCAGGATAGTCTTCGAGGGTGAACTCTCTCTGCACTCCATCCTTTTCGTAGATAAACCTGATATCGTACCTGTCAGGCTCGGCATCATCAGGAACGCTCATGGCTGCCGCCAGGTCTGTGCCTACCCTGTAGGGCCTGAAGTCTACCATGGGCAGGTAGGCAAGGTTGATACGGATGAATACCAGGAACAGGAATATGTATGCGAGGGTGAAGTTGAATCCGGTTCTGATGGGCATGACACCCTCCTCATCGTTCCGCCTGATGAAGACCCAGGCTACCGGCAGGGCGATTATAAGATTCTTGAAGAATGTCTGCCAGTTGGTCAGTATCACGGCATCACCGAAACATCCGCAGTCTGATACCGGATTCCATATCGCCAGCACCAGTGTCAGTGGCAGGAAGAGGGCCATAAAGAGAGCGGCTACCCACGATGCCGGCTTTACCATCGCACCTGAGAGCAGCATCATGCCAGCCACGAATTCGGTCATGCAGAGTATCACCGCCAGTGGCAGGGCGGCCTGATCGAGGAAGCCCATACCGAAAGCTGCAAAGTAGTCTCCGAACTTGAAGGCGGTTCCCATCGGGTCAATACCTTTGACGAACCCTGAAAATACGAAGATCAGTCCGGTGAGTATGCGTGCAATTTGTGTCAGCAGCTTCATTCCACTATCTTTTTTTCAATCAGTCTCTCCAGTATCATTTCAAAGATCCCGGCTGCGGGCAGCATGTCGCCATCGGGGCCGCCGCAGCTGACCATCTGCAGACTGTCATCAATGGCTGCTACCTCAGCATAGATATCTCGCACCCTCTGCTGGAAGCTGAGACTGCTCTCATGGATGTCGCGGCCACCCATAAGGTAGCTCCGGTCACTTCCCCGCCGCACGTTGTTGAGCTTCTCACGTGTGAAACGGAAGGGCACGTCAAGGAAGATATTCAGGTCTGGCCTGGGTATTCCGAAATGTTCAAACTCAAGCTCCATAATCCACTCTCTCAGTCTGGCTGCTTCCGGCGCGCTATGCGTCTTGGCACACTGATAGGCAATGTTTGAATAGGTATAACGGTCAAGTATGACGTAGTATTTCTCATTCAGCCAGCTTTTTATCTGTGCGGCGGCATCCCGCCGGTCACCTGCGAAGAGCATTGCCACCAGGTAGGGGTCTACAGCCGTTATCTCTCCGAACTCGCCACGCAGGAACCTGGCGATCAGCTCACCGAAAAACGGCTTCTCTGTACGGGGGAAGTGGATGCTCCTGTGAGGCAGTCCCTTTTTATCAAACCACTCTTTCAGCAGTGTGATCTGTGTTGATTTACCGGCCCCGTCAAGGCCTTCTATCACAATAAGTTTCATGATGCTGCAGATATTTGGCCCGCCTGCCGTCATGCCCTGTTGCGGAGTTTGCCGGCAGCCGGCTGCGGCAGGGGCTGGCAGGGCAAATATACTTATTTTGGCTTCACCTGAGGGAGGAGAGTAGTTATCAACCACGTCAATGTCTATCTTTGGTTCAAATAAACTGTGAAGGGATGTATATCAATGTCAGGGGGAAGCTGATGGACCTCACCCGTCCCAGGGTGATGGGTGTGATCAATATCACTGACAACTCGTTCTATAAGGGCAGCCGCTATCCGGACGAATCAGAGATCCTCTCCGTTGCCACCTCCATGCTTGATGACGGAGCGGATATCATTGACATTGGCGGATGCTCCACGCGTCCCGGCTCAGAGCCTGTCGCTGAGCCTCTCGAGAGGGAGCGTGTATGCCGTGCGGCAGATCTTATCCTTGGCCGGCATCCCGGTGCAGTCATCTCGGTCGACACCTACCGCGCTTCGGTGGCCGCCGCAGCGGTGGAGCATGGTGCTGCAATGATCAATGACATTTCGGGAGGTATGCTTGATGATGAGATGTTTCCGCTGGTGCAGCGGCTCAACATACCGTATGTGCTCATGCATATGCAGGGAACCCCGCTGACGATGCAGCAGAATCCGGTCTATGATGATGTGGTGGCAGACATACTCATATGGTTCAGCGGCCGCCTGGCACTGCTGAAGGAGGCAGGGGTCAATGATGTGATCCTTGATCCCGGCTTCGGGTTCGGCAAGACAGCCCTCCATAACTTCGAGATGCTCCGCCGCTTCCGGGAGTTCCGGATGGCCGGGCTGCCCCTCATGGCGGGACTCTCCAGGAAGGCTATGATCTGGAAGAGTCTCGGAATAACCCCGTCAGAGGCACTCAACGGCACCACGGCGCTCAATATGATCGCACTTATGAACGGTGCCTCAATACTCAGGGTGCATGACGTACGGGAGGCAAGGGAGGTGGTGACCCTCTTCGAAAAGATATGGCCTGCAGGCACTCTATTGGATCATTATTCTTAAATTTGCCAGTCATTTCACGCTGACCCATGTTCCATATCACCGTCCTTGATATTATAGACATCTTCATGGTAGCAATCATTTTCTACCAGTTGTACCGTCTTATCAGGGGCACGGCAGCCTTCAGCATCTTTGTCGGTATCTTTTTTGTCTATCTCTTCTGGCTGGTAGTGAAGGCACTCAACATGGAGCTTATAAGCGCAATTATCGGGCAGGTGATAGGTGTCGGGGTGATAGCGCTGATCATCGTATTCCAGCAGGAGATACGCCGTTTCCTGCTGGCCATCGGCAACCGTTATATGGCCCGCAGCCGTTTTACCTTTGATCGTTACTTCCCGTCAGGAGGGGTTGACCAGAGTTCCAGCCAGGTGGTTGAGGAGATTGTGCGGGCGGTAGAGTCGATGGCACAGTCGCGTACCGGTGCCCTTATCGCCATAGGCCGTACCAGTATGCTTGACATCTACTCTGACGGCGGCGAGCTGATCAATGCCCTGGTCACCGATGAGTTGCTGAAGACAATCTTCTACAAGGGCTCTCCCCTGCATGACGGCGCCGTGCTGATACAGAACGGGAAGATCTTTGCCGCCCGCTGCCCGTTGCCGTCAACCGACCAGACAGCCCTTCCGGCACGCTTCGGCATGCGGCACCGGGCAGGCATAGGCCTTACCGAACAGACTGATGCATTCGTGGTTATCGTATCGGAGGAGAGAGGACTTATCTCGGTGGCCGACGCGGGTAAGATAAAGGAGGATCTGACGGTCAACGAGCTGCGCCAGATGCTGCTGACATTGCGTATCTGATGCATCAGAGCCTGTTGCCTGATGCCACGGGCTCAGTAAAATTTCCGCCTCAGGTCAATGACATTGTCATAGATGATATAGCAGGGCTTGTCACATTGCGTTTCCACGTAACGCAGCCGGGGGCAGGCAGAGGCCACGGTGACATGGCGCTGGCGGTCCTGAGTGAATCTGAGGGTGGCGGAATAATCCTTGTAGAGCAGTGCAGACATGGTCACCTCGTCAACACGTGACCCCAGGAATCGCCTGACGAGTATCAGGCTGTCATTGATGTTACCGTCATAGATTGTAAGGACTCCATTCGAGTGCAGGAGGGGATCATAACCTGTAATAATCCGGAGATTGACCACATAATTGTCAGTAGGCTGGCACTCATCACAGTCAACCGGCACCCTGTCACAGCCAGTCAGGAGCACCATGAGGATTGTTGCAATGATCACGCTAATTCTCATCATAGCTGTATAGTCTGATTCGCTTGCTTGTCAGCTGCATTGCGGGGCGTGTGACGGTCCATGATCCTTTCAGGGTCAGCCACACGGGCGGAGTACTGTCAAAAGGCATCTTAAGGAAGAGCATGCCGGCACTGATTGCCAGCCTGTCCCACCGCAGTCTTGCATCAGCTCCGGGCATCAGCACCACTCTGTCGTCAGGCTTGTCATCTGAACCTTCATACTTCGAGTGGAACCTGTAACCCAGGTTCAATGAGGGCACCAGGCTGAGATCATACCGGCTGAAGTGCCGGGTAAGCCTTATATCCTTAAAGATTCCGCCATAGAGAAGACTGGTTCTTACCCTGTACTGGTAGTAGGCCATGTCAGGTGCGAGCGTCAATATATACCTGGGATAGAGATCAGAGGCACCTCCGGCCGTCACTCCCGCCTTCAGCCCCGGTTCGGTGAATGAGACCTCTCCGCCGGTGAGGCTGTAGTGCAATGTGATGAAGCTCTGTCCGGTGATGGTCAGCTGGTTGAATGAGAGCTCACGTCTGCCCTTCAGTCCGTGCCCGTTCATTATCCTGATTATTCGGCTTTCACCGTAGCTGTTCGCCAGTTTCACCGGGTCATATCCCTTCTCTCCGTTATTGCCCCACCGGTTTCCCTTATCCAGGAGAAAACCTGCCGCCTCCTCCTGAGAAAAGAGAATGGTTAGGGCCAGTGCATCGGCTCCTTCATCATTGACGGCATAGAGATTTGCCCCGTAATCAAGCAGCAGGCTCATGATCAGTGTGTCGCCGTTCTGTGCCGCGGTCAGCAGGGGTGTGAAGCCGTGTCTGTCAGCCGCGTCAGGGTCACTGCCTGACTGCAGCAACAGGTCAGCAAGATGGGCATATCCGAAGCCTGTTGCAGTCATGAGGGGTGTATTGCCTTCACCGTCACGTATCTCCAGCGGGGCGTCATAGTAGAGCAGCATATCACTCATCAGGAAGTTGCCAAGAGCAACGGCATGGTGCAGGGGAGTGGAGTTATGCCTGTCACCGATGGCCGGAGAGGCGCCATGACGGATAAGCTTCTCGGCTATCTCAGGCTTATCGGCCCTGACAGCCAGTATCAGCGGCGTATTCCCGTAGATGTCGGCCTGATCCGGGTCAGCTCCCATAAGCAGCAGCAGCTCAACCGGCTCCGTTCTGCCGTAACTGATTGCATAATGGAGGGGTGCAGCCATCTCGCCTGCTGTATGGTTCACGCTGGCGCCCCGGCGCCACAACGAGTAGATCCTGTCACACCTTCCCAGTGAGGCAGCTGCCAGCAGATTGTAGTCGGGATCATCAGTCAGATCAGTGGTGTCAGCATGAAAGTGAGAGGCATTGTACCCGGTGACAATCCTGATAATAGAGGCAGTGTCGGTGACGGCACGTGCATGGCTGGTCTGCGCACAGAGCCCGGCGCTAACAAAGATGAGGAAAGCAAATGTTGCAGACTTTTTCATCACGGAGGAGACTTAGACAAAAGTAGGCTTAATAACCAAGAATTCCCAGCCTGTTAAAAGATTTTGGATGATGTTGAGAAATATCTGGCCTGCTTTGTTCTCCGGCAATATAATCTTCTATTTTTACAACCGTTTACTGTTTAAACTGAGTTTATGGCTTTCCGGGGATACTCATTGCGATATCTTGTTATACTCTTACTGATACTTTTTCTGATTGTACCCAAGGCGGGAACCGAGCGGGTCGCCGTGATTGGCGACCGGTATGTCCCGGAGAACCTGCGGATTGACAATACGCTCACTGACAGCATGATGTTCAGGGATGCAGAAAAGGGCATCAAGTGGTTCATGAAGCAGTGGGATATCAAGGGTGCTTCTGTTGCCGTTGCCAGGGATGGAAAGCTCCTCTATGCCCGCGGCTTTGGTTTTGCCTCGCTGGCTGACTCTACTCTTACCGAGCCCTATCACCGCTTCAGGGTGGCCAGTGTCTCCAAGCTGATCACTGCCGTGGCGGTGATGAAGCTGCAGGAGGAGGGGAAGCTGTCGGTCAATGACAAGGTCTTCGGTCCGGGCGCAATCCTTGATGATACCCTCTTTTGCAACCCACGTGACCGGCGAGTATTTGACATTACGGTTGGCCATCTGCTCGCCCATGAGGGCGGCTGGTCACAGCGATATGGAGACCAGATGTTTATGCCGGAGACGGTTGCCAGAACCCTGGGTAAACCGATGCCGGTTGACCTCAATGACATAATAAGATTTGTCCTGGACAAAAGGCTGCATTTTGCCCCGGGCAGCGGACAGTCATACAGCAATCTCGGATACAGCATCCTGGGGCCGGTCATCGAAAGGGCATCAGGCATGGATTATGAGACCTATTGCCGCCGCAAGATACTCGAACCGCTGGGGATATATGACATGGCACTCGGATACAACTTCCCGGAGGAGGCGCTTCCACTTGAGGTCAGCTACTATGAGGTTGAGAATGCCACTCCCAAGCCTGCTGTTGACGGCTCTGGACGGATGGTTCCGGCCAGCCGTGGCGGTAATGATGTTGAAACTCTCGGGGCTGCCGGCGGGTGGGTGGCCACCGCGCCTGACCTGATACGGCTGATGATGGCCATAGACGGCTTTGACCAGCCCCGTGACTTCCTCAGGCCGGAAAGCATAGAATTCATGACCGATGTGACCAATGGATTTGCGCCGGTAGGATGGCGTGCCTCCTACAGGAACGGCAACTGGACCCGCACCGGCTCATTCGCCGGTACCACCGCCATGATGAAGCGTATGGCCGATGGCACTGAATGGGTGGTGCTGCTGAACAGCTCGGCATGGAACGGGCCTGAACTCTCCGGCCATATTGACCAGATGATGGCAAAATTCCTGCAACGGGTTAAGGAGTGGCCGGAGACCGACCTGCTGAGCTACTCCGCCCCGGTACCGCTGCGGTTCTGACAAACCCGGCTGACAAGTAACCCTGAGACGAGAGCAGATGTGCTTTACGGTTAATGTAAATATTGTCAGGGAAGAACTGGAAAAGCGTTATGGCAGGCCTCTGACCGATCATGAGAACTACCGGCCAAGCTACTACTATCATGCCTACACTCTTCCTGAGATGCCTGTGGTATGCGGCGGCCAGGGCGAACCGCTCAGGCTTTTCAGATGGGGACTGATCCCTTCATGGGTGACTGATGAGCAAGAGGCCGGTGAGATCATGCTGAAGACATTCAATGCCCGCTCGGAGACTGTCTCCACCAAGCCGGCCTTCAGGGAGTCATATGCGCAGCGACGCTGCCTGGTGCCTGTATGTGGCTTTTTCGAGTGGCAGCATGTAGGAGGAAGGAAGATACCCTGGTATATCTTCCTGAAGGGCGCGAAGATATTCTCACTTGCCGGAATATGGGATTCATGGTCAATGCAGGGAGGAATCACGCTGAACACCTTCTCGGTGGTAACCACCAGGGCCAATGAGCTGATGGAGGAGATACACAATACCAAAAAACGGATGCCGGTGATCCTCACGGCAGCGACAGAGGCTGAATGGCTGGCTGACGGCCAGAAGAGCGAAGTGCTCAGGAGAGTGATGGAGCCGGTACCGGCAGACCTGCTTGACGCATACACCATCAGCCCCCTGATTACCAACGCACGGGCTGACCGTAACCGCCCGGAGCTGATACAGCCTTACAGCTACCCTGTCCAGGGAAGTCTCTTCTGAGAAATGGGATGGGTTGTTGCCGCAGCCGGCCGGTTATTGTGCCACAAAGACAAAGGTAATGTATCCGGCCTGTTTTTCAGGTGCGCTCAGATCACGGTTGAAGAGCGCCTTTGATGCATATTCCCTGGCGGTCTCGGTGAGGCAGGGATCTTTCGTATTTGACAGCCTGGAGGCAGGCTCAGCCTTGATGACCCTGCCGCTCTGGTCAACTACTATGGCAATGGTGATCTGCCCTGCTCCCTCACACTTGTAGATGGGTATCGGCAGGAAGGTATGATGCCTTCCGGCAAGGTCATAATAGATACGGGTGGGGCCGGCAAAAGTGCCCTTTTCATCTGGCTTCTCCTTCTTCTCGGTAAGCTGTGGTTCTATCTTCTCACCGGGGATGGGTATCTCACCGGCTCCATCCTCCTCCCTTGAATCACGCTCCTCGATGAAGTTCTTCTCATTGAGCAGACCGCTTTTAACCATCTCCTCCATGACCATGCGTTCATAATCCTTAGGGTCAATATCGAGCGGCCTGTCAGCAATATTCTTGATCACATTGACCATCTCATCGGGCGACATGGCCTGGAACTTATCGCTTTTTGCCAGCTCAAGTGCCTTCTCTATCTCTTCTTCGGTCAGCTCACGGTCGAAGGAAAGGATTATCTCGGCGGCCATCTCGCGCTGAAGCGCCGATATCTTCACCGAAATAAAGATGATAGCCACGATAAGATGGATTATGATTGTGGCCATCACTGCAGTAAATGTGATCTCAAACCTGCTCATCAGGAGGCGAAAATAGCAAAAATGTCACTCCGGCCTGAATTATACGTCAGAATTGTGCACTCAGTTTCAGGTTAAGACTTCTTCTTGTCAGATAGTTAGGTACGGCATATTCACGCACCTGCCCCCGGTTGTTCATTACAGTCCGTATCCATGTATATGATATGGTGTTCCTGATATCTGCCAGGTTGAATATCTCCACTCCGGCAACCAGCTCTCTCATGAAGCTCTCTCTGTTTCGTTTCGCCGCATCATATACCACTTTTGAGAAGCCTATATCTATCCTCCGGTAGGGGGGTATGCGGAAGGTCTTGTCCCACTGGTTTCTCCCGGGTGGCGATGTGGGAATACCGGTACCCACGGCAAGATTCACATGAGTCCTGAAATCAGGGTGACCCGGCAGATAGTCCTGGAAGAAGATGCTCAGATGTATCCGCTGGTCAAACGGTGCAGGGTACCAGCCTGTTGATAGTGATGGTATCCTTATCTCCGACCTCATCAGTGAGAGGCTGAACCATGACTCTGCTCCCTGTGCAAATTCGCCGTTTATCCTCAGGTCAACACCAGCTGACCATCCTTCAGCTATATTCCCTCCATAGTAGATCACTCTGACATTGTCTACCCTGTATGGTATCATCTTATAGAACAGTTTTCCCCACGCCTCGGCGCTGAACCGGAAAGGTCTCTCCCAGGCAATGAAGTTGTACTGTATGCCTGCCGTAAGATGGTATGAGCGTTGTGCTGCAGGGCGTGATGTGCTGTCGGCACTCTCCGGCATCAGCTCACGTGCTCCCGGAGGCTGGTGATATGCTCCGCCGGCGATGAATGCTGTGAGGCTGCGGCTCAGGGAGGCCTTCATTGATATGCGCGGTGAGATAAGCAGCTCAGAACTGTAACTGTCATATGATGACCTTATCCCTGCATTGAGGTCAGCCGGCAGCCCCATCAGGCTGAGTCTCAGACGGCTCATCAGCCACCCCTCCGCTGTAAGGCTCCCGGCTCCGGCATTCAGGAGGGTATGCCTTGTCAGTGAGAGCATATCTCCCCCCTCATTGAGGGTATATCCTGCCGAGTCGGTACGCAGCCACTCATTGCGGCTGGCATCAAAGCTCCTGTGTCTGAGGGTGAGACCCCACTCCATGTCACCGCGGCTGTGCAGGGTGGCACCACGGTAAGATAGATCTGCTGCAGGGCTCCGGAAGTAATTGCGTGCATGACTCAGCCAGCTGCCTGTACCGGCATTGAGGAGGGTATCAGGATTATTTTCCGTCCCCTTGTCGCGGTCGAGGGCAGAGAGGCTGTATGCCCCCCTGATGTCATAGCTCTCGCTCTCACCGGTAAGGGCTCCCGAGATGATCACCCTTGATGTCAGCTGTTCACTGTGCCTTATCTCGAGGGTGGCTGCGCCACCGCCGCTGTCATACCTGTCGTGCTCGCCACCCTGGAACCATGCATAGAGCCGCCATGCGTTTTCAAAGGTGCCGAAGGAGGTGGTCTGGCTCATGGGTATGAAGGTGTATCTGTTCAGCGACCCCCACAATGAGAGGGTAAGTCGGATATGCGGTGCGGGCTGGTAGCCGCCATAGGCCTGCAGATCGGCAAAATGGGGCCGGTAGGCGCCACGGGCCTCCAGGCTGCCCAGCAGCAGGGCTGTTGACCGGTAACGGGCACCGGCAATGAACCAGAGCGCGCCGTTACGGCTGCGTACACCGGCATGGGCCGACGAGGTGAGCAGGCTGAGCGTGAGTGAGCCTTCACGTTGTTCAGGCTCACGGTAAGTGATGTCAAGTACCGATGACATGCGGTCGCCGTACGAGGCGTTGAACCCGCCCGGGGTGAAGCTGACGGTGGCAGCCAGGTCAGGGTTTATACGGCTGAGACCCTCCTGCTGACCGGCACGTATCAGGTAGGGCCGGTAGACCTCGACCCCGTTGACATATACCAGGTTCTCATCATAGCTGCCTCCCCTGACCGAGTAGCCCGAACTGAGCTCACTGAATGAGGCTACCCCGGGAAGCGTGGCTATGGCTGCCTCAATGCCTCCACTGAGCGAGGGCAGGGAAGCAGCAGCCATGACAGGTATTGCAATGGCATTGATACCACCCGGCCGGCGCGCAGTCACTTCAACAGCCCCGATGTCAGTTATCCCGGGCGTGAGCGTGATAGAGAGGCTATGCGGGAGAGCACCGGGCATGATCATAAGAGAATCGGTAAGGTAACCGACGGAGGAGACAACAAGCAGCAGGGGAGCGCCCGCACCGCCAGTGAATGAGAGACGGAAGGAGCCATCCGAAGAGGATACGGTACCCAGCGAAAGAGAGGGGAGGTAAACGGAGGCACCACCTACAGCAACACCTGAGGTATCTGTGACACTGCCTTTGATAGTGTGCTGCTGACCGGCAAGGTAAAGCACGGGAAGGACCCACAGACACAGTGCCGTGAGATATGATACTGTCTTTGAAGATCGCCTCATCAGCCTGACGGAATGTGCTATTCGATCTTTTTCTTCTTGCGTATCTTTGCCTTCCTGACCTTTGCGGGTACAACAGGCTCATTCCGCAGCATGCCGCCCTTCACGCCCTGTACAAACTTCTGCCAGGCGAATGGATTGAGCAGGTTGTTGCCGGGCAGCTGACCCCTGGTGTAGAGGTTGTCAGCCATCTGCTGCATGGTGAATCTGTAGGCCTGCTCCGGGCTGAGTGAGATGGCACTCCATATCTGCTGCTGAACCATGGCAAGGTTATTCTCAAGATTCTTCATCAGGGGATCTTCCGGCTTATCCTCAAGAACAGCCTTCTTGAACTCGGAATAGGTCTTCCATGGAAGAACCAGCACCTCGCCTATCTCTATAGTGTCTGTCACCATGATCACGTCAGTGATGTAATGATCCCCGGCGGTTGACATCGGTATGGTCAGCAGCGTTGACTTGTAGCCTATGGCACTGAAAAAAACGGTATCCCCCGGAGTGCTGATTATTGAAAATATACCCCTGTGATCGCTGGCCGCTCCCCGGCGGAGATGCCTTGAATAGATGCTTACATCAGGTACTGTTCTTCCGGTCTCATCAGCCGTAATCCCGTCAATCTGGATATAACGCCTTGGTGTCTCCTGCCCGGTAAGCATCGGCACCTTCAGGGAGAGCATGATACAAATCACCAAAAACTTCTTCAACGGCTGCTAAATTTGTGAGGTAAAGTAAACAATAATGACATTTATTTCCTGATCTTAAGTGAACTTTAATAATCTTTACAGAGAACAGATAACGGCAAACCAATTGTTATTTATATATGCAAAGACTTTTATTGCTTGGAGATGAGGCTATTGCCCAGGCTGCTCTGGATGCCGGCATAAGCGGCATGTATGCTTACCCGGGTACGCCTTCAACGGAGATAATGGAGTATATCCAGGCCTCTCCCCAGGCCAGGGCAGATAATGTTCACCGTGAGTGGTCATCAAATGAGAAGACTGCCATGGAGGCTGCCCTGGGCATGTCTTATGCCGGCAAGCGAGCCATGGCAGCCATGAAGCATGTGGGGCTTAACGTTGCCGCTGATGCCTTCATGAATTCGGCGGTGACCGGTGTCAATGGCGGTCTGGTTGTGGTTGCAGCCGATGACCCTTCAATGCATTCGTCTCAGAATGAGCAGGACTCCCGCTTCTATGGCAAGTTCGCGTTACTGCCTGTCATTGAGCCCCGTAACCAGCAGGAGGCCTATGACCTGATCTTTGAGGCTTTTACCCTGTCTGAGAAGTACAGGCTGCCGGTACTCTTCCGCATAACTACCCGCCTGGCGCATTCACGGTCGGGGGTTAAGCGCCGGGAGAGGCTGGCACACAACCCCTTGTCACTGCCTGCCAATCCCAGGCAATTCGTCCTTCTGCCGGCTATCGCCAGGAAGCAGTACCGGGCACTCACGGCCGTCTATGACAGGCTTCATGAGGATGAGTTGCTTGACGGACTGAACCGTCTGACGGGTGGCAGCGGTAAGCCGGTCGGGATCATTGCCTGCGGGATTGCATACAACTACCTGATGGAGAATATCGGGGATAATGCCGGTGACTATCCTGTGCTCTCGGTAGCTGCCTATCCCCTGAACCCCGCCAGGGTGGCGGCCCTGGCTGAGAGATGCCGGGCAATCCTGGTTCTTGAAGATGGCTACCCGCTGATCGAGGAGCAGCTCAGGGGTATCCTCGACAGAGACCTGAAGGTATTGGGTCGTATGGATGGTACCGTACCCCGCGATGGTGAGCTCAACCCGACAATCGTTGCCAGGGCTCTGGGACTGAAGGGCGGAGAGGGACGCGAAGTGCCCCGGCTGGTACAGCCACGTCCACCCTCATTCTGTAAGGGCTGCGGGCATGCCGACCTTTACCTGGCACTGGCCGAGGCAATGGAGGGAGTAGGGCCCGGCAGGGTCTTCTCCGATATCGGATGCTATACCCTCGGCGCATTGCCGCCCTACAGCATGGTCAACTCCTGCGTCGATATGGGAGCATCAGTGACCATGGCGGTCGGCGCCGCTGATGCCGGACTGTTCCCCGCAGTGGCAATCATAGGCGATTCAACCTTTACCCATTCGGGAATGACCGGGCTACTTGATGCCGTGATAAAAGACTCGCCTATAACACTCATCATATCAGACAACTCGGCAACGGGAATGACCGGCGGGCAAAAGTCCCAGGCAACCGACAGGCTGGAGAGCATATGCCTCGGCCTGGGAGTTGACCCTGAGCACTTTAAGATAATCATACCCCTGAAAAAGAATCATGAACAGAACAGGGAGATCATTGCTGCCGAGCTGAATCATCGCGGACTATCGGTTATACTGGCACAACGCGAATGCATACAGACTCTCACACGAAGCAGAAAGGCTGCCGCAGCCGCTACAAACCAAGAAAAGAAATAGTATGAAATGTGATATTATCCTGGCAGGCGTGGGCGGTCAGGGCATCCTGTCGATCGCTGCTACAATCGGTCTTGCCGCTGTTGAACAGAATCTCTTTCTCAAACAGGCAGAGGTTCATGGCATGAGCCAGCGCGGCGGCGACGTGCAGTCTCATCTCAGGCTCTCTGACAGGGAGATATACTCCGATCTGATACCGCATGGCGGGGCAGACCTGATAATAAGTGTTGAGCCCATGGAGGCACTGCGCTATCTGCCCTGGCTGGGTGAGAGCGGCTGGCTTGTGACCAACTCGGTCCCCTATGTGAATATCACCGGTTATCCTCCCGTGGAGGAGGTCATTGCCGAGATAGGCAGGGTGCCCAACAACATTGTGCTTGATGCTGATGGTATCGCACGTGATCTTGGTTCTGCCAGGTCGGGCAACATGGTTATCCTGGGTGCTGCCTCATCCTTTATCTCCCTGCCCTTCTCAGCGCTGGAGAATGCTGTTAGGGCCATGTTTGCGCGCAAGGGTGAGGAGGTTGTTCAGGTTAATCTGAAGGCTTTGCATGCCGGCAGGGCGGCAGCAGGAAAATAGCAAGCCACAGGCCCGCCAGCCCGGCGGGCCTGTCATGTCACCGGCCTCCCCGCGGTTGTCCGCATCTGCGCCGGCCCGGCCCTCCTCATCAGATTAAGCCCCTTCGGCCTGCTCCTTCACCGTCCGGCGACGGGCACGCTCAGCACCACCTCCCTCAGCAGCCGGCCGGGGAGCCGTTGCGCCGGCTGACCCGCTGATTGTTACGGCCGGACCTGTTGCTGAAAGGGATGCAGCCCCGGCCATGCCTGCCGGGTCAGGTACTCCGTGAAACTCAGCCTCATCACCATCCGGCTCATCACCGATCAGCTCGGGCGGACGGTTGCCCTGACCGAGCATCACCATATCGGTGGCAATGATTTCGGTGACCCACTTCTGGGCCCCGTTGCGGTCAGTATAAGAGCGGTAGCTGATACGCCCCTCGAGACATACCTGACGCCCCCTGGCAAGATACTTGGCAGCCAGCTCGGCAAGACCGTTCCATAACACTACGGTGTGCCAGGTGGTCTCCTCAACCCTGACACCCTCCCCGTTCCTGTAGCTCTCGTTGGTAGCGAGGTTGAAACGGGCCACTCTCTTCCCGCCTTCAAGCTCCCTTACATCCGGGTCCTGACCAAGTCGCCCGATCAGCTGTACCCTGTTCTTCAATGAATTCATGATCGTCTGGTTTTAGTGGTTAATCCTGTTGTCAATACAAATGTGCAACATGCCGGCCGCAGTAGCCGGATATTAACCGCTTCTATCCGGTTATAAGCCGCTTATAGCCGTTTGTAAACGGGTTTGCAAATAGTTATCAGAATGATAAGGCATTCCGGATATCCCATTTCATTACGGTTTTCTTATCTTTATAAAAACTTACGGATGTGGAACGAGTATGTCTTGACTGCGGAGCCAGGCTCCTTGGGCGGTCTGATAAGAAATTCTGTTCAGACCAGTGCCGTAACAACTACAACAACCGGCTCAACCGTGATCAGAACAATTATGTGCGCAACGTGCATGCGCAGCTGCGGCGCAACAGGCGGATACTGTCTCAGCTCTTCAGCGACGGTCACCGCCGCATTCATCGTGATGCCCTGATCGCCCAGGGATACAACTTCACTTTTTTTACCCATCTGGTTGAGACACCCGAGGGTATAGGGTGGTCATTCTGTTTTGAGTATGGATTCAGGGATGCCGGCAGGGGCTATCTCGAGCTCAGGGAGAGCAACAGCTATCTCGATATGGTGACCTGCAGCGAGGAGTAACGGCTTGCCCTGACCGGCCCGCCTGATGGCCGGCTGACAGGCTATGTGGCGAATGGCTCCCGGTGGGCTGTTTGCTTGTTTTCAGTTGGCCTGTTTGCTTGGCTTCCGGTGGCCTGTTTGTATGCCTTCCGGTGGCCTGCTTGTATGGCTTCCGGTGGGCTGTTTGCATGGTACCTGGCTACCGGCATATGATATTGGCAATAAACTTCCTGTAAAGGATTGAGGAATGAGTACCTTTGACAATACAAAACCGATGAATTATGAAAAAAGCAATGATCACGGCGGTTGCACTGCTGTTCGGGCTTGCCGGAGCCGCCAGCGGACAGAAGGTTTATGAGCATAATTACCTGGTCAAGGTGGGCGACAAGGCTCCTGATTTTCTGATAAAGGAAGCCGGCGGGAAAAGTTACCGTCTCTCTGACCTGAAGGGCAAGGTGGTAATGCTGCAGTTTACCGCCAGCTGGTGCGGGGTCTGCCGCAAGGAGATGCCATTCATTGAGGATGAGATCTGGATCCCGGGCAGCAGGCAGGGGTTGCTGGTAATAGGGATTGACCGTGATGAGCCGGAGCCTGTCGTTACTAAATTTGCTGCTGATATGAAGATTACCTATCCGCTTGCACTTGACCCGGGAGCCGATATCTTCGGCCTCTATGCAGAAAAGAGTGCCGGTGTGACCCGCAATGTGATCATTGACCGCAACGGCAAGATAATCTTCCTCACCCGCCTTTTCGAACGTGAGGAGTTCGATCAGATGAAAAAGGTGATCTTTGCCGAGCTGGCAAAAAAATAAAAAAGAGCACCTCTTTTTCCTGCCTCCTGCAACCTTTGCACTGTTTTCTTCGTTATTGATTGACAGAAGAGCTACTCTTCAACAATCAAAACGTAGAGATATGAAAAAATCTATTGTCATTCTGTTTGTGCTGTTTCTTGCCGCACCCCTCTTTTCGCAGGTGGAGTTCGGCCTGAAAGCAGGGCTAAGCACCGATTTCACCTTCACCAACCTGGATCTCAAGCAGACCAATGTTGATGTTGTCTTGCAGAAGGCCAAGGAAGCAGAGTGGGGCTTCCATGGCGGCGCCTTCATGAGAATTTCGATCTCCAGCTTCTTCATCCAGCCGGAATTCCTTCTTGCCACAGCCACCAACTCACTGACCTATGAGGGGGTTGTTGGCGGTAATCCCGTCAAGGAGCTTGTTGACCAGAAGTTCACCAAGCTCAATATTCCGGTGATGGTCGGGCTGAAGCTGGGCCCGCTGAGGATCAATGGCGGCCCGGCAGCCTCCATACTCATTGATGATCTATCGGAACTGACTGACATTGCCACATACAAGAAGGCAGCATTCGGTTACCAGGCAGGACTGGGAGTTGACCTTTTCAAAAAGCTCTCCATCGATCTCAGGTATGAGGGAAACCTCAACCAGTTCGGAGAGGAGATCACCATTGGCGGGCAGACCTTCCCGTTTGATCATCGTACAGGTGCACTTCTTGTGCAGCTTGGCTATATATTCTGATTGCTGTTGACAGAGAAAAAGGACTCCTTCGCCTCAGGCGGATGAGTTCTTTTTTTATATTTACCAAAGGACGATCTGACTGAAAGGTGATTCTGCTTGCCGGAAATAGTTTTGCCGTTCTCAGGAACATTATATCCATAATCTACCTGGTCTCGGTCTTTGCCATCTGCCTGATGGTGGTTTTGGAGAACGGTAATCCCCTTAAGACCCTCTCGTGGCTGCTGGTTATACTCTTTATCCCGGTAGTGGGAATGGTCTTCTATTTCACCTTCGGCAGGAATTACCGGAAACAGAAGATCTACAAGCGCAAAAGCATTGAGGACCGCGCCCGGCTGGCAGATCATGCTGACAGGCAGGCGATGCTGCTGTCGGCAGCTCTTTCCGGGGAGAGCAGGGCGGTACGTTCCAAGGAGCATCTTATCCATCTGATGCTCAAGAATAACCGTTCGCTGCTCACTGATGACAACCAGCTTGACCTTCTGGTGAACGGCAAGGAGGCCTTTCCGGCCATGCTTGATGCCATTGCTTCGGCCACCCGCTTCATCCATCTTGAGTTTTACCGGTTTGAGCCCGACAACCTTGGTATGGAGTTCAGTGAGCTGATGATGAAGAAGGCGCGGGAGGGGGTTACTGTAAGATTCATCTATGACGATGTCGGCAGCTGGCGTATCAGAAAACCTTTTCTCCGTATGATGCGGGAGGCCGGGGTTGAGATATATCCTTTCATGCCGGTAAGGCTGCCGATTCTTTCGAGCAAGATCAATTACCGCAATCACCGCAAGATACTGGTGGTTGACGGTAAGGTGGGCTTTGTCGGCGGATTCAATATTGCCGACAAGTATCTTGAGGGGCTGCCTCACCTGGGCCCATGGATCGATACCCACCTGCGTATACGGGGTGAGGCTGTTGCCGCACTTGACCGGGTATTTGTCACCGACTGGGATTTCGTCAGCGGTGAGGAGCTCCCGCCTGACAGTTCGCTGGAGCATGTGGTCAGCACTGGCCACAGAAGCCTCGTGCAGGTGGCATCAAGCGGGCCTGACACTGACTGGGCGACCATACTGCAGGTCTACTTTTCGGCTATAGCAACGGCCAGATCCTCCATTTACATGACCTCGCCATACTTCAGCCCTGACGATAGCCTGCTGACAGCACTGAAGACAGCAGCCCTGAGCGGGGTGGAGGTGAAGATGATCTTCCCGGAATATTCCGACTCCATAATTGCCAACTGGAATACCCGTTCATATATTGAGGAACTGCTTGATGCCGGCATAGGTGTCTATCTCCACCGTAACGGCTTCATCCATTCCAAGTACCTGCTGGTTGACGGCGTCTTCTCGTCAGTCGGGTCGCCCAACCTGGATGTCAGAAGCTTTGACCTGGACTTTGAGGTCACTGCCCTGATCTATGATGAGGAGTTTGCGAGCCGCCTCGGGGCACTCTTTGCCGAAGACCTGAAGAACTGTGTCAGGGTGACCCGTGAGGAGTGGGCCGGGCGGCGCCGGCGTGACAGGTACAAGGAGTCGGTAGCCCGTATCTTCGGGCCGCTATACTAATTGTGAACTGAATGAAAAGAGTAATACGAGCGCTTCTTTACAGTCTTCTGGGGGCAGGTTTGCTTTCGGTACTGCTCCTGTGGATGATTGTGCTGAGTGACAATGTGAAGAGTGATGAGCCCACAAGGATCTTCATCCCTACCGGGTCATCCTTCAGTGACATGGTTGACACCCTTATGAGAAATGAGATCCTGCGCAGCCGCAGGAGCTTTCTGATCACCTCCTGGCTGAAGTCATCCTGCAATATGGTTAAACCGGGCTCCTATGTGATCCCCGCCTCCATGAGCAACAACAATCTTGTCAACCTCCTGCGCTCAGGCAGGCAGACGGCTGTGGCCGTAACCTTCAATAATATCCGGACGGTGGAAGAGCTTGCCGGCAAGGTGGGCGGACAGATCGAGGCTGACTCAGCCTCCATCTCAGAATTCCTTGATGATGAATCCAACTATGCATCAGAAGGCTTCAACCGGCAGACTATCATTGCTCTCTTCATCCCTGACACCTATCAGGTCTACTGGTCGTCAGACGCTGAGACCTTTTACCGGCGGATGCTGAGAGAGTACCGGGCCTATTGGAATGATGAGCGTAGAGCGCTTGCAGAGTCAGCCGGTCTTACCCCGGCCGAGGTCTCGGTGCTGGCATCCATCGTTGATGAGGAGGCGATGCGTGATGATGAGAAACCCCGCATAGCCGGTGTCTACCTCAACCGGCTGAGGCAGGGTATGCTGCTTCAGGCCGACCCTACCCTTAAGTATGCAGTCAATGACTTCACCCTGAGGCGGGTATTGAATATTCACAAAGCCTATGATTCACCATACAATACCTACAGATATGCGGGTCTCCCGCCCGGCCCGATCTGCTGCCCGTCACACTCCGGTCTCGAGGCTGTGCTTCATGCCGAGAAGCACCAATACCTTTTCTTCGTTGCCCGTTTTGACGGCTCGGGGTATCATCACTTCTCACGTACCCTGGCAGAGCATAACAGGTATGCTGCCGAGTACCGGCGCGAGCTGAACCGGAGGCGCATTTACAGGTAATCTGAAGACTGGTGGTGGTCACCGCTCTCAGAGGCAGTCGATTATCCTCCGGGCATTGACCATGTTGTCGGCTACCCTGCCTGTTGCTGCAATGCGTGCCTCTCTCATTGCGGGAGTGAACTCCTCTTTCATCAGTCTGTCGGTGAGAGTGATCCATTCTTCGGCAACGGCAGCACGAAAGCATTGGTCAGCCAGGCCTGATCCGCTGGTGACAGCCTCGGAAGTTATCACATGCCGTCCGCCGCACAGGGCATTGATCAGCTTGAGCTTCATCCCTGACGGTTGCGAGCCGTTGAGCAGACAGACCTGGGAGCCGGCGATAAGGTCAATCATCTGCTCCTGTGAGGGATCGGAAATCAGAGTGACATTGCCTGCCGCCGAGGCAGCCCTGGTAAGTTCAGGAGAGGGTCTCTTGCCGGCAAGGATGGTATGGTGCTGCCACTTCGATACCACGTCCCTGACAAGAACAAGAGCCGCCGCATTGTTCTCAGCCGTGGAGAAGTCACCGTGAAGCAGCACATAGCTGCCCATCCCGGTACGGCTCAAAGAGCTTATTGCCGGATGGAAAGGCCCGACGAAGCAGGCATTGCCATATCGGGCATTGAAGTATTCAGTGTCACCAGGCGATATACAGAGCAGCAATGAGGCACCTGCCAGCACCGGCTCATACCGCTCCAGCTTATCAGCCTCAAGGTTGAAGTACCATTTCCTGAAAGGGTTACGATCTGAGGCTGCCAGGTTACGGTAATAGATATGCTCGATATTGTGCGTCCTGACCATTCTCACCCGCCCTGCCAGGGCAGGATGATCAAGATAATATGTTGTGTGCAGCCCTTCAAACAGTATCGGACTGGTGTCTTTCAGCAGATTCGCAAGAAGAGAGTCGTCACGCCTCGAGACAACCACAAAGGGATCTTTGCTGAAGATATGGAAGAGGTTGAGCTCACGCCTGTAATAGTGCACCCTCAGGCACTCATGTTCAAGGATACGTGAACGGCCACGTCCATAGCCGAAACAATGCAGGATGACATCCGCCCCCAGTTTCCTGAGAGAGGTGATTTTGTAAAAAACGTCCATTACACCGCCATAGTCCGGGGGGTAGGGGACGTTGAAGCTGACAAGGTGCAGAACCTTTCTCTCGGACACTCTATCCATCAGGTATGATACTCTGTACAAACATAGCTAAAAAAATCTTTTGTATCTTTCATCACTGCCGGCAGCCTGCCTCTGACATTCTGCCGAGCCTGCGGATGAAAGCTGTTGTTGCAGTCATAAGTGACCTGTCTACCGACATGAGGGTGCTGAAGCTGGCCCGGCTGATGGCTGAGGAGGGACTCTCCGTAACGGTCATAGGCAGGCGGTCGGACTCGCCCGTTCCTGAAGCAATGCCCGGAATCAGGTTTGTACGGATTGGGGTTCCCTTCCGGAAAGGTCTATTGATGTATCTGTGTTTCAATGGATTGCTCCTCATTCGGCTGCTTTTTATGCCCTTTTCCCTCTGCGTGGCCTCTGACCTTGACACCCTTGTGCCATGTTATCTGCTGACCCGATTCCCGGGCAGGCGGATCATCTATGATGCTCACGAATATTTCACCGGTCAGCATGGCCTGCCGGAGAGGCGTATCACTCACTGCCTGTGGAAGAGCGTTGAGAAGTTGATTCTGCCCCGTCTCACATGGATGATAACTGTCAGTGATTCAATTGCCGGGCTCTATCACAGTGAGTATGGTGTCTCGCCCGTGGTGGTGCGGAATGTGGCATCGGCCGCCGGGCTTCCTCAGCCGCGCAGCAGGGATGAGCTGGGAGTTGCTGCGGATGAACTGCTCGTGGTACTGCAGGGATCGGGAATAAACCCGGGCAGGGGCGGGGCAGAGCTGATTGCCGCCATGAGACTGACACGGGGAGTGAAGCTGCTCATCATAGGTGCGGGAGATGAGATGACTGCACTCAAACGGCAGGCTGAAGAGTGCCGCAACGGCAAAGGGATCATCTTCCTCCCGAGAATGCCGTGGACGGAGATGATACGCTATACAATGGCCTGTGATGCGGGGCTCTCGCTTGACCACGATAGCTGCATCAACCAGCGCTACAGCCTCCCAAACAAGGTGTTCGACTATATAGCAGCAGGCATTCCGGTGATAGTGTCGCCGTTGCCGGAGGTGAAGAGAGTGGTTGAGGAGTATGGATGCGGCCTTGTGATTGATGAGGTCACTCCTGAAGCCATAGCACGGCAGCTGCAGAGGGTGGCAGATGACCGCCTTCTCCTCGGCAGGCTCCGGGAGCAAACTGCCGTCGCCGCTGCCGAACTGAACTGGGAAAGGGAGAGAGAGCTTGAGAGAAGGGTTATCCGGAGCGTAATGGACGATATTACCGGCAGGCACCGGAGGGCTGATACCCCGGGAACAACTTCCGCCAAACGGTGTTATTGAGAGAGACGCTGACCGTAAGAAAAAGGTTAAACAGATGATAAAAAGGATTTTCAGAAAATACCCGGCTGAGATCGCCGGGCTGCTCCTGGGAGCGCTGGGCGGTTATCTCTACTGGAAGTATGTGGGGTGTCTCAGCGGCAGTTGCGCCATCCGGTCAAACTGGTATCTCATGATACCCTGGGGCGCCGTGATGGGCTGGCTGATAGGTTCTCTGGCAGGTGACCAGATAAGAAGGCAAAAAAAGAAGGAGAAGCCTGAAGAGAGTTGATTGCTGCCACGCTGTCGGAACGGGGAAGTTATGTATATTGCATGCCTAACTTAACCCGTAACTCTCCATAACCGATGAAAACCAACAGAAGGAATTTTCTCCGCACTGCCGCTGTTGCCGGGGCAGGTGCCGTTTCTGCCGCCTCTCTCTCAGCCTGTTCGCGGCAGGTCAGGCCGGCTGAGGCACTGGCTGAGATCACCAGGGCTGTCAGGGCTGTTCATACACAGAAGTTCAATATGTCAGGATATGCCGCCCCGCCACTGGAAAAGGTGCGGATAGGCTTTATCGGCCTAGGTATGAGAGGCCCCGGCGCCGTTGAGCGGATGGCCTATATCGAGGGTGTTGAGATAGCCGCCCTCTGCGACAAGTATCCCGATAGGGTTGAAAAGGCCCAGGCAATCCTGGCCAAGCACGGACTCCCCCCTGCCAGAAGCTTCAGCGGGAGCGAGGAGGCCTGGCAGGGAGTATGTGATGATCCGGATATTGATCTGATATATATTTGTACACCGTGGGCGTGGCATACTCCCATGGCGGTACGGGCCATGGAGTCTGACAAGCATGTGGGGGTGGAGGTGCCGGCAGCAAAGACAGTGGAGGAGTGCTGGCAACTGGTGGAGACATCAGAGCGGACCAGGAAACACTGCATGATGCTCGAGAACTGCTGCTACGATTTCTTTGAGCTGCTGACCCTCAATATGGTGCGTCAGGGGCTCTTCGGAGAGATTATCCATGGGGAAGGAGCCTATATACATGACCTGCGATGGGACTTCACCTATGACAAGAACGGCTATGCAGACATGTGGCGGCTGAAGGAGAATGTTCGCAACGGCAACCTCTATCCCACACACGGACTGGGTCCGGTGTGCCAGGCAATGAACATCAACAGGGGTGACCGCATGGATTACCTCACCTCCCTCTCTTCAAATGACTTCAGTATGGAGCGTGAACTGGGCGAGCTGGCCAGGGAGGATCCCTTCTATGAACCCTATGCCGGAAGGAAGTACCGCGGCAACATGAATACCACACTGATCAAGACCACGCTTGGGCGCAGTATCATGGTTCAGCACGATGTCTCCTCGCCGCGGCCCTATTCACGTATACACCTCATCAGCGGCACAAAGGGATTTGCACAGAAATACCCCTCACCGGCGCGCATAGCCCTGGGCCATTCATGGCTGCCGCCCGAGAGACAGGCTGAACTGGCTGCGGAATATACACCTGTGATAGTCAGGAAGGTGGGAGAGATGGCGCGTGCCATCGGCGGCCACGGAGGAATGGACTTTATAATGGACTGGAGACTGATCGACTGCCTGCGCAACGGACTGCCCCTCGACCAGGATGTATATGACGCTGCACTCTGGAGCGTGATTGCCCCGCTGAGTGAGTGGTCTGTCGCAAACCGGTCAGCATCAATCGATGTGCCTGACTTCACCTGCGGTGCATGGAAGGAGAACAGACCATTTGATCCCAATATACCCGAGGGAGGCACCACACAGGTGCGCCAGCCGCAGGCTGCTGAAAGCCAGCTTGAAGTATAGCTCCCCGTTTGACAAGGCAGGGCAGAGTTCCGGTTGACAGACTCAATTGGTTTATTGTTATATTCGCCGTTAAATTGACGGGCCTATGTTTAGCACCATGTTACTACCGCTCTTTCTGCTGCTGACGCTGCTGATCTTTGCGGTTCCCGGTCCATTCAAGTACCATTTCACCTTACTGCTCCTCTCTGCCGGGGTGGCATTAACCACACTCTGGGCTGCCGGCGTGCTCTCAGCCGCCGCCCCCGACCGGACTATTCCCCTCTTTACGCCGTCAGCCGGCAGCAGCCTGGTGCTGGTAATTGATCAGCTGGCCTCATTCTTTATCATTGTGATCAACATCACCGTGCTGATCGGGTTCATCTATGCCAGGGGATACCTTGCCCCTTACATGCAGACCATGAATCCGCTCCGTTTCTCAATACACTACTTTTCATACATCTGGCTGTGGCTCTCAATGGTGCTGGTCGTCATGGTGCGTGATGGGATTACCTTCCTGATAGTGTGGGAGATAATGGCTCTCTCCTCCTTCTTCCTGGTGATATTTGAGGCTGAGGAGAGGAGTGTGATGAAGAGCGGGATCAGCTATCTCATACAGATGCATATCGGGATGTTTTTCTTAATGATTGCCTTCCTGGTGGTTCACAGGCAGACCGGTCAGATGAGCTTTGACGCCCTGGCAGGTTATTTTGCCACGCACCGCAATCTGCCGCTCTTCCTTCTCTTCTTCACCGGGTTTGCCATCAAGGCGGGTTTCATCCCGCTGCATACATGGCTTCCTGAGGCACACCCGGCGGCACCGTCGCATGTCTCAGGGGTGATGTCGGGGGTTATGATCAAAATGGGCATTTATGGTATTTTGCGTGTGCTGGCTGCCATGCAGTCTGACCTGCTGGCCGCCGGGATCATCCTGATCGTGTTCTCGCTTCTTTCAGGTATTCTGGGTATCATGATGGCCCTGGTACAGAAAGATCTGAAGAGGATGCTTGCCTACAGCACCATTGAGAATGTGGGGATTATCGGTCTTGGTGCCGGCCTGGGAGTTGTCGGCCAGGCCCTGGGCAATCAGCCTCTGGCACTTCTGGGATATGCAGGTGCAATGCTGCACGTACTGAACCACTCACTTTTCAAGTCGATGCTCTTTTTCAATGCCGGCTCGGTATACCTCTCGGCACACACCCGCAACATGGAACAGACAGGCGGTCTTGTCAGGCGTATGCCGTTGACAGCCATGCTCTTCCTCATCGGCTCACTGGCAATCTGCGGACTGCCTCCGTTCAATGGCTTCATCTCTGAGTATCTTATATATATAGGAATGTTCAACAGCCTCTCGGCGGCCACCCTCGTCCATTCGATCATCATTGTTTTATCAATCGTGGCTCTCTCGCTGATTGGCGGTCTGGCCATATTCTGTTTCACAAGGGCCTTCGGGGTAGTCTTTCTGGGTGAGCCCCGGTCTGAGAAGGCACGTCATGCCGGTGAGGTGCAGCGGGTGATGATCGTACCACAGCTTTTCACTGCCGCACTGATCCTCTTTATCGGGCTGGCCTCCCCGCTGGTGGTCAGACCGGCATTCAGGATGGTCTCGGCCGTATGGGGTATCAGCAGCATGCCGCTGGTCACAGGCGCCCTGACGGTCAACCTGGCACAGATAAGCATCGCTGCCGGCACATTCATCATCATCCTGACCGTACTGCTGCTCTACCGCAGGTATCACCTGAGCCGCAGACCGGTTGAAAACGGACCAACATGGGGCTGCGGCTATACCGCTGTGACCCCTGGGCACCAGTATACCGCAACCTCATTTTCATACAATTTCAGGGAGATTGCACAGCCATTGCTGCAGACGCGGCGTGAGTACAGAGAGTTCGGAGAGGAGGAGATATTTCCTGCTCCCCGGGAGTTCAGGTCACACAGCGACGACCTCTTCAGGAAAAACCTGATTGAGAAACCAACCGGTCTCGCTGCACGGGTGCTGAAGTGGATAGCGATGATGCAGACCGGCCAGATCAAGCACTATATACTATATGCATTCCTCTTCATGCTGCTGGTATTACTGCTTACAATGCTCAATATCATCTGATTATGGCAGGATTCGTATTGATAGTGACAGCTGCGCTCTTCTTTCCCGGAGTGATCCTCAGAACGAAGAGCATTGCCTCCGGGCGCAAGGGACCGGGTCTCTTCCAGCCGCTGAAGGATACCTGGGTCCTGCTGCGTAAGGGAAGCGTCTTCAGTGACACCACCAGCCTCATACTGCGTATTGCACCGTCGGTAAGCCTGGCCAGCATCATCGGCGCAATGATGCTGCTTCCCTTTGCCGAACAGAAGGCGCTGATCTCCTTCGAAGGCGATTTCATCATGTTTGCCTATCTGCTGGCTCTTGGAAAATTCTTTATGATCATTGCGGCACTTGATACCGGAAGCAGTTTTGAAGGCATGGGCGCCAGCCGCGAGGCGCTCTTCTCAATGCTGGTTGAGCCCGCATTCTTCATACTGCTGGCTACATTTGCGATGTTTACCGGCTACTCGTCATTCTCGGTTATTTTCAATCAGTTCTACATTACCGGTAATGATTATGTTTTGATATACAGTATAATAGGAGCCTATCTCTTTGTTCAGATAGCCCTGGTTGAGAACAGCCGCATGCCGGTCGATGATCCCAAGACCCATCTTGAGCTCACCATGGTGCATGAGGTGATGATTCTCGATTACAGCGGCTTTGACAAGGCACTGATCCATATCGGCACCTACCTGAAGTTCGGCATCTACGGGTCACTGATCTATAACCTGGTGGTACCGGCCGGCTGGAATGTCATACTTCAGACTGGCCTCTTCTTTGCCGTTCAGGCGCTTTTCGCCATTGTCATCGGTATCACCGAGTCATTCAGGGCCCGCAACAAGATGACCAAGAACCCGAAATTTATCCTGACACTTTCGGCGATAGGGCTGATAGCCTTCCTGGTAATACTGATACTAACCGAAAAACTGGTCTGAGAAAGGTATGGTAAACTATCTGATAGTAATCTTTGCGATCACCCTGATCTATTTCGCCTCTGCCGAGCGGCTCACCACCTATGTCAGGCTGGTTGCCCTCCAGGGGCTGATGCTCTGCGGTATTGCGGTGATTGAGCTTAAGGAGGTCAATCTTGCCAACCTGCTCTTCATTGTTGCCGAGACCCTTCTCTTCAAGGCTACCCTTCTGCCTTACCTGCTTAACCGTATCATCAGGCGGTCGGGTATCACAAAGGTACACCGGCAGGCGATGCCGGGGTTTTACCTGCTGCTCTACTCCATTGCCGGGCTGCTCCTCAGCGTGATCCTTGCCATGATCCTGGTAAACCCGCTCATCAATACCATCTATCTCTCGATTGCACTCTTTACACTCTTTACGGGGCTGTTGCTGATTGTTACACACAAGCTTATAATCTCTCATCTGGTTGGGTTTCTTGTTGTTGAAAACGCGGTATTCATATTTTCGCTGGCAGTGGGGCACGAGATGCCGATGCTGATCAATATCGGCATCCTGCTTGATCTCTTTGTAGGCGTACTGATACTCGGATTCTTCGGGCTGCGGCTCAAGCCACATACTGATGAGCTTAACATGTTGAAAGACTAGGCATGATACTGTTGCTCTTCTTCATACTGTCGGTTTCACTGGGTGTCGTGACTCTCTTCTCCCGGAGCAGGGCCTTCACCCGTACGGCTGCGCTGGCTTTCGGAGTCATACTGACCGGCCTGACGGTGCACAGCTGGTTCAATGTCGGAAAGACGGAGATAACCTTCTTTACCTATGATGCCACGGGTGTACTGCTGCTCTCCGTTCTTGCCCTCCTGACCTTCCCGACCATAGGTCACGGGTTCATCTACACCTCGCGTGATATACTGAAGCGATACAACATCTATCATGCAGGGCTGATCGCCCTGATGACCTTCATGGCCGGCGCCTATCTGGCCAATACGATGACGGTTTTGTGGATCTTTGTTGAGGCCACCACCCTGGCTGTGGCGGTACTCATATACCATGACCGCAATGAGGTGGCCCTGGAGGCTACCTGGAAGTATGTCTTCATCTGTTCAACGGGCATTGCGCTTGCCTATCTGGGCATACTCTTCCTGGGCCTGATCTATGGTAAGAGCGGTGCTCCGAACCTCTCTTTTCCGGCACTCAGGGAACTGGCTGCCACCGCCAACCCGCTCTACCTGAAGGTTGCCTTTCTCTTTGTGATGACAGGGTTCAGTACCAAGATGGGACTCTTCCCGATGCATACCGTCACCATTGATGCCCACTCCGTTGCCCCGCCGCCGGTCAGCGCCCTTATCTCCACCACCCTGATGAACGTCGGTTTCCTGGCTATATTCCGGATATACAATCTCTTCTCAGCCACATCTGTCCTTCCTTTCATGAATCATGTGCTGGTGCTTGCCGGTATGCTCTCACTGCTGGTTGCCGCTGGATACATGCTGAAAGCCAGGCATCTGAAACGGATGCTGGCGTACTCGAGCCTTGAGAATATGGGACTGGTGGCTATTGCCCTCGGGGTGGGCGGATGGGGCTACTATGCTGCTCTGCTGCTGGTGGTACTCCACTCACTGGCAAAATCGAGCCTTTTTTACCAGATGGGACAACTCTCCCGCATCCTGCACACCTTCCGCCTTGATGAGAGCGGACGGTATATGAAGCTCTACCCGGCAGGAGCGATGGTGCTGTTGCTGGGTATGGTCTGCATACTGGCAATACCGCCCTCGGGGATCTTTATTTCTGAACTGATGATATTCAGGGCAATGGTGTTCAATGGTCAGTGGTTTGTGCTGGCAGCCGCGATCATACTGCTCTGCTTCATCATCTATGCAATGAGTACAAGGATAATGCATGTCAGCTTCTCTTCTCCCCGTGATACGGTAGGGATGCAGCTGCCTGACAGGGTTAATCCGGCAGAGACCATCAGCCAGTTCCTGCTGCTTTCACTGGTGGTGCTGACCTGCTTCTGGCAGCCGCCATTCCTGGCAGATCTGATAAATATGGGTATTCAGACATTGCCATAAGCAGGTGCAGCAGGAGTGATGAGGTCAGAAGGATCAATATGGTAACGAGGCAGCAGTGATGAGATCAGAAGAACCGATATGGTAACGGGGCGGCAGTGACGAGGTCGGAAGGGCCAATATGACAACGGGGCGGCAGTGATGAGGTCAGAAGGATCAATATGGTAACGGGGCGGCAGTGATAAAGTCAGAATGGCAAGTGAGAAAATGAACCGGGTAAAAATGAGATGAGAGCGCTTACTATGGCAATGAGCCGGGCAATAATTTGGATTGATTAAGGCGATGAGCGGAAAGAGATATATTGAGACAAGAAACGGATCGGCACCTGTTGCACTGAGCGGGATGCCCCTGCTCGTTTATGATGAGTTCCGTGCTGAGGTACTTGAATTGCTTGCCGATGAACAGAATCACTGCCTGACCTACTTCGCTCACCGGGGCGAGGGAGGCAGGCTGCAGTTCTATTGCCTGATCGCCGGTGATGAGACCGGCTCAATATGGATACTGAGTCATGCTGAGCAGGGTGTGCAGGAGCCGCTTAAGTCGCTGACCGCCTCGTGTCATGCCATGCATATCTTTGAACGTGAGCTGCATGAGAGCCATGGGGTACGGTTTGCAGATCATCCCTGGCTGAAGCCGGTGCGCTATCCGCATTACCGTGCTGACCAGGGCTCAACCATGGACAACTATCCCTTTTATGAGATAACCGGCGAGCAGCTTCATGAGGTGGGTGTGGGGCCCATCCATGCCGGCGTGATCGAGCCTGGTCATTTCCGTTTTATCTGCAACGGCGAGAAGGTGCTGCATCTCGAGATACAGCTCGGCTACCAGCACCGCGGCATAGAGAGGCTCTTCCTGGAGGCCTCCGGCGGGCTGCAGCGATCATTGCTGGCAGAGAATATTGCCGGCGACACTGCCGTGGGGCACGGCCTGGCCCATGCACAGCTGGCCGAGGCCCTGGCAGGATCAGTGCCCTCACGATCGCTGCAGATAGAGAGGTGTATCGCTCTTGAGATGGAGCGTATAGCCGTACATATCGGTGATACGGCTGCTTTGTGCACCGATGTGGCCTACCAGCTGGGGCAGGTGGCCTGCGAGGCGCTGCGTACGATGGTGATCAATACCACCCAGTACTGGTGCGGTAACCGTTTCGGCAAGAGCCTGGTCCGGCCGGGCGGAACGAACCATCCGCTGACGGAAGAGATACTTAACGAGTTGCTGACCGTAGTCGGTGAGGTCGACCGGCGCTATGCCAATGTGGCTGAATGTATCTATACCCTGACGAGCGTGCTTGGCCGATTCGAGGAGACCGGCCAGGTGACCCGCCGGCAGGCCGCAGGCATAGGCGCGGTGGGTATGGCAGCCCGCAGTTCCGGACTGCTGCGTGATATACGCGTCAGCCACCCCTTCCAGTACTATGGCCCGCTGGAGGTGATGCCGATGACCATCAGCAGCGGAGACGTCATGGCACGCGGCATGCTCAGGGTCAGGGAGGTGGGAGAGTCGGTGAAGCTGATCCGCAGACTGGCAGAGGCATGGAGAGAGGCGCAGGAGTGGGCAAAGGGAGAGGGCGACAGCAGCGGAGCTGATTCCGGCCGGGGTAAGGGGCCAGATGGCTCCCCTGAACGACCCCGGTACAACCTTCAGTTCATGCCGGATGTACTGGCCGTGTCGCTGACAGAGGGATGGAGGGGAGAGATATGCCACGTGGCACTGACCGACAGCCGGGGCAAGCTGGTCCGATACGTGATCAAGGATCCTTCGATGCACAACTGGATGGCACTGGCACTGGCTGTGAGAGACCAGGAGATATCTGATTTCCCGGTATGCAACAAGAGTTTTAATCTTTCATACTGCGGCAATGATCTCTAGGAGAGGAGCTTTTGCCGCCGTACGTGAGACGCAGCTGTAATTAAACATGTGAGAGATCAATGAGAAAGGAGATAAGGGTTCTTGCCGACCATGGCAGTCAGTTCGTTCCCGACCTGCGTAACCAGCCGGTGTCGGAACGATTCCGTGGCAGGCCGGTCATCTCGCCGGATATCACTGCAGCCGGGGCTGAGGCTGCCGCTGCGCTCTGCCCGACGGGCGCTATTGATCGTGCCAGCGGGGCCATCGATCTGGGCAGGTGTGCATTCTGCAATGAGTGCGCCCTGTTGCTGCCCGCCGTCTACCGCTTCACCAATGATTACCGCATTGCCGCCACCACCAGGGAGGGACTGGTGGTCAGACCGGGTCACGATACGCCACTGAGGATTGATGAAGGGGCAGTGAGAAGAGAGGTGCGCAGGATGTTCAGAAGGTCTCTCAAGCTGCGTCAGGTCTCTGCCGGAGGTGACAACTCATGTGAGATGGAGCTGAATGCTGCCGGTAATGTAAACTTTGATATGGGCCGTTTCGGTATCGAGTTCGTTGCATCACCGAGGCATGCCGACGGGATCGTCATCACCGGCCCGGTCAGTGAGAATATGGAGGCGGCACTTGAGATATGCCATGCAGCCACCCCCTCACCCAAAATCATCATTCTGAGCGGTACCGATGCCATCAGCGGAGGCCTTTTCAGTGAGAGCCCCGCCATACGCCGCGGGTTTATCGACTCTCACTACATAGACCTCTACGTTCCGGGCAACCCGGCCCACCCCCTCACCTTCATCAACGGCGTGATGGATCTGCTGGGGATCTGAAGAGATCAATGATTGTGCGGCTCATCGCCCGCACCCCGGCAGTGTAGGCCGGCACAAAGTCAGGAAGGAAGTTGCTGCTGTGCAGTGCCGGCAGCATGGTTCCCCCCGTGATGCTCTCCTCATACTTCTCCCTGTTGACCCCGCCGAGCCAGAAAAGGGCTATCTTCACCTTCTCCTCCGTACGCCCGTATTTGCCGAAGTCTTCAGCCACGGTGGCCGGATCTACCAGCCACAGGTTGTCCTTCCCTCCGATATCGGCCATTGATGCAACTGCCCGGTTCACCAGGACGGCATCATTCTCCACCGGCGGGGTATAGTCGTTCCCCGCGGTAATCACCGGCATCCTCCCCTCGGGTACTCCCGCCGCAATTGCCTGTCCCGTCGCAATCCGCCTCAGTGATGTCATTATATGCCGGTAAACATCATCAGAGAAGAAGCGCAGCGTCAGCTTGAGGTCAACCTCTTCAGGGATGATGTTATGCTTTGTTCCGCCATGTATGGCACCTACCGTCACCACTGCCGGTTTAACCGGATTTATCTCGCGGCTGACGATTGTCTGGAAGTCGATGATCATGTTGGCAGCCAGTACCACCGGGTCGATGGTTGTATGGGGCATTGCACCGTGGCCTCCCACGCCCTTTACTTTTATGTCAGCCGAGGTCACCCCGGCGAATATCGCACCCGGGTAATAGCCTATGACTCCTGCCGGCAGGTCAGGGCTCACATGATAGGCGAGCGCATAATCGGGTCGCGGGAAGCGGGTGTAGAGCCCGTCGGCCATCATCTGGGCCGATCCGCCGCTGATCTCCTCGGCGGGCTGCGCTATAGCCACCAGCGTACCTTTCCACCTGCCCTTCAGTGCGGTGAGTGTCTTCACCGTACCATACCATACCGTCATGTGCAGGTCATGGCCGCAGGCATGCATCACGGGCGTCTCCTCGCCATCGGCGGTGCGGGCCGTCACCCTGCTGGCCCATGGCAACCCGGTGGTCTCCCTCACCGGCAGGGCATCCATATCGGTACGCAGCATGATGACCGGACCGCTGCCGTTGCGCAACAGGCCAACCACCCCGTTACCACCCACACCGGTGGTCACCTCCAGGCCGAGCTCACCGAGCAGCTCCGCCATACGGGCTGCGGTCCGGAACTCCATCAGGGAGAGCTCTGGATTCTGGTGGAGATGACGGTACAGCACCTCCGCTTCAGTAACCGATACGGCTACCTCTTTACTTATTAAGTCGTTGATATTCTGGCCGGAAAGAGTGGCAGTCATGCCGGCAGTTATCATAACCATGGCGAGGATGATCCTTTTCATAAAGCTGACGATTTGGATATCCAAATTTATCAATTACTCCTGATCAGGGGAGAAAAAATCAGCTAACCTTCTGCCACGGGCTGCCTTTTGTATCATATTCCGCAGTATACCATCCCCGGGTAACAATAGCATCATATATTTGCGGTGGGGGAAAAATGCCGGAATCCCGTAAAAAGACAAGGAGGGTGACCAGGCAACAGAGTAAAAAAGCCGGACATAAAAACATAAAACAGGGAGTTATGCATACAGCCTATTCCGGTACCGGAAATGCCATTCCTGCGGGTAATGATCATAACCCGGAGGTTGATCGTTTTGAAGATATCAGTGTGTTGCAGTACCGGCTTCCGGGTTTTGACAGTCTGCCGCTGCCGGAGAAGCTCCTCATCTATTACCTCTCCGAGGCTGCCCTTTGCGGCCGGGATATTCTGTGGGATCAGAATTTCCGTTACAATCTGCCGGTACGCCGCACCATGGAGGCGATCATCGATACCTGGGAGGGTGATCGTGAGAGTGACAGTTTCAGTGCCTTCCTCACCTATGCCAAGAGGGTTTTCTTTGCCAATGGCATCCACCATCACTATTCGGGAGATAAGTTTGAGCCGGGTTTTCCTGGCTCATATTTCCGTCTCCTGGTCTCAGGCTCAGACCCGGCCCGCCTGCCGCTGGTTGCCGGCGAGACTCCGGAGCAGCTTGCCGCCAGGCTCATTCCCGTGATCTTTGATCCGCAGCTCTATGCCAGGCGGGTTGACCAGTCGGCCGGCAGTGATATGATTGCTGCCTCATGCAACAATTTTTATGAGGGGGTCACCCAGGCGGAGGTGGAGGCCTTCTATGCGGCACAGCCTGTGGCTGATGAGCAGCGGCCTCACTCAAAAGGCCTCAACACGAAGGTGGTCAAGGTTGATGGACGGATGGGGGAGATAGTATGGAAGAGCGGCGGCATGTATGGTGACGCGATCGACAGGGTGATCGCATGGCTGGAAAAGGCGCGTGATGCGGCCCTGAGTGAGAGACAGCAGAGGGAGATCGGCATGCTGATCGATTTTTACCGGAGCGGTGACCTGGAGACGTGGGATGAGTACAATGTGCTGTGGGCAGGCAATACCGGCCTGCCGGTAGACTATATCAACGGGTTTATTGAGACCTACGGTGACCCGATGGGTATGAAGGCCACCTGGGAGGCTGTTGTTCAGTACCGTGACCCTGAGGCATCGAAGCGCTCTGCCCTTATTACAGCCAGTGCACAGTGGTTTGAAGATCACTCGCCGGTTGATCCCCGCTACCGCAAGGAGAGGGTCACCGGTGTGGCTGCCAGCGTGGTCAATGTTGCGATGCTGGGTGGCGACTGCTATCCTGCTTCACCGCTTGGTATCAATCTGCCCAACTCCAACTGGATCAGGGCAGAAGCTGGCAGCAAGTCGGTCAGCCTGGCCAATATTGCCTCTGCCCGAGATCTGATGACCCGCCGCAGCGGCTTCCTCGATGAGTTCGCCCTTGACCGGGCAGAGGTGGAGAGGGCACTGCGGTGGGGCTCGCTGGCTGATGAACTGCACACCGACCTGCATGAGTGTATAGGACATGCCAGCGGCAGGCTGGCCCCCGGAACAGATCCCAATGCCCTGAGAAACTACGCCTCGCCGCTCGAGGAGATGAGGGCCGATCTCTTTGCGCTCTACTATATCATGGATCCACGGATGATGGAGATAGGAGTGATGCCGTCACAGGAGGTGGCCAGGGTGCAGTATGACAGCTATATGAGAAACGGACTGCTGACACAGATGGCTCGTATAAGACCTGGGAAGGTGATTGAGCAGGCACATATGCGCTGCCGGGCAACCATAACGCACCGTGTCTATGAGCAGGGGAGAGCCGGCAATATCGTGGAGATGGTCAGGCGAGACGGAAAGAGCTATATACGGATAAATGATTATGCCGGACTGCGGCACCTCTTTGCCGGTCTGCTCAGGGAGGTGCAGCGCATCAAGTCAGAGGGTGACCATGATGCAGCCAGGGAGCTGATAGAGCGCTACGGCGTCAGAATCGACCCGCAGCTGCACGCCGAGATACTGGCCCGTTACTCGGCACTCAATATTGCACCATATACCGGGTTTGTCAACCCTTCACTCATACCGGTGAGGGAGGCTGACGGCACGATCAGCGATATAAAGGTGGAATACTGCAATGATTACCTGGGGCAGATGATGGATTACGGCAGGCGGTACTCATTTCTTGATCTGCGGGCCTGCCCTAGTGGCGGAACCCTTTGTTGACACGCCCCGTCTTCCGCTGCTCCTTCAGTACAAGGTAGACCAGGTATGATGCTGTGAATAGAAGCAGCACGGGGATGGCATACCTTATTATCAGTGCGGTGCTGATGCCGTCGCCCTGTGCTGCCGGTGGATTTACGGTATGCCCCACATCTATCCCGAAAAGGTTCTTCATGAAGAAGAGCAGCAGGAAAGAGAGCAGTCCGGCCGCCACCGGTGCGGTGACCCATCCGGAGGCGATGCTTCCCAGCAGCTTCAGATTGATGTTTCTGACCCCTTTGTAGAGGCCTATCCCCAGTATAGCTCCTACCACCACCTGTGTGCATGATACCGGTACCAGCGGTATCGGCGGCAGCCCGATACGCTGCACGAAACCGGAGAGTGCCGATGAGGAGAATATGAAGAGTACCAGTGCCTGTGACAGCACCACCACCATGGCGGCCTCGGGAGAGAGTTCCAGCAGGTTGTTGCCCACCGTCTGCATCACCCTCTTCGAGTAGGTGAGCACCCCTGCAGCCATTGCTATGGCGCCCAGCAGGAAGAGCTGCTGCGGGCCGCTGAGCACGAAGATGCCGAAGCTGGTCTCCTCAAGCGGGAAGCTGGGGACAAACACCCCCATCACGTTTGCGATATTGTTTGCCCCCAGGCTGTATGCCCCGAAGGCGCCGGCAACCAGCAGCCCGGTCCTGAGCCATGACTCATAGACGAGCAGGTGTACTGTTGTCCGTCGCCTAAGGACCTTGATGAGGTGGTAGAGCAGGAATGCGAATGCTGCTCCCAGCAGCGGGCCGGTGATCCATGTCGAGACAATACGTGTCAGCACTGCCGAATCGACCGCATTGTTGGTAAAGAAGTTCCACCCGATAATCGCCCCTACTATTGCCTGTGTTATGGAGACCGGCAGCCCTGCCCTGATCATGAAATAGACTGTCAGTGCTGCTGCCAGTGCCACCGTGAATGCGCCCCCCACTGCGTTTACTGCTCCCAGCCGGTCGAGGGTGTCGGCTGCCCCTTCGCCCTGCAGCACCGCTCCCAGGATGACGAAGACCGATGCGGTCACCGCTGCCCTGGTGAATGAGATCATCCTGCTGCCCACAGCCGATCCGAAGATGTTGGCAGCATCGTTGGCACCGAGTGTCCAGCCCAGGAAGAGGCCGCTGGTGAGGAAGAGGAAGATCATGGTCAGAGCATTTGCCTTATGGCCATCGAACCCAGCAGGTCGGCTGCCGCCTGCGCAGCATCGGAGATATTCTCGATATGGTGGGTAATATACCTGATATGCGCCTTGTTGGAGAGGTGCAGGTCATCCATCTCATGGAACACCTTCTTCTTAAGCTGAAATCCTGCCTTGTCGGTCTCTCTCTCATAGAAGTAGACCTTGATCAGCTTCTCCCTGACAAGGTGAGGCTCCCTGAAGAAGGCCCTTGCAGCGGGAATCAGCTCCTCGGCGGCACTGCCCGACACCTCTGCCAGCGAGATGAAGTCATTGGCCAGAGAGGGCGGTATGAAGGGTATCTCCACATAGAACTCGTTCAGCGATTTCTTTGCAGTGTCAATGATCTCATCCATCTGCCACAGCAGTGTGACCATCTCACTCCTCTGCTGCGGCAGCACCGAGTGGACGATCATGTCATTCTCTATGCCGCGTTGCAGCTTGTCGGCCTTGGCCTCCAGGTCATCTATCCTTGCCAGGTGATTTGCAAAGGCCTCCTTGTCTCCTTTGACATAGGCTTTTATCCCCTCCTTGAATATCAGTATGCCGATCTCAATGGTATCGAAGAAGTCGTCGATCCTGACGGTCAGCTCTCGTGTGGCTCGGGTGAACAGTGACATTTCGGGTATCGGTTGGTTAGGGCAAATATATCAAGAAAAGGATCGTCAGGCGGGGGTCAGAAATCAATTATCCTCTCCACCCTGTGCTTCTTCAGGTAACCCTTTATTATGACCTGTATGTCGCGGTTATCTCGTGCAGGCCTGATGCAATCATGCACGGCGGTGAGGCCGAACCCGACATCGTCACGGTTGAAGAAGCCGTATCCGGTATACTTCCCGTTGACTATCCTGACGGCAGAGTACTCATCACTGTTCCGTCCGCGGTCTATTATGAGGAAGTTCCTGTTTCTGAAGATGAACTCATCGAGTGCCTTCGCTGCCCTCTCGTTGTATGTTCGCGGTTCCTCCCCGCCGTTGCATGCCCCGCGGCATATGCTCACCTGCCGGTGGAAGCAGGGGCCGTCGGTATCATACATTCCGCACAGCTTCTGGCACAGGTTGTATTCACTGATGAGTCTCTCCAGCCTGGCTCTGACACGGGCCTGAGAGGTGAAGAGGGAGAGCGGCACCTCGTCATTATTCGCCCTGCGGTATGAGAATCTGATGTAGCCCGCCTCGTCGGTTCCGCTGAAGAGGCCCCAGCTGAAACGGCTGCTCCGCTGTGCACGGTTGAACCGCGGCTTATGCTCCTTGATCTCGGCTGACTCCATCAGCAGCGCTATCAGTTCGCTGCCGGTCTCCTCCCAGTAGATATCCGCCGTTGCTGCCCGCATCTCCATCTCGCGTGGTGAGCTGTTGTTCCCCAGGTGACTGCTTATCCGCTCCTTCAGGTTGCGGCTCTTGCCTATATAGATCAGCTCTCCCTGCTCATCGTAAAAATAGTATACTCCGGGTTCTTCGGGGATCCTGTCAGGCAGTGCCGGGTCGAGTGCCGGATGCAGTGCGGCTGCCCGCCTGTTCCTGATCAGGCTTTTCTCACCCAGCTCACGGTCTTTGCTGAGCAGCAGCTCCAGCAGCCTGACGGTGGCCAGTGCGTCACCCGAAGCGCGGTGCCTGCCATTGATCTCTATGCCCAGGTCACGACACAGGTTACCGAGGCTGTATGACCCGTGACCGGGCAGCAGGCGGCGGCTGAGAGCCACCGTATCGAGCAGCGGCCGCCTGAACTGGTACCCCAGCATGCTGAACTCCTGCCTCAGGAAAGAGTAGTCAAACCTGGCGTTGTGAGCCACAAAGGTCTTCCCCTCGGTGAGCTCGACAATACGACGGGCTACCTCGAAAAACCTGGGGGCATCCTCAACCATCTCATTGGTGATACCCGTCATTGAGGTGATGAAAGACGGAATGTTACGCTCCGGATTGATCAGGGTCGAATACTCATCAATGACACGGGTGCCGTCATGTATGTAAACGGCTATCTCGGTGATCCTCTCATGCCTGGCGCTCCCCCCGGTGGTCTCTATGTCAACAACGGCATACATCAAATCTGAAAAAGACTAAGATAATTACTTTTAGGGGCAGTGCCGATTATTTGTAAATTTGAACAAATTTTTTGCAAGATGGAATGTGCCGGCAGTTGCTACTACTATGATGGTGAGCTGCACCCTGTCAGGGGTGATGAGGAGTTCCCCTCTGGTGATCTCTATTTTTATGAGGTGATCAGGACCCGTGACGGCGCCCCGCTCTTTTTTGATGATCACCTTAACCGGATGAAGGCCGGCATCTCCACCAGGTATCTCCCTGCCGGCGATCTTGCATCAGAGATCAGGCATGGCTTTTCCCTGCTGGTTGAACGGGATCCTCATCCCGAGATCAATGTCAGGGTGACTGTCATCTTCACTGAGCAGAGCCATCAGCTGCATATCTGCTACATCCCCTCATTCTATCCGTCGCCGGAAATGGTTTCATCAGGGGTACCACTGGTAATATACCATGCCGAGCGGCTTGAGCCCGGGGTAAAGATGCTCAATCAGCGGCTTCGCCTGTCGGTGGATGCGGAGTTGAAAAGGAGCGGCGCCTATGAGGCGCTGCTGGTCAACCGTGACGGCGAGATCACCGAGGGAAGCAGGTCGAATGTCTTCTTCATATCAGATGAGGGCCAAATCTTTACTGCTCCGGACGGTGCCGTGCTCCAGGGTATTACCAGGAGATATGTTGTCAGGCTGATCGTGGAGGAGGGCCTGAGCCTGCGCTATGAGGCGGTCAGGGAAACCGATATCGGACGGTTCAGGTCAGCATTCATCACCGGCACATCACCGATGGTGCTGCCGGTACGGAGTATCGGCGGGGTGGAGTATGATGCGTCAGATACTGTCATCGCAAGGCTCAGGAGCCTCTACTCAGACCTGGCCGAGAGGAGTATCACTGCATACCGGACCGGCCGGCGCACCGATTAATCTGTATCTTTGCAACAAAACCGTGTGATATATGGCAAGCTTAAGAAGACTGAAAAAGGATATCGACACTCTTTTCTTTGAACTTATCTCAGACTGCCTGCTATTCTCCAGCCTGAGGGAGGGTGATAAGGGTACTGAAGCACAGCAGCTCATTGAGGAGGCAGTAGCCCTGCGCAATGAGTTTTTTGACAGGGCAAACAACCCTGACGGAAAGGACAATCCCGCACTGGTCAGGGCCTACTACACCACACTCAGGAGAGACCTGCGCAGCACCGTCAATGATTTCTTCAGGAAGCTGAGCGAACTGGCGAAAAAGTAGCGGGACTCTCCGGCGACAGCCCGGTCGGTTCGTTCAGCCTGATGGGAATCAGCCCGGATTCAGGTCAGCCCATATGGGAGATAATCTGCTTTCCGCAGTTGGTACAATTGCCCTCCCGGGTCAGTCCGGTGACCCTGACAGAATATCCGGTCCTTCTTATTGTCACTGTGCCGCAGCCCGGGCAGCGGGTGTCGCTTCCGTTTCCCGTTCCACCCATATTCCCTGTATAGACATAGTCTAGGTACTTGCCGGCCACCTCCCTGAGGCGCAGTATGGTCTCCGGCGGTGTGGCGGGCGTTGCACGGCGGTACACCGGGAAATAACGGCTCAGATGCAGTGGCGTGGTCCTGCCGGCATTGCTGGCTATCCATTCGGCCTGCCACTTCATATCGTCGGGTGAGTCATTCAGGCCGGGTATTACCAGTGTGGTGATCTCAAGGTGCCTTCCCGAGGCTGCCACCATCATTACTGCATCCAGTACCGGCTGAAGCGAAGCTCCGGTATAGCGCCTGTAAAACTCATTGCTGAAGGCCTTCAGGTCAATGTTGAACGCATCGGTCACCCCGATCAGCTCATTCAATGGTTCGGGGTTGATGTATCCGTTGGTTACCAGCACATTGCAAAGGCCATGCTCTTTTGCCAGCCGTGCACATTCCATGACGTACTCATACCAGATGACCGGCTCATTGTAGGTGTATGCCATCCCGCAGTTTCCCCTGACCGCCAGGGCCTTGCTGACCAGTGCGGCAGGAGTGGTCACCCCGCTGTCTGTCCCGCTCTCTGCACCGGAGCCCGGCCTCCTGCCCCGGCTGTTTCCTGGTGCCGCCTGCCTGCTGCCTGACCGACCGGGCATGCACTGTGAGATATGATAGTTCTGGCAGAAGTCGCACCTCAGGTTACATCCGTATGATCCGGCCGAGAATATTACCGATCCCGGCCTGAAATGGTAGAGTGGCTTTTTCTCTATGGGGTCGGCCCCATAGCCGGAAACAAGTCCTGCAGTGACGAGCCGTATCTCTCCGTCGCTATTTTCCCTGACACCGCATATACCTCTCTTACCCGGCCTTATAAGGCAGTAATGCGGGCAGAGCAGGCACCTGATCGTTCCCTTATCATCATATCTCTCCGAGAGATTCATTTCAACGGGCAGTCAGAATTATAAATTTAAACTTATTTTTGTTTCCTGCCGGCATCCGTTATTCAGGTGACCCGCTTTTTTACCATGTTCAATCCATTTCCGGAATCATGAGCAACAGAAGAGAATTCATCAGGAAGAGTGTCCTTGCCATGGCTGCGCTTCCGCTTATCAGCAGCGAGTCAATGGCAGCCTCAGTGCCAGCCCGAAAGACCGGTCTGGCGCTCTACACCATCCGTGAGGCTATGGCTGCCGACCCTGCCGGGGCACTGGCTCAGGTCAGGGAGATCGGTTATGACTGGGTTGAGGCTGCCGATCACCGCAACGGAATGTTCTACGGCATGAAGCCCCGTGACTTTGCGAAGCTGGCCAGGAAGACCGGCCTTATTCCGCTGAGCACCCATAGCGGGGTGCGCCCCGACAATTATGAGCAGATGTTTGAGGATGCCGCCGAGGCGGGCATGAAGTATCTGATACTTCCATCGTTGCCAGGCGACTGGAGCAGCAGCATCGACGGCTACCAGCGTGCTGCTGACTTTCTCAACAAGGCGGGGGAGAGGGGGCGTAAGGTGGGGGTCACTTTCGGCTTTCACAATCATCAGACCGAGTTCAGGGAGATCAACGGGCGGGTGCCCTATGAGGTGCTGCTTGAGCTCTCTGACCCGAAGCTGGTAACCTTTGAGATCGACCTGGCATGGATCACTGCTGCCGGCAAGGATCCTATCCACTACTTCAGGAAATATCCCGGCCGCTTTGAGCTGTGGCATCTCAAGGATCTCACCCCTGAGAAGCAGGATGCCACCCTGGGAGAGGGTATCATTGACTTCAGGCCCATCCTGGCCGAGGCCCGCACCGCCGGCATGAAGTACTGGTTCCTGGAGCAGGATAACTGCCGCACCCACACCCCGATGGAGAGCATAAAGATAAGCCGCGACTACTATCTTACGAAGCTGCTCGGTAAGAGGTAGGCACGCCCGGGGCTTCATGACATGGTCTGCTTTGTTGGCGCTGCCAGCCGGATGGCACGGGTCTCATGTGGGCACGGCTCGCCGGATGGTACGCCCCGCCTGTAGTCGCGGTTCGCCGGATGGTATGCCCGCCGGTGGTCACGGTTCGCTGGCCGGCCTGACTCCTTGGCCGGCGGAGCACGGGTTACCCTTATCTTCTGAATGGTATTATTGCCGGTGAGCTCAGAGCTTCACCACGGCACCGCCTTTATGTGAGGATCTGACGGCGGCCTCCAGGAACCGCATTCCCCTTACTCCCTCATCTATGTGCGGATAGTCTGCATGGGGAGGAGGCGTTACCCCTTTCTCCGCCGCCATTATATGGTATGCAAAACTTCGGTAAAGGTTTGCAAACGCCTCGATGAATCCTTCAGGGTGTCCTGCCGGCAGCCGTGTATGCACTGCTGCGCTTCCGCCGGATGGCAGGTATGATGCCCCGGTACGTATTATCTGCGTTGGTGCATCCGGCCACATCATGGTCAGGCTGTTGGGCTCCATCTGTCGCCAGACAAGGCTCCCCCTGTTGCCATAAACGCGTATTGAGAGATTATTCTCCTCGCCGGTGGCCACCTGACTGACTGCCAGCGTCCCGGCTGCTCCATGCTCAAAACTCAGTGCCACTGTGGCATCATCGTCGAGCACTCTTCCCGCCACCACCCTGTTCAGGGTGGCTGAGAGCGTTGTCACCCTTCTGCCGGTTATGTATTCGGCCAGGTTGAAGGCATGAGTGCCTATGTCCGCCAGCGACCCTGCCTGTCCGGCACGTGCCGGGTCGGCCCGCCACCCGGCCTGTCGGTGTCCGCTCTTCTCCAGCGGTCCGGCGAGCCAGCCCTGCAGGTACTCCACCAGTACCTTCCTTACGTTGCCAATCTCACCGGCAGCCACCATCTCACGTGCCCTCTTCACCATCGGGTAGCCGGTGTAGTTGTGTGTCAGGCAGAAGAGCCTGCCGCTTCGGTGAACCCTCTCCTGCAGGTCGAGTGCCTCAGCCAGGCTGATGCAGAGAGGCTTGTCGCAGACAACGTGAAATCCCGCCTCCAGCGCCGCTTTCACCTGGGTATAGTGGAGGTGATTCGGTGTAACGATGGTAATGAAGTGCGGTCTGACACCTTCAGGAAGCCTCATCTCCCGGTCAAGCATCTCCTGCCATGAGTCGTAGATGCGTGAGCCGCTGATACCCTCTGCGGCACCCGTGCGGCGTGACACCTCCGGATTGCTGCTGAAGGCTCCGCTAACCAGCTCGCAGAGACCGTCAATACGGGCGGCCATCCGGTGCACCGGCCCGATAAGCGACCCCTCGCCGCCACCGATCATGCCCATCCTCAGCTTCATGGCAACGTCTCCTCATTCTCTCCGCCGGTCCGGTCATTGGTGGCTATACCATTGTCAGCACAGAACCGGGAGACAGCATCCATAAGATGGAACGAATTCTCACGATAGAATGCCCCGAGACGCAGGGTCAGTCTCTCACCTGACTTGAGTATAAGGGTGATACGGAGCTGGCTGAAACCTGCCTCCTTTATCTCGGCCGCGGTCAGCACCCTGGCGGAGGCATATACCCTGTCCCTGATGGTGATTGTGTCATCAGCTATCACAAGGTATCTCTCCGTCACACCCAATCCGTTCATGATCAGCCATATCCCGAACAGGAAGAGGAAGGCCACAGCCACGATGCTGCCCGTTGTCACCTGTCCCGACCGGTACATCACAACGGCCGTCACTGCGGCCACGGCGATGCTGACCACTCCGAACACTCCTTTCAGCACCCTGCTGATCCGGTCATGGTCACCGGTGTCGAGTATGAATTTTTTGCCGTCGCCTGTCATAATCCTGCAAAATAAACTCTTTTTTCGGCATACAGTGCCGGAACCTCAGGGCAATCTGAGTCAGTTCCGGGCAATAATCACTCCGGCCGGGGGCTGCCTGCAGGCGGGAAGCGAACGGATTACGGCTGCCGGTGGTCAGATTGTCCTGATTTTTGATTTCAAATTGTCACCGATATTGTGTGGAAAGTCTTATTTTTATCTCTCTGATATGAACACTTAACCTTGAAAGATATGAAAGAGGAAACGAACAGGATCACCAGACGCTCATTTGTCGGGACAGCTGGTGCAGCCATTGCCGGTCTGACAATACTTCCGTCAAGTGTGGTCAGCGGTCTGGGGCACCGTGCCCCCAGTGACAAACTCAATATTGCCGGTATAGGCGTCGGCGGCGTCGGAGCCACCAACCTCAGGAATGTTGCCTCTACCGAGAACATTGTTGCGCTGTGCGATGTTGACTGGGGTTATTCAAAGCGGGTCTTCGAAGCTTATCCGGCAGCCAGGCGTTACTGGGACTTCAGGAAGATGTACGATGAGATGGGCAGCTCGATTGATGCCGTGATCATTGCCACTTCAGACCATACCCATGCTATCTCGGCTGCCCATGCAATGACTCTCGGCAAGCATGTCTACCTGCAGAAGCCGCTCACTCACAGTGTCTATGAGTCGAGGCTTCTTACGCGGCTTGCCGCCAAACACAGGGTAGCCACCTCGATGGGCAACCAGGGTGCTTCCGGTGAGGGTGTCAACCTTATCATGGAGTGGATACAGAATGGCGAGATAGGGGAGGTGCGCAAGGTGGAGACCTTCACCAACCGTCCCATCTGGCCGCAGGGGCTGAACCGTCCGGCCAGGGGTGAATGGGTTCCCGACTCGCTTAACTGGGATCTCTTCATCGGGCCTGCCCCGATGCGCCCCTACCACAGCATCTACACCCCGTGGAACTGGCGGGGATGGTGGGATTTCGGAACGGGTGCACTGGGCGATATGGCATGTCATATACTGCATCCGGTCTTCAAGGGGCTGAAGCTGAAGTACCCGACACAGGCTGAGGGCAACTCAACCCTGCTGCTGACCGACTGCGCGCCCAATGCACAGTCAGTCAAGCTGGTATTTCCTGAGAGGCCTGCCCCGAAAGGTTCAAAGGTCAAGTACCCCGAGGTGGAGGTGACCTGGACTGATGGCGGCATCATCCCCATGAAGCCGAAGGGATGGCCGGCAGGCAAGGCCTATGACCCCGATGGCGGATGCATCTTCCACGGAAGCAAGGATACCCTTATCTGTGGCTGCTACGGGCGTGACCCCTGGCTGCTGTCAGGACGCGTTCCCAACGCACCGAAGACCGAGCGCCGCGTGGAGACCAGCCATGAGATGGACTGGGTGAGGGCTGCCAAGGAGTCGCCCGAGTCGAGGCTGATGACCAAGTCAGACTTCTCGGAGGCCGGCCCGTTCAATGAGATGGTGGTCATGGGAGTGCTCGCAGTGAGGCTGCAGGGACTCAACAAAACCCTCGAGTGGAACGGCGAGAAGATGGAGTTCACCAATATCAATGATGAGGAGACCCTCAGGATATGCGTTGAAGACCATTTCAGCATCACTGACGGACACCCCACCTTCGACAGGAAGTATACCGATCCGATCAATGCCAGGGCGTTTGCCGCAGAAATGATCAAACATACCTACCGCGAGGGATGGTCACTGCCAGATATGCCCTGACAACGCGGAGAGAGAGTGAATAAACAAATAATCCAAAACAAATACTCTATGAAACTGATCAAATCAATGCTTATCATGTTACTGGCCGTCTCATTTGCATCATGCGGCGGGCCGGGAAAAGAGAAGAAGAAGGCCGACCAGCAGCCTGCTGAAAATGTTGAATGGGAGGTTCTTTTCGACGGTACCTCAACCAAGGGCTGGCGCAATTACAATAAGGAGACCTTTCCCGAGCACGGGTGGGAGGTGGTTGACGGCACGCTGCACTGTATCGGCTCCGGCAGGGGTGAGGCAGGCGGCGGCGGAGGCGACATCGTCTATGACCGCAAGTTCTCAAACTTCCACCTGAAGCTTGAGTGGAAGATCTCTGAGGGAGGCAACAGCGGTATCTTCTATCTTGGCCAGGAGGGGCCGCAGTGGGATTATATCTGGAAGACGGCTCCCGAGATGCAGGTGCTTGACAATGACAGGCATCCTGATGCCGAGGCCGGGAAGAACGGTAACCGTAAGGCTGGTGCCCTGTATGACCTTATACCTGCCGTTCCGCAGAATGCCAAACCGGCAGGCGAGTGGAACAGTGCCGAGATAAAGGTCTATAAGGGATCAGTATGGCATATACAGAACGGAGAGACTGTTCTGGAGTACCATCTCTGGACTCCTGAGTGGAAGGCACTGGTTGCAGGAAGCAAGTTCCCCGCACTCAATCCTGACTGGGCTGACGTGGCCTCTGAGGGTTACATAGGGCTTCAGGACCACGGCGATGATGTCTGGTACCGGAATATCATGATCAGGGAGCTCTGACATATCCGGCGGAGTGCCGGTTCATCTTTCCATCATGGCGTGGATACATGGAGCGGGCAGACGGTGATCGTCTGCCCGCTGCCATTCCGGCCGGCCCGGTTGTACGACGAGGGTCTCCCCGGCTGTTCAGGCCGGGTTACCCGCAAGCCCGATTGCGTCAGCTGCCTCGCGCATACCCATAATGGTGTCGGTGATAAGCTCATTGAGGTCAACGCCCAGCATGGCTGCGCCCCGTTCAATAACGCTGCGGTCAACCCCGGCAGCGAACCGCCTGTCGTTCCACTTTTTCCGCACCGACTTCGCCTCCATGTCGAGAACGCTGCGCGACGGCCGTACCAGGGCACTGGTGGTTACCAGGCCGGTGAGCTCATCCACGGCAAAGAGCGTCTTCTCCATAAGGCTTACCGGCTCGGTATCGGAGCAGATACCATAGCCATGGCTGACAACTGCCCTGATCCAGCCGGCAGGCCATCCCTCCTCAGCCAGTATCCTGGCGGTCATGGTGCAGTGCTGTTCGGGATACATCTCATAGTCGAGATCATGAACCAGTCCGATGATCCCCCACACCTCCTCATCTTCGCCATGCTTTCGGGCCATATACCTCATCACAGCCTCAACCGAAAGGGCATGCTTCAGGAGGCTGTCAGAACGGTTATACCTCAGGAACAGTTTCAGTGCATCATCACGTGTGGGTCTCTTTTCGTTCATGGCATTGTATGACTGAATAGTGGTTAAAGGATGATTCTGCAGTGATTATTGCTTAATCACCTTCATGACTGTTGCACCTCCCCTGGTGCTTATACGCAGGGAGTAGACCCCTGCTGGCAGATGGCGGGTACTGAACCAGGTGCGGTTTTGCCCCGGAGTGAGCTCGGCCTTCTGTCTTATGACCACCTTTCCGCTGACATCAATGAGTTCAATATCTGCGGCAGTGCTCCCATCAAAACCGATATCAAGGGCAAAGCTGTCAGTGAAGGGATTAGGCTGTACGGCAATCCGCTCCTCAGGTATTTCCTGACCGGCAGCCGAGATGACAAATGATACCGAGGCGGTGTCATTGTACGGGTAGGCATCTTCAGGCAGGCGACTGATAATTGAAATGGTATAGTCCTTATCCTTTTTCAGGCTGACCAGCTGAGAGAATGCAACATTAACGGTATCACCGGGCCCGAGCTTGTGGTAGAATGTCTCATTGACCGGCTCGCCGTCATTTACACGGTAGGCCAGCGGGAAGCTTGTCAGTGCCGTACGTCCGAAGTTTATCACCCTGCCCTTCACGGTAAAGTCGTTCAGTGGTGTACCTGTTGAGGGCGGGAAGACGGCATCAATATGCAGGTCGGCCTCGAGGAATGCTATGTCAGGGAAGGTTATCTGGTCAAGCCAGGCACCGTCGAGGCCTCCGGACATGGATACATCCTTCTGGTATATCCACTCGAGCAGGTGTACCCCCGGCTTCAGCAGCCTGGTACGGCGTGCCCATGGTATTTCCCCTGACAGCTCCATGTCACTGACACTGTCTATCCTGAAGATGAGCTTGTCATAGTTGGGTTCAGATGATACCTGTACATAAAAAGAGAGCGTATCGGCCACCGGGTTGTTGACCCGTATTGCCAGCGTTGACCTGGTACGGTCAGGGATAAGTGCCGAGCGTACCGAGTGGGTGTTCTCATATGCGGTGGCTGTGGTGATAAACCATGGATTGGTTCCATCCTGTATCCACGGGAAGATGTCGAAGCGTCCGAACTCCCATGTCTCACGTGTCTTGCCTATGCTCAGCGACCATCTTCCCCTGGCCTCATAGCTTCCGCAGGTGAAGGCGACTTCATAAGGGATAACGGTTCCCGGCAGGGCATCCTGCGATATCATGGCGGCTATCATCAGTTCCTTCTCCTGGCCCGGCCCTATCGTCACATCCGTAACCTGGTTCCCGGGGAGGGTCAGCAGGGTACGTGACGGGGTCACGGTGACCAGGCCGGTGGCTGACGAGGATCCCTCATTCCTTACTGTTACCTTCAGGTGCAGGCTCTCGCCGGGGTCGGGAAGGAAGTTGGCATTTCCAGACATCGAGTCATCATGGATGGCAGAGACGATCTTCAGGTCAGGAGCATGGAGGGTCATATCAATACCGAAACGATACTCCTCACTGCCATCCTTCAGGGTAAGCCTGAGTGAGGCCTGCTCGCCGTCAGTGATATATTCCGGTACCCGGAAAACAAATTTGCCGGTAATGGTACGCGATTCGCCGGGCATCAGCCTGCCGATGGTTGCGGTATCAGCCACGGCCACTATGGGGCCTGAGGCCACGGTAAGCCTGGCCGTCAGCCTCCCCGAGGCACTCTTGCCAAGGTTTTTCAGAGTGATCTTCAGATTGACCGATTCACCATAGTCGGGTTTGCCGTCACCATTGCCTGCCGAGTCATCAAACTCGGAACTGCTGACGGTAATGAAAGACTCATCGACATTACCGAAATAGATTGTCTTGAAATATGGTACCATGTTCTGGCCGGTTATTACCAGCAGGCAGGAGTCCTTTGCACTCTGTGGTATGTTGAGGGTGATGTTTCCTGCCGGACTGACATGCCGTGCATCCCACAGCGTGTTGAAGTCAGAGATGGCTGCATAGGCAAAGGGTCTGGCGGAGAAGCTGAGCTTTCTCAGTTCGCGGGGAAGCTTGTCCGGGATACTGATCCTGAAGGTGTCAGGCCGGCCGATAACCGGTGCCAGCGAGGGATCACCCAGCAGGATATATGTTTCCCAGTAATATTTCTTGCGGGGGCTGGTGCTGGCAGAGACAGACATGTTGCCTGAGAAGTTTATCTGCCCCATGGTATAGTACCACTCGCCCGGCAGCTCTCCGTGTGTGTGGAAGAGCCGGTCGAAGGCTCCTGCGCCGGTATTCGCGTAGGTGACATTGAATCCAGGGGTGCCTGGGCCGACAGCCCAGAAGAAATCATCGTTCCAGTATGAGTCGTTGGTACATCCTATAAAACCAATGGCTCCTTTGGCGGGAGTGGCCACCATGGCGGTTCCGAAGCAGCCGGCCACATTTATCTGGGCTGTACGGCAGGCGTTGGAGATGATGAGCGGATACTTGTACTCATTGGTCAGCTCACCCATGGTAGAACTCTTCAGCACCGGGTCACTGAAGCCGGTGGCCTCACCGTGACCGGTATAGTTCAGGATACTCAGGCCGCGGTTGAATGCCTCCTTCAGTTTCGAATCCTTCTGTACCGACTCGGGGTACAGCCAGCCAATGGCAGTGATCGAGGTGTCAGGGTCAAGGTAATTATTGTGAACATAGGATACATGGCCGTTCATGTAGATCTCGAACCCCGGGGCGTTCCCGGCAGTTACCAGTGCCGCTGACCAGAACCTGTTCTCGGGGGCATAATTCCATGATTCATAGTCAATTATTTTTTTCACCATCCCCTTCAGCTGGTTTGTATCAGCTGCAGGCAGTCTTCCGATAAAGAGCTCGGGTATATAGTCGCCCTCACCGTCGAACTCACCGTAATAGAGGTCTGATACGTTGCTTGTGATACCGCGCGAGGTGGGTATCACCGAGGGGTCGCCGGCTATGAGCAGGTACTGCACCGGGGTGCCCCCAGCCATGAGACTGAAATAGAGGTTTCTGATACGTTGCTTCAGGTCCTTGTAGATGGTATCAGCCGGCCCTGAACGCTTATAGATGACAGAGGTACGGATCCCCTTCAGCATCTTCCACTTGATCAGCGGCTCCAGTTGCTTCCGGAAAAGCGTATCGGTCACAATGATCATATGAACAGGGTCGGCAGCATAGCCGGGTATGAAGAGGTCGGAGGTGTAGCCCCCCTTGACCGGTACCGGCTCTCCCCCTTCACTGCCCTTGGTAGCTGATGGTCTGAAAGTTATGCCGATCTTCATGGATGTTATAAGCTCAACATATTTGCCGGCGGGATTGTAGAAGGCCGGATATACTGATACGTTTGCCAGCCGGCTGCCCCTGAAAATTCCTTCATGGGTAATGACTACAGTATCATGACTGAGTGTGGTACGGCTCATGTAACTCTTTATATCCTTGAAGGTGACCTTCCCGTCGGGCGACTGGTTCTTGGTTCTGGCCGGCTGCGCCGGGTAGATCTCTGCATTGGCTGCCCCGTGATCAGCGAAGTTGATCCTTCTGGTAACCACCTCTGACAGGGTGACCACAGGCTCCATCCCTTCCGGCACCTCTACCAGCCTGCTCCATACCGGCAGCTCGGGCTGTCCGGTCTCCTGGGTACGGTGATGGTCCGGGAATGACAGCCTCAGGTATCGGCCGGCAGGATCATTGACAATTGTCATCTGAGGCTCATCGGTCTGATAGATGATCTCACCGGGGGCGCCCATTGTCATGCCCGCCCTGGGGATGGATGCTCCACCACCGGGCAGAGCCTGCGAAAATAAGGCAGGCAGCCATGACAACAACACCGGAAACAGTATAGCTGTAGTGACCCTCTGGTTTACCCGCATAACCTCAATATCCGTAGCCAAGATAATTAAAAAAGAGCTCCCGTATTATATGGTATTGACGAAAGCGCCGTTATATAAGATGAATTTGTATATTTAACTTCAATTCCACTCCAATTGTTCAGGGAATGAGGAAGGGGGTAAGGCTTACACTTTTTATTCTTCTCTTTTCACTATCTGCCGCATCACAGGTTAACCGTTATGGTACGCCCCTGATCAGCAGTTTTGATGCCCTCAGGCATACTGGCGGACTTCGTTGTCACTCTATCACCGCAGACAGCCGGGGAGTAATCTTTTTTGCCTGTGAGAGCGGCGGGGTCGCTTCCTTCAACGGCAGCAGGTGGGATAGGGCTGCTACTCCCTGGCCTGTAGCCACGCTTGTCACTGATGGCCACGGAGTGGTCTGGGCAGGAGGCCGGGGAGGATTTGGCGTGCTCCAGCCTGATGGCGGAGGCAGGCTGGCCTGGCATCCGGTGAGCGCCATGATCAGCGATTCTGTCATTACTGAGGCAACAGGCCCAATCATTGCAGGTACAGCAGACAGCAGCAACACCTACCTGACTGACGGCAGCCGTATCTATATGCCGCGGATTGACGGTGGCCCTGCTGGTGTGGCCGACCTCGGGAGCAGGTCAGGCCTCAGCCGTATCACAGCCATGCTCATCTTTGACAACCGGCTGATCATCGCTGATGAGAATGAGGGACTCTTCTCATTCAGGGAGGGTGAGGCGACAGCTCTTCGGGGTGGCAGGTCAGTGGCCGGGACTCCCGTTAAGAAGCTTCTCCCCTTTGACAGGGAGACTCTCCTGGTTATCTATTCCGACAGGAGTCCTGCGCTGTTCAATGTAAAAAACGGTACCATTGCCGGCAGCTTCGGAGGCCCGGAAGGGGAGGCACTGTTCTCCAGCCGCTTAACCGGAGATGTCGTCCTGCTGCCCGGCAATCTGATTGCTGCCGGCTTTCGTGAGAGGGGTGGCCTGGCCATATTCAGTCATGAGGGTAAGCTGTTGCAGCTCATATCAGATGCCACCACCACATTGGGTGAGTCATCGGTCACGGCAATGTATTGCGATTACAAGTCGAACGGGCAGCTGTGGTTCTCATCCAGGGGGCTGATCAGCAAGGCAAACGTTTCGCTTCCGGTCACAGAGTTCAACTCCGGCTCCGGCCTTCCGCCGGTGACCGGACCGCTGGCCTCACTGGCGGGGACGCTCTTTGTCGCCAGCGATGATGGCCTGAGTGTCAGTTATACTGACGACCATCATATCAGGCGCTTTCGCAGGGCCGGCAGCCAGGGCAGGGTTGTAAATGACCTGGCGGCTGTCAGCCTGCCGGCAGGCAGGATGATGCTTGCTGCAGCCACCAATGGCCTGATGCAGATAGACCCTGATGGTGAGATAACCCGCTTCCTGCCGGAGATGGCCTTTACGGCCCTCTGCCCCATGAGGGGCAATAATGCAGTTGTGCTCACCGGTGCTGCTGACGGCACCCTCTATACACTGGGTTATGACGGCGGCGCCTGGTCGGTTGCAGGTACTTTGCACGGCAAGATCAACGGAGCTGTCAGAGAGATACTTCAGACCTCACCGTCAGAGTGGTGGCTGGTCACTTCACTCCCGTCAGCACTGATACGGATGCAGTACAGGTCATCCGATACACTATTTACCCGATACGGAAGGACAAAGGGACTGACCTGTGATACCATCAATTCAGCCGCGGTAGTAAATGACAGACTCTATATCGCTACCGGAAAGGGGATCTTCACGTATGACAGTGACGCTGACACCATTTACCGGTCACATGGTCTCACCGGTGATCTGTTTGACAACGCCAATATCAGGCTTATTGCCCAGACACCTGAGGGAGAACTGGTTGTTTCTGGCAGTGATACGCGCAACTTTGATGCGATTGTCACTCTCACCAGCCAGGGACATGTCGTGTTCCGCAGGCAGTTCGACTTCCTTCCCGATGCACCTACCCGTGACATATTGTGCAGTGACGGCACCATCTGGATCAGCAAGGGCTGCAAACTCTATGCCCTTGACAGGTCTAAGCTGGCCTACAGGTATGGCAGCTTCAGTACCTTCTTTATCCGTATCACCGGCAGGAATGACAGGGTGCTGATGGAGGGAACCTTTTTCAGTACCACCTCATCAGGGATCAGGGTGGCTACGGCCAGGCAGCCAGACAGGGAGAGGGTTGTTCTGAGGCATACTGAGAACGATATCGGCTTTGAGTGGACCACCACCGCCTTTGTTGACGTATCGGCCACCGAGTACCGTTACAGGCTTGACGGTTATGAACAGGGGTGGTCATCATGGACCAGGAGAAACTACCGTGACTATACCAATCTGCCTTCAGGCAGGTATCTGTTCAGGGTGAAGGCCAGGACCGTCACCGGTCTGGAGGGTGAGGAGCTGACTTATGCCTTCTCGGTCAGGAAACCTTGGTACGCATCAACATTGGCCACTCTGCTCTATATCCTGCTTGCGGTATGGCTCATCATCATGCTGACAGGGTATCTCAGCCGTCGCCTTGACCAGAGGCGCCGGAGGCTTGAGGGACTTCTCAGGCAGAGGAATGAGGCTACCGCCCGTGGCCGGAGCGAGATAGCAGGGCTGGAGAGGTATGCGGCAGTGGTTCAGTCAGTCATCAACCCTTCAGAGCGGAGATTGCGGGAGACCATACCCAACAGCTTCCTGCTGAATCTGCCGAAGAAGGAGGTGAGCGGCGATTTCTTCTGGATGAGGCACCAGGGTGACAGAACACTGGTTGCTGTGGGTGACTGCACAGGACATGGTATCAGGTCATCACTACGTACAGCCATGGCGCTCTCGCTGCTGGAGGAGATAGCCGGCCATCCTGAGTCAAACACCACCTCATCAATGCTCTACGAATTCCGCAGGCGGCTGGCCGGATCAATCAGCGCCCTGCCGCCACACGACAGCCAGTATGAGGGGATAGATATTTCACTGCTTGGGATAGACCGCACCAGGAAGAGGATAGAGTATTCAGGAGCAGCCATGCAGTGTTTCAGGGTCAGGGTCATGAGTGAGCAGGAGATAATGCGTTGGGACAGGGGCGAGTTCAAACCCAATGAGGGCACCCAGGTCAGCGGCAGACACCTTCTGGAGACTGTCTACGGCGACAGGATACCCCTCGGTATGCATCTTGACAGTGACCAGGTATTCACCCAGCACAACTGGAAGCTCGAGAAGGAGGCAACCTACTACCTCTTCACCGATGGCTATTCTGACCAGTTCAACGGTGTTACGGGAAGGAAGTTTATGAAGAAGAACCTGAGGAAGCTGATACTTGACATACAGGATTATCATCTGAACATGCAGAAGGATATCCTGGAGGAGCGGCTCAGGAGCTGGATGGGCAAGGCGCCCCAGACCGATGACATACTGGTGGTCGGTATCAGGATAGAGTAGGGGTTTACGCTTTCCCGGGGGTGCCGTCGTCACCTTCGCCGGTCAGACGGTAACTGACACCCTTCTCTCCCCCTTCCCAGGATATCAAGCCCGAGAGTACGAAGTCGCTCAGTATCTTTTCGGCACGTCGCGAGTTTATCCCGGCCAGTTCACGGAACCCGGCGAGGGTAATCTTCCCGTTGGCTCGCAGGTGAGACAACAGCAGGTTCTCTGTCTCGTCGAACCTCAGCAGCACACCCCGTCTGCTCCCCGCGCGTCGCCATACCTGAAGTATAACCCTGTCAGCCATGAAGTTCTGGTCATTCTGCCGGAAATAGGCCCTCCAGCGTCCCTGTTCATCCTTTGCCCTGACCGGTATCACCCTGCTTCTGGGTACATCAACCTCGAGAATGGTCTTGCCGTTTATGTTGTGGCTCCGGGTGTGCAGGGTCACCTCCGGATTGCAGTAAAGACGTGCTGCCGCGTCTATCATGTAGTACTCCTCATCTGACCTTACCCCGGCCAGGGAGCCATTGTCACGTACCCCGATAAGCAGCTTGCCGCCGGCACTGTTGGAGAATGCAGAAAGGGTACGTGCGATCTTGCATGGATCAGATATGCAGTATTTGAAGTCAAGCTTCAGCCCCTCGCCGCCTGTTATCAGGTTGTGCATATATCGTCCCATGGCCTGACACTCTGTTTGATGTTCATCTGTACAACCCTAAAATTAGGGAAAAATACAGTATGAGCTATCAATGGAGGGGGAGAAGCCGCGGTAGTATCCCCTTTTGTGTGTAATGAGTTCTTTTTCCAAATTCAAAGTTATTCA
>CAZAVK010000010.1:0-116586 GCA_964488645.1 uncultured Rikenella sp. | reverse complement strand
ACTGAAGTACATTTTTGCATTTGGTATCTGAGAATTAGAGATGTAAAATATACAGAAAGTCCATTCTCTGGAGTAGTAAAAGTTGAGAAGATTCTTGTTACAGAAGACGAAATTGAGAATGGATTAAATAGTGACGAGGTTGATTTGATTAGTGCAAACATTATAAATGAGAGAAATCCCGTTGCATATGGTGCGGATACAAGATGGGCAAATCATCTTTATCCAGTCTATTTAACAGAGAAATATATTAAAAGCCAATATATAAGTGATCTCCATTTTCTAAATCTCTTTTAAATGAAGAATATAGGTAAAATTGTTGCAACTGAAAAGCTCCCAACGACAGTTGATGATTTCTATTTCTGGACTGACAAAGAAAGAATTATCAAGCCATTCGATGTTGTAAAAGTCGAACATATCCGAAACTCGATAACTTATGGAGTTGTTGAAGAAATATCTCATTTTACAGATTCTCCCAGTTTTCTTGCAGGCTATATTTCAAGTGATTTCGGAAGTGTTGAACATCGAGCGAATACAGAACGAATTGGAATGAACTATGTAAAGGCAAGGGTAGTTGGAAATACTGCAGGAATCTTTACACCTGTTTTGGACGGGCGCTTAGTTTCATTGGCTAATGAGGACGATGTAAAAAAAGCATTAGGCTTAGATGAGATTAAAAATCCTTTGCCATGTGGATATATTGAAATGTACGAACCTCCACACTCAATTCGAATACCCGTACACTTTAACTCTCATTTTCTTATTGGTCCGGAAGGTGCTCACCTCAATATTTCAGGTATTTCCGGGTTGGCTGCAAAAACGTCTTATGCAATGTTTCTACTAAAAGCTATTCAAAATCAATATTTGTCCCTTAATAATGAAAATGAATCAGTTGCATTTGTTATTCTAAATGTTAAAGGCAAAGATTTGCTTGCAATTGATGAACCTAACAGAGAATTAGGTGAACAGGATAAAGATATCTATGAAATGCTTAAACTTGATTCCAAACCATTCTCACATGTAAAGTATTTCTATCCTTATAGCCATCCATTTCCAACTACTTATGCTCAGAAAGATGATGTAAGAAGCCAAATTACCCTTGGCAAAGGGGTTCAGTTTAAATACATTTTCGAAGACGATAAAGATTGTATTGATTTGCTCTTTTCTAATGTAGATGATCCTACCCAAACAATGGAATCAATTGTGAATTACATTGCCACTGGCCAAGGAGAGTTTGATAAAATAACTAACTGGAAAGAACTTCTTGATGAAATTTACAAACACACAAAAAAGGGGGAGCCAGGGAAAGATAAAGAAATCACTATTGCTAGCTGGAGAAAGTTTTATAGACTTCTCAGAAAGACGCTTGATAAGAGCTCAATCTTTGCAAACAGATTAGGCGATGGTGAGGTAAGGTTGCAAGAGCAAATCATGAACATTCAAAAGAATGATGTCTATGTGATTGATGTGGCACGACTTGATGAAGAGACACAAGGATTCATATTTGGTGATGTGATGAGAGCTGTCTATGATTTAAAACTTGGTCAAATCGACAGAAAAGAGAGTGAAATACCTAGTAAAATAATAATTTTCATCGATGAATTAAACAAATATGCTTCAAAAGAGGTACCCAAAAGTTCTCCCATCTTAAGGCAGCTTCTCGATATATCAGAACGCGGCAGGTCGCTTGGAATAATTCTTTTCGGTGCTGAACAGTTTAGAAGTGATATCCATGATAGGGTTAAAGGTAATTGTGCCTCATATGCATATGGAAGAACCAATGCAATTGAAGTTTCAAAAGGAGACTATCACTTCGTGCCACCTGTCTATAAATCAATGCTGACAAGGTTAAAGCAAGGAGAGTATATTATCCAAAATCCAGTTTTTCGATCATTATTAAGTATCAAATTCCCCAAACCTATCTATAAACAGTTCAAATAAAAATGGATAAAACGAAAACAATTATAGGTAAAGATGTTATTGAATCTTTAACCTTAGGAATGTATGAAGATTCTAGATTTATTTATAGAGAATATATACAGAACTCTGCTGATCAAATTGATAAAGCAATTCGTGAAGGACTAATTAATAAAGGTGACGGCGCAATTCATATTACTATAGATAAATCAGAACGGTCAATCACTATTGAAGATAATGCAACTGGCATACCACAAAGGAATGTAAACGACATACTTAAGAACATAGCTCAATCTACTAAAGAAAGAGGCGTCGATAAAGGTTTTCGCGGAATTGGTAGACTTGGAGGGCTTGGCTATTGTCAAACCCTAACATTCACTACTTCATTTAAAGGCGAGGATATAAAATCAATTATGGTCTGGGACGCAAAACAGCTAAAAGAAATAATAAATAACAGAAAATCTAAGGAAGAAGCCACAGAAGTAATCGACCAAGTTACATCCCTAAAGTTTGAAAAAGAAGATCCAGAATCTCATTACTTTAGAGTCTCACTATCAAATGTAAGTACTGATGCTCTCTTAGACAAAAAGGATATTGAAACATACTTATCAATGGTAGCACCAGTTCCATACGATAAAGGCTTTATTTTGAAACAGAAAATATATGACCAACTCACTAAAGAAAATTTATCCATCGATGAATACACTATTTTCATTAATACCAATCAGTTATTTAAACTATATACTTCAACAATTTATAAGAACACTAATGGGAGAAAGGAAAGAACGGGAGATGAAATATTTGATATCCACTTCTTTAGAGAACATACACCATCTGGCGACCTACTCTATTGGGGCTGGTATGGAGTATCACAATTCGATGGTGTAATTGACGATATCAATATCGGGAAAGGAATTAGATTAAGGAAAGGAAATATCCAGATTGGTAATAAGCATACCCTGCTTAAACTTTTTCGTGATCAGCAACGTGGAAATTACTATTTCTTTGGCGAAGTCCATGCTTTCTCAGCTGATTTAATTCCTAATGCCAGACGAGATTATTTTCTTGATAATTCAACCTGTCATTTATTCGAAAAAAAGTTACAAGCATTGTTTCATAATGAACTCCACCAGCTGTACTATGACGCATCAAAAATCAGAAATGCAAATAGACGAGTGAGGGATTTTGATTCTCTTGTTAAGGAATCAGAAAAGAAAGAATTTATAAACATCAAAGAAAAAGAGAATTTTGTAAAACACTTTGAGAATAAAAAAAGAGAGGCCACAAAGGCAAAAAAAGAGTTAGAAAAAATCTCATCGAAAATCCAAGATGAAGATTCAGCAATAAAAAAAATCTTTGAGAAGGTTGTTGATACTCATAAGGTAATACCCGATAAACTTGAAATCCCAAACCTCAGCAACAAGAAAACCCCATATCGAGTAGATAAATTGTCTAGACTAACAAAAGAACAAAGAAAGTTCTTATCCAAAATTTTTGAAATAATTACTGATGTTCTCGATAAAAAAACTGCTTTTGATTTGATAAAAAAAATTGAGGAAGAGTTGCAATAAAAGGCTATTAAGATTTTGTAGCAATTGAGTTATATGATGATTATAAAATGAGAAATATTCTTCTACTAGAACCCAACTATAAAAACAAATACCCACCTATAGGATTAATGAAAATTTCGACCTACCACAAAATGTTGGGCGATAACGTTGTATTCTATAAAGGCGACTTAAAGGAATTTATAATAAATAATACTACTAACTTATGCATAAATAAATTATCTAGAATCGATAAAACAGTTAACTGGAGAGCAAAATACTTCGATATCTATAATTACATCAAGAAGAGGCAAGCTATTTATTTAAACTCATTGAGATTAGAAAATTCAAAATACGAGATTCTGCTCTCCAATGCATTAACTTATTATAAAGACTATTATTGGAAGAAAGGATATCTGTCGGATAAATACTGGAATAGAATTTATATTACCACACTGTTTACTTTTCATTGGGATATAACAATTAATACCATAGAGTTTGCCAAACAATTAGTGGAAAATCCAAATCATATTTGGATTGGAGGTGTAATGGCATCAGTTATACCAAATGAGATTAAGAAAGAAACTGGACTTAAAAATATCCATGTTGGTCTTCTAAACAAAGCAGGTATATTTGATAAAAATGATATTATAATAGACAATCTTCCTCTTGATTACTCTATACTTCACGAGATTGATTATAAGTACCCGGAGAATAATGCATATTACGCTTACACAACAAGAGGTTGTGTAAGAAAATGTAAATTTTGTGCAGTTCCTATTATTGAACCCAAATTCAATCCATATATTTCTCTTACAGAAAAAATTGAAGGGGTGAACGCAATGTATGGTGAAAAAAGGAATCTACTCTTACTGGATAACAATGTTTTAGCATCCAAATGCTTTCCTGATATTATTAGTGAAATTAGAAGTAATGGTTTTGATACCAAACAAAAATACAGAGAACCTAATCTCCTTGAGATAGCGATTAAAAATCTAAAATCAGAAACTAATGAAAAAGCATACATAAATCAGATCGTAAACATCTATTGTGACCTTCTTCCAAAGGTAAATAAGAAGATCCAGCAGGAAATGTATAACATTCTTTCCGAGAACAATTTATTAAAACCACAGACTGCAACTAAGAATGGCATTTTATCAACATACAAGACTTTAAGTCCTATTTATGAAAAATTCAGAAACAAAGCTCCCAAACAAAGATATGTCGATTTCAACCAAGGAATTGACGCACGATTGTTAACTGATAAGAAAGCAAAATTATTAAGTCAGATACCTATAAGACCATTAAGAATAGCTTTTGATAGTATGGAATACAAATCTTATTATCTTAATGCAATTCTTAACGCAAAAAAATATGGAATTAAACATTTCTCAAACTATTTGTTATACAATTTTGAAGATCATCCAGAAGATTTGTACTTAAGATTAAAACTAAATGTTGAGTTATGTGAAACACACAAACTGGATATTTATTCATTTCCGATGAAATATCATCCCATATTCGGAGATTACAAACTTAATCGAGACTATGTTGGACCCCATTGGAATAGAAAATTTATTCGAGCAATTCAAGTAATTCTTAACGCCACAAAAGGTAAAATAGGGAAAGGCAAAAGCTTTTTCTTTAAGGCCTTTGGTAATGATGAAGAAGAGTTCTTCAAGTTGCTATATATGCCAGAAACCTATATATTATATCGTTTCTTTTTTGAGAAAGAGGGATTTACCGAGGAATGGTGGAAAGCATTCAATTCGTTAAATAAAGAAGAATTAGTACAAGCCAAAGCAATTATTGAGAACAACAATTTTACTGATATAAGCTCTACAACTTTTAACCCGAAAATTAATGACCTACTCAAACATTATTCGATTACTAGAGAAGAGATAACAAAGTCTGGTTCTGAACTATCAAAACTTAAAATAGAATTTGATAAGTTGAGTCGGTCAGAGAAATTCAGCATCTTAGAATATATAGATTAAAGAATGGGCGATTAATTAGTCGACCAAATGTTTTCACAAATCGCACTATAATGTGATTTTCCTTGTATATCTGAAACAAAAGGTTTATTTTTGACGATAAAATCACAATATAATGTTAGCCAAAGCGCTCGGAGAAACCATCAGAAACCGGCGAAAGGAATTGGGTATTACCCAGCCTCATCTGGCCGAACTGGCAAAGGTGAGCACAAATACCCTCTATAAACTTGAACGTGGGCAAGGCAATCCTTCATTAAACGTACTGAACAAATTGGCTGAAGTGCTTGGAATGGAGCTGACCCTCAGGGTAAAAAAGATACATTGAGTAAATGAGAGCACTGGAAATATACCATAATGGTGTTTTAGCCGGCATACTGACAGAAGAAAATCGTCAGCATTACGTGTTCAGATACGACGACAACTATTTTAATGATACCAGCAAGCCGCCAATCAGTCTGACCCTGCCCAAAAATGAAAAAGAACATAGCAGCAGCTTCCTTTTTCCCTTCTTCTTCAACATGCTAAGTGAAGGCGTAAACAGGAAGCTGCAAAGCCTGCAACTGAAAATAGACGAGGATGATGATTTCGGTCTGCTGGCAGCAACAGCACAAATTGATACGATTGGAGCTGTAACCGTTAAACCTTTGCCGGCGAATGAACCTTGATAAATTAAAATATTGCCCGGGCACTCTGGCCGAAGGGTTCTCCACCTATAGCCCCGCCTGTTTGCGAAATCTGTTTAACGGGCGAAAAGTAAGCCACATCTTGCCTTATGAGGAACCCCGGTTAAGTGAAGAAGTTGCTGAGCTGTTCATGGAGAATCGCAAACGTATATCAATATCAGGTGTACAGGAGAAACTGAGCCTGCTCCTTGATAAAAATGTTTTGCGGCTGACAAACGAGGGGGAACGGGGAGAGTACATACTCAAGCCCGCACCACGCGATTTAAAGAAAGTTGACCAGGTCCCTGCCAACGAACATCTGACTATGCAGATCGCCAGACAAGTCTATAAATTCAATACCGCAGAAAATGCCGTCATTTTCTTTAAGGACGGATCTCCTGCCTATATCACAAAACGATTTGATGTTAAGGCTGATGGAAACAGATGGGGTAAAGAAGATCTTGCCACACTGGCTGGTAAATCAAAAGAGAGTGCAGGACCAAATTTCAAATATGATTACAGCTATGAAGAGGCTGGACTGCTGATACAGAAATTTGTCCCGGCCTGGCGAATAGAAATTGAAAAGTATTTTTCCCTGGTGGTTTTTAATTATTTATTCTCCAATGGAGATGCTCACCTTAAAAACTTTGCCCTATTGGAATCATCCAGCGGAGATTTTCTGTTGAGTCCGGCTTATGACTTATTAAATACACGACTTCATGTGGATGATTCAGATTTTGCCCTTGACAAAGGCCTGTTTGCAGACAGTTTTGGTAGTGAACAGTACAGAAGAAGCGGACATCCCTCAAAAAACGATTTTATGGAATTTGCAAAGCGTATCGGAATTGCAGATAACCGGGTTGAGAAACTATTGAACCCATTCTTGCAAAAACAACCCCTGGTGGAGAGATTGGTCAGATCTTCATTCCTGTCTGACTCTGCCCAAAAAGGATATTTATTGCATTACAGTACAAAAAGGAACCATTTAAATGCACATTAATCTGAGAAATCAGATATGTGTTTATTCCGGACTATTGACCCCTCATTCCGGACTATTGACCCCTCATTCCGGACTATTGACCCCTCTGCCGGAGGCAACAAAGTTGTGCAACTTTTTTTCTTTAAAATTGTTAAGTCACGGTTACTGTTTTCTGTGCACAGTGTTTGCTTATAGCCACAAAACGTTATCGTTTATTTTAAATAGCAACCGAAATGAAGATAAGTCACATTAACAAAAAAGAGATTCCAAAGGGGGAAGAGATCAAAGGTCACGAAATCAGAGAAGGCATTTTTACTCTTATCAAATCCGAATACCCGGATTTTGACAAAGAGAGTTACATTTCATTAGCGGAACTTAATCTATACAGAAGACTGTACCTGACATCATTAGTCCTGCAAGAGAAAGGCGAATTAGAAACCATCGACAGAGATGTAATGGATGCCATAAAAAATAATGCCATCCTTTCTGAAAACATCCAGGACGAGATTGATGCCAAACTAACCCTGGGACAAAAAGTTGCTGACCGCGTTGCAGCATTTGGCGGCAGCTGGACTTTTATCACTACTTTCTTTACGTTCATCATTATATGGATGTCTATAAATATTTGGTTCATAGCAAAAAAACCCTTTGACCCATATCCATTTATCTTGCTTAACCTGATACTCTCATGCCTGGCTGCAATTCAAGCACCCATCATTATGATGAGCCAGAACCGACAAGAGCAAAAGGACAGACAACGGAGTGAACACGACTATAAAATCAATCTGAAAGCAGAGCTTGAAATCAAATTGTTGAGTGAGAAAATTGATCACTTACTGGTTCATCAAAATAAAAAATTAATAGAAATTCAAGAAGTTCAAATAGACTACCTGGAGGACTTGATGAAGGAAATAAAAAGGAAATGAACTTCCTTAAAAAGAACTGCCAGCATGCTCAGCTAAAAGCAACTCCTTTCTTCATCTGTCTGCCCAGCAGCGGCAATCAAAGCACCTGTTGCAATAATCTTGGCTATTGGGTTGCAAGTATTACCTTTGCACAAATTTTCAGATCATGAGTACACCCCATCTGAGTGAGCAGGAGCAGGTGCGCAGGCAGTCGCTTGAAGAGATACGCCGGCTTGGCATTGATCCCTACCCGGCGGAGATGTATCCGGTCAACACCTGGGCAGCCGAGATACTTGACAACTTCAGTGACACCGAGGACAAATTCCCCGACGTATGCCTTGCCGGCCGCATCATGAGCCGCCGCATCATGGGCAACGCCTCATTCGCCGAGCTGATGGACTCGTCAGGCCGCATACAGATATACGTCCGCCGCGACGACCTCTGCCCGGGAGAGGACAAGACCCTCTACAACACCCTCTTCAAGAAGCTGCTCGACATCGGTGACATCATCGGCGTAAAAGGGTTCGCTTTCCGCACCCAGATGGGTGAGATAACCGTACATGTGAGGGAGCTGACCCTGCTGAGCAAGGCGCTCAGGCCCCTGCCGATAGTGAAGGAGAAGGACGGGATACTCTATGATGCCGTCACCGACCCTGAGATGCGCTACCGCCAGCGATACGTTGACCTGATCATCAATCCCGGCGTGCGCGAGGTGTTCCGCAAGCGGACACAGATCTACAAGTCGATACGCGAGCTGTTCGACGAGTATGGCTACCTCGAGGTGGAGACACCCATCCTGCAGCCTATCCCGGGCGGTGCCGCCGCCAGGCCCTTCATCACCCACCACAATGCCCTCGACATACCGCTCTACCTGCGCATAGCCGATGAGCTCTACCTGAAGCGGCTGATAGTGGGCGGATATGACGGGGTGTATGAGTTTGCAAAAGACTTCCGGAATGAGGGGATGGACCGCACCCATAATCCTGAGTTCACGGTGATGGAGATCTACGTGGCATACAAGGACTACAACTGGATGATGGAGTTCACCGAGAGGATCATCGAGAAGGTGGCGCTCGACCTGCACGGAACAACAAAGGTTCCCCTGGGAGAGCATATCATCGACTACAAGGCTCCCTACAGGCGGGTCACCATGACCGACGCGATCAGGGAGCATGCAGGGATAGATATCACCGGCATGAGCGAGGATGACCTGCGCCGCGAGTGTGACCGGATGGGTATCGGGCACTCTCCCTCCATGGGGAAGGGGAAGCTGATAGACCATATCTTCGGCGAGATGTGCGAGCATCACTACATCCAGCCGACCTTCATCACCGACTATCCGCAGGAGACCTCTCCGCTGACCAAGAAGCACCGCAGCCGGGCGGGACTGGTGGAGCGGTTTGAGCTGATGGTCAACGGCAAGGAGCTGGCGAACGCCTACTCGGAGCTGAATGACCCCATCGACCAGCTCGAACGGTTCCAGGAGCAGCTGCGCCTCTCAGAAAAGGGTGACGACGAGGCGATGTTCATCGATATGGATTTTGTCAGGGCACTGGAGTATGGCATGCCGCCCACCTCGGGCATGGGGCTCGGCATCGACCGGCTCACCATGTTCATGACCAACCAGCCCTCGATACAGGATGTGCTCTTCTTCCCGCAGATGAGGCCCGAGGCAACCGCAACGCAGTCGCAGCAGGAGCAGAAAGAACCCGGCCAATGATCACGGGCAACTGGCAGACTGCTACAGGCAGTCTGACCATGATCATACCGGGGGCAACGAACTGAATCACGATGAACAGACAACGGAAGGCAGAACTGGAGCGGCTGCTCGCACCTCTTGATTCTCCGGCAAGGATACAGGAGTTGCTCGACTCTATCCCCTACAACACCACCGAGCGGACACTGTCGCCGCTGCTGGTACTGAAGGAGGGGATGGCGCACTGCATGGATGGCGGACTGTTTGCCGCCGCGGCGCTGCGCAGGCTGGGGCACCCTCCGCTTATAGTTGACCTCGCCGCAGAGAATGATGATGACCACATCATTGCCGTCTACCGTGAGGGTGGGTGCTGGGGTGCAATTGCCAAATCAAATACCACCCTGCTGCGCCTCCGCGAGCCGGTGTACAGGACGCTGCGTGAACTGGCAATGTCATACTTCGACCTCTACTACAACCTTAACGGGCAGAAGACCCTCCGCAGCTACTCACGCACCATCGACCTGTCGCGGTTCGACGGGGAGGAGTGGGAGACAACTGACAATGACCTCGGATTCATCGGTGACCACACCTGCACTGTCAGGCACTACCGGCTGATCTCCCCTGCCCGTGCGGCTGCACTCAGCCGGGTGCCTAAGTACCTCTATGATGCCGGCTTTGCCGGCGCGGATATCAACGGGCTCTATAAACCCCTGTAGAGGGTCTTCTCCAGTCGTTCGCGTTCGGCCTCGTATCCCGGTTTGCCCAGCAGGGCGAACATATTCTTCTTGTACGACTCCACCCCCGGCTGGTCGAACGGATTGACCCCCAGCATGTAGCCGCTGATGGCGCAGGCCAGCTCAAAGAAGTACATCAGCTGTCCCAGGGTGTACTCATCGATCTTCTCGATGGCTATCTGTATCACCGGCACGCCGCCGTCGACGTGTGCCAGCCGCGTGCCCGCCTCCGCCTTGTGGTTCACCTCGGTCAGCGCCCTGCCGGCGAGGAAGCCGATACCGTCGGAGTCGTCGGCTGCCGGCGGCACCGCCAGCCTGCTGCGCGATCCCTCCACATGTATCACCGTCTCGAAAAGCCGCCGCTCCCCCTCCTGGATATACTGTCCCATCGAGTGCAGGTCGGTGGTGAACGATACCGATGCCGGGAAAATACCCTTGCCCTCCTTCCCCTCGCTCTCCCCGTAGAGCTGCTTCCACCACTCGGCCAGGTAGACCAGCGACGGCTCGTACCCGACCAGTATCTCCGTACCATAGCCCTTCCTGTAAAGCGCATTGCGCGCAGCGGCATAGGTCAGTACAGGGTTGGCAGGGGTGTCATCACCCTCCCTGGTTGCGAGCGCCATATCGTGCATGCCTGCAACAAAGGTATCCACATCATACCCTGCCAGCGCCAGCGGTAGCAGTCCGACCGGTGTGAGCACCGAATAGCGTCCTCCCACATCATCGGGTATAACGAACATCTCATACCCCTCGGCGACGGCCAGGTCATGCAGTGCGCCCCGGCGTGCATCGGTTATCGCAACGATATGGTTCTTCATGTTGCCGGCCCCCACCTTCTTCTGCAGGTGATCACGCAGTATGCGGAAGGCTATCGCCGGCTCGGTGGTGGTGCCGCTCTTTGATATGACCACGATGTTGTACCCGGTGCCGTCGAGATGGTTCAGCAGCGAGGAGTGGTAGTCCTCACTCAGGGTGTGTCCCGCAAAGAGCAGCCGGTGCTGCTGCACGGCAAACGGATCGCCCAGCGCCTCCAGCAGTGCCTTCGCACCCAGGTATGAGCCTCCTATTCCCACCACCACGGTGACCGGAGCCTGCCGGCGCAGCCGTGCGGCACAGGCCCTGACAGCAGCGGTCTCCCCTGCCGTCCGGTCTGGCAGGCGCAGCCAGCCGGTGAACTCACTCCCGCGGCCGGAGCCCTCCCGCAGCACCTGAAGATGGCCGGCGGCATCGGCAGTGAGGCGCTGCAGCTCACCAGCAGCGACAAACGGCAAGGCAGAATCAATGTTTACGGTAAATCTCCTTTTCATGATCTATCTGAGTTTTTTTGAGAGGTTTCTCATCTCGCGTGCGGCCGACTCATTCTGGTAGAGGATCCGGTAGACCGCATCTGCTATCGGCATCTCGGCACCGGTCCTCTTTTTTACCTCGTTGATACAGCCTGAGGCGAAGTATCCTTCGGCCACCTGGGTCATCTCGAGCAGTGCGTTGCTGACCGGGTACCCCTTGCCGATCAGCTTGCCGAGCTTCCTGTTGCGGCTGAACTGCGAGTAGCCCGTCACCAGCAGGTCGCCCAGGTAGGGCGAGTCGGTAATGTCGCGGCGCTCGGGCGAGAGCGACTCCACGAAGCGGCGCATCTCCCCGGCAGCATTGGCCAGCAGCACGGCAATGAAGTTATCGCCATACCCCAGCCCGTTGGCTATACCCGCCGCAATGGCGTAGATATTCTTCATCACGGCGGCATACTCGACACCGAAGATATCGGGCGAGATGACCGTGACGATCCAGCGGTTGGCAAAGAGGTCAGCCACACGCCTGGCATGTGCGGTGTCGGGCGATGCGAAGGTGAGGTAGGTGAGCTTCTCCATGGCCACCTCCTCGGCATGGCTCGGGCCGGTGATGATCACTATGTTCTCATAGGGCACTTTATAACGGGTATGCACATACTCACCCACCACGCTGTTGTCGCCCGGCACTATACCCTTGATCCCCGAGCAGACCAGCCGCCCCTGCAGCAGGCTGTCATCCAGTCCCTCCAGCTCTGCCTTCAGGTAGGCCGACGGCGTCACAAGGATCAGCGTACCGGAGGCCGACACCGCCTCATTGATATTATCAAGCGGGGTGATCAGCTTGGGATCAAAGACGACCGACTTCAGGTAGTGGGGATTCTGATGGTAGCGGCGCAGGTGACGGTAGATCTCATGCCTGTCAACATACCATGCAACCTCCCTGCCGTTTGAGGTGAGCACCATCGCCATGGCGGTTGCCCAACTCCCCGAGCCGACAATTGTAACATCAGCCATCTCTCTTTTTCAGTGAATTGATTAACCTGACAAAGATATAAAAAGAGGTATAGCATACTTCACCATCCTGCCGGAGGCTGTTGGCATCAGGCAGAAGATAAATATCATACCGGAAGAGGCTTCGGGAAAGAGCCGCCAAAGGGCCGGGGACGAGGCCGGCGGCAGCATCTCCGGGCAGGTCAGGGGCCGGCGGCCGCATCTCCGGGGCAGGCCCGGGGCCGGCGGCCGCACCTCCGGGGCAGGTCCGGGGCCTGCGGCCGCACCTCCGGGGCAGGTCCGGGGCCTGCGGCCGCACCTCCGGGGCAAGTCCGGGGCCTGCCCCTGTCAGGAGCCTTTAACCCAGATTATGCTTTCTGACAAAGTCTGCAACCACGTCACCGAGGTCGGGCTTGCCTATCTCCTGCAGGTCGTAGCGTACGTGTACGGTGGGCTTGTTGATCTTTACCACCCTCTTCAGGTCGATAGGGGTGGCTATCACCACCAGGTCGCACGGTGTCTTCTCAATGGTCTCGCCGAGGTCTTTCACCTGCTGCGGGCTGTATCCCATTGAGGGCAGCACCGGTCCCAGGTCAGGGTATTTCTCGTAGGTGGTCTTCAGCTTGCCCACCGCATAGGGCTTCGGGTCAGCCAGCTCGGCAGCACCGTACTTCATGGCTGTGAAGGCGCCATAGCTGTACTTCACCTCACCGTGGGTCACCGTCGGTCCCTCCTCGACCACCAGCACCCGCTTGCCGCGTATCTTCTCATACTCATCAACCACCGTGGGTGAGCAGGCATCTACGATGACCGCCCCGGGATTGAGCCTGGCCACATTCTTCCTCACCTCGAACAGGTCATTGAGGTCGGCGCTCTCGATCTTGTTCACGATGACCACATCGGCCAGCCTGAGGGTGATCTCGCCCGGGTAGTAGCGCGTCTCATGGCCTGCCCGCTGCGGGTCAGCCAGCGTGATCATCAGATCGGGCCTGATGAAGGGGAAGTCATTGTTGCCTCCGTCCCACAGTATGACGTCGCACCCCTTCGGGTCGTTCTCGGCCTGCCTCAGGATTGCCTCATAGTCGATGCCGGAATAGATGATGGTGCCCCTCTCAACATGGGGTTCATACTCTTCCATCTCCTCGATGGTACACTCATGGCGTGCCAGGTCATCTATGGTCTCAAACCGCTGCACCGCCTGCTTAACCAGGTTGCCGTAGGGCATAGGGTGACGTATGGCGATCACCTTCACCCCTCTTTTCCTGAACTCATCAACCAGCCTGCGCGAGGTCTCGCTCTTGCCTCCGCCCGTCCGCACCGCACCCACGGCGATGACCGGCTTGCTGCTGCGCAGCATCGTCTCCTTCCAGCCCAGCAGTATGAAGTTGGCACCGGCGGCATTGACGACAGCGCCCGTAGACATCACCTTCTCATAGGGCACGTCACTGTATGAAAAGACACAGTCATCCACGTTGAGCTCCCTGATCAGCTTCGGGAGATCACTCTCGGCATAGATCGGTATGCCGTCGGGATAGAGCCTGCCGGCCAGCTCAGCCGGATACTTCCTGCCGTCAATATCGGGTATCTGCGCGGCAGTGAATGCGACGACATTGTACAGATCATTGCCGCGGAACCAGGTGTTGAAGTTGTGAAAATCCCTGCCTGCGGCTCCAAGAATGATAACGTTTCTTTTTAACATAAAACCTCCTATTAATTTATAGTCCTGATTACTCAAACCGTTCAGTTTTTATTAATGTCATGAACCCGGCAACAACCCGGGGCAATGAGTGATCCTGACAGATTACCCGGTGGTCTCTCCGGAATCCGGCAACAGCGCGGGGCAATGAGTGGCCTGACAAATTCCCCGCTGATTTCTGAGCCGGATATCACACAAATTTATAATTTGTAACTGAAATCATAAGTGATATTAGTCAATTTCCATAACCTTTGTCAGGCCTTATAATAATTTGATTATATGTGAGTTAATAATTCAAAGGGGTTTGTTGATTAATTCATTGCTTAATATTTTAAACCTCAACAGATTGGCAGAATCTTTGCATTAACTTGCGGCGGATGAACGTCCTTGCTCACATATATCTCTCAGGTGACTCTGATAATATTATCATCGGCAACTACATTGGCGATTATGTGAAAGGACGCGACTATCTGAGGTATCCCGAGGGGATCCGCAAGGGGATCATCATTCACCGGCACATTGATGCCTTCACCGACCGCCACCCGGTGGTTCACCGCAGCAAGCTCCACTTCATTGACCGTTACCGCAAGTATGCCGGGGTGATAATCGACATCCTCTATGACCACTACCTCACGCGCGAGTGGGATCTCTTCTCGAGGCGTCCGCTGGAGAGCGTCACCTACAACTTCTACCGTGCCATGGTGAACAACTTCGAGATACTGCCTGAGACGGTGCGCGAGAAGATGCCCTTCTTCATTATTGACAACTGGCTGGAGACCTACCAGACACGGAACGGCATCAAGCGGGTGCTGAAGACCCTCAGCAGCATGACCTCCCTGCCGAAGGAGACGCGCTGGGCCATGAAGGTGTGGAAGAAGCAGTATTACTCTATCGGGGAGGACTTCATGGAGTTTTTCCCGCAGCTGATCAACTATGTGGAGACGGAGTTCGGAATAGAGCTCTCGCCGGGGATGAGCACCCCCTTCTGATTTTTCCTGCGGGCGGTTTGAGCCCGGCCCGGCTGTGGCAGCAGGGGGCCGCTGGCAAGGCGGTAGCCGGCTGCCGGTATCTAGCCTAAGTACTCCGTCCTGCCGGCATCGAGTCTCAGGAAGATGAAGAGCAGCAGGGTGAACCCCCAGAGTGAGCTGCCGCCATAGCTGAAGAAGGGCAGCGGTATGCCTATCACCGGCAGCACGCCGATGGTCATTCCGATATTGACAAAGAAATGTACAAAGAAGAGTCCGAACACGCCGTAGCCGTATGCCCGTACGAAGGTAGTTCGCTGCCGCTCGGCCATCATCAGCAGCCTCAGCAGCAGGAAGAGGAAGAGCCCTATCACCACGGTTGACCCGACGAAGCCCCACTCCTCGCCCACCGTGCAGAAGATGAAGTCAGTGCTCTGTTCGGGCACGAACTTGAACTTCGTCTGTGTCCCTTTCAGGTAACCCTTGCCTGAGAACTCGCCCGAGCCGATTGAGATAAGCGACTGGTTGAGGTTGTAACCCTCACCGTACGGGTCGGCCTCCTTGCCGAGCATGATCTTGATACGGGTCTGCTGGTGTGGCTTCAGGATATTGTCAAAGGCATAGTCGACGGTGAAGAGAAAGAGCAGTCCGCCCAGCAGGAACGCATATATCACTGCCGGGCTGACCAGCTTCTGCCGGTAGAGGTACCATGCATAAACCGTTCCGGCCAGGGTCACTGTCAGCACTATCACTATTACCGGGTCTAAATCGAACAGGTACAGCCCGAGCGGTACGGTTATGGCTGCCACGGCCGCCATCACGCCTGCCGCCTTGAGTGTCATCACATATCCCGAGGTGACCAGCAGCGCCACCGTTGCCAGCACGAGCAGCGCCAGTGCCACCGGCAGGTCGCCCAGTATCAGGGTAAAGAGGAAGAGCGCCATGGCAAAGAAGGCGGTGACGAAGACCCATATACTCATCCCCTCACGGTAGAGCACCAGGAAGAATGCGAAGAATGTCACCACTGACCCCAGGTCGGGCTGCAGTGCGATCAGCAGCATCGGAGCCACGATAATTGAGGAGGCCGCAATCATCACCCGGGTGTCAGCCGCCTGCCGCTGCGCATTGAGGTATGATGCCAGGGCCAGCCCGGTGGCGAACTTCGCGAACTCGGATGGCTGGATGCTGAAGGGGCCCAGCTCGAACCATGCCCTGGCGCCGTTGATCTCCTTGCCGAAGAGGAGCACCAGCAGCAGCAGCAGGATGAAAAAGCCGTAGATGAACCATGCGAAGAAGAACCACAGCTTGTTGTCTGTCACCATCACCAGCACGGCCAGCACCAGCGCCGCGATGATCCACATCAGCTGCTTGCCGTAGCGCTGCGACAGGTCGAAGATACTGGTATGCTGCTCATTGTAGACGGCAGCATAGATATTGAGCCACCCCATGATCATCATCAGCAGCCAGAGTATCACCGTGACCCAGTCAAGCCTCGCCAGTATGTTACTTCGTTTTTCCATCACTGCTGCTTTCCGAATCTCAGCACATGCTCTTCAAGGTATCTCCTCTTCACCGATCCGGTGAGGTATTTCTCGATCATCAGGCTGGCTATGGGTGCCGCGAAGGTTGACCCGAAGCCGGCATTCTCGACATAGACCGCTATGGCTATCTGCGGGTTGTCTTTGGGTGCGAAGGCCACGAAGATGGAGTGGTCTTTGCCGTGGGGGTTCTGTGCCGTTCCCGTCTTGCCGCAGATGATGATATCCTCGAGCCGTGCGCCCCGTGCGGTCGATCCTGCCCCGCCGTTCACTGCGCCCTCCATCCCCTCGATGATCGGCTCGAAGTTGGCCGGTGAGATGCCGGTGATATATTTCTGGGTATAGAGTGGTGCCGGCTCGCCGTTCTCGCCGATCTTCTTCACCACATGGGGGATAAAGAATGAGCCGCGGTTTGCTATCACCGCCACCATGTTTGCCATCTGCAGCGGCGTGGCGCCTATCTCGCCCTGGCCGATGGCCAGCGAGATCACCGTCAGCGCGCGCCAGCGGTTCTTGCCGTAGAAGCGGTCAAAGTATGACCTTGGCGGGACAAACCCCGAGAGCTCATTGGGCAGGTCAATACCCAGCTTGTTGCCGAAGCCGAACGCCACCAGGTACTCCCTCCACTTGTCGTAGGCATCCTGTATTATCTCATATTTCGGGTTCTCGAGTATGTTGCGGAAGGCGTTGCAGAACCATGCGTTGCATGACATCGCCACGGCCGAGGGGAGGCTCAGCGGCGAGGGGTGCGAATGGCATCCGACGGTGAGCGACCCGGCATGGTAGCCGTTGTTGCATGCGAAGAGGGTGGTGGCCCTGATCACCTCCTCCTGCAGGCCTATCAGGCCATTCATGATCTTGAAGGTGGAACCCGGCGGGTAGGAGGCCATCAGTGCCCTGTCAAACAGCGGCTTGACCGAGTCAGCCTGCAGCAGCTGGAAGTTCTCTGACCTGACCCTGCCCACCAGCAGCGAGGGGTCATACGAGGGGGCAGACACCAGTGAGAGGATCTCGCCGGTGGCCGGCTCGATAGCCACTATGGAGCCGCTCTTCCCCTCCATCAGGTACTCACCGTACTCCTGCAGCCCGAGATCAATGGTGGTCCACAGGTTGGTGCCGGGGATGGCGACAGTGTCATACCTGCCGTCAGCATATGATCCCTTGATATTGTTATGCACATCAACCAGGAAGATATTGACGCCCTTCCGCCCGCGGAGATACTCCTCATAGGTCTTCTCGATGCCGCTGACACCGATATAGTCGCCTGAGCGGTAGTACTTATCCCTGGCCAGCAGCTTGTTGTCAACCTCACCCACATAGCCCAGCATGTGTGCCGCCACCGGGCTGGTATATTTCCTGAGTGTCCTGGCCTGCACGTAGAAGCCGGGGAACCGGTAAAGCTCCTCCTGCAGCAGCGCATAGGTCTCAGACGAGATCATTTTCATGAATACCGAGGGTGCCCGCCGTGAGTAAGCCACGGCGCTCTTCATCCGCGCCCTGAAGTCATCCATGGTGATACCGAGTATCTCATTGAACCGGGTGGTGTCGAAGGCGCTGGTCTGTACCGGTATGACCAGCAGGTCATATGCCGCCTGGTTGTAGACGATCAGCCTGCCGTTGCGGTCATAGATCAGTCCGCGTGCCGGATACTGTGTAACCGGCCTGAGGGCGTTATTGGCAGCCGAGACACGGTAGGTCTTGTCAATGATCTGTATGTAGAAGAGCCGTGCAATGAGTATGACCGCCGCCACAATCACCATGGCGATCATAAGGTACCTCCTGTTCGAGTAGCGGTCTTTCATGACTCTGTCATTATCTGTGAGGCCTGAGAGAGTCGAAGAGCATGATGAAGAAGGTAGTCACCGCGGTGCTGAGCAGCACCCTGAGCAGAGTGTGGAAGAAGTGTCTGAAGCTGAAGATCTCAATATAGAAGAGGGCAAGATGGTGTACCAGTACGATTATCAGGGTGTAGGCGAGGAACCATTGGAATCCTCCCTTGTAGATCGATGGCGAGATCTCTCCCTCAGCCGACTCAATGGCCACATTGAGTGAGAGCACCCATGGCCTGACAAACCCGGCCAGCACCGTGGCAAAGGCGTGCAGCCCCAGCGTACCTGAGAAGAGGTCGATGACGAAGCCGGTCAGGAAGCTGAGCAGCAGCAGCAGCCACGAGGGGATGGCCAGCGGCAGGATCAGGATGAACATCACATAGATATAGGGGTTGACATACCCGCTGAACTCGATATTGCTGAAGATGAGCAGCTGCAGCGCTATCAGCAGTATGAACATGCCACCGTATCTTATCAGACTGTTCATTGTGCCAGACCCTTTCCAAGTTCTTCCCTCTCCTCCCGGAGGAGGTTGCCGATTATGTAGACGTTGGTCAGCTTCTTGAAGTCAACCGAGAGCATCACCTTCATCGATACGAAATCACCTCCCCGTTTCTGTTCACCGGTGAGTGTCCCGGCCATCAGTCCTGCAGGGAAGATTGCCGAGAAGCCGCTGGTGACGATGGTATCGCCCTCATGCACCGTCACATGATGAGGTATCTCCGAGAGGGTGGCATAGCGGTAGTTGAGTCCGTCCCAGGCGAGCGATCCGAAGTAGTCATTGTGCGCTATGCTGGCACTGAGGCGGAAGTCGGTATTCAGCAGTGACATAGCCACCGAGTAGTTGCGTGATACGCCCACCACGATGCCTACGACCCCTGCCGGTGACGCCACCCCCATGCCCGGGGTGACACCCTGCCGGGAGCCCTTGTTGATGATGATGAAGTTCTTCTGTTTGTTGACCGAGTTGCTGATGACCCTGGCATTCAGGTAGGTGAAGGTCACCCCGCTGAGTGAGTCGTGCACCGTCACCGGCGGGAGGGTATCAACGGCCTGTAGCTCCTCAAGGCGGTTGCGCAGCCGGGTATTCTCCTCAGCCAGCTCCTCATTGATCTGCCTGAGACGGAAGTAGCTGGTCGCCCCCTCGGCCTGCCTGGCCACAAACCCGCTGATATTGCGTGCGGCGCGGTAGAAGAGTGTCTGATGATAGTTATGTGAGGCTGTGATAAGAACGAGGGCCACCGCTTCCAGCAAAAGAAACAGTATCAGGGTTTTATACCTGAGCAGGAAGTTCAGCAGGCTTCTCATCCATGCACCGGGTTTATCTCATCAGGAAGGGATACCTCTCCACATTCTTGAGAGCCACACCGGTGCCCCTCACCACTGCATGCAGCGGGTCTTCCGCCACCCTGAAGGGGATATTTATCTTATCGGTAAGCCGCTTGTCCAGTCCTCTGAGCAGTGCACCGCCGCCGGCCAGGAAGACGCCGCGGTTGACGATATCGGCATAGAGCTCGGGCGGGGTCTGCTCAAGCACCTGCAGTATCGATGCCTCGATCTTGGTGATCGACTTGTCAAGGCAGTAGGCTATCTCCTGGTATGAGATGGGTATCTCTATCGGCAGTGAGGTCATCAGATTGGGCCCGCGCACCACGAAGTCGGCAGGCGGCTCCTCGATGTCGGGCAGTGCCGCCCCGACGGCTATCTTGATATCCTCAGCGGTCTTTTCGCCGATCTTGATATTGTGCTGATGCCTCATATAGGCCTGTATGTCAGATGTAAATCCGTCACCGGCCACCCTTATCGACTTGTTGCAGACTATCCCTCCCAGGGCGATGACGGCAATCTCGGTGGTTCCGCCGCCGATATCGACCACCATGCATCCCTCGGGGGCCTCCACATCAAGCCCTATCCCGATGGCTGCCGCCATCGGCTCATAGATGATGTACACGTCACGTCCGCCGGCATGCTCTGAAGAGTCACGCACAGCCCTTATCTCCACCTCGGTGCTTCCGCAGGGTATCCCCACCACCATCTTCAGTGCCGGAGCAAAGAGCTTGGGGCCTGAGTTGATCATTTTGATCATCCCCCTGATCATCAGCTCCGCCGCATTGAAGTCGGCAATGACACCATCGCGCAGCGGCCTGATGACCCTGATATTCTCGTGGGTGCGGCCATGCATCTGGCGGGCCTTCTCTCCTATGGCAATAAGCTTCCCGGTGTTCCGGTCGATAGCCACAATGGAAGGCTCGTCAACAACGAGCTTGTCATTGTATATAATGTTGGTATTGGCGGTGCCAAGGTCAATTGATATCTCCTGCGAAAGAAATGAAAATAATCCCATAGGTCCTTTATGCTGTTTCTGGTTAAAATATCTGTCTCTTAATGTTTAAAATGTCTTATACCTGTAAAAACCATTGCAACCCCTGTTTTATTGCAATAGTCGACTGATTCCTGGTCACGTACTGATCCTCCCGGCTGTACCACCGCTGTTATCCCTGCCTCGTGTGCCGTCATCACCGAGTCGGCGAAGGGGAAGAATGCGTCTGAGGCCATCACCGCTCCCTCCAGCGGGAGGCTGAAGGTGCGTGCCTTTTCGATGGCCTGCTTCAGTGCGTCTATCCTCGATGTCTGCCCTATTCCCGAGGCGCAGAGCTGCCGGTCGCGTGCCAGCACGATGGCGTTGGAGCGGCTGTGCTTGACCAGCTTGTTGGCAAAGACCAGGTCACGGTACTCGCGCTCATCGGGTACGCGTTCCGTCACCGGCTTCATATCGGCAGCAGCCTCGGTGGAGCGGTCGCTCTCCTGCCACAGCACCCCGCCCAGCATCGAGCGGAAGGTGGCTGTTGCCGGTTGCCCCGCCCTGCGCTGCAGCAGGATGCGGTTCTTTTTCGAGGATAGGATCTCCAGGGCGCGGGGTGTGTATGAGGGTGCTATCACCACCTCAAGGAATATCCTGTCCATGGCGGTGGCCACCGCCTCATCTATGCCGCTGTTCACCACCACCACCCCGCCGAAGGTCGAGACCGGATCGCATGCCAGGGCCGCCTCCCACGCCTCCGCCAGGACGGGTCGCGAGGCCGCCCCGCAGGCGTTGTTGTGCTTGATGATGGCACAGGTGATCTCATCAAACTCATCGATAAGACCCATGGCTGCATCAATGTCGAGCAGATTGTTGTATGAGATCTCCTTGCCGTGGAGCTGGGTGAACGACTCCTCCAGGTCGCCGAAGAAGATCCCTTTCTGGTGCGGGTTCTCGCCATACCTCAGCTGACGTGCCCCCGATGGACTGACCCTCAGGGCGTTCACCTCTCCGTTACGGTTGAACCAGTTGAAGATGGCACTGTCATAGTGAGAGGTCATGGCGAAGGCCTCGGCGGCGAACCGGCGGCGCCCGGCGGCACTGACCGTACCCCCTCCCCGGGTGAGTATCTGCATCAGCTCACCATACTGCCGGCGTGAGGAGATAACCAGCACGCTCTCATGATTCTTGGCCGCAGCCCTGATGAGCGAGACACCACCGATATCGATCTTCTCGATGATCTCACTCTCTGAGGCACCTGAAGCGACCGTCTCCTCAAAGGGATAGAGATCGACCATCACCAGGTCAAAGAGCCTGATCTGGTAGTGATCAACCTCGGCCATGTCTGAGCGGTTGCCGCGCCGTGCCAGGATACCTCCGAAGATACCGGGGTGCAGCGTCTTCACCCTTCCCCCCAGGATAGAAGGGTAGGAGGTGATATCCTCAGCCCTGCCCGCAGGCACGCCGGCGGCGGTGATAAAGTCATGCGTTCCGCCGGTGGAGGTGATGGTCACCCCCATCTCATTGAGCCTCTTAATAATATCAGAGAGCCCCTCCTTTGCGTATACGGAAATAAAGGCGCTTTTAATCCTTAAGTCGCTCATCACCCATAAGTTAGATTTAAAAAACAACGGCAGAAGCAGTCGGATAAAAATAGCTATTTTTTTTGATTGTCAATGTTATCAGATATTTGAACCATTGAATTATTGCCGGCAGCTTAATCTTTCAGATTTCACTATCTTTGATTGCAAAATCTGCACGGGCTATGTGGTTAAGAATGTTCAGGGAGAGCTTCATGTTCGCCTTTGGTTCCATTGTTGTGAACAAGCTTCGCACCTTTCTCACCCTGTTCGGGATAACCATCGGCATTGTTTCGATCATCTCGGTCTTCACGGTCTTTGACTGGATGCAGATCAGTGTCAGGGATAGCCTTGCCAGCCTGGGTGACAACACCATCTATGTACAGAAGTGGCCCTGGTCAGCTGATGCGAGTATCAGGTGGTGGGACATGATGCGGTGGCCTCCTCCGTCGACAGACGACTATAATGCGCTGGTGAAGCGATCGGTCTCGGCCGAGGCGCTCAGTTTCCATGTGGTCACCAGCCCGTCGGTCCAGTACCGCGGCAATCTTATCAGCAGTGCCGGGCTCCTTGCAATCACCTATGACTTTGACAAGGTGAGGTCATTTGAGATAGAGTCGGGGCGTTACATGACCCAGGCAGAGGCACTGTCGGGCAGGCCGGTGGCCATACTGGGTGCCGAGGTGGCCCGCCGGCTTTTCGACAATGTCCCGCCGGTGGGCAAGGAGATATCCATCGGCAGATACAAGGCCCAGGTGATAGGCGTCCTCAGGAAGGAGGGCAAGGGCGGTCTGGGCGACAACGGGCTCGATGAGGCAGTAATTGTGCCGCTCGACTTCAGCCGCCAGTTCGTCAACTTCCGTAACCCCTTCCTCAACTCAACCATTATGATCAGGGGCAAGGAGGGGGTCTCTGCGGGGCAGCTCGCTGACGAGGTGGTCATGATCATGCGTGCCGCACGCCGTCTCCCGCCAGGGAGGGAGAACAACTTCTCGATCAACCGTGCCAGCCAGGTGACCAGTGCCCTCGAGCCGGTCTTCAGGGGGATGAACATCGCCGGATGGATAATAGGCGGATTCTCGATACTGGTGGGAGGATTCGGCATAGCCAACATCATGTTCGTTTCGGTGCGTGAGCGTACCAGCATAATAGGCATACAGATGGCCCTGGGGGCAAAGCGCAGGTGGATCCTTCAGCAGTTCCTGACCGAGTCGGTGGTGCTCTCGGTCATCGGGGGGCTGCTGGGGCTGATACTGATATTTCTGGGGACACTCTTCATCAACTACATCTTCTCGCTCAACATTTACCTCACTGCCGGCAATATTATGCTCGGGCTGGCCATCTCCGCAGCCATTGGCATCATCGCCGGCTTCGCGCCCGCCTCTGCCGCCGCACGGATGAACCCGGTGGAGGCGATAGGTTACTCATTCTGACGGTGCTGCTCCGCCGTCTTGCTAATTCATCACTGCCGTAATCCCTGAGTCTGTCACTTCCTCCGGTGCTGCTCCACCCAGTTGGTCAGCTCCACGAACTGGCTTACCGTCAGCTGCTCGGCCCTCATCGCAAGCAGCGGCATCTCGCCGGCATCAGGTCTCACCATCGCCCTTATCGGGTTGCGTATCATCTTGCGGCGCTGGTTGAAGCAGCACTTGACCACCCTGACAAAGAGCTCCTCATCGCAGCCGAGCTGCAGGGTGGCATTACGGGTCAGCCTGATCACCGCCGAGCGCACCTTCGGCGGGGGGGAGAAGTGCTGCGGGCCCACCGTGAAGAGGTATTCAATGTCATACCATGCCCCCAGCAGCAGGCTCAGTATGCCGCAGGTGCGGTTGCCGGGAGGGGCGGTGATGCGGTCTGCCACCTCTTTCTGGATCATGCACACCACCTTCACCACCCGGTCGCGGTTACCGATTATGCGGAAAAAGATCTGGCTTGAGATGTTGTAGGGAAAGTTGCCGATGATCGCGATCTTCTCGCCCATCGGTTCCAGGGGGAGCTTCAGGAAATCGCCGCTGATGATCTCAACGTCTGCCGGCAGGCTCTGACGCAGGTGATCAACCGCCTCCCGGTCCAGCTCCACCACCCTCAGCCGTGGCAGGCCGGCGGCAGCCAGCAGGTGCGTGAGTGCCCCGGTGCCGGGCCCCACCTCAATCACGGTGTCGCACCCCGCCGCATCGAGGGCGCCGGTGATCTCAGCAGCAATCCTCCGGTCTTTCAGGAAGTGCTGGCCAAGCTGCTTCTTGGGTCTCACCTTATCAGCTCCCATGGCGGCACCAGCCTGTCAGACCCGAAGCCGGGTATCCTGATCCGCTCGAGCAGGCTCAGCAGCAGCTTCAGGAGATTGAAGTAGAGAGCCAGCATGAGCATTGCATTCATCAGCCAGATAACCGCCAGGTTGAACCAGATGGTGCTGACGGTCAGTGAGCCGAGCCTCTTGTACGGGGCGTAGAAGTGTGCCCTGCCTATGCGCGAGCCGGGCATCATCAGCACCGGGTCAGACTTCCTGATGATACGATCGCGGGTCTCATAGATCTTCTGGCGTACCATGTTGTTGAGCACGATATCAGCCAGCTCGTCATTGTAAACCGCATTGCGGCGCCTCATGAGCTCATCCCTGCCTATGGAGGCTATCAGCCCGCCGGTGATGCTGTCTTTCATTGCCATCTGCTCACGGTACCTGCCGCGCAGCTCCTTATAGAGCGAGTCGAGGTAGTCATTCACAATGTAGGATGCGTCGGCATTGAACGGCTCCCGCCTGATCACCCTGATCGCCTGTGCGGGATCGAGGCCCGTCTCATCGGCCAGCTCGCCGATGTGGGTCCCGAGCTTGGCCAGCATGTTCCTGTAGAGAGAGGCATACTCAGCCCGGCCGGCCGCCTGGACAGCCAGGCTGCTCTTGCGCCTCAGCTCAGGGATAAGAAACGATGAGAGCCAGTCATACCGGCTGATCTCCATCTCTGTCGCGAAGTAGGGCTTCATGTAGCTGTTTGACCTGAACTGCTCCACCGTGATGGCCTCATATGCCCACCGGGTGGTCATGATGTCACCTATCACCGGCGTATAGACCTTCCGCGTCAGCGAGTGGTGCAGGTCATCAAACCGTATCATGGCACCGCCCAGCAGCAGCTGCGGCACCAGCACCAGGGGGACAAGTATATAGATGCTGATGGCGCTCTTCATGCCTGCGGAGATATTCAGCCCCACCATGTTGCCGAAGCAGGAGGTGGTGAAGAGGATCAGCCAGTGCCGCCACATCATCCCCTCCACCGCCAGTATCCGGTGCGAGATGAGCACATAGATGAAGGTCTGCACCGCCGAGAGCCCGAAGAGGAAGGTGATCTTCGAGAAGAGGTAGCTGGCACGGCTGATGTTGAGGTACTTCTCCCGTTCGAGTATCTTCCTGTCGCGGAAGATCTCCTCGGCGCTCACCGTTAGCCCGAGGAAGAGGGCCACCACCACGCTCATGAAGAGGAAAACGGGATAGCTCTTGTTCTCCGAGAAGACATATGTGCCGTCAGCGATATACTTTGACACGACTGCCAGGATGAATGCCAGCAGCGGCGGCTCGAGCAGGTTGATGACCATATACTGCCTGTCGGCATACTTCCTTGCCAGGTTGCGCCTGATGAATGTGCCTGTCTGTTTTGACCTGCGTGGTATCTTGAAGTTGCTTGGCGGCAGCGGCCTTATCTCAGGCTTCCCGGTGACTACCGGCTCCATCTTCTGCCGGTAGCGGTGGTACCATTCCACCGGCGACACCTGCCGCTCCTCTCCCCTCTGTCCGTCGGTATCTATCACCCTCGCCTCTACTATCTCGAGTATCTGGTCGGTCTCCACATTGCCGCAGTTGGGGCATTCGCTCTCCGCGGCATTGGCCTGTGAGGTCTCGGTCTTGAAATAGACGATGGCATCAACCGGGTCGCCGTCATAGATCATATAGCCGCCACGGTCAAGCACCCACAGCCTGTCGAACATCTTCAGAATGTCTGATGAGGGCTGGTGGATGATCACAAAGACCAGCTTGCCTCTTATGGCCTGGTCCTTTAGCAGCTCCATCACGTTGAGCGAGTCATGCGATGCCAGTCCCGAGATAGGCTCGTCGGCGAAGAAGATTGCCGGCTCGCGCATCAGCTCGAGCCCTATGTTCAGCCTCTTCCGCTGCCCTCCGCTGATCTTGCGCGTCAGCGGGTCGCCCACCTGCAGGTCGCGGTACTCATACAGGTCGAGCTGCCTGAGCATCGATATGACCACCTCATGCAGCTTCTCCTCATCATAGTTGCCGAAGGTGAGCCGGGCGTTGTAGTAGAGGTTCTGGTAGACGGTGAGCTCCTCGATAAGCAGGTCATCCTGCGGCACATAGCCTATCAGCCCGGTGAGCCTGTCAGACTCGCTGTGCAGGTTGTAGCCGTTGATATAGACCTCTCCTTCACCGGGGCTCAGCTTGCCGTTAAGGATATTGAGCAGGGTGCTCTTGCCCACCCCGCTGCCTCCCATGATTCCCACCAGGTTGCCTGACCTGACGCTGAAGCTCATGGGCTGCACGCCGTTCTCAGACCCCTTGAAGTGGTACTTGATGTTATGCCCTTCGAAGACGATCTCGTCAGAGAAGCTGCCGCTGATAAACGTGCGGAAGATGGCGGTATAGTAGATCGGGGCCATCCCATGCCCCCTGATGCTCACCCCCGGGTCAAGCAGGTAGGGCCGCAGGGGCACCACGTTGCGCCCCTTGAAGTGGAGCTGCTTCTGCCCCTCATACATGAACAGGATATGTCCGGTGCTGCGTATATAAAGCACATAGATGGTTCCTTCAAGCCCGGGCACCACCATATGGTGCCACTCATGGTAGCCGCTGTAGCGTGTGGCAGCCCTGCCGGCGCCCTCATCGCCCTCGATGGCCAGGAAGAGTGACGGGGTGATACTGTCAAAACGGGTGCCCAGCATGAAGGCATGCGCATTGACCTTCTCCTCGCCGGGGATACTGAATGTGCGGGCAACGATCTCGATGATGGAAGACTCCTGCTCAGAGAGAGTACCATCTTCATAGACGAACTCCAGCAGCTGCAGGAAGACGATCATCCTCTCACTGAGGTAGAGCCCCTTGCGTATCTGCCTGCAGATATTGGTGATCTGGAAGGTGATCAGCGAGTTCTCATCAGAGAGGTCGCCCTCACCCACCCCTTTCAGCTCACGCTCGTAGAAACGGAGATGATCCTCGAACAGGTTGTAGTACTCCTCCTTGAGCTCCTGGTTAAGGTATCGCCTGAGGTAGCTGCGAAGTATCTTCTTGCCCCTGGGCGTTACACCGCCGGGATTGACGGTAGAGATAATTGCAAAGATATGGATCAGTGCATGTAATACCGATTCTCTCATAACCTTAAAAAAAGACCGCAACTACTGTTTGCGGTCTTCCTGTTTCTGTCTGTGGCTACTTCACCAGTTCTGACCTGACCTTGAAGGCAGCCTCTTTCATCTGCTCTATCTGCTGCATGGTAAGGCTGGTGCCTATGGGGGCAAGCACCTCGCGTACGGGTTTAAGGGTCTCCAGCAGCCTGGCCACAAGCGGGTCATCCTTCAGCGGGGAGGCGATCTCCTCGAACATGTCAAATGACTTCTTCTGATCAATCAGCGATACCTCAAACCCCGAGAGATGGCCTGCCAGCTCTGAGACCGAGAGGGTGAGGTAGAAGCCCTCTACCCATGCACCACCGACAACCAGCAGTGCCAGGTTGGTCTGACCGGCCTCAACCAGGTATGAATAGGTGCGGTCAAAGGCGTCTGTCAGTATCGTTACCAGGGTATCCTTATTGTCAAAGTTGACCTTGATGCGCTCATACAGTGATTCGTCATAGACCTGAGACAGGTGGAGCTCAAGCGCCAGGGTGCGTATGGCCGAGAGATAGTCGAGCACATCCTGCTGCATGTTGTAGAGGGTGACATAGCTGAGATCTGCTCCGTAAATACCAAGATTGACCGACCGGTTGTAGCTGGCCACATATGAGCTGGCATTGCCATGAGGGTTGGTGGCACCGACGATGTATCCAAGCTCCATGTCGGTGAGCCTCTTGATAACCTCAGCCGAGGTGGGCAGCGGATAGACATTCTCCTCTATCCTCTGTTCCATATCTTTAAGCTCAGGCAGCGACAGATGTCTCTGACTCCTTGAATCACTCCTGTTTTTGCATGACAAGGCACCGGCAACAATGATGATCATTACTGCAACCAGCACTTTCATAAAGATCCTTTTCATATAACTGCTGTTTAAGATTTGAATTGAGTAACTTGTTTTAGCAACGTAAAAGTAAGACTTTTATTAAATAGGAGGCTAAATATAACGAAACAATCACGGCGAAGGAGAAAGATATTCCGTAACAGCCCTTTTTAGTCGTTCCGGTTCCGGAAAGGCAAATGCTATTTTCTTATAACTTTACAGCCCGTATCATCTGCCCGTCGGTCAGCCTGGCATATGACGGGTTCACACATCTGTCCATGAAATACGATTTTGACGAGATTATTGACCGCGAGAACAGCAACTGTCTCAAGTATGATGCCCGTGCCGTGGTGTTCGGCAGGGGTGATGTCATCCCGATGTGGATTGCCGACATGGATTTCCGCACTCCCCCCTTCGTTATCGAGGCGCTTCGCGGAAGGCTGTCACATGAGATACTGGGTTACTCATTCAGGCCCGACAGTTACTTCAATGCCTTCATCAGCTGGGTCTCGGCGATGCACGGATGGGATATCAGGCGCGAGTGGATCGAGTTCAGTCCGGGTGTTGTCCCGGCCCTCAATATCTGCACCCTGGCCTACACCTTGCCCGGTGACGATATCATCCTGCAGCCGCCGGTCTATACCCCCTTCTATGGTGCGGTGACCGATCATGGCCGCCGGCTTCTCTTCAACCCGCTGCTGGAGACGGACGGCGGGTACCGCTTCGATTCCGACGGCCTGCGGAAGGCCATCACCCCCGCCACCAGGATGCTGATCCTCTCCAATCCGCACAACCCGGTCGGGCGGGCATGGACGGCCGATGAGCTGAACGAGCTGGTTGATATCTGCCATGAGCATGGGATCATCATCCTCTCCGATGAGATACACTCTGATCTGACCCTTCCCGGCGTAAGACATGTGCCGCTGGCCTCCCTCTCTGAGAAGGCTGCCTCAATCAGCGTCACCTGCATGGCTCCCAGCAAGACCTTCAACCTGGCCGGGCTCTCCACCTCATCGATGATCATCCCCGATCCCGGGCTGATGGAGAAGTTCAGGAAGAGTCTCGAGGGGCTGCATATCCATCTGGGCAATATCTTCGGCAATGTTGCCTCCGAGGCTGCGTATACGCATGGCCGCCAGTGGCTGGGTGAGCTGATGCAGTATGTCGGCGGGAACGTTGACCTGGTTATGCGCTACTGCGCCGGGCGCATGCCGCAGATCAGGCCTGTCAGGCCCGAGGCCACCTATATGATCTGGCTCGACTGCCGTGCCATGGGCATGAGCGGCGCTGATCTGAACCGGTTCTTCATCGACCGCGCCGGGGTGGGCATGAATGAGGGGTCGCGCTTCGGGCAGGGCGGAGAGGGCTTCATGCGAATGAACCTGGCCTGCCCCCGCTCAACGGTACAGCGGGCCCTCGAACAGATTGAAACAGCACTGAAGGGAGTATCATGAACGAGCGAGAGAGAGTGAGTGTCACCCTGACACTCGAGGATGGCACCACCTACCGCGGATGGTCATTCGGCGCCGTTGTGCCTGCAGCCGGCGAGGTGGTCTTCAACACCGCCATGACCGGCTACCCCGAGAACCTTACTGACCCCACCTACAAGGGACAGATACTCTGCCTCACCTACCCGCTGGTGGGCAACTACGGTGCGCCGGGCAGGAACGCCGCCGGCGACCCCGGCTCCGGTACCGACTCCGCAAAAATGCATGCCGCAGCACTGATCGTCTCCGACTACTCATTCGAGTTCAGCCACTGGAACGCTATCGGCAGCCTCGACGAGTGGATGCGCAAGTACAATGTGCCGGGGGTGTTCGGCATAGACACCCGGGCGCTCACCAAACGGATCAGGGAGAAGGGCACCCTGCTGGGCAAAGTGGAGCCGGAGGGGATGACCACCGGCTTCTTTGACCGCGACAGGGCCAACCTGGTGGCCGAGGTAAGCATACCCGGAAAAAAGGTGTACGGCACCGGCCGCTACCGTATCATGCTGGTCGACTGCGGGGTGAAGTTCAGTATCATACAGAGCCTGCTCAGGCGTGACGCCACGGTCATCAGGGTGCCGTGGGACTATGACTTCACCGCTGAGGAGTATGACGGGCTGCTGCTCAGCAACGGCCCGGGCGACCCGAAGATGTGCCGTACCACCATTGACCACCTGCGGCGGGTCCTCGGCGGCGAGAGACCCATCCTGGGCATCAGCCTCGGCAACCTGCTGCTGGCGCTGGCGGCAGGGGCTGACACCTACAAGCTGAGGTACGGCCACCGCAGCCATAACCAGCCGGTACAGATGGCAGGCACCGACAGGGTATTCATCACCTCACAGAACCATGGCTATGCGGTGAACAACAACACCCTGCCTGCCGGATGGGAACCGCTCTTCATCAACGTGAACGACAATACCAACGAGGGGATCAGGCACCGTGACAGGCCCTTCATGGGTGTACAGTTCCTGCCTGACGCCTCGGGCGGACCGGCAGACACCGGCTTCATCTTCGACCTCTTCCTGGAGAATATAGCGAAATATGCCGGTGCCTGAGGAAAATGCCCGGGAGTGACTCCCGGCAGGGAGTGAATGCCAGGCTGGACGGGGCCGAAGGGAAGTACCCGGGGTGACTCCCGTCTGCGAGTGAGTGCCAGGCAGACCGGCGCGTGAGCATAGTGCAGCAAGAATGACAGCCAATGATCTGGCCGGCGCCGGCTGGATGTCAGCCAGCCATCCGCCGGGTACCGGCCGCTGCTACCACCCTTCCCTGATACGGGTGTTTATCCCGTTACAGATCTCCTGCGGCGAGCTGCCCGGCCTGAAGCACTCCATCACCTCTGCCAGCCGCTCCCTGATCAGCCCGGTGCCCGGGTTGCCGATGCTGCCGGTATGGGTATACTCCGACGGCGAGGGGGCGGTGAACGATCCGCTGCCGGCCCGGCGTGCCACCTCACGGTAGGCCTCCCTGAATGGTACGCCATCGCGTACCATGCGGTTGGCCTCCTCCACCGCGAAGATATCGTTGTACTGAGGATCATTCAAGATATCCTTCCTTACCGAGAGTCCTTTCAGCGCCTCACCCGTCACCTCCGCCAGGCTGCTGATGGTGTCGAAGGCATCGAACAGTATCGCCTTCAGCTCCTGGTAGTCGCGGTTATATCCCGGCGGCAGTCCGGCCGTCATCATGGCTATCTCACCCGGCACCGCCTGCAGCCTGCCGCAGCGTGCCCTCACCAGCTCGAACAGGTCGGGGTTCTTCTTCTGCGGCATGATTGACGAACCGGTGGTCAGGTCATCGGCGAGGGTGATGAACCTGTACCCGGGTGACAGGAAGAGTATTACATCTGAAGCGAACCTGCCGATGGTGGCTGCCGCCGAGGCGATAGCCGCCGTCACCTGCCGCTCGGTGCGTCCGCGGCTCATCTGTGCATAGGGTGATGTGACCACCAGCCTTTGGAAGCCCAGCAGCGAGGCGGTCATCTCGCGGTCTACGGGCAGTGAGGTGCCGTATCCGGCTGCCGTGCCCAGCGGCGACGCATCAGCCAGGGCGGCGGCGCCGCCAAGCAGGTGCAGGTCGTCACAGAGGCTCTCGGCACAGGAGGCGAACCACAGCCCGGCGGAGGTAACCATGGCAGCCTGCATATGGGTGAACCCCGGCATAAGATCGCCACGGTGCTTCTCGGCCAGGGTGAGGAGCGCCTCTGCCAGCTCCTTCAGCTCATGTGCCAACAGGTATGAGCGGTGCCTGATGAAGAGGTGCAGGTCGGTCAGCACCTGGTCATTGCGCGACCGTCCGGTATGCAGTCTGCCGGCCGCCTCACCAGCCATCTCTCCCAGCTGTATCTCCACCCATGAGTGGATATCCTCAAACCGGTCGCCGATGGTGAACCCCTGCTGTGACACCTCCTCCAGCAGCCGGGCCAGGCCGCCAAGGAGGCTCTCCCTCCCGCCGGCTGTGATCAGCCCGCAACGCTCCAGCATCACCGCATGCGCCATCGAGCCAACGATATCGTATGGCGCCAGCCTGGCATCATAGCTCCTGTCGCTGTCACAGGTGAAGCTGATGACCGACGACTCTGTGCGGCCCCCCTTATCCCACAAGTGCATTCTCGGTCTCCTTCTTTTTGCTGGCCTCCATGATGGCGTGATGGGCCATCAGGCGGATAGCGTTTATGCGGATGAACCCGAGGCTGTCAGCCTGGTTGAACCCTCCCTCGATGTCCATGCTGGCCAGCTCCTTGTTATAGAGTGATGACGGCGACTCGCGCCCCTCGATGATGATGTTGCCCTTGTAGAGCACCAGGTGAACCACGCCGTCAATCACCTCCTGGCTCTTGTCCATGGCTGCCTTCAGGAACTCCATCTCGGGCGAGAACCAGAAACCGTTGTAGACCAGCTCGGAAAAGACGGGCGCCAGCATGTTGCGCAGCCTCATCACCTCGCGGTCCATGGCTATGCCCTCGATATCCTTGTGTGCGGCATAGAGGATGGTTGCCCCGGGTGTCTCGTAGATGCCCCGGCTCTTGATACCCACATAGCGGTTCTCCACCATATCGAGCAGCCCGATGCCGTTGGCGCCGCCCAGTTTGTTCAGGTAGGTGAAGAGCTCCAGCGGGTCACTCAGGCTGGTGCCGTCATCCTTGTTGGTCACATTGACCGGAATACCATCCTTGAAGGTGACAGATATGCGTGTCTCCCTGTCGGGCGCATCCATAGGCATAACCATCTTCTGAAGGATCTCCTTGCCGGCGCAGTAGAGCGGGTCTTCGAGAATGCCCGCCTCATGACTGATGTGCATCAGGTTGTCATCCTCACTGTAGGGCTTGGCGATGGAGGCCTTCACCGGGATGCGGTGGCCGGCGGCATACCGTATCATGTCAGGCCGTCCCTGGAACTGTGCCAGGAATTCGGGATCCTTCCAGGGAGAGATCACCTTGATATCGGGCTTGAGCGCATAGTATGACAACTCAAAGCGGACCTGGTCATTCCCCTTGCCGGTTGCACCATGAGCCACATAGTCGGCACCGTGTGCGACGGCGGCCTCGATCTGCTTTTTGGCTATGAGCGGACGGGCAAGAGCGGTACCCAGCAGGTAACGCCCCTCATAGACGGCATTGGCCTTCACCGCCTGGAAGATGTAATCGGTCACAAACTCACGCTTCAGGTCATCGATGATGACCAGCGAGGCGCCGATGGCAAGAGCCTTCTCGCGCACCGCCTCAAAATCATCATCCTGCCCCACGTCAGCCACATAGGCTATCACTTCATATCCCTTGTTTATCAGCCACTTCAGAATAACAGAGGTATCAAGCCCCCCTGAATAGGCCAGCATTACTTTTTTCATTATCGTTCCTGTTAATTTAGTTGTTATGCATAAATATTGATTCGAGGCACTCCTCAACTGCCTCATTGCTGATGTTGTCACGAGGTATCAGCAGTATGGTGTCATCACCCGCAATGGTTCCTGCTATCTCCCAGCGCAAGGCCCTGTCTATCCTGGAGGCCACAGCCGGGGCGAAACCGGGTGGTGTGTTTATCAGCAGCACCCCCCTGGCCCAGGTCATGCCGGTCACCGTACCCTGCTCATGGCCGCGGAGCACTGTGCCTGCTGGCTCCCAGGCAACGGGGAGCATATAGCGGTAACCGCCGCTGCCGTCAAACCCCCTGCTGATACCCAGCTGCCTTAAATCGCGGGAGAGTGTCGCCTGCGTACACTTCACCCCTTCGCCCTCCATCATCGTAACCAGCTCCTCCTGCGTGACAACCACGTTCTCCCTGACAAGCTTCTCAATCAGGATCAGCCGTTTTGCTCTGCTCATATTGAATATTTATTCATTATGGCTGCAAATATATACATTTTTTGATTGTGCAATTCTTTCCGGGGGAAATTATTGTATTTTAGCTGCTCAAACGGGTACGATGAATGATGAGATAAAAAAGGTGCTTCTGCTTGGTTCGGGGGCCCTTAAGATTGGAGAGGCAGGTGAGTTTGACTATTCAGGTTCGCAGGCGCTGAAGGCTCTCAGGGAGGAGGGTATCTTCACCATCCTGATCAATCCGAACATTGCTACGGTGCAGACCTCGGAAAAGATTGCCGACAAGATCTATTTCCTTCCGGTCACCCCTGCCTTTGTGGAGCGAGTCATTGAGCGGGAGCGTCCTGACGGGGTGCTTCTCTCGTTCGGCGGGCAGACTGCGCTGAACTGCGGTACTGCCCTCTTCCGCAACGGCGTCTTCGCCAGGTATGGCGTGCAGGTTCTCGGTACCCCTGTTGAGGCCATCATGAACACCGAAGACCGTGAGCTCTTCGTCAGGAAGCTTGACGAGATCGGTGTCAAGACTCCCCGCAGTGTGGCAGTGACTACGGTTGATAATGCGCTGGCGGCTGCCGGCGCGCTGGGTTACCCGGTGATCATCAGGGCGGCCTACACTCTCGGCGGCCAGGGGAGCGGCTTCTGCACGAACACTGACGAGCTGAGGGCGATGTCGGCCCGCGCCTTCTCATTCTCGGAACAGATACTAGTGGAGGAGTCGCTCAGGGGGTGGAAGGAGATCGAGTATGAGGTAGTGCGTGACCGTTTTGACAACTGTATCGCCGTCTGCAACATGGAGAACTTCGATCCGCTCGGCATACATACCGGCGAGAGCATCGTGGTTGCCCCCTCGCAGACACTCACCCACAGTGAGTTCAACAAGCTGAGGGAACTGTCGCTGAAGATCATCCGTCATATAGGCATCATCGGCGAGTGCAATGTTCAGTACGCCCTCGATCCCGACTCGGAGGATTACCGCGTCATAGAGGTGAATGCCCGCCTCTCGCGCTCCAGCGCCCTCGCCTCCAAGGCTACCGGCTACCCGCTTGCCTTCGTCGCTGCCAAGCTGGCGCTGGGGTATGGTCTGCATCAGCTGAAGAACTCGGTGACCAGGACCACCACGGCATGCTTCGAGCCGGCGCTCGACTATATTGTCTGCAAGATACCGCGCTGGGACCTCAACAAGTTCCAGGGGGTGGCTCATGAGATCGGCAGCAGCATGAAGAGCGTGGGTGAGATCATGGCCATAGGCCGCACCTTCGAGGAGGCTATACAGAAGGGACTGAGGATGATCGGGCTGGGTATGCACGGCTTCGTCAGCAACCGCAACCTCAGCTTCAGCGATATCGAGAAGGAGCTCTCTGAGCCTACCGACATGCGTATCTTCTCGATAGCAGAGGCGCTTGAGAACGGTTTCGACATTGACCGTATCTGGGAGCTCTCGAGGATAGACCGGTGGTTTCTCTACAAGCTACAGAACATCAACAACATAAAAAAGCGGCTCGAGTCGTTCGACTCCCTTGAGAGTCTGCCCGACCAGGAGCTGCTCAACGCCAAGATCAACGGGTTCAGTGACTTCCAGATAGCCAGGCATGTGCTTAAGGCTGACACGCGCGCCATCGGCGATGCCATGCTGGCGGTGCGGCGTCACCGCCGCAGCCGCGGGATAGTGCCGTATGTGAAGCAGATCGATACGCTGGCAGCCGAATACCCGGCCGTCACCAACTATCTCTACCTCACCTACAGCGGCATGGAGCACGACATATGGTATGAGAACGACAAGCGGTCGGTGATCGTGCTGGGCTCGGGCGCCTACCGCATCGGGTCAAGCGTCGAGTTCGACTGGTGCTCGGTCAATGCCGTCAACACCATCAGGAAGGAGGGGCTCCGCGGGGTGATGATAAACTACAACCCCGAGACCGTCAGCACCGACTATGACATGTGCGACAGGCTCTATTTCGATGAGCTCTCATTTGAGAGGGTGATGGATATCATCGACCTGGAGACGCCGCGGGGGGTCATCCTGGCCATGGGCGGACAGATACCCAATAACCTGGCTATGCGGCTGCACCGGCAGGGAGTGCCCATACTGGGTACCCCGCCCGAGTCGATCGACCGTGCCGAGGACCGCCACAAGTTCTCATCGATGTGTGACATGCTGGATATTGATCAGCCGCGCTGGAAGGAGCTGCGCAGCCTTGACGAGATCAACCGCTTCATTGATGACATCGGCTTCCCGGTGCTGATCCGTCCCTCATATGTCCTCTCGGGCGCCGCCATGAACGTGGTCTCCAACAGTACCGAGCTGGTCCACTTCCTGGAGCTGGCCGCCAGCGTCTCCAAGGAGCATCCCGTGGTGGTGTCTGAGTTTATCGAGTATGCCAAGGAGATAGAGATCGATGCCGTTGCCTCGGCAGGTGAGATAGTGGCCTATGCCATCAGTGAGCATGTTGAGTTTGCCGGCGTGCACTCGGGCGATGCCACCATCGTCTTCCCGCCGCAGAAGATCTACTTCGAGACGGTGCGCCGCATCAAGCGCATCACCCGTCAGATAGCCCAGGAGCTCAATATCTCCGGCCCGTTCAATATCCAGTTCCTGGCCCGCGACAACGATATCAAGGTGATCGAGTGCAACCTTCGGGCCAGCCGCAGCATGCCCTTTGTCTCGAAGGTGCTCAAGACCAACCTCACCGAACTGGCCACGAAGATCATGCTTGGAGCCCACTGGGAAAAGCCCCACAAGTCGGTCTTTGACCTCGACTATGTCGGGGTGAAGGCGTCGCAGTTCAGCTTCTCTCGCCTGGCCAAGGCTGACCCGGTGCTGGGGGTTGATATGGCCTCAACGGGTGAGGTGGGATGCATCGGCGACAGCTTCCATGAGGCGCTGCTCAAGGCGATGTACTCGGTGGGGTACCGCATGCCGGTGAAGGCGGTGCTCATCTCGTCAGGACCGGCCAAGTCAAAGGCTGACCTGCTCGGGGCAGTGAGGCTGCTCGAGCAGCGCGGCTACCTGCTCTATGCCACCCGCGGCACACAGCAGTTCCTGGCCAACGCCGGGGTGACAGCCACGGTGGCACACTGGCCTGATGAGACGGCTGAGCCAAACACCATAGGGCTGATCAGGCAGCGGGTGGTCGACCTGGTGATCAACATCCCCAAGAACCTGTCGGCCAGCGAACTCTACAACGACTACCAGATACGGCGCAGTGCCGTTGACTACAACATACCCCTCATCACCAACGCGCGGCTCGCCTCAGCATTCATACATGCCTTCTGCAGTGTGGCCGAGAGCGAGATGGAGATCAGGGCGTGGGATGAGTACTGAGCGGAGCTGAGTCAGCGCAGCAGAATAGAGGCCCCTCAATATTCCGGTCCTGCGGGGCAGCCGCCGGCAGGCAGGCCTGCCACACACTGAGGAGCATTGCCCCATGACAGATCAGCCGGGAAGACAGACGCCACAGTGCGTATCTCCGGCAGGGCAACCGGAAGGAGATCCTATCTTTGCCAGTAAGTTCACAATCTAACAGAACAATATGTGGTGGCTGCTCATACCGGTGATCATCTACTCGGCCCTGATGCTGGGTCTGTGGCTGGTATTGCAGCGGGGGAACGGCGGCCCGGTGCAGGAGGCCGGAGCGGTGCTTCGCAGGGATTACACCGGTCTGTTGCAGGAGGCCGGGGCGATGCTTCGCAGGGATTACACCGGTCTGTTGCAGGAGGCCGGGGCGGCACTGCCCCGGGTGAGCGTGGTGGTTGCCGCCCGCAACGAGGAGAAGCGGATTGAACCGCTCCTGGAATCTCTGGCACGGCAGGACTACCCCCCGGAGCTGCTTGACATAATAATCGTAAACGACAACTCAACCGACCGCACCCCCATAGTAGTGAGCAGCTTCATCGCCTCAATGGGGGAGGACCCGGCTCTGCCGGTGCCACCGATAAGGCTCATCTACAATCCGTTCACCGGCAAGAAGAGAGCGGTAGGCCATGCCATTAAAAAGGCACGGGGAGAGGTGATCATCACCACCGATGCCGACTGCATCGTTCCTCCGGGGTGGGTCACGGCACATGCACGCTGGTACACGGCCGGGGCGGGCGGGCAGGCAGGGGTGGGTTCAGCAGTGCAGGCAGTGCCGGTATCCATGGTGGTGGGAGGCGTCATTCAGCGGCCCGGCCGCAGCTTCTGGCAGCGGTTCGGGGTCTACGAGTTCTCGGCCCTGCAGGCAGTCACCCGTGCCACGATCCTGGCAGGCCGCCCGGTGATGGCGGGGGCAGCCAGCATGTCATTCCGGCGCGGGGTCTACCTGCGGTATGCAGCGCAGCTGCGTCACGACCTGCCATCGGGCGATGATATGTTCCTGCTGCATGCGGTCAGGCGGTCGGGCGGCCTGATCAGGCATGACGGCAGCAGCGCGGCGGCGGCGGTGACCGCCGCGGCGGTCACGGCTGCGGCGCTGATAAGGCAGCGGGCACGATGGGCCTCGAAGACCTTCCACTACAATGACGCGGCCACCCTCACCCTCGCCGCAGTGACGGCGGCAGCCAGTGCCGCCACAGCCGCCGCCGCAGTAACCGCATGCATATCACCCGCAGCCATACCGCTGGCAGCCACCCTGTACGCGCTGAAAACAATACCCGACGCGATGCTCATAACCGGCGAGATGAGAAAGAGAGGCGAAAAACCGGGAGTACCCTCCCTCCTCCTCTCTGCACTCATATATCCATTCTACCTGCTTCTGACAGCAACCCTCAGCCTGCTGCCGCAGGCAAGCTCTTTCAGTAATCGGTGGAAAAAGTCCTGATAATCAGTCAGTACAACAAGCGTGTACCCTGGTGTAAGGAAACAGTGGTCAGTTCCCCTCAGCCAGCACCTTGATACGTACCAGCCTTATCTCCTCCTCCTCGAACTCGCCGGCCAGCTCCCCGATGGCCTCATCGAGTGAACCGCTCTCGGCCTCTTCCATGAAGTAGGAGTAGATATCCTGAAGTCGGTCTTCGTCAATAACGGTGTCGAGGTAATAGTCAATATTGAGTTTGGTTCCGCCGCTCACAATAGCCTCAATCTCGGTCAGCAGTTCATCATACTCGATACCCTTTGCATCTGCGATATCCTCGAATGACATCTTGCGGTCGATGCTCTGAATAATATAGACCTTCAGTCCCGACTTGTTGACCACCGATCTGACCACCATATCCTGCGGTCTGACAATCTCCTTGTCAGCCACATAGTTACTGATTACCTCAACCACCTCTTTGCCATATCGCTGTGCCTTGCCAGCCCCGATGCCGGTGATGTTCTGCAGTTCCTCGAGCGTAACCGGGTACTGTATGGCCATCTCTTCGAGCGACGGATCCTGGAATATATTATAAGGTGGCTGTCCGGCCTGCTTGGCAATTTTTTTCCGCAGATCCTTCAGGATGCTCAGCAGCTCCTCATCGGCAGCAGCCGTCCGTGCGCCGAATGAGGCCTCCTCATCTTCGGTCTCGGTATAGTCATGGTCTTCGGTCAGCATGAAGCTCTCGGGCTTCTCGAGGAACTCATGCCCCTTCCTGGTGAGCCCGAGCAGGCCGTAGTTCTCAATATCCTTTGACAGCAGCTTGTTGATCAGTGCCTGCCTGATCACCATATTCCAGAACCGCTCATCCTTCTCTTCATCAATGCCGAAGGTCTCGAGCTTATGGTGTTTATATGACTTGATGGCCGAATTCATGTTCCCCGCCAGGATCCTGGCTATGTGGTCTGCCTTGTGCTTCTCCTTCACTGCCAGCACGGTCTCAAGCACGCTCACCACATAGTCCTGTCCCTCGAACTGTGTCTTCGGGTGGAGGCAGTTGTCACATGCCTCGCAGTTATCCTGTTTGTACTCCTCGCCGAAGTAGTGCAGGAGTATACGTCTGCGGCAGGTTGATGACTCGGCATATGAGACGGTCTCCAGCAGCAGCTGCTTCCCTATCTCCTGTTCGGCGATGGGTTTGCCCTGCATGAACTTCTCCAGTTTCACTATATCATCGTAGCTGTAGTAGGCGATGCAGCGTCCCTCACCGCCGTCGCGCCCCGCCCGGCCGGTCTCCTGGTAATACCCCTCGAGGCTCTTGGGCATGTCATAATGGATCACATACCTTACATCAGGCTTGTCAATCCCCATCCCGAAGGCGATGGTGGCCACAATGACATCCACATCCTCCATCAGGAACTTGTCCTGGTTGGCTGTGCGGGTCACCGAATCCATTCCGGCATGGTATGGCAGAGCCTTGATATCATTGACCTTCAGCATCTCTGCCAGTTCTTCCACCTTCTTCCGGCTGAGGCAGTAGATAATTCCCGACTTGCCCGGATTATTCTTTATATACTTGATTATCTCGCGTACCGCATCGAGTTTGGCCTTCACCTCATAATAGAGGTTGGGCCGGTTGAATGATGACTTGAAGAGGGCTGCGTCAGTAATTCCGAGGTTCTTGAGTATGTCATGCTGCACCTTGGGTGTTGCGGTGGCAGTCAGTGCAATTATCGGAGCCCTTGATATCGTGTCGATGATAGGCCTGATGCGCCGGTACTCGGGCCTGAAGTCATGGCCCCACTCAGAGATGCAGTGAGCCTCATCAACGGCATAGAATGAGACCTTCACGTTCCTGAGGAACTCTATGTTCTCCTCCTTGGTGAGTGACTCGGGCGCCACATAGAGCAGCTTGGTATTGCCGTCGAGCACATCCTGCCTGACCCTGGCAATGGCTGCCTTGGTCAGCGATGAGTTGAGGAAATGTGCAACATCATCGGTGGTATTGAAGTTGCGCATGGCATCAACCTGGTTCTTCATCAGTGCAATCAGCGGAGAGATCACCACCGCCGTCCCCTCCAGCATCACTGCGGGGAGCTGGTAGCAGAGCGACTTGCCGCCACCGGTAGGCATCAGTACAAAAGTGTCATTCCCCTCAAGTACGCTTTTAATAATCGGCTCCTGATTTCCCTTGAATGTGTCAAACCCGAAATACCTTTTCAGATAGCCGTGTATTGAAGCATCTGTATACATATAATAATTCCCCTTACCCTTCTCTTTGAATATTGATTTGTATAAACAATGTACGGATTCTTTTGATGGAAAAGTACCCTTTACTCAAATTTAACTTTATTTTAATAATCTGTCAAATCTTTTTATCCTCAGCATGATGTTCCTCCTTTTACTCTGATCAGCCATTCATTGTTTTGAAACCTAAGTTTTGGCTATCTTTACACGCCTTAAACAGGAGGCCGCCCATGGCCCGCAGGAAAAAGTCAACAAAGAGCAACAGTGACGGCGAGATGACCTTTCTCCAGCATCTGGAGGCGCTGAGATGGCATATCATCAGGTCGCTGGTTGCTGTTGTTGCAGGTGCGATAGTGGCTTTCATGTTCAAGGGAATCATCTTTGACCATATCATCCTTGCACCCAATAACCCCGATTTCCTTACCAACCGTCTCCTGTGCAGGCTGGCCGACCTGGTGAATGTTCCGGTATTATGCATCAACCAGAACCCGGTCGAACTGATAAGCATCAAGCTGGCCGGCCAGTTTACCACCCATATCACCATCTCTCTCATAGCCGGACTGATCATTGCGATCCCCTATGTCTTCTGGGAGTTCTGGTCATTCTTCCTGCCGGCTCTCTACGAGCGTGAGCGGCAGTATGCCCGCGGGGCAGTCACCATGACCTCATTGCTCTTTATCGGCGGTGTGATTTTCGGCTATTTTATGATCGCACCCCTCTCCATCAACTTCCTGGGATCATACCGGGTCAGCAGTATGGTCACCAACCAGATCAATATCACCTCCTATATCGGCACCATCACCTCGGTGGTTCTGGCTTCAGGGCTGGTATTCGAGCTGCCGGTGATTGTCTTCTTCCTGGCGCGCATAGGTGTGCTCACCGCCTCATTCATGCGCACCTACCGCAGGCATGCCATCGTACTGATAATGATCGTCGCCGCAATCATAACCCCGCCCGACGTCTTCAGCCTCGTACTGGTGGCCATCCCGCTGGTACTGTTGTACGAAGTGAGTATCTTTATAGCGGCACGGATCGAGAAAGAGAAGGCGCGGGAGGCTGACGGGGAAGCCCCGGCAGGGAAGAGGGCCGGGAAAGGAAAGAGGGCCGGTAAGCGGAGCGAAGCAGCCGGCGGCGCCGGAGGGGATACCGGGCCGGGGCAGGAGAAGGAAGCAGCCCGTGGCGGCAGCGGTTCAGGCCAGGGAAAGGAAGCAGCCCGTGGCGACAGCGCCGGAGGGGATACCGGGCCGGGCCAGGAGAAGGAAGCAACCCGTGGCGGCAGCGGTTCAGGCCAGGGAAAGGAAGCAGCCCGTGGCGGCGCCGGAGGGAATACCGGGCCGGGCCAGGGGAAGGAAGCAGCCCGTGGCGGCACCGGTGAGGCAGAACAGGTAGAGCCAGAAACAACAGACTGAGACAATGAAACTCCACACATCAGATCTTGTCAAGCGCTATAAGTCGAGGGCGGTGGTCAACCAGGTCTCCGTAGAGGTGGAGCAGGGTGAGATAGTGGGTCTTCTCGGTCCCAACGGTGCCGGCAAGACCACTACCTTTTATATGATAGTGGGGCTGATCAAGCCCAATGCCGGCCAGATATGGCTTGACAACACCGAAATCACCGGCTTCCCGATGTATCGCAGGGCCCGGCTGGGCATAGGCTACCTGGCACAGGAGGCATCGGTCTTCCGCAGGCTGAGCGTCGAAGATAACCTGATGGCGGTGATGGAATTTTCCGACATGACCCCCCAGGAGAGGAGAGAGCGGCAGGAGATGCTTCTTGAGGAGTTCGGGCTGACACAGATACGCAAGAGCCTGGGCATACAGCTCTCCGGCGGGGAGCGCCGCCGTACCGAGATAGCCAGGGCACTGGCCCTGAAGCCGAACTTCATACTGCTTGATGAGCCCTTCGCAGGGGTTGACCCCATCGCCGTCGAGGATATCCAGATGATCGTATCAGGACTGAAAGAGAAAAACATAGGCATACTCATCACCGACCACAATGTCCATGAGACCCTCTCTATCACTGACAGGGCCTACCTGCTGTTCGAGGGCAAGATACTGAAGCAGGGCACCGCCGCACAGCTTGCTGATGATGAGCAGGTAAGAAAGGTATACCTCGGTAAGAACTTCGAACTCAGGCGATAAAAACAATCCCGCCCTTTTGCAACTTAACAATTTTTGCTAATTTTGCACCACTTTTTGCGGATGTGTCGTAATTGGTAGCCGAGCAAGACTTAGGATCTTGTGCCTTCGGGCGTGGGGGTTCGAGTCCCTTCATCCGCACCAGGAGACCGCCCCGGCCGGCCGGCAGCTGAAGGCAGCCATGGGCGGCGTTGTATTAAGGAACAAAGCGTCATATAATGAATATTAAAAGAGAAAACGCCGATGCGCTGAAAGCGATCGTCACCATTGACATCTCAAAGGCAGACTACGAGGAAAAGGTTGAGAAGAAACTGAGGGAGTACCGCCGTACGGCAAGCCTGAAGGGCTTCCGCCCGGGACATGTACCGATGCAGATGGTCAGGAAACTCTACGGCACCAGCGTGCTGGCTGAGGAGGTCAATACCCTTGTTTCAGAGAGTCTTATGGGATATATCAGGGATGAGAAGCTCGACATACTGGGTGATCCGCTCCCCAGCGATGACGGGCACACGTTCGATCCGGAGAGCTCCGGGGAGTTCAGCTTCAGCTTCGAGCTGGGCCTTGCCCCTGAGTTCGGGCTCAATCTTGACAAGAAGCAGAAGCTCACCAGGTATACCATTGAGCCTGATGCCCGTATGATTGCCGACTATGCCGACAACTACGCACGCCGCCACGGCCGCTTTATCACCGCCGACACCTCCGGTGAGAAGGATCTGCTCAAGGGGCCCATCGCCGATGAAGATGGCAGTGTGGTCAATGAGGAGGCCACCCTCTCAGTTGAGGTGATCAAGGATGAGGAGATCAAGAAGCGGTTTATCGGCCGCACAACCGGTGAGACCGTCAGCTTTGAGATCCGCACGGCCTTCCCGAATGACTATGAGATTGCGGGACTGCTCAGAAAGGAGAGGGATGAGGTGAAGGATCTCAGCGGCACCTATGCCATCACCATCAATGAGATATCACGCTTCACCCCGGCAGAGAACGACCAGCAGCTGTGGGACAATATCTACGGTGAGGGCACAGTAACCTCCGCCGCAGAGTTTGAAGAGCGCATCACCGCCGAGATCAGGAAGTACTTCAACCGCGAGACCGAATACAAGCTGCGCACCGATGCCCGCCGGCTGGCACTCGACAAGACACCGTTCGACCTTCCTGACGATTTCCTGAAGAGATGGCTGCTGAAAACCAATGAAAAGAATACGGCCGAGGAGATCGAGAAGGAGTATGCCCACTTCCGCGATGACCTGCGCTGGCAGCTGATCAAGAACAGGGTGGCAAAGGATAATGAGGTGAAGATCACCGACGAGGAGATATTCGAGGAGGCCAAGGCCTTCACGCGCAGCCAGTTCATACAGTACGGGCTGCCGAATGTCAGCGATGAGCAGGTAACCTCTTTTGCCACACGCAACATACTGAGCAATGAGGAGGAGACCCGGAGGATAGCCGAAAAGGTGCTTGACACCAGGGTGCTCGACATCATTATCGGCACGGTGAAGGTGGAAGACAAAACAGTCTCGCCCGAGGAATTCAACAGACTACTTGCAGGGGAATGAAACCAGAAAGGCTGAAAATTCGTATATTTGGCATCCAATTAAAGAGATAACCATGTCAGATATCAAAGATTTCAGTAAATATGCCGCTGACCGTTTCGGTATCAGCAGCATGACGATGCACCGCTTTGTCTCAGCCTACAACAGCTACATATCACCCACCATCATCGAGGAGCGTCAGCTCAACGTTGCCTCGATGGACGTCTTCTCGCGTCTTATGATGGACCGCATCATCTTCCTCGGTCTGCCGATCAACGATTATGTTGCGAACATCATCCAGGCGCAGCTGCTCTATCTTGACTCTTCCGATCCGGGCAAGGATATCCAGATCTACCTGAACACCCCGGGCGGCAGTGTCCATGCCGGGCTTGGCATCTATGACACCATGCAGTACATCAGTGCTGATGTGGCTACCATCTGTACCGGCATGGCCGCCTCGATGGGGGCCGTACTGCTTACCGCCGGCACCCGTGGAAAGCGCTCAGCCCTGAAGCATTCACGTATCATGATACACCAGCCCATGGGTGGTGCAGAGGGACAGGCCTCTGATATAGAGATTGTTGCCCGCGAGATATCAAAGCTCAAGAGAGAACTCTATGAGATTGTTGCCTTACATACCGGCAACCCCGTAGAGAAGGTGGAAAAGGACTCAGACCGCGACTACTGGATGACCTCGGCAGAGGCGAAGGAGTACGGTATGATAGATGAGGTCCTTACCAGGAACAAGAACGAATAGCACCCCCTGATGGACAAATGCTCATTCTGCGGACGTACCAAGAAGGAGACCAGCCTGTTGATCGCCGGGCTCGAGGGTCATATCTGTGACCACTGCATAGAGCAGGCGCACAATATCATGGTTGAGGAGCTGGGTGGCAAGTCTAGCTTCAACCTTGATGGGATCACCCTTCCCAAACCGGAGGAGATCAAGAAGTTTCTCGATCAGTATGTGATCGGGCAGGAGCGGGCGAAGAAGGTGCTGTCGGTAGCTGTCTACAACCATTACAAGAGGCTGATACAGAAGGCTGACAGCGACAGTGTCGAGATCGAGAAGTCAAACATCATACTGGTGGGCGAGACCGGTACCGGCAAGACTCTCCTGGCACGCACCATAGCACGCATGCTGCATGTTCCCTTCTCCATCGTTGATGCCACGGTTCTCACCGAGGCGGGATATGTCGGTGAGGATATCGAGAGCCTCCTCACACGGCTGCTGCAGAACGCCGACTATGATGTGAAGGCTGCCGAGAAGGGGATTATCTTCATTGATGAGATTGACAAGATAGCCCGCAAGGGCGACAACCCCTCCATCACCCGTGACGTCTCGGGCGAGGGCGTACAGCAGGGGCTGCTGAAGCTGCTTGAGGGGTCGGTGGTCAACGTCCCGCCACAGGGCGGAAGGAAGCATCCCGAGCAGAAGATGATACCGGTTGACACCAAGAATATCCTCTTTATATGCGGTGGCGCCTTTGAAGGGATAGAAAAGAAGATTGCCAACAGGCTCAATACGGCTGTCGTGGGTTACACTGCCAGCCAGACGCGTGACCGCTATGACAAGGAGGACCTGCTCAGGTACATTGCCCCGCAGGATCTGCGCAGCTACGGGCTTATCCCCGAGATCGTCGGCCGCCTGCCGGTGCTGACCCACCTCTCACCGCTCGACCGCAAGGCGCTGAAAGCGATCCTCATCGAGCCGAAGAACGCCATCACCAAACAGTATATCAAGCTCTTTGCCATGGACGGGATAGAGTTGACATTCACCCCCGAGGTGCTTGACTATATTGTTGACAAGGCTGTTGAGTTCAGGCTGGGTGCCCGCGGGCTGCGTGCCATCTGCGAGGCGATCATGATGGATGCGATGTTCGAACTCCCCTCCACCGAGACCAAGGAGTTTACCGTCACCACTGAGTATGCGGCACATAAACTCGACCGCGTCGACATGAAGGTGCTCAGGGCATCCTGAAGACCACAGGAGATACAGGAGAAGCTCTCCCGGCCGGGAGGGCTTTTTGTTTCTTTCTTAAGGCACAGGCTCTTACTGCCGCCGCAGGTAGGTCCTGTAGGTGAAGCTGAACCTGTCGGGGCCGGTGCTCTCATGGTGCTCCTCTTCGGTCAGCTGCCACTCCTCATCAGATATCTCCGGGAAGAAGGTGTCAGCCGTGAACACCGCATCTATATGGGTGACCATCAGCCTCCCGGCCAGGGGCATGAACTGCCGGTAGACCGAGCCGCCTCCGATAATGAAGATCTCCCTCCCCGGCTCGCACAACGCCAGCGCCTCTTCGACCGACCGTGCGGTAAGGGCACAGTCGAAGCAGTCCAGTTCATTATCGGTCAGTACAATGTTCTGCCTCCCCGGCAGGGGTCTTTTCGGCAGTGACTCCCAGGTGCGCTTCCCCATGATGAGAGAGTGCCCCATGGTGATCTCCCTGAACCTGCGGAGATCACCGGGTATATGTGCCAGGAGGCCGTTGTTGTACCCTATGCCGTTATTGCGGTCTGTAGCTACTATTATTGTTATCATCTCAAACGGAAATCTGGCCTTTGATAGCCGGATGGGGGTCATATCCGGCAACGGTGAAATCGTCATAGGTGAACCCGGATATATCCTTCACCGCGGGATTGATATGCATTACCGGCAGCTCGCGCGGCTCGCGGGTGAGCTGCAGTCTCACCTGCTCAATATGATTGAGGTAGATATGGGCGTCGCCGAGGGTATGGATGAACTCACCCGGCCGGTAGCCGGTCACCTGCGCCATCATCATGGTAAGCAGCGAGTAGGAGGCTATATTGAACGGCACCCCTAGGAATATGTCGGCGCTGCGCTGGTAGAGCTGGCATGAGAGCCTTCCTTCCGCCACATAGAACTGGAAGAGTATATGGCATGGCGGCAGTGCCATCTTCTCTATCTCCCCCACATTCCATGCCGAGATGACATGCCGGCGCGAGTCGGGGGTGTTCACTAGTGAGCTGACCACCGCCTTCACCTGGTCGATGGCCCGCCCGTCAGCCGCCGGCCATGAGCGCCACTGGTAGCCGTAAATGGGGCCGAGGTTCCCCTCCTCGTCGGCCCACTCATTCCATATCCTTACCCCGTTCTCCTGCAGGTACCGCACATTGGTGTCACCGCTGAGGAACCAGAGCAGCTCATGTATGATCGACTTCAGGTGCAGCTTCTTGGTGGTCATCAGCGGGAACCGTTCCGAGAGGTCGAACCGCATCTGGTACCCGAAGGTACTGATGGTGCCCGTACCCGTCCGGTCTCTCTTCCCGGTGCCATTCCTCATCACATGGTCAAGCAGCTCAAGGTATTGCTTCATGGTTGTGCCTGCTGTTCAGTTCTCTGCCGGTATAATCCTTGCTACCCATCCCCCTCCCGGAGCCAGCGAGAGCCTCTGCCTCCCGGCTGCGTCCGCTTCAGTCACCTCACGTCTCCAGTCTTCGCCATGACGGTCTGCATTGATTCCGTCACTGAAGATCTCCATCAGATACTTACCATCCGGCAGGAACGACAGTTCAACCTCGGCAGCAAATGGCTGCCAGTCATTCATCGCTGCCAGATACCATATATCTCCGCTCCTGCGTGCTGTCACAATATACTCTCCCTTCTTTGCCTGCAGCACCCTCGTCTCGTCCCATATGACAGGAATCCCGGCGATGAAAGATGTGCACTCCCGGTTTCGCCGGTAGTTTGACGGTGAGTCGGCAAGCATCTGCAGCGGGCTCTCATAAACCACATACATGGCCATCTGGTGTACACGGGTTCCCTGGCTTGCAGGACGGTAATAGACCGGGTGAAAGTCACGTTTCTGCATATTAACCATGGCGCCGGGGGTGTAGTCCATCGCTCCGGCAACCATTCTTGTAAAAGGAAGGATCAGGTCATGGGGCGGATTGCATTCATCGCTCCATTTATTGTTCTCAAGCCCTTTGACCCCTTCCCGGGTAATGACATTGGGCCATGTCCGCTCCATACCGTCAGGCTTGTAGCTGCCATGGAAGTTTACCAGCATTTTGTGCTGGGCTGCCCTGGCCGCTACTTCATGATAATAGTTGACCATCCACTGATCATCGCGCTGCATGAAATCAACCTTGATACCTTTCACCCCCCATTTTTCAAACTGCTTAAGAGCCTCATCGATTTTCTCATGGAAGGTCTTCCAGACCACCCAGAGAATTATTCCCACATTTTTTGAATCGGCATAGCTGCACAACTCCCCGACATCAAACCCCGGGGACTGCTGCATCACGTCGCCGAGCCTGTACCAGCCCTCATCAAGTATAACATACTCTAAACCATTCTCGGAAGCAAAGTCTATGTAATACTTGTAGGTATCATTGTTTAGTCCTGCCCGGAAGTCAACTCCGTAGAGGTTATTGGCATTGTACCAGTCCCACGCCACCTTCCCCGGCTTTACCCAGCTGAAGTCAGTTCCGGGTGCCGGAGGAGCTCCCAGCCGGTATACCATTTCGCTCTCCGCCAGTCGGGCATCATCAGGGGCAATGATAAACAACCGCCACGGGTAGGTACGCTGGCCGGAGGTTACCGCCAGATACTCCTCACGCTTTGTCACGTAGACATTACGGTCGCTGTAGGCTCTCTCTTCAGCCGGGTATGCGGGCAGCAGGCCGGTCACCCCTCCCCTGCCATCGCCGGTGATCCATAACCCGGGGTAATCCTGTATGTCTGCCTCACTGAGCAGTATATTCAATCCGTCTGTCATAAACAGTGCCGGCAGGCTGGCCAGGTGCTGCGTACTGATCGTATCCATTACAGCCGGATAGAATGTACACTCATTGTGAGACATCAGGCTCTTCTCCAGCGGCCAGTACGCCCCTGTGCCGGCAGGCATTGAGAAGCCGAAACGCTCATTGTTCACCTTCACCCTGCCTTTCAGGGCGGTAACAAAGCGATAGGCAACCCCGTCATCATAGATGCGCAACTCCAGGGAAACACCTCCCCTGAAGCGGAGGGCAAGCTGGTTATAGCGGTCGGGCACCCGGCTGTTTTTTCGGGGCACCACCGGTAACAAGACCTCATTAACGGAGGTTACCGATGATCTGACCACCGCCGGGCGGAGGCCTGGCAAGGGCACTCCGTCTATCTCCAGCTCCGGTTTCAGCTCCGTGATGATCAGGCGGTCTCCATACCAGACGGAGATATTCAGGCCGTCAGAGACCTCTACTCCTGCCATGATCTGCCCGTCAGGCGACTTTACGCTATACTCCTTTGCCGGCAGGGTGAGCGGAACAAGCAGCCCTGCCATAATTAAGATCCTGGAAACCTTCATTTATCAAGCTGATTATTTAACCTCTCCCTTCCTCCGTGCGATCTCATCACGTACGGCGGCTGCCTGCTCATAGTCTTCCCGGGTTATTGCATCTGTCAGCATCTCATTGAGCTCCTCAAGGCTGTATCCGCCATACTCAGTGGCAGTACTCTTCTTCTTAATCACGGGCGGCTCGGGCTGACCGGAGGCATCCTCATCGCGGGCGCTCATCACTATCCCTGCCTCATTGAGTATCTGCGGTTCAATGAAGATGGGGCATTCGAACCGCAGGGCCAGTGCCACCGCATCAGATGTCCGCGAATCGATCACAAAGCGCCTCTCACCGTCAGTGCAGACCACTTCAGAGTAGAATATGCCCTCACGCAGTTTGTTGATCATCACCTGCTCAACTGTGACACCGCACGCCTCCGCAAAGCTCTTGAAGAGATCATGTGTCAGCGGTCTGGGCGGCTCAAGGTTCTCAAGCTTGATGACTATTGCCTGAGCCTCGAACCCCCCGATGATTATGGGTATCCGCCGCTCTCCGTTTTCCTCCGCCAGTATGAGTGCATAGGCGCCCGACTGTGTCTGGCTGTATGAGATACCTATGACCTTCAGACGAATAAGCTTATTCTGCATAGTATACCAGGTTTCATGCCTGAGAGGCATATGACAAATATAGGGATTATGAACAGTACTCATCCCAACTGATTCACTTTTTCTGAGAGTGGAGGGTTACATAAATTTAGAGGCGAGATTTGCAGATTAGTTAATTTTTATAACTTTGCAGTCCGAAAATCAGAGATCCGCCGGGGCCCGCAGAAGTGTCATGCACAGAGGAGCATGTCCGCCTCACGGAGAAATATAAGAGAGATTGAAATGTACGCAATCGTAGAAATTGCCGGTCAGCAGTTCAAGGTAGAAGAGGGCAGGAAGATTTACGTTCACCGCCTCGAGGCCGCTGAAGGCGATAATGTTGAGTTTGAGAAGGTTCTCCTTCTTGACAATGAGGGGACCATCACCGTTGGTGAGCCGGTCATCCCCAATACCGTGGTCTCAGGCAGGGTCATTGCCCATGTCAGGGGAGACAAGGTGATTGTTTTCAAGAAGAAGAGAAGGAAAGGTTACCAGAAAAGGACAGGTCACAGGCAGGATTTCACTCATGTTGAAATCGTCAGCATCGGTGCAGCCGGTGACACTGCAAGGAAGCCCGCCGCCAGGGCCGCCGTTGCACCGGCAGCAGAGCCGGTGAAGAGCGAAGAGCCGGCAGTGACTCCCGTCAGTGATGAAAAACCGGCAGCCAGGGCCGTGAAGGCAGCTGCTGCGAAAGAGACCGGGAAACCGGCAGCCAAGGCACCGGCAGCAAAAGCAGCCGCGGCGAAGAAGCCGGCCGGGCAGAAGGAGCCTGCAAAAAAGGCACCGGCAAAGAGCACCAAAAAGCCGGATAAGGAATAACCGATAAACAGCAAAAAAGAAACGATATGGCACACAAGAAAGGTGTAGGAAGCTCACGAAACGGCCGCGAATCTGAAAGCAAAAGATTAGGTGTCAAGATGTTCGGCGGTCAGACCGTGAAGGCTGGCAACATTATCGTCAGGCAGAGGGGTACCAGACACAACCCCGGCGAGAATGTTGGCATTGGCAAAGATCATACCCTCTTTGCACTTATCGACGGCACAGTGGTTTTCAAAAAGAAGCGTGACAACAAGTCCTACGTTTCGGTAGAACCCACCAGGGAATAACGAGATTCTGACAGCTTACAGGGCTCCTGAAAAGAGCGCGAAGGCGTTCCTTTTCAGGAGTTTTTATTCTATTTTTACTCCGCCTAACAAATCCAACATCTGTCAGATATGCTTACCCTCAACCTGTTGAGAGAAGAGCCCTCATTTGTCATTGAGAGGCTCAGGATCAAGAACTTTGATGCCACCGCCATTGTAGAGCGCATTCTTGCCCTCGATCAGCGCCGCCGGGTGCTTCAGACCGGCAGTGAGTCGATCCAGGCTGAGCTGAACACCCTCTCGCGCGAGACGGGCAGGCTGATGAAAGAGGGGCGCGGTGCCGAGGCTGAGGCTATGCGTCAGGGGATCAGCGCAAAGAAGGAGAAGCAGAGGGAGCTGGCAGATGAGCTGGCTGCCGTGGCCCGTGAGCTTGAGGAGGAGCTGATCAGGCTGCCCAACCTGCCTCATGAGTTGGTTGCCCCCGGCAAGGGTGCCGATGACAATGTGATGGTACGCAGCGGCGGCGTCATGCCCCGACTGCACGAGGGAGCCCTGCCGCACTGGGAGCTGATACGCAAGTATGATATCATCGATTTTGACCTGGGGGTCAGGATCACCGGCGCAGGATTCCCGCTCTACAAGGGCAAGGGCGCCAGGCTCCAGAGGGCGCTCATCAACTTCTTCCTCGATGAGGGGGGCAGAGCCGGTTACCAGGAGCTGGAGGCACCGGTGGTGGTTAATGAGGAGTCTGCCTTTGCCACCGGCCAGCTACCCGACAAGGAGGGTCAGATGTACCATATAGGCATTGACAACCTCTACCTGATCCCCACCGCTGAGGTGCCCATCACAAATATCTGGCGTGATGTGATCATCGAGGCTGACCGGCTGCCGCTGCGGGCGATGGGATATACCCCCTGCTTCCGCCGTGAGGCGGGCTCATGGGGAGCACATGTCAGGGGCCTCAACCGGCTGCACCAGTTTGACAAGGTCGAGATAGTGCAGATAGCCCGTCCGGAGGAGTCATACCAGGTGCTTGAGGAGATGACCCGCCACATAGAGGGCCTGCTGGTCAGGCTCGAGCTGCCCTACCGTATCATGCGGCTCTGCGGCGGAGATATGTCATTCACCTCGGCGATGACCTATGACTTCGAGGTGTGGTCTGCCGCCCAGCAGCGCTGGCTGGAGGTGAGCTCCGTCTCCAACTTTGAATCGTTCCAGGCCAGCCGGCTCAGGTGCCGCTACCGTAAGAAGGGCGAGAAGCAGACGACCCTCTGCCATACGCTCAATGGCAGTGCCCTGGCCCTGCCGCGCGTGGTGGCGGCGCTGCTTGAGAACAACCAGACCCCTGACGGGATCACCATCCCCGCCGCACTGCAGCCCTATACCGGATTCCCCATCATCAGCTGAGGCATGAAGCGTAGCACGAAGGCATTCATCTATGCCCTCCTTGCCGTAACCCTGTGGGGAACCATCCCCACGGCATTCAAGATCGCGCTGGGCGGACTGAGCGTGGTGACCATGGTGGGCATCACCACCTTCGTCTCGACAGCCGTGCTGCTGGTTATCATGGCGGCATCAGGCAAGCTCGCCCTGCTGCGTGACACCACCCCTGCCGAGATGGGCTGGTCAGCACTGCTCGGGCTGATTAACCCGGTAATCTACTATATTATTCTGCTGAATGCCTACAGCCGGCTGCCGGGGCAGGTGGCTCAGCCCATCAACATGATCTGGCCCATCATACTGGTCTTTTTCTCCATACCCCTCCTGAAACAGCGTATCCCGGCACGCAGCTTCCTGGCCCTGGCCATCAGCCTGGCAGGAGTCTATATAATTGCTTCACAGGGCGCCCCCTTCAGACCGGGCCGCTCAGACCCGGCAGGGGTGATGCTGGCCCTGGCAAGCAGCATACTGTGGGCACTCTACTTCGTGCTCAATGTGCGTGACCGGCGTGATGAGTCGGTGAAGCTCTTCACCAACTTCATGTTCGGATCACTCTACATGGTCATCATCATGGCTGCCACAGGAGCATTCAGCTTCGGCAGCGGATGGAAGCCGCTTGCCGCCGCAGTATACTGCGGCTTCTTCGAGATGGGGATCACCTTCTGGCTGTGGCTCAGGGCACTTCATCTGGCCGAGACCACCGACAAGGTGAGCAACCTGGTTTACCTGGCACCGCTGATATCGCTGGTACTGCTGCACTTCATAATTGATGAACCGGTCTACTACACCACACTGATAGGACTGCTGCTCATCGCCGGCAGCATACTCTACCAGAACAGGCCCCGGCAGGGTAAAACAACAGCCCGGTAAAATCCGGCCATGCTATGCCTCCGTTGCGGATGACCGGGCCGGTTTGGGTATCCGTCCCGTCAGAATGTCTTCTGCCTGATGATCAATGCCTCAACCCGGGTGGAGATGAGACAGATCAACCAGCTGTGAATCTTCAGGCATTATTTTTGCTACTTTTGTAACAAACAACTGCAATCATGAAAAGGCTGCTACTCATTTTACTGCTGATAATTCCGCTATTGCATTCCTGTAAACCTGATAAGCCCGATCCGGATCCGACCTACACTTTGCGGGAGCGTGCACGTGATGGTCTCTATGATCTGATGAAGTATGTATATCTCTGGTATGACAAGATGCCCACGGTGAAGGCTTCTGACTACCAGGGGCCTGAGGATATCCTTGAGGCACTGCGGTACAGGCCTCTTGACAGGTGGAGTTTCATTGCGGACTACCAGGCCTTCATGGCCTCAATGCAGGGCAGCTTTGTAGGACACGGCATACAGCTGGCCCTTGACAACAGTAACAACGTAAGGGTTGTCAGTCTCTACCATGGCTCAGACCTGTGGCCGAAGGGCGTCAGGAGGGGATGGATCGTCAAGACGGTCAACGGCACGGCGCTGGCTCCCATATTCATCTCGGGCAACAGCAGCGCCTACAATGCTCTTATGGGTCCCGGCACGGCAGGTATAACCAATACCTTTACATTCATTAACCCGGAGGGTGATGAGGTGACCTACGCCTCCACCAAGGCAGGGTTTACCGTCAACTCGGTGGCTGAGGCAAAGACGCTCGATCTCTCTTCCGGAAAGACCGGCTACCTCTCCTTCTCCACCTTCATAGAGCCCTCAGAGCAGGAGCTCAATGAGGCTTTCGCCGGCTTCAAGGCTGATAATGTCACCGATCTGATCATTGATCTCAGGTACAATACCGGCGGTTATATGAACATTGCACAGCAGCTGTCGAGCCTGGTCCTCTCCCCGGGTGACACCACGAAGGTATGCTACAAGCTGGCCTACAACCCTCTTATCGGTCCTGAGTGGAATGAGACCGAGAAATTCATGAAGACAGGGAGTCCGCTCGGGCTTGACCGGGTAGTCTTCATCACCACCCGCAGCTCCGCTTCTGCCAGCGAGGTTGTCATCAACAGTCTCAGGCCCTGGATCAGCGTATACCTTGTGGGCGACACCACTCATGGCAAGCCCACCGGGATGAATGTATTCGGTTTCCCCTTCCCCTCTGCCAGTCAGCCCAAACCTGACTACAAATATGTCTTTGCGCCGGTCACCTTTGAGTACCTCAACGCCAACAATGACGGCCGTTTCTATGGCGGCATGGCTCCTGACGTGCTTGCCCCGGATGATATCACCCATGACTTCGGTGATCCTGAGGAGGCATCACTGAAGGCGGCCATCAATCTGCTCAAGGGTCTCAAGGCAGCTCCTGCCATGCCGGTGCGTCGCAACGACATCTGGCGGGAGGGCTCTCTGCCGCCGGCTGATCTCTTCCTGGCACCGCCGCAACCATTCGTGAAGTGAGCGGCAGGGAGAGCGAGAAGATCATCCTGGGTATCGATCCGGGTACCACCGTCACCGGCTACGGTCTGATAGGCATAACCGGCAAGACCCCTTCGCTGATCACCCTGGGCATTATTGACCTGCGGAAGAAGGAGGATCACTTCGGCAAGATACGCATCATCTTTGAGGAGACGCTTGCGCTGATCGACCGTCATCACCCTGATGAGCTGGCCATTGAGGCTCCCTTTTACGGCAAGAACATTCAGAGCATGCTCAAGCTCGGCAGGGCGCAGGGTGCAGCCATCTCGGCGGCGTTATACCGTGATCTCCCGGTCTTCGAGTATGCCCCCCGTATGATCAAGATGTCAATTACCGGTCGCGGTCAGGCGAGCAAGGAGCAGGTTGCCGCGATGCTGCGCACCATTCTTTCCTTCAGTGGCGAGCAGGTGATGCTTGATGCCACCGATGCCCTCGGGGCTGCCCTCTGTCACTTCTACCAGGGCAGCAAGCCGGCAGTTGCCAGGCAGTACAGGAGCTGGGAGGAGTATATACGAAAGAACAGCGACCGGGTCAGATGACCAGCTTCTGTGCCGCAGCGAGTGCCACCACGCTCACGTCGCGGCACCCTGCGCCGTGCAGTGCGCTGACGCAGGCCTCAATGGTTGATCCGGTGGTGATCACGTCATCAACCAGCAGCAGCCGTCTCCCCGCAACCATCTCAGGCTGTCTCACTGCAAAGAGCCCCTCAACGTTCTCCCACCGCTCATAGCGCCCGCGCCGGGTCTGCGAGCCTGCTCCCCTCCGGCGTATCAGCAGGTCATCGCGTACTGCTATCCGGCAGCGGGAGGCTATCCCCGCAGCTATGCAGCTGCTCTGGTTGTAGCCCCTTCGTCGTTCGCGTGCCGGATCAAGGGGTACCGGCACTATGAAGTCGATCCCGTCAGTAAAACCGCTGTCGGCCAGCAGAGAGCCATAGAGCCGGCCCAGCATTACCCCCACCTCCTTCCGGCAAGCATACTTGAGCTGGTGGATCAGCTTTCTGATATGGCTGCCACGGTTGTAGAGCGAGAATGCTGCCGCCCGCTCAACCAGGCAGCGGCCCCAGAAAGCCTGCTCGAGCATATTGCCCCGTGTGAGGTGATAATCGGTGCGCGCCATCTCCAGCAGACAGCCGGTACACAACACCTCCTCGCCTCTTACCAGATGACGGCCACAGACCAGGCAAAGCCTGGGCAGGAAGAGGCTCAGGAAATCGTCGGCAATATCTCTGACAGCTGACACCCTGCTAAAAAATGACGGCTGATACTCCACAGCGAGAAACTGCCATGAAGTTACGACAAAGATGCGAGAGAGCCATCACAGGAAGAGCTGAAAAGGGTACCGGCTGTCAGCCAGGCAGGGCTACACCCGTGCAGTGACAACGGCTGTTACAGCTTTACCCGCGCGGCTATCGCGGCTGCCAGCTGCTCATTCTCCTCTGAAGTGAGGGGTACCCTCGGGTTGGATAAGAGCATGTCGCCCTCGCTGTTTATGGGTATCAGGTGTATATGGGCATGCGGCACCTCCAGCCCGAGCACCGCCATCCCGATGCGGTTGCACTCAATGACCTCCCTGATTGCCATTGCCACCTTGCGTGCGAAGAGCATCATCCCGGCAAGGGTCTCCTCATCGAGGTCAAAGATATAGTCAACCTCGGTCTTGGGCACAACAAGGGTATGCCCCTTCTGTATGGGCCGTATATCGAGGAATGCAATAAAACGATCATCTTCTGCCACCCTGTAGCAGGGGATCTCTCCGCGGATGATCCTGGTAAAGACAGATGCCATTGATTTTCAGATTGAGATCTCCAGAATTTCAAAAGCGATGGTTCCGGCGGGGACAGTCACCTTAACCACATCTCCCACCTTCTTTCCCATCAGCCCCTGTGCTATGGGTGAGGTGGCGGCGATTTTACGCTCTCTGAGGTTGGCTTCCCCCTCGGGCACCAGCTGATATTCCATTACGCTGTTGTTTGCAGTATTGCGTATGGTCACCCTGTTCAGTATCTGTACGGTCTTTGTGTTTATCCTTGAGCTGTCGATAATGCGTGACCGGGCCACCTGGTCCTCCAGGCGGGCGATCCTCATCTCCAGCATACCCTGTGCCTCCTTGGCGGCGGAATACTCGACATTCTCGGTGAGGTCACCCTTGTCGCGTGCCTCAGCGATCAACCGCGCCATAGCCGGCCTTTCATTACGGAGCTGCATAAGCTCCTCCTTCATCTTCTGGAGCCCCTCTTCCGTTACATACACAAATTCCGACATTTCCCGTTGATGTAAAAACAAGAAGAATCCCGGCTGTACCGGAACTCTTCAGACAACAAATATAAAAAATTATTTTTTAAAAGCAAATAGATTCCTTTTGGTAAATATCAGAAAATCAATAAGGGTACTCTCTGCGTTCAAGAATCATTGAATATATTATTGCTCTCCTCAGATCGAACTCTTCGCCTCCGGGCCCGAAGATGTGATCTTCTCTTTCATGTCCGGGCGTTAGGCTGCCTATTTCGTCGGAGCTCACATCATTACTGTCATTATCAATCAATGACCTCTCTGAGAGTGCTGAGACACCTTCATTTGCAAACATTGCCGCCATCTGCCCTGCAATACTTTCCCTGCCGGCCTGGGTCTCCAGCGTAGATCTGGGTGGCTCATAATGTGTTGCCCGTGCAGGTTGCATCTGCCGTACGGGGGTTGGTTTCGGGAGTCCGGCATCTGACGGCACACCCGCCGGCCGGTGACCTCTGTCCGGCGTCACCGTGGTCCCGGGTTTGCGCTGTGGCTGGCCCGGCATGCCGTATTTCTTTTTGCCTTTCCCCTGTAATGAGCCGAGCACCGCTATCAGCCCGAGGATAATATAAAAAACCAGACTCCCTATATCTTCCATGTCATCAGTATTTCTTCACATTATGTTGCTTCAGCCCCGGCTGTTTTTTCGGATCAACCATCTTTGACCTGGCCTTCTGCTTCTGCTGCTTCAGTTCGGGCTGCCTAGCCGGTTTTTTGGTCTTTGCCTTCGGTCTGACCTTTTCAGGTATGGGCTGCTGAGGTTTTTTCAGCTGAGGTTTACTCTGTTCCCTGCTCTCCTGCATTCTTTTATCCCTGTACTTCTCAGCAGTCACCTTTTTGTTTTCCGTCATCCGTTGTTTGGTAGCATCACTCTGTATCTCATAGTGCCGCTTTCTCATCTCCTGCATGGCCTTCTCATCTGCGCGGTCACGCTGTGCAGCCTTCTTCTGCTGCTCCTTCATTGCTTTGGCAGCCACCTTTTCCGCTCCGGCTTTTCTGACCGGCTCAGCCTTGCGTGACTTCCCGAAGACCTCCTTCTCGAAGCGCCTGGTAGCGTTCTTCTGCGCATGACAGCCGTTAACGCCGGCCGTCATCATCATAATGACCACCAGGGAAAAGAACCGCAGGAATACCAACACTTTCTTCATTTCGTTGTTAATGTGTACCGGAGACAGAAATCGCTACATTTACAGAAACGGAGGAAAGTTCATGTATGGTTCAAATTTAAGGTTTTTTTTGATTGCAGCACTGCTCCTGCTGCACACCCTCTCCTGCAACCGTGAGAAAAATGATGTGATTCCGGATATCCGGATCGATTTTGTCCTCACCGCTTCCGATCCCGAGTTCTTCGATCTCTTCAACGCCCCCGGGACCAGTGTCCTGATCACCTCTGCCCACAGGCATCTTGGGATAGGCACCGGCGGCTATGACGGCAACGGGATTATCATTTACAATACCGGCAACATCGATTTCAATGAGTTTGCCGCCTTCGACCGTACCTGTCCGCACTGCTACGCCACTGACGAGGTGAGTGTAGCCATTGATATCGACGGCGTCCTTGCCGAGTGTCCACGCTGCTCAACCCTCTATGCCCTCGGTTCATCAGGTCAGCCCCTGCAACCCAACAGCGGCCCGGGCAGATACTACCTGAAAAACTACCATACCAGGTTCAGTGGTTACACCCTGAGGGTCTGGAATAAATAGGGTTCTGCGCAGCCTCTCGGGGAAAGAATTGTTCAATACCTGTAATGCTCGGGTTTATAGGGTCCTCCGGGTTTCACGCCGATATAGTCAGCCTGCGCCTGTGTCATCTGGGTAAGGCTCACACCGAGCTGCTGCAGGTGCAGCCTGGCCACCTCCTCATCGAGATGTTTGGGAAGGCGGTAGACATCTACCGGCAGCTCTTTTGTCCATAGCTCTATCTGTGCCAGTGTCTGGTTGCTGAATGAGTTGCTCATGACGAAGGAGGGGTGGCCGGTGGCGCAGCCGAGGTTCACCAGGCGCCCCTCGGCCAGGAGGAATATGGCATGACCGTCAGGGAAGACATACTTGTCAACCTGCGGCTTTATGGCTACCTTCTCTATACCCGGATACCGGTTCAGTGCATCAACCTGTATCTCATTGTCAAAATGGCCGATATTGCAGACTATTGCCTGATCCTTCATGGCTGCCATATGTTCAATGGTGATCACGTCGCGGTTGCCGGTTGCGGTAACGAAGATATTTCCCTCACCGAGTGTCTCCTCCACCGTCTTCACCTCATAGCCCTCCATGGCTGCCTGTAGTGCGCAGATGGGATCGATCTCGGTTACGATGACCCGGGCACCGTATGATCTCATTGAGGCGGCGGAGCCCTTCCCGACATCGCCATAGCCGCATATCACCACCACCTTCCCTGCCAGCATCACGTCGGTTGCCCTCTTGATGCCGTCGGCCAGCGACTCGCGGCAGCCGTACAGGTTGTCGAACTTGCTCTTGGTGACCGAGTCGTTGACATTGATAGCCGGTACCAGCAGCTCGCCGGCCTCCATCATCTGGTAGAGACGGTGTACCCCGGTGGTGGTCTCCTCCGAGATACCCTTCATCTCCCTCACGGTCCTTTCCCATTTCTGCGGATCCTCTTCAAGGATCTTCTTCAGGGTATCGAATATCACCGCCTCCTCCCTTGATGAGGGTGTGACATCAAGCAGTGACTTGTCACTGCCGGCCCTGTATCCCAGATGTACGAGCAGTGAGGCGTCGCCGCCGTCATCCACGATCAGGTGAGGGCCCTTGCCGCCGGGGAACGACAGTGCCTGTGCGGTACACCACCAGTACTCCTCGAGTGTCTCGCCCTTCCATGCAAAGACCGGTATCCCGGCTGCGGCAATGGCTGCTGCAGCATGATCCTGTGTCGAGAAGATGTTGCAGCTGGCCCACCGCACCTCTGCGCCCAGCTCACGCAGGGTCTCTATGAGAACGGCCGTCTGTATGGTCATATGCAGCGAGCCGGTCACCCTGGCGCCCCTGAGTGGTTTTGATCCCGAATACTTGTGCCTGATTGAGAGCAGGCCGGGCATCTCCTTCTCAGCTATCTCAATCTCCCTGCGGCCGAAATCAGCCAGTGAAATATCCTTTACCCTGTACTGAAGCTCTTCCTGAATAAATGACATAAAACCGATTTTAGATGAAATGCAAAGTTAACGAAAAAGTGCTATCTGTGACCTGCAGGAGTATGAGAAACCATCCGGTGCCGGATGATTCTGCCCGCACGGAGGCAGGCGGTGAGAGATGGCTCTCCAGCGGCGGCCTGCAATCCGGGAGAGGCAGGGGAATACATGCGGGGAGTGACGGCTCTCCAGCGGCGGCCTGCAATCCGGGAGAGGCAGGGGAAGATATGCGGGGAGTGACGATGGCAGCAGCTCGCAAACGACGGCAATCAGGAAAGGGTGTCAGCCTCCCAGTAGTGTCAGGGTCATCTCGCGGTCTTTTACCAGCTGCCGCGTCATGGCATCGATATTCTCAAACTTCAGCTCAGCGCGCAGCCAGTATCTGAAGGTGACGTTGATCACCTTCCCGTACAGGTCGCCGCTGAAGCCGATCAGGTGTACCTCTATCGTCTGTGTGCCGTCACTGTCACTGATGGTTGGCCGGTATCCGATATTGAGCATTGCCCTGTACGGAGCCGGGTCATCATCTATGGTCACCTCAGCGGCATATACACCTGTTCCCGGTACCAGCTTATGTTCAAAGAGAGGGACGATATTTGCCGTTGGGAAGCCCATTCCCCGGCCTATCTTCTTTCCTGAGACCACCCTGCCCCTCAGCGAGTACCGGTATCCCAGCATTGCTTCGGCCCTGGCGAGGTCTCCGGCGGTGAGCGCCTCCCTGATGAGCGACGAGCTGACGGCCACGCCGCCGATGGTGCAGGCCTCTTCACGGGTAACCCTGAAATCCATCCGCGATGAGCACCTCAGTATGGTATTGCTGTCGCCCTCATGGCGGTGCCCGAAATGGTGGTTATAACCGGTTATCAGGTGCCGTACCCCCAGGTGCCTGCACAGCACACTCTCCACAAAGTCCGGCGCACTCATCAGGCTCAGCTCACGGGTGAAGGGAATGACCACAAGGTGTGCTATACCGAGGCTGCCGATCAGGCTGATACGCTCTTCCAGGTCAGTGAGGAAGCTGAGCTTCTCATGTCCGCTCCCGAGGACTATGCGCGGGTGGGGGTCGAAGGTGACGGCCACGGCATCAGAACCACTCAGCGAGGCCTCCTCGGCGACACGACGCAGAAGCATACGGTGCCCCAGGTGAACCCCGTCGAAGATACCCATGGTAACCACCGGGTCATTGAAGGAGAGGCCGCTGTATCCGTAATAAACCTGCATGATCTGTTTGAAACACCAAAAATAGAAAGATACTCTCTTAAAAAGCAATATTAGCCGGTGCAAAGATGAAGCGCCGGCCGGCCGGGGTGACCCCAATGTGATAATATAGCAGCTTATCAGCCCGTATGGAGTGAAAATTCATACCTTTATGATGAGTGTATCAATACTTCCGGAGAGATGGCAAAACGATACTATCATGCTGACCCGCTGCTTGATGGCTTCAGGGAGATCATCGATGCGCGGCTTGAGCGGGTGGCCGTGCGGGAGAGGCTTTTTACCGGTGGCACCCCACTCCGTGACTATGCCAACGGCCATCACTGGTATGGGCTTCACCGCACCGCCGGTGGCTGGGTCTTCAGGGAGCACGCTCCGAACGCCACCTCCATCACCCTGACCGGCACCTTCTCTGGCTGGAAGGAGGAGAAGCGTTATGCGCTCACGAAGACGGAGGGCGGAGACTGGACGGGTGAGTTTGATGAGAGCATGCTTTCGCATGGCGATCTGTACAAGATGATAGTCAGGTGGCGCGGCGGCTGGGGAGAGCGGATACCCTCATATGCCACCTTTACGGTTCAGGATGATGTCACAAAGATCTTCTCGGCGCAGGTATGGCACCCTTCAGAGGGCTACCGGATGGTCAACCCCTCGCCGCCGCCGCCCGAGGTACTGCTGGTCTATGAGGCACATGTGGGTATGGCTGTCGAGGAGGAGCGTACCGGCACCTATCGTGAGTTCACGGAGAGTGTCCTGCCGCGTATAGCAGGACTGGGATACAATACGATTCAGCTTATGGCCATCCAGGAGCATCCCTATTATGGCTCCTTCGGCTATCATGTCTCCAGTCTCTTTGCACCTTCATCGCGGTTCGGCACGCCTGACGAGCTGAGGGAGCTGATAGACACGGCTCATGGCATGGGCCTGAGAGTCATAATGGACCTTGTCCATTCACACGCCGTCTCCAACATACAGGAGGGGCTGGGGCTGCTTGACGGCAACCCTGCCCTCTACTTCCATGACGGCGCCCGCCGCAAGCATGTGGCATGGGACTCACTGTGCTATGACTACGGCAAGCCCGAGGTGAACCACCTGCTGCTCTCGAACTGCAAGTACTGGCTTGAGGAGTTCCGGTTTGACGGCTTCCGTTTTGACGGAATAACCAGCATGATCTATTATGACCACGGCCTGGGCACCAACTTCACCTCGTATGAACAGTATTTTGACGGCAGCCAGGATGATGATGCTCTGACCTACCTTACTCTCGCAAACAAACTGATTCACCAGGTCAATCCCCGGGCCACCACCGTGGCAGAGGAGATGAGCGGGATGCCCGGCCTGGCCGCTCCGGTGGAGGCCGGCGGGATAGGATTTGATTACCGGCTCGCCATGGGCGTACCCGATATCTGGATAAAGATGGTGAAAGAGATCCCTGATGAGGAGTGGGATCTTGGCTACCTGCTCTATGAGCTGACACAGCACCGTGCCGAGGAGCGCGTGGTATCATACTGCGAGTCGCACGACCAGGCCCTGGTGGGCGACAAAACACTGATATTCAGGCTGGCAGACAAGGAGATGTACACCTCGATGAGCATACTCTCCCCCAGCCTCATCATTGACAGGGCCATTGCCCTCCACAAGATGATCAGGCTGTTCACCCTGATGGCTGCCGGCGGAGGCTATCTCAACTTTATGGGCAATGAGTTCGGCCACCCGGAATGGATCGACTTCCCGCGCGAAGGAAACAGGTGGAGCTATAAGTATGCACGAAGGCAGTGGAGCCTGGCTGATGACAGTCTGCTGAGATACCAGCACCTGAATGAGTTTGACAGGGCCATGATAGCTGCGGCAAAGCGCTACGGCATAGTACAGCCGGTGGAGACGGTATCGGTAAACAATGATGACAAGGTCATTGCCTTCAGACGGGGTGAACTGGTCACAGTGATGAACTTCAACGCCACGGTCTCCTTCGCAGGGTATGGTATTCCGCTGAAGGGCAAGTTCAGGATTATCCTCGACACCGATGACCCCGGGTTTGGCGGACAGGGCCGCATAGACAGCAGGCAGACCTACTTCTCGCACCCTGTCAGTGAGCGCTATGAGCTCACTGCGCCACACCAGCTTCTCCTCTACCTGCCGGCACGCACGGCAATAGTGCTGCACCAGGAGAGGGTGAAGACCATAATGGATCTGTAGCGCCGGACCGGAGGCAGGACCCGCCCTGCGGCGGTCACCGTCAGGCGAGGCCGGCGGGGCAGCAGCCGCACACGGCGCCGGCGGGGCAGCAGCCGCACATGGCACCGGCGGGGCAGCAGCCGCACACGGCGCCGGCACCCATCAGTCAACCCACCGCAGCAGGCAGAAATCCTGCCTGTGAGGCAGTTCCTTATGGGTGGCAAAAATCCTTATCCCGTAGAAGAAGGTACCGGCTGCCTCAGGCTTGAAGTCAACACTGTAGATGACCCTTCCCTTTTTACGGTTCAGCGGCTTGAACTCCCTGCTGGAATAGAAGACATGCTCACCCTTCTTTGTCATGCGGGTGATTACCAGTTCAACCCCCACATTCTCGGTAGGAATATCCTTGATATCGAGGATTATCTCGCTGGTGTAGGTATGCCCGGAACGGTAGTTGTGCTTGTCGGGGCTCTTCACGTCGAAGCTGACCACCTCGATCTCATCCCACACTTTGGTGATATTGCTCTTCCATTCAGCCAGCTCACGTGCGATGGCAAAGTTGTCTGCGCTGAGATGCATGCTTCGCTCATGCAGCTTTGTATAGTAGCGGTCAATATAGTCTTTGAGCATCCTCCGGGTTGTGAACTCGGGTGCCACCTTGACCATGGTATTCTTGATATAGCTGGTCCACTCGAGCGGCACGCCATTCTCATTGCGTGAGTAGTATGCCGGGATGATCTCATACTCGAGCATGTTGTATATGGTCTCGGCATCCACGTCATCCTGCAGCTCCTGGTTGGTGTAGATACGCTTTTTCGGCAGGGCCCATCCGGCGAATGCACGGTACCCTTCGACCCACCATCCGTCGAGCACGCTGAAGTGAATGGTTCCGTTCATCACGGCCTTCTCGCCACTGGTGCCTGATGCCTCCATCGGCCGGGTGGGGGTGTTCAGCCATATATCAACTCCCCTGATGAGGTAGCGTGCTATCTCCATGTCATAGTTTTCGAGGAAGAGAATCTTTCCCATAAACTGCGGCATCTGTGACACCTCATTGATACGGCGTATCAGATCCTGTCCGCCGCCGTCGTTCGGGTGCGCCTTGCCGGCATAGATGAACTGCACCGGCCGGTCAGGATTATTGATGATCTTGTCAAGGCGGTCGAGATCACGGAACAGCAGGCTGGCGCGCTTGTAGGTTGCAAACCGTCGTGCGAAGCCAACTGTAAGGGCCTTCTCATTCAGGTGGGAGCTGATGTTCATCAGTGTACGCGGGCTGACATGGCGGTCAAGCATATCACTCTGCAGTCTCTTGCGTATATAGTCGAAGAGGCGCTTCTTGAGCTTCATCTTGGTCTCGAAGACCTTTGCATCCTCAAGCTGGTATATTTTTGCCCACTGCTCCCTGTCAGACTGGTCGAACTGTTTCTCGCCGGTAAGTTTCTCATAGATCTGTTCCCACTCGGGTGCCACCCATGTTGAGTGGTGCACGCCGTTGGTCACATGTCCTATATAGAGCTCATCACGCAGGTATGCCGGCCATAGCCTGGCGAAGAGGCCCCTTGAGACATGTCCGTGCAGCTGGCTCACCCCGTTCATCTCCTGTGACAGCCTGGTTGCCAGGAAACTCATGTTGAACTTGCGGTCATTGTCATCCTGGCAGCGTCCGAGAGCCATCAGCTGATCCCAGCTGATATTCAGCCGGGTATGGTAGTGTGATATATATTTCCTCAGCAGGTCCTCCTCGAAGGCGTCATGCCCTGCAGGTACGGGGGTATGTGTGGTGAAGAGCGTTGATGCCCTTACGATCTCGATAGCCTCTTCAAAGGTCAGGTGCACCTGTTCCAGCAGGTAGCGCATCCGTTCGAAGCCGATGAATGCCGAATGGCCCTCATTGCTGTGATAGACATCAGGGGTGATTCCGAGTGCCATCAACGCCCGCACCCCTCCTATACCAAGTATCAGCTCCTGCTTGAGGCGGTTCTCCGAGTCGCCGCCATAGAGGTAATGGGTGATAGCCCTGTCTTCCCAGGTATTCTCCTCGAAGTCGGTATCAAGCAGATAGAGCTTCACCTTCCCCACGCGTGCCAGCCATATGCGTGCCCTGACGGTGCGTCCCGGCCAGGTGAGTGAGATGGTCAGCTGTTCGCCATCATCTCCCTTGACCGGCTCAACCGGTATCTGTGAGAAATCCATGGCGTCATAGGTAGCCTGCTGCTCACCCCTCGGGCCGAGCTTCTGCCTGAAGTAGCCATAGCGGTAGAGCAGACCGATGCCAATTATGTTGAAGTTGTAGTCACTGGCCTCCTTGAGGTAGTCGCCGGCCAGCACTCCCAGTCCGCCCGAATAGATCTTCAGGCTCTGGTGTATCCCGAACTCCATGCTGAAATATGCCACTGACGGCAGTTCCTTGTTATCCGGTCTGGAGATATAGTCACAGAACTCCCTGTAGATCCTGTCGGCATCATTCAGGAAAACCTCATCATCAGCCAGTACCACCAGCCGCTTGTAGTCAATTGACTCGAGGAGTCGCTTCGGGTTGTGGCCCACTTCCTCCCAGAGGGTCGGGTCCATACGCCGGAACAGGAATTCGGCATCACTGTTCCATGACCACCAGAGGTTTGATGCCATCTCCTTCAGATAGCCGATCCTCTCGGGGAGTTCAGACTGAACATAGATATCTTTCCATACAGGGGCCTGGAAGGGTTTTCTTGTGGGTACCTCGGTCGAATCGAGCAGCCTCACGTACTCCCTGGGCTGTATCCTTCTCTCCTCACTCTTGTTGAGTGCAAACGTATAGGCCTCGATGTATGAGTTGAAGAGGGTGTCCCAGTTCGCTATTCGCGATATCTCCCAGGCCTTGCTGCTGGCCCCGGCAGCCTCATCGGGCGTCATGCCGATAAACTTCCTGATGAAGCTCTCCATGCCATCAATAACCTCCTTGTCATTGTAATCGGTACGGTTGAGCACCAGGCAGCCGTTGCCCGGATCCTGGAAGTGGGTATCTATCCACATCCCGAACCCTGCCAGGTTGGTTGTTGCCGTGGGCACGCGGAACATCAGGCTCTCCAGCGGGGTGTATCCCCACGGTTCATAGTATGACGGGTAGAGTGTCAGGTCGAATCCCGGCAGCAGCTCATAGTATTCCATATTGAGTATGCCGTCAGTGCCGTTCAGGTATGAGGGCACGAATATCACCTTGACCCGTTCAGCTTCGGTATTGTTCAGTCCTTCGGCCGTGAGCTGGTTCATCACCGGGTCATCATTCACATAGTGCAGTCCGTGTGTCAGGTGTCTCTCTCCCTCGCTCAGCCTGGTTCCTTTTTCGAGTGCTTCTGCCAGGTCCTGCCTGGGACCCTTGTGGTATGCGGGCACCAGTATGAAGGCCACGGCCGGGCGATCTGAGCTGGCGTTACGGTTGATGGCGCCGAGTGATGAGAGGAAGAGGTCGATCCCCTTGTTACGGTACTCATACCGTCCGCTGGTGGATATAAGCAGGGTATCTTCGGGGAGGTCATAGCCCAGCAGCGCCTGTGCCACCGTCAGCAGCCGCTCGCGTGCCGCACGGCGTGCATCAGCGAAATCTTCCGGCGTAGGCACGAAAGTATCTTCAAACCCGTTGGGGGTGACCAGGTCAAGCTTCTTGCCGAGGAACGCCTCACACTCGCGGCCGGTGATCTCACTGACAGCGGTGAAGACATCAGCCTCGAGGGCACTCAGCTTCTCAAGTGAGAACTTGGAGGTGATGCCCAGATCATGAGCCATCTGCACCGGGTTGAACTCTTTCAGGCGGCTGTAGAGCTGGCGGTTATTGCCGGCTATGCTTCGCCCCAGGATGGTGGCATGTGTGGTGAATGCGGTGGTGACCCACGGCGAGTGCTTCTTCAGGTAAAGGATACCCGTGCCGGTCATCCACTCATGGAAATGTGCCACAACACGGTTATACTCGCGGTAGAAGTTGGTGAAGCTGTCGATCACCCTGGCTGCCGCATAGCCGAAGAGAGCCGGTTCAATATAATCCCACTGCCCTGATATGCTGTCAAGCTGGTAGGTCTCCCAGAAACGTGCGAAGATCTCATTCTGCTGACCGAAGTAGGGAGTGAAGTCGACAAGCATCACCCGCGGATTGCCCCTGATGTTCCACCTGCCGGTCTTGACGATCAGTCCCTCCTGGGCGGCGGCAGCCTTCCATGGCAGGAACATGGTATCATCAGGTGTGAACTCCGGGTTCGATCTGTCATCCCTCCATACATCCGGGCCGATGAGCACATAGTTGTCACCATACTCATGGGTTACGTTCAGCGCCTTGGTTGATATTACGGTATAGATACCTCCTACCTTGTTGCATACCTCCCAGCTTGTCTCAAACAAAAAATCAGCTTTCATTTTTCAATATCGGTTAATACTTATTTAATACGCAATAATTGCGTATAAATTACATAGTTCCGGAAATAGCGCTATTTACGTTGCGGTGCTCTGTCTGCTGTGCTGCTATTTGCTGCTCCGTCGCCTGGTCACAGCACCCTTTTTACCGGCTGTTCTTCCCGGGGCCGACTTCTTGGCGGGGGTCCTTGCGGCCACAGCTTTCTTTGCCATTGCCTTTGCTGCGACCGACTTCTTCCCGCCGGCTCTCTTCACCACTCTCTTCTTAACGCTCTTCGCGGCGCCCTCTTCATCAGGTGTCCCGCCGGCCGGTATGCCGGCAGTGACCGCGGCGGCATCAGCGGCTGCTCCGGCAGCCTTCCCGGCGGCTTTCACTGCTGTTGTGCCCTTTGCGGTTGCTCCGGCGGCCTTCCCGGCTTTTGCAGATGATGTCTTTCCCTTTGCCGTGCTCTTCGCCCCGGCTGCAGTTGCGGTCTTGCCCCCGGTGACTCCCTTCACTGCTGCCGTGCCACTCTCTGCTGCCTTCGCGGCGCTCCCCCCCTTCTTCCTGCCGGCAGCCGGCTCCTCCTCGAGCAGCGCCAGTCTCTCTTTCAGGTCACGGATTATCTGGTCACGCTTTTCAATATCTGCAGTCAGCCGGTTCATCTCCTCCTCGCGGTGATCAGCCGGACAGACGGCATTTAGGCGTATCTCAAAGTCACTCAGCACGTTCATGTAGTTCATGAAGGCCTGGTAGGGATTCTCATAGGGATTGAAGTAGGCATGAACCGCTCCGTCAGAGAAGAACTTGGTTGACATATAGTAGAAATGATCACTTGACTGCAGGTAGACCCAGTCACGTCTCAGCTGCTCATTATCGCACCTGGATATCCTTTCAGCCAGGCTGTATACCTTGTTCACCGCCGCTGTCTGCAGCTCATTGCCGAGCCAGGCAGTCAGGTCGCGCTCCTCATCAGCCCATGAGATCGGCGACGGCACATGCAGCAGCGAGACCGGCTGGTAGTTGTCAGCCACCTCAGAGACCGTCATGAACCTGAAGGGTGTCTTCTTCAGGATGGCATCAGGCAGGTGCTCCAGGAAGTCAAATATTCCTGTCTCCTTCTTCTGGTGCTCACCGAAGGTCTCATAATCCATAAAGATATTTATCAGTTCCGAGGATGAGCCGAGCCCCCTGATCCATCCGGCATACTTGTCGGTAGTGAGCGGATAGCTTGACCACCCCTTGTCAGAGAAGCGGAATGCGATATCATCACTGAGGGTGTAGTTGCGCAGGAGCACCTTCAGTCTTGGGTTGACAGCATTGCAATAGAGATAGTTGGGCGATTTCCACCCGAGGATGTGCCTGGCTCCTTCGGTCACCACCGCCTTATACCCCATGTCTGCCATCCAGCTGCCTATCTCATCAGAGTAGATCAGCTCGGTGTTTCTTATTGAGGTAGGCTCATAGCCGATATACTCGATCATCTTGTCGCGGTGGATCCGCACCTGCCGCTCATAGCGCTCCCTGTCAATCAGTGAGGCCAGTGAGTGGGAGTTGGTCTCTGCCAGGAACTCAACGCACCCGGTCTGGGCCAGTTCCCTGAATGATTCCAGCACCTCGGGGGCATAGAGCCTGAACTGGTCGATGACTATTCCTGTCAGCGAGAAGGTTACCCTGAACTTGCCCTTGTGCTTCCTAACCAGGTCGAGTATCAGCCTGTTGGCCGGCAGGTAGCAGTTGGTAGCAATGCGCCGCAGGATCGACTCATTCATATAGTCATCATAGTAATAGTGTTCATTGCCCATCTCAAAGAAGCGGTAACGTCTGAGCCTGAATGGCTGATGAACCTGGAAATAGAGGCATATTGCCTTCTTCTGTGGTGTGCTCATATCATCTTATCTTGTCTGTTCCAAAACCCTTGAATAAATATCCTTCACATGGCTTGATGCCTTCTCCCACTTCAGCTTGTCGACCTCGGCCTTGCCGTTCATGATGAACATACGCGACAGGGCCGGGTAGGTAAGTATACCGTAGATGGCGTCAGCCATCAGCTCTATATCCCAGAAGTCGACCTTCACGGCGTGTGTCAGTACCTCTGCCACGCCGCTCTGCTTGCTTATTATCACCGGCACGTTTGACTGCATCGCCTCCAGCGGCGAGATGCCGAACGGTTCCGAGACCGATGGCATCACATAGACATCACTCATCCTGAGCATGGTGAAGACATCATTCCCCCGCAGGAACCCGGTGAAGTGGAACCTGTCTGTTATACCCAGCCTGGCGGCATGGCGCATCATCCGCTCCATCATGTCTCCTGACCCGGCCATCACGAACCGTACGTTCTTCATGCGGCTGAGCACCAGCCTGGCAGCTTCAATGAAGTATTCCGGACCCTTCTGCATTGTGATGCGCCCGAGGAAGGTTACAATCTTGTCGTCATAGTTCCTCGGCGGCACGTCGAACTCGGAGTGGGTCAGCGGCTCAACGGCATTATATACCGTCTCCACCTTGGCGGGGTCAATGTTGTATTTGTTGATGACGATATCGCGCGTCAGGTTGCTGACGGTAATGATCTTGTCAGCCGCATCCATCCCTTCCTTCTCCATCTTGTAGACCACCGGGTTGACATTGCCGCCGCTGCGGTCGAAGTCGGTTGCATGTACATGTATCACCAGCGGCTTTCCTGACACCGCCTTGGCTGCAATGCCGGCCGGATAGGCCAGCCAGTCGTGTGCATGAATGATATCAAACTCCTGCTCAGAGGCGATTACCTGTGCCACCACCGAATACTTGTAGATCTCCTCCATCAGGGTAGGTCCGTAGCTGCCGGTGAAATCGATTCTGCCATGCTTGTTGGTCTCAACCAGCAGGTCGGTCTCGGCCACCTCTCCGCGGGTCATCTTCCAGAACTCCTCCGGATCGGTATAGGGTACCAGCCTTGAGAAGACCTCAATCTTCTCCACCGGTTTCTGGAAGTACCTGTACTTCACCTTCCGGAAGGCGACGTTGACGCTATTGGCCCCGATTAGCCTTACAATACTCTGATCCTCGTCGCCCCATGCCTTTGGCACCACAAAGATCACCTCAATATCGGGGTGGGTGGCCAGGCCCCGGGTCAGGCCGTAACTGGCTGTTCCCAGGCCTCCGGCTATGTGTGGAGGGAACTCCCATCCGAACATCAGGACACGCATACTATTTACTTGTTTTCAGGGTAATTCTTTTCCAGCAGATTATAGATTCTGAATATCTCCCCTACGCTCCAGGCCTGTGATATGGCGCCCCTGGGCGAGTGTGGCGGGTCTCCGTCATAGATCTCTGACACCGTTGATATTCCGGCCTCCCTGAGGGTATCCTCAAATCCCATTATCAGCTTCCGCACCTTTGATACGCCTCCCTCGCCATGCACCCTGAGCCAGCCGTCACAGAAGGGGCCGATCAGCCAGGGCCATACCGTACCGTTATGGTAGGCCTTGTCGCGTGTGGCCTGGTCGCCACAGTAGATACCGCTGTACCCCTCTTCTGCGGGTGAGAGCGACCTCAGCCCCCTGGGTGTGACCAGCCTCCTGTCGGCAATATCGAGTATTCCCTTCATCTGGTCCCTGGTAAGCATGGTGTAAGGCAGCGCAGTGGCAATGACCATATTGGGTCTCACCTGCATGTTCCTTGTTCCGTCGTCGCTGACATAGTCAGCCAGGTAACCCTTCTCCCCGTCCCAGAAGAGCTCGTTGAATGATCTGCTTATCCGTTCGGGCAGCTCTTCCCACTCCTTCACGAATGCCTTGTCTTTTGCTTCGCGGGCGCAGCTCAGCGCGAAGCAGACCGCGTTGTACCACAATGCATTTATCTCAACGGCATAGCCTTCGCGCGGGGTTACCGGCACGCCGTTGACCACCGCATCCATCCAGGTCAGTGCCTTTCCCGGAGCGCCCGAGCGTATCAGCCCGTTCTCTTTCATCTCTATCCCGAACGAGGTGCCTGCCCGGTAGGCCTTCAGCACCTCCTTCATGGGCGCACCGTAGCGCTTCCACGCCTCTGCCGGCGGCAGCCCGTAATGCCACAGAGCCTGGAAGAACCAGAGTGGTGCATCGACGCTGTTGAAGGCGGGGTTGTCATCAGAGCCCATGTTGGGGAAGAGCCCTCCCTTCATGCGGCGCACCTGTGTATCGAGTACCTCGGCATAGAGGTCGCCGGCCTTGTGAGACATGGCTATGCCGGGAAGGGCAATGAAGGTGTCACGGCCCCAAGCGCCGAACCAGTGATAACCGGCAATGATGTTGGTGTTGCCGCCTCGCTTGTCAATAAACTGCTGCGAGGCGTTGCGCAGACAATTGCGGAAATTGCTGCGGGGCACCTTGCTGGCAATGGTACGGGTGAACTTGGTCTTGAACCCGGCCGGCTTCTCCAGCCTGGTGGAGGCGGAGAAGACGATCACATCACCCTGGCTCACCGTCATCTCGAAAAAGCCGGGGACAAAAAGGTCTTCCGAATAGTCATAACCACGCTTCTGCTCCTCGATATACTCCACCCCGAGATACCAGTCAGGCCCGGGTACGAACTCAGCCTTCGGCGAGAGCTGCATATGCAGCTCGGGGAAGCCCTCATACATGCGTATCTTCACCCCGCCCGGAACAGGCTCGGTACGCGTGTTGGCCCACATGTTGGCATGTGTCAGGCTGTGAATCTCGCGGAAAGCAAGGAATGGCCTCAGCTGCAGCCTGACAGGCTCATCAGCTGCAAGAACGGTGTATCGTACAAGCAGCTGCTCCTCAAAATGGACGAGCAGACGCTCCTGCCTGACAATGGCATTACCCACCCTGAAGGTGAGGGCCGGGATATCCTGAAGATCGAAATCCTCAACATATTTGTGTCCCTTCGGACTGTAGTAGTCACCCTTGTACTTGCGGATGCCGGCATTGAAGCTCTGCCCGTTGCTCACCACGGTAGGATCAATAGCTGAGAGCAGCACATGACGTTCGCCGCCAAGGGCCTCAATGGGGCATACCAGCCATCCGTGATATTTACGGGTATTGCAGCCGACAATGGTGGTTGATGAATAGCTTCCGGCCCGGTTGGTTCGCAGGATCTCACGGCTCAACGAATATTCAAGGTTTACAACCTGAGCCTTATCAAATTTAATGTATCCCATTTTTCCAGGATTTAGGTTTAACCGCCAGGGGCAGGCAGTTGAATTACACTATTAAAATACTAACAAAAATTTTTCGGTACAAAGAAAAGGAAAAAAAATCAGATTGTTATCTGAGCCTGTCAGAGAAGACCGTCTCAGAAAGCGCTGAAAAATAGATATCTTTGCACTCCTGAAAAAGAACCCTAAAATTCATGAATTGTTCGGTACAATGAAAGATAATATGAAAGTGTTTTCCGAAAGGCTCTCTTCCCTGACTTCAGGTTGTTTTCCCTTCATCCGGGGGTTGTTGCCGGCCGCTCTGTTCCTCTTCATTGCCGGATGCAGTCATGACGGGTTTACCATCAGTGGCACTGTCGCCGGTGCCGAGCCGGGCAGGTACCTGTTGCTGCGTGAGGTCAAGCCGGGGCGGCTGGAGCCGGTCGATTCGGTTATACCCCGCAGTGACGGCAGGTTCAGGTTCAGGTCTTACAACCGCTGGCCTGCCTTCTATATGCTCAGCATGGATGAGAATGATTACCTCACCCTGCTGATTGAGCCCGGCGAGAGGGTTGAGATAGAGGCATCACGACATTCGCTTGCCAGGCCTCATTCCATCAGCGGGTCACAGGGGGCAGATGTAATCCGCCGCTTCCGCGATGACCATGATGAGGTGATCGCCTCACTGCAGCATCTGACCGATGTCTACAATGACAGTATCAACAGTCCGCGCAGGCCGTTTATCATGGACAGCCTCGACAGGCGTGCCGCAGACATCGTCTCCGGCTTCCGCGAACGGGTTGCCGACCTGATTGATGAGAACAGCTCTTCAATGATACAGATCTATCTGCTCAACCAGCATGTGGTGCCCGGGGTACAGCTCTTTGAGGCGGTACGGTATCCTGAGCTCTTCTTCAGGGCTGATTCGGCGCTATGGTCGCTCTATCCGGGCTCTGACCTGGTTGCCGACCTGCATCAGTTCACCTCGAGGCTGCGCAGTTCGGTGGTCTCTGGCCGGGGAGCCGCAGAGACGCCCCTGGCCGGTGAGCTGCTGCCGGAGATCAGCCTGCCCGGCCCCGACGGCGTGCCGGTGAAGCTCTCATCACTGCGGGGGCAGGTGGTGCTGGTGGACTTCTGGGCCTCATGGTGCCCCCCCTGCCGCGAGGAGAACCCCAACCTGGTGCGTATCTGGGAGAGATACCACCGGCAGGGGTTCGAGATATACCAGGTCTCGCTTGACCTCAGCCGCGACGAGTGGCTGGCAGCCATAAAGAAAGACCGGCTGGAGGGGTGGAAGCATGTCAGCGACCTGCGCTACCGTGACTCAGAGGTGGTGAAACAGTTCGGACTGACCGAGATACCCGCCAGCTACCTCCTTGATCGCGACGGGAGGGTGGCGGCAGTCAACCTGAGAGGTGCGGAGCTGCAGAAAAAAGTGGAGGGACTGCTGTAGGACGGGCAGCCTATCCTGAATTTTAGTTTATTTGTAGCGCATAGAGAGAAGAGTGATGAAGAGGCTTGCACCCGTGATAGTGGCCGCCCTGATGATGGCAGCCTGCAGCAATGAGAACAGAGTGACCATTTCCGGTACCTTCACCCGCCCTGAAGAGGGTAAGGTCTACCTTGACCTCTCGGAGGTCGATCATACACGTACGGTTGACTCAGCCACGGTGAAGAGGGGGCGGTTCAGGTTCGTCACCGAGGTTAAGGGGCCCGAGTTTTTCCAGGTGAGGGTGCAAGGCAATGAGTTCGTCAGCCTGCTGGTGATGCCGGGTGAGAAGATCACCCTGGAGCTTGGCAGCAGCCCCGTGGCCATGAACTATACGGTGCAGGGCTCACCGGGCTCAGACGATGTGCGTATGCTTGAGCAGCACCTGATGCGGACCAGGGCTTCACTCGACTCGATCAGGGAGCTGTACAACGCCCTTGACGATGATGAGCTGGCGGTTCGCGGCGAGGAGCTTGACCAGGCCTTCCGGACACTGATAGAGAAGCAGCGCAAGTTCAACATCAAATTCGTTGTTGAAAATATCAGCTCATTCTCCTCCATCCAGGCACTCTACCAGCGCTTCGACGAGAACACCTATGTACTCTACCAGCCCCGTGACCTGCAGTATCTCAAGATCGTCTCCGACTCCCTCTCGGTCAGGTATCCTGTCTCGCGCCATGTGCGTGCCCTGAAGGAGAATGTCACCGGCGAGCTGAACCAGATGTATCTTGACCGCATCGCCAGCCTGGCCTCGGAGCTGCCCGGCACCAACACCACACCTGAGCTGCCTGACATCAACGGCCGCATGATCAGTGTAGCCTCACTCAAGGGCAAATATGTGCTGGTCTCATTCTGGAACACCACCTTCAAGGAGTCACTTGAGGAGCTGGCACTGCTGCGTTCACTCTATGATACCTATCACCGCAAGGGACTGGAGATATTCCAGGTCAGCCTCGATGCCGACGAGCAGCGGTGGAAAAACGTGGTACGTTTTGAGGAGATACCCTGGATCAGCGTGCGTGAGCCTGACCCGACAAACCCCTCCTACGCCAGGCTGCTGAATATCACGCAGCTGCCTTCAAACGTGCTTTACAACCCCGAGGGTGACATCATCAACAAGGATCTGCTGGGGCGCAACCTGGTTATCAGGCTCGACCAGATCTTCAACAAACAGTAGCTGAATTGGCAGGCACCAGGGCATATTTTGCATCTGACTTCCATCTCGGGCTGGATGCCGGCACCGATCCTGCCGGGCGTGAGCGCCGTGTGGTGAGCTGGCTCGACCGCATCGCGGGCGATGCCGCATCGGTATGGTTGCTGGGAGATGTGTTTGACTTCTGGTGGGAATATAAAAAGGTGATCCCCAAGGGATTCACCAGGTTCCTGGGGAGGCTCTCTGCCATGAGTGACAGCGGCACTGAGGTGCATCTCTTCACCGGCAACCACGACATGTGGATGCGTGGCTACCTCGCCGATGAGTGTGGTGTGATTATCCACCACGGGCCGCTGGAGACGACCATCGGCGGTGAGCCCTTTTTCCTGGCACATGGCGAGGGGCTGGGCAGCAGCAGCATCCGCGAGAAGCTGCTCTTCGGCTTCTTCCGCAACAGGGCTGCCCGCATGGCTTTCTCAGCGCTGCACCCCAGCTGGGGCATGGCGGTGGGGCATGCATGGTCAAGGCACAGCAGGCTGGCAAGGCAGCAGTCACTCCCCTTCATGGGGATGGAGCAGGAGCACCTGGTAAAACATATGCGCGGCATGGTGGCTGCCGGATGCAATGCAAAATACTTTCTCTACGGCCACCGCCACCTGCCGTTGACCATTGACGAAGCCGGCCGGAGGATGATTATCCTGGGCGACTGGATCTCATGCAGTGAGAGTTACGCTATTTTTGACGGGAACGGGCTGACCCTTGCCGGGGAGAGTGAGCCCCGTTCCTGATCCTGACCCTGACAGTGACCGAATAGTAGGAGAACACGTCATTCACCTCATCGAAGGTGTAGCTGAGCCTGTTGCCTGAGCGGCGTGCCATCTCGAGCAGCCCCAGGTATCCGGTAGATACCTTTGACATATCCTGCCCCATCAGCGCCAGCTTGAGCAGCTTCTTCAGCCCCTCCTCATCATAGCGGTTGACCATGTCAAGCTTCTGTACCAGGTGGTCCATATCCGACTTCCTGATCAGGTTGCCGGAGGTGATTATGAATGAAGCCGGTGTCTTCCGTATCATTGCTATGGGTATGCCGTACTTCTTCTCGGCCTCATAGCCCGGGCTGTGCTGTGCAACATTCTGCAGCAGCTCTATAAGGGTTGCGAAGACGCGCTTGTGAATATTCTGTTCCAGCTCGGCCTCGCGCATGGTTGTCTCAGAGAAGTTGAGCAGCTCATTGCTGATCTCGTAGGTCATGGGTCCGCCCCAGATGAAACAGATGTTGTTTGACTTCATCATCCGCTCGAGCTGCATCACCTTTCTGGAGTCGAACCGGCTTGCCTCAGCCGCCGGTGCCGTGCTCCTGCCGGTCCCTGTCTCTGCCGGCCTGCCTCCGCCACGCGTCACGCCCGGCGCGGTACCCTCACCGGGGGCAGCGTCAGCCTGTGGGCTCTCCTGAGAGAGAGTTCCGGCGAACACTCTCTCACGGGCAGTGGCATCAGCCTGCGCGCCTCCCCGGCGTGATGAACCGGCCTGCACACCCGCCCCCGGGCTGCTTATGGTCTTGCTCAGTATGAAGTATGAATACTTGTCATCTATCGGGTAGAAGTCATAGTCAAGCCGGTTCCCGGTCTTGCGTGCCATCTCCATCAGCCCCAGTCCGGCACCGCCCCTCTTGCCCACCTCCGAGGTCTGCAGCATGTTCCGGTAGACCTCCCTGATCTTGTCGGGCTCAAGGCTGTTTATCCTCTCAAGGTTTCTGCGCAGTCCTCTCACCTCACTCTTCCTGAGCGCATTGCCGGTATTGATGGTATATCCGTCCACATTCTTGTTGTAGACCACCAGTGAGGTCATGTTCTCGCGCTTCCCGACGCCGTGCCTGCTGATGTTCTGCAGGTTCTCAAGCGCGAACATGAAGAGCCTCTTCCGCTCGAGCAGGCTGAAATCAGAGAATTCCATCTCCCTCTCGAGCAGGGTAAGCAGGCTGACTGAATTGTCGCTTGTCACCTCACCGCGATAGGCAAACATAAGACGTTCCTCTGCAAGTTTCTGCCTTAATTTGTCAATAAGTCCCATACTTTCTTCATACGATATTTGGCGGTGATTCTCCCCGACACAGATTAAACGCGAAGAACTCCCTTAAATTATAGAGCCGCCAAATTTCAGCCTGCCCATCCTTCCCTGTCGAGGCTTCTGTAGTTGATTGCTTCCGAGAGGTGTCCGGGGCTGATGCCTTCTGCTTCCTCCAGGTCGGCTATTGTCCGTGCCACCTTGAATATCCTGTCATAGGCTCTCGCCGATAGTCCGCGTCCCTCCATCGCCGCTTTCAGCAGCCGTCTGCCTGCCTCATCGAGGTGGCAGTGGCGGCGTATCAGTGCGGGGGTCATCTGCGCGTTGGAGTGTATGCCGTCGATGCCGGCGAACCGTTTCTGCTGTATCTCTCTGGCTCTTATCACCCGTTCGCGCACCTGTGCCGAGCTCTCTGCCGGTGCTGTTGCCGCGAGCTTCTGATAATCTGCAGGAACCACCTCAATGTGGATATCTATACGGTCAAGCAGCGGCCCCGATATACGGCTGAGGTAGCGCTGCACCATGCCGGGCGGACAGCTGCACTCTTTCACCGGGTGGTTATGGTATCCGCATGGGCAGGGGTTCATTGAGGCCACCAGCATGAATGATGCCGGGAAGCTGCAGCTCATGCGCGCCCTGGCTATGGTGATGATCCTCTCCTCGAGCGGCTGCCTGAGCCCCTCCAGCACGCTGCGCCTGAACTCGGGCAGCTCATCGAGGAAGAGTATCCCGTTATGTGCCAGGCTGATCTCGCCGGGCTGCGGCACCGGTCCGCCGCCGGTCAGTGAGATGTCTGAGCTGGTGTGGTGCGGCGAGCGGAAGGGTCGCCGGCTGATCAGTGCGGCATGATTATCCTTGCGGCCCGCCACCGAATGGATCCGTGTGGTCTCCAGTGCCTCCTCCAGCGTCAGGGGTGGCAGTATGCCCGGCAGACGGCGGGCAAGCATGGTCTTCCCCGAGCCGGGCGGGCCGATCATGATGGCGTTGTGTGACCCTGCCACAGCCACCTCCAGCGCCCGCTTCACATTCTCCTGTCCCCTTACGTCAGAGAAGTCGGCCTCACATGAGAGGCTCTCCCGCCTGAAGAGCTCTGCCAGATCGACCCGCACCGGCTCAGGTATCAGGTCTCCTTTAAGGATGGCGACCACCTCTGTAAGGCTGCTGACGCCATAGACGTCGAGCCCCTCCACCACCGCCGCCTCGGGGGCATTGCGCGCCGGTACCATCATGCTGGTGAACCCCGCCTCACGTGCTGAGAGCGCCATGGGCAGCACGCCATGGACCGGCCTCAGCTCACCGTCAAGCGACAGCTCGCCGGTGAGAAGCATGCCAGTGAGCCGGCCGCCAGGCACCATCTCCGAGGCTGCCATGATACCCACCGCCAGCGGCAGGTCATAGGAAGAACCCTCCTTGCGTATGTCAGCCGGAGCCATGTTGATCACCACCTGCCTGCCCGGCCACCGGAGGCCCGCCGCCCGCAAGGCCGACTCAATACGCTGCTGACTCTCCTTGACGGCCGTATCTGGCAGACCCACCAGCATATACCTCACCCCGCGGCTGACATCAACCTCAATGGTTACGGTGACAGCATCAATACCATAGACGGCAGCACTGTAAGTCTTGACCAGCATGACCGGTTACCTGTATGATGCACTGAAAGAGGAAATGCACCATAAATGTATACAATCGGCATGACATATACAACATGGCAAGTTATTCCCTCCTGAGACCGGCGCCTGACACCGCCCGTGGGCTGCCCCGGAAGGCCTATGCCTGAGACCGGCGCCTGACACCGCGGCAACGTTGCGGATCAGGTACGGGAGCTACTTCCCCGGTCAGTCCTCAAGGTAGCCGAACTTTCCGCTTTCGATATCCTCAAATGCCTGGTAGATCTCGGTGCGGGTATTCATCACGAACGGACCGTGGGCAGCTATCGGCTCCCTGATCGGCTCACCGCTGAGTACCAGAACGATGGAGTCCTCTTCTGCCTCAAGCGTAAACTGCTCGCCATCATTGCGGAAGAGCACAAAGTGGTCTGCCGGTGCCCGTTCGGTGCCATTAACCCTGACGGAGCCCTCAATCACCAGGGCTGCCGTGTTGTATTCTGACGGGAACTCAAACGGTGCTTTACCCCCGGCGTTCAGCCTGGCATTCATCAGCGCCATCGGGGTGAATGTTGAGGCCGGTCCTTTGACATCGCGGTAGGTACCGGCAATGACCTCGATAATTCCCTGGTCAGCGTGAAGGTGGTACTTCCCCATCTCCTTATTGGTGATAGGCTGATACTTCGGAGGCGACATCTTATCCTTTGCCGGCAGGTTCACCCAGAGCTGCACCATATGGAAATGGCCTCCCTGCCTCGCAAACTCCCTCTCATGATACTCCTTGTGAAGCAGTCCTGATGCCGCCGTCATCCACTGTACGTCACCCTCTCCTATCACCCCGGCATTGCCGAAGCTGTCATGATGGGCAATGCGCCCCTTGTAGGCGATGCTCACCGTCTCAAACCCGCGGTGGGGGTGAACGCCCACACCCCTGGGGGTATCGGTGGGCGAGAAATAGTAGCTTGAATTATAGTCCAGCAGTATGAACGGACTCATCCTGGCCATCGTAAGCGGCTGAACACCCGGCATGAAACCATGCACCCTGAAACCGTCGCCCACCCAGTGTACCGGCGGCGGTGGAATTATCTTCTCAATGGTTCTGTTCTTCATATCATTGCTCTTTAACGGGATAACAACAGGAGCGGAGATTTGTTCTGCAACGGGCTACGGTGGCGGCCCGGTAATCATCACTGTGGCCGTGATGGCCGGTGAAGAGATGCTCCGCCCCCTCAACCGCAATGACATTTCCGATCGACTCGCGTGCCCTGGTATCATCCATATTGAGGAACCGGGGAAAGGGAGCAACGGCACCCCTGCGGAGCGCTATGGCATCGCCGGTGAAGAGCCATTGCCCATTCACCTGGTAGCAGGTCATACCGGGAGTATGCCCGGGTGCCGGCACCGGCCTGACTGTCATGCCGGCCACCATGAAAACCGTATCCCCGATAAGCTGATACCCGGTTACCGGAAGGAAATTCCTCGACCACGGCATCCTGCGGGTCTCACCGTTGATCATCTGCTCCTCCGCTGCGGGCAGGTAGATATCCGCTCCCGTGAATAGCGACAGCCCGCCGGTATGGTCAGGGTCAGAGTGAGTCAGCAGAACAGCCTTAACCATGCCGGGATCGATGCCCAGCCGGTGCATCTCACGTCTGACACGCTCTTCACTGATCCCCGCATCAATGGCGACATACTCCTCCCCGCTCCTGATCAGGTACATGTTCACATACCGGTCACGTATGGCATAGAGATCTGTGACAAGCAGCCCGGTAGCGGCCGGAGACAGGCTCTTTTTAACCACTGCCGGAAAGAGCAGCACAATCAGCAGAAGCAGCAGGGACAGAGACAGGAGCAGATAACAGAAAGGCTTTTTCATGAAATGGTTCCGGATTCAGACAATGTGAACAACTGCAAAACAGAATGAATGTTCAAAAATAATCTTTGAGTTAATCCATTGCAATTGAAAAAAATCTATCTTTGACCATATGGTTAAACTTTTCAGTTAAACCGTTTGGTTAACGATGACAAAGATCAGGAGTACCGAAAGCCAGGCCAGGGAGAGGATATTCGATGCCGCCGCCCAGGTGTTTGAGGAGAAGGGTTACAGTGGCGCGCGGATGCAGGAGATAGCTGACCGGGCAGGTATGAACAAGGCTCTGCTCCACTACTACTTCCGCAGCAAGGCTGAGCTGTTCAGGGCAGTCTTCGAGGTTCTCCAGCAAAAGATGTTTGAAAAGACGCTGGCGATCCTCGGCCAGGATATCTCCTTTATTGAAAAGGTGGAAAAATTCCTTGATGAGCATACTGAGTTTATCATCAAAAACCCGAGGCTGCCTCTCTTCCTTCTCAACGAGATGGCCCAGGATCCCGGCCTGGCCGAAAATCTTAAGGAGGCCTTCAGGTTTGCCGATCTCAGGAAGAGGGTGTGGGATCAGCATGCGGAGGAGCTGCGGGGATATGGTCTCAGTAAAGGGGATGTCTCCCAGCTACTGGTAACGATAGTATCGTTTTCCGTCTTTCCGGCAGCGGGGCGCAACATGATCTCCCTGCTGCTGCCCGAGCTGGCTGAGAACCGGAATTTTGGGAAGTTCATGCGTGAGCGTAAGCGCTTTGCCAAGACACTATTGTTCAGTTCGTTGAAAAACCGGATACAATGAAGAGAATAACACTGTTACTGATCCTGTTTCTGATGTGGTTACTGCCGGCTGGTTCTCTCTATTCACAGCAGAGGGTCACCCTTCAGCAATGCTTTGATGCCGCCGCTGCCGCCTCTCCGCTTGCCGGAGAGAAGGATATCCATATTGTCATGCAGCAGCTCAGTGACCATAACCTGGCATCCTCATGGCTGCCTTCCGCTGACCTGGGTGCCACGGCCAACTACCACTCTGACGTGGTTGACATGTCAGAGATGCTAGGCACCCTCCCGATCCCTCCCGGCATGCTGCCCACCATACCGCACGGACAGTACAGGGCGACCGCAGAGATCAGCCAGGTGATATGGGACGGCGGGGTGACCCGTTCTGCCCGCGAGGTTGAGAGGGTCATCACCGAGCTGAAGATGCAGCAGAGCGAGGCCGACCTTTACCGTCTGCGTGAGCAGGTCAGCAACTACTTCTTCACGCTGCTGCTGGTCAGGAGCCAGGCTGATGTGACCGCGCTGCTTATCGGGGAGCTTGAGCTACGGCTGCGTGAGGCAGAGTCGGGCATCGCAAACGGGGTTGTGCTGCAGGTCACCGCTGATGTCATCAGGGCCGCTCTGATCACCGCCCGTCAGGAGGCGGCCACCCTCAGCATGAGGCATGATGCACTGGCAGGGGCGCTGGAGCAGATTACCGGCATGAGCGGACTGAAGGATGCTGTGCTCCTGTTGCCTGAGCAGGTGATCACCGGCACCAGCGTAAAGAATAATCCTGACCTGTTGCTCTTCGACACCCGCGGCCGGCAGCTGGAGCTGGCGAAGGAGGTGTTGCGCAGCCAGCAGATGCCCAGACTGTTCGGCTTTGCCCAGGCAGGATATGGCATGCCTCCGGGGAACAACTTCCTGGCTGACAGGGCCGGCTTCTTCTATTCGCTTGGAGCCGGTCTCAGGTGGAACATATGGGACTGGAACAGAAGCAGCAATGAGCGGCGGTCGCTCACGCTGCAGCAGCAGCTGCTGGTCATACGCAAGAGCACTGCCGAGGAGGCGCTGCAGCGGCTGCTCACCATCAAGCGGGCAGAGATAGCGTCACTGCGTGATGCCGCCTCGCATGATGAGGAGCTGATCGCACTGCGTGGCGCCATAGCCGCAGCAGCCGCATCACAGCTGCGTAACGGCACCATCACCGCATCACAGTACCTGGCCGAGCTCAACAGCGAGCGGCAGGCAGTGATAGCGGCGGAGGCAAGGAAGATAGGCATAGCCAGGGCCGGGAATGAATATCTCTACATAACAGGATACAAAACAGAGTAACAAGATGAGAAGAGCGTTAATACCAATGATCCTGCTGCTGTCCGCTGCCGGTTGCGGCCGCGGCGAGCGCGACGCTGATGCGTGGGGCACCTTCGGGGCTGATGAGGTGATCATCTCGGCTGAGACCACCGGACGCATCATCACCATGGAGGTAACGGAGGGCATGGTGGTACCCGGCGGCGCCGTCATCGCCGTCACCGACACCACCATGGCGGTGCTGGAGCGTGCCGGGCTCGATGCGGTGACGGCGCAGGCGCAGGCGCGCCTGGCGGGCATAGCGGCGCAGGAGGCGGTACTTAGCCAGCAGATGGCGAACCTGGCGGTCAATATCGAACGCACCCGCCGCATGCTCGCTGACAACGCCGCCACGCAGAAGCAGCTCGATGACCTCACCGGGCAGATGGAGGTCCTCCGCCTGCAGGCAGAGGCCAACAACACCCAGCGGCGCTCGGTAGCCGCAGAGCAGGAGGGGGTATCAGCCAGGCTGGCCCTGCTGAATGAGCAGATTGCACGCAGCATAGTCCGCGCACCCTTCGAGGCCACCATAATCGAGAAGTACCTCTCTGCACATGAGCTCGCTGCCCCCGGCAAGCCGCTGGTGAAGCTGGCTGACATGAGGCAGATGAAGCTGAAGGTATGGGTCAGCGGCGCACAGCTCGCCTCGGTGAAAACCGGCGACCGGTGCACCGTACGCATTGACCGGGGCAAAAAGGAGTACACGAACTATACCGGCACCATCACCCATATCGCCGAACAGGCCGAGTTCACCCCCAAGATCATTCAGACAAAGGAGGAGCGGGTGACACTGGTCTACGCCGTCACCATCATGGTGCCCAATGACGGAGCCATCAAGTCAGGTATGCCCGGGGAGGCAATATTCAATTGATATGTACCGGAATGAATGCAATGATCAGCTGCAACCTGCATAATAACGGGAGCAACCATGCCGGCCGCCGGCCGCAGAAGCAGCACTGCCATATGTAATGAATGCTCTCGAGGCACATAGCATCACCCACCGCTACGGCCCGGTTACCGCCGTTTATGACCTCTCGTTCAGTGTTGAGGGGGGTGAACTCTTCGGGGTTATCGGCCCTGACGGCGCCGGCAAGACCACCCTTTTCCGCATAGCCGCCACCCTGATCATCCCGTCGGGCGGCCGCATGACCCTCTTCGGGCTCAATGTGGTGAGCAGCTTTCGTGAGCTGCGCAGCATGATCGGCTACATGCCGGGGCGCTTCAGCCTCTACCCCGACCTCACCGTTGAGGAGAACCTGCGCTTCTATGCCTCCGTCTTCGGTACCACGGTAAGGGAGAACTACCATCTCATCGAGCCGGTCTTCAGGCATCTTGAGCCGTTCACGAAGCGGCTGGCCGGCCGCCTCTCAGGGGGCATGAAGCAGAAGCTGGCCCTATCGTGCGCCCTGATCCACAAACCGCAGATACTGATCCTAGACGAGCCCACCACCGGCGTTGATGCCGTCTCGCGTGCCGAGTTCTGGGAGCTGCTCTCGGGGCTGAAGCGGGAGGGTATCACCATCATCGTCTCGACACCCTATATGGATGAGGCGCTCCGCTGTGACCGCATCGCCCTGATGCAGCAGGGCAGGCTGCTGATGGTCGACACGCCGGCAGCCATACGCACCTCGGGCGGCAGGAGGATGTGGGCCGTGCGACACCCCGAGAGGTACCGACTGCTGCTGGCCCTGAGAGAAATGCCTATGGTGGCCGCCGCCCAGCCGTTCGGCGATGCCATACATCTCACCCCGGCAGCCGGGGCAGAGCGGGAAGAGCTGGTCAGAGCCCTCGCAGGGGCCGGACTGCATAATGCAACAGTGACGGAAACAACACCGGGAATTGAGGATGTATTCCTCGATCTGATGAACAGGGAGTTTACGGTAAGCGGGACAGGGATGGAAACAAGAGGAGCAGAACCAGGTTCAGGAGCCGGTGAAGCCGGCCCGGCCACGGAAGCGCCGGGAGAAAGGTCAGAACCGGAACAAACCGAAGCAAAACCGGGACAGGAGACTAACGGAGCCGGACCGGCCACAGAAGCGCCGGGGGAAAGGTCAGAACCGGAAATAGCCGGAACTGAATCAATGATGGAAATACCCAGGGAGGGAACAGGTCGGGAACAGCAAGCACCGGGAGGAAAAGCTCCCGGTAACGGATCAACTGCGGGAACAGCCGGAAATTTATAAACAATGTCGCTAATGGAGAGAGAGAAGGTGATAGAGGTAAGCGGGCTGGTGAAGCGGTTCGGCACTTTTGTTGCCAATGACCGCCTCACCTTTGATGTGCGGCGTGGTGAAATTTTCGGGTTCCTGGGAGCCAACGGCGCCGGAAAGACCACCGCAATCAAGATCCTGTGCGGCTTGTCGCGTCCCACCTCGGGCAGTGTGATGGTGGCAGGCATCGATGCCGCACGCCGCCCCGAGGAGGTGAAGAAGCGGATAGGCTATATGTCGCAGCGGTTTGCACTCTATGAAGACCTCACCGCCAGGGAGAACATCGAGCTGTACGGAGGCATCTACGGCATGACCATGAAAGAGATACGGGTGCGTCGCGAGGCGATGCTGGAGCGCCTCAGCTTCACCGGCCATGCCGACACGCTGATCGGGGCGCTGCCCCCCGGCCTCAGGCAGAAGCTGGCCTTTGCGGTGGCACTGTTCCACGAGCCCGAGATACTCTTCCTTGATGAGCCCACCAGCGGTGTCGACCCGGTCACCCGCCGCCAGTTCTGGGAGATGATCTATGAGACGGCAGCCAGGGGTATCACAATATTCGTGACGACCCACTATATGGATGAGGCCGAGTACTGTGACCGCCTGGTCATACTGAGCGAGGGCAGGATCGCCGCCGCCGGCACCCCTGCAGAGCTGCTGCAGCAGCACGGGGCAGCCACGGTGGATGAGCTATTCGTAAAAATTGCCAGACCACAAAACAACACCCGATGAAACGGTTCATGGCATTCGTACGGAAGGAGTTCCTCCACATCATCCGCGACTACCAGACGCTGATCGTCCTATTTATTATCCCGGCAGCACAGATACTGATCTTCGGCTATGCGGTGAGCACCGATCTCAAGGAGGCCGGGGTAGCCCTGCTTGACAATGCCCGTGACGGTATGTCGGCTGAGCTGACCGGCCGGATCGAAGCCTCCGATTTCTTCCATATCACCCGGCGGCTCAGCTCGCCCGTGGAGATAGACGCCCTCTTCAAGGAGGGAGACACCAGGGCAGTGATCATCTTCCCAGAAAGGATGGAAGCATCCATTGCCCGCGAGGGGAGTGCCACGGTAAGCATCATAGCCGACGGCTCGGAGCCGAACTCAGCCTCACTGGTGACCGCATACCTGACGGGAATCATCTCCGGGTACAACACCTCGCTGACAACCGCGGTCATGCAGCATCTGCCGGTGATAACCCCAGAGGTCCGTATGTATTTCAATCCCGGCCTCGAGAGTCACTTCATGTTTATACCCGGACTGATCACTCTCATTCTGACCATGATCTGCTCACTGATGACCTCGGTGACCATTGTCCGCGAGAAGGAGAACGGCACCATGGAGGTGCTGCTGGTATCACCCCTGAAGCCATGGCAGATCATAGCGGGCAAGGTGGCACCATACTTCTTCCTCTCACTGGTGAATGTGGCAGTCATACTGCTGATGGCATGGTTCGTATTCGGGCTGCCGGTAAGGGGAAGCCTGTTGCTGCTGGCCTCCGTCTGCATGCTCTACATAGTGCTGAGCCTCTCCATCGGAATCCTGATCTCGGCCACGGTGAGCAAGACACAGAATGCGGTGTTCATCTCATTCTTCGTACTGATGCTGCCTACCCTGATCCTGTCGGGGTTCATCTTCCCGATCGAGAACATGCCGAAGATCTATGACTACCTGAGTATGATTCTGCCGCCGAGATGGTTTGTTGACATCATAAGGTCAATCATGATCAGGGGTGCAGGCTTCAGCCAGATATGGAAAGAGAGTGCCATTATTGCCGGCATGACAGTGGTGATCATGGTCATCAGCTCGCTGGCATTCAAACCGCGTCTTGAGGAGGGCAAATCATGAGGAAACTGCTGTTCCTGCTGCGGAAGGAGTTCCGTCAGATACGGCGGAACCCGTTTCTCATGAGAGGGGTGATTGCGGTACCCATCGTACAGATGCTGATCCTTGTCCCGGCGGTGACCTTCGAGCTGAAGCGGATTGATCTCGCGGTTGTTGATCATGACCGGTCACAGGCATCACGTGAGCTGATCTCGCGGCTGCAGGGATCAACATTCTTTGTCGTTACGGCCACCCCGTCAACCGTCGCCGAGTCTGAGGAGATGCTCTTTTCAGGCGAAGCCGGCATGGCACTGATCATCCCGTCAGGATTCTCGCGTGAGCTGACCCGCCCGGGCAGCCCGAAGCTGCAGGTGCTGGTTGATGCCGTCAATGCCACCAGTGCCCGCCTCGCATGGAACTATCTTGCCGGTGTGGTGAGCAGCTTCAACCGTGACATGGTAGCCGCCAGCGGTCTGATCCCGGAGATGGCGACCGGCAGCGGCATGGTCCCCGAGATGGTAGCCCTGTCATCAGGCTCACCCCCGGGGCTCTCTGTGGCGCCACGCTACTGGTATAACCCCTTGCTCAACTACAAGTACTACATGCTGCCGGGTGTCCTGGTGATACTGGTTACGGCTATCGGGCTGATGATTGCCGGGCTGAGCCTGATGCGCGAGAAGGAGAGCGGCACCATAGAGCAGCTCAACGTGACCCCGGTCATGAAATGGCAGCTGACAGCGTCACGGATGATACCTTTCTTTATTATCGGCCTGATCGACCTCGCCATCGGACTGGGTATAGGGTGGCTCGCATTCAGGATCCCATTCGAAGGGAGCCTGCTCCTGTTCTTTGCCTGTGCAGCAATATTCCTGGTGGCGGTAATCGGGCTGGCACTCTTCCTCTCGGCCAGGACATCAAACAGCCAGCAGTTCCTGTTTATGGGATACTTCTTTGTGATGATCCTGATACTGATGAGCGGCATCTTCACCCCCACCGAGAGCATGCCCCTCTGGGCACAGCAGTTCAATGTGGTTAACCCGGTGGCATATCTGATGCGCATCAACCGTATGATAATGCTGAAGGGGTCAGGGTTTCATGATATTGCAGCAGACATGGGGATGCTGGCCCTGCTGGCTGTCGCATTCCTGGTACTGGCTGTCAGCAGCTATCGTAAAAGGGAGTGATGGAAGGCATAGCCGTCAGGGTGCAGTAACTGCCGCCTGAGACAGACAGTTTTTATGCCCGGCCTGCAGAGCTGCCGCAGCAGCGTCAGTCACACCCTGATCTGCTCCTCTCTGCCAGGTAAACATTTCTACTGAATCCCCGGCACCGCCACCGGAGCAATCATCTGTACCCCACCCTTGCCATCACCGGCCAGTGGTCAGAGATAAAGACTCCATTCTCCTTTACCCGGAGGGTCTCGTGGGTGAACACCTTCATCCCGCTGCGTACCCAGATATAGTCTATCCGCTCATCCCCCTGCTCATCCTTCCAGTTGTTGAAGCTGTTGGTCTCGCCCTTCGGAGGAGTCTCTGATATGAGGTACGAGTCGACTGCCAGGTCACCCTCCTTCATCCTGGCAATGGCGAGGCTCTCCGGCCGTGCATTGAAGTCGCCGGTGATTATGAACCGGTTCCCCCGGGCCAGCTGCGCCACTCTTCCGAGCAGCACCCCGGAGCTCATCACCCTGGCCGAATCGCTGATATGATCAAAGTGGGTGTTGAAGAAGAGGAGGGTATCGAGGGTTACCTTATCATAGAGCTTTACCCATGTTGCGATGCGTGTCAGTGCGGCTCCCCAGCCTATCGAGCCCGGTACCTCAGGCGTTGCCGAGAGCCAGAAGGTGCCCTCATCGATGAGGCTGAAGCGGCCCAGCCGGTAGAAGACCGCACACGCCTCACCGGCATGCAGGCCATCATCCCGCCCTGCGGCAACTGATCCGTACCCCACAATGGCCGAATCGAGATACCGGTACTGGTGCCACAAAACCTCCTGCATACCCAGCAGGTCGGGTATACGGTCATTGACAAAACCGGCGATGATGTGTGCACGGTTGGGCCAGGCATTCACACCGTCACGCGGATTGTCATACCTGATGTTCAGCGTCATCACATCGATATCCGGATCATCGGCATGAGAGCACGAAAAGAAAAGAAATATAAAAACTACTGTGGCAATAAGCGATCTAACCATATCTTTGGAGTTTGTTTCAAATCAAGATAAAGTTACTTTAAAAATCCGTTATGTCGAAGAAGCGCAGCATTGAGGAGATCAATGAGAAGATCCGCAGGAGAGAGGCTGTCGTTCTGACTGCCGGGCAGGTTGCGGCCATGGGGCGTGAGCTGTCGCCGGCTGCGATCGCTGAAAAGGTTGACGTGGTAACCACCGGTACCTTCGGGCCAATGTGCTCGTCGGGCATGTTTATCAACTTCGGTCACACTGATCCGCCTATGCGGATGGAGCGCATCACCCTGAACAACGTGCCGGTCTTTGCAGGCATAGCTGCCGTTGATGCATATATCGGTGCCACCGAGACGGCGCTGCCACACGATCAATATGGCGGAGCACATGTCATCGAGGAGCTGATCGCCGGGAAGGATGTGCTGCTGCAGGCCTCTGCCAAGGGTACCGACTGCTATCCGCGCACCGAGGTGAAGACACTGATCAATAAGGAGTCGGTCAACGAGATGATCATGTTCAACCCGCGCAATGCCTACCAGAACTACAATGTGGCGGTGAACAGCACCTCACGCATGAAGCACACCTATATGGGTACGCTGCTCCCCTCCTTCGGCAATGCCACCTTCTCCACCTCGGGTGAGCTGAGCCCGCTGCTCAATGACCCGACCATGCGTACCATCGGTATCGGCACCCGTATCTTCTTCGGGGGCACCACGGGGTACATCGCCTGGCACGGCACGCAGTTCAACACCGGCAAGCCTGTGAATAAGCATGGAGTACCCATCGGCAACTCAGCCACACTGACGCTGATAGGCAATGCGAAGGAGATGAGCACCCGCTTCATCAGGGCAGCCTACTTCGAGAAGTACGGCGTCTCCATCTTTGTCGGGGTGGGAATACCCATTCCGGTACTCGACGAGGATATGGCCCGCCGGGTGATGATACGCAACAGCCAGATAGAGACCAATATTATTGACTACGGCTCACCGGCTCATGATATACTGGGCCGTACCGACTATGAGTCGCTCTTCGCCGGAGAGATAACCCTCAACGGGAAGAAGATACGCACCGCACCCCTCTCAAGCGTGAAAGTTGCGCGTGATATCGCAGAGACCCTCCGGCGCGAGATAACCGAAGGCAGATTCATGCTGACCGCGCCGGTGGAGGAGTTCAAAAAGACAACAGGCCTCAACAGCCTGGAGATAAGGCTTTAACAATTTCAACATCAGTGTCGGATGGAACACGGCTTCCGGGAGACCCCCATGGACTCTGAAAAGTTAATCCGACACCTGAATCAAAAACCAGAGAGAGATGAAAAGCAGGAGATTTGTACTAACCTTCCCGCCTGATGCCACAGGCGAGCCGATAACATATAACCTGATCAGGAAGTTTGACATCAGGGTCAACATCGTCAAGGCTGACGTCACCCCCGGTCATATAGGTCACCTGGTGATGGAGATGACCGCCCCGCTCAAGGTGCTGAATGAGGGTCTTGAGTATATGAAACAGCACAATGTGGAGTGTGTGCCCATTGACCGCAAGATCACCTACCAGAAAGATCTATGTGTGCACTGCGGTGCCTGTTCGGCGGTCTGTTTTGCCGGGGCGCTGACAATGGACCACCAGACCGCAGAGCTGATGTTCGAGCCTGAGAAGTGTGTGGTGTGTGAGCTCTGCCTCACCGCCTGTCCGCTGAAGCTGTTCGCCATCGACCTTGGGTAAAAGCTGCCAGTATCAGTCACGTATCCGGGGTGAAGCTATGAGTAACAGCCGCCAATACCAGTCCCGTTTCTGTCGCCAGGCTATGGGTCCCAGCCACCAATACCAGCCCCGCCTCTGTCGTTAGGCTATGGGTGACCGACACCAATACCAGCCCCGCCTCTACCGCGATGCCATGGGCAGCGATCGCTGGACCAGCTTCCATGCCGGCTGGCGGGAGACCGACCTCTGGGTGGCGATCGACAGGGCTCACTTCAGGAATGATGCGAGGCGGTTTACCCTCGACCGGATACTGCACTACAGGAAGATACTCGATGAGCATATTGCCCACTACCCGGGGTTCCGGGATTCACTTGTGCCGGTGGTGGCACCCGGAGGGGTGCATCCGCTCATTGAGGCGATGAGTGAGGCAGCCCGGCAGGCGGGTACCGGACCGATGAGCGCCGTGGCAGGAGCAATGGCCGAGTTCATCTGCCGGGACCTGATGGCGGAGTATGACCCTGACGAGGTGATCATCGAAAACGGCGGTGATATCTTCATGAAAGTGGCAGAGCCGGTCACCGTGGCAGTCTATGCCGGCAGCTCCCCCCTCTCTGAAAAGATAGCACTGCTGCCGGGGCCGGCCGACAGTCCGCTGGCAGTATGCTGCTCATCGGCCACGGTAGGCCACGCCATCAGCTTCGGGACAGCTGACGCATGCATGATCGCATGCCGCGACGGTGCCCTGGCCGACGCCTACGCTACCGCCTTCTGCAACAGCGTCAAAAATGCCGGAATGGTGAATGAGGTTGTCAGCCGTGCGCTGGCAATACCCGAGATAATCTCGGTTGTTATAATTGCCGGTGACCAGGTGGGTCTCGGCGGCGAGACAGAGGTTAAGTTTATCTGACCTATGCATTCCCAACCTGCTGATAACCGGTAACTTGTTCCCGGAAACCTGAGCAGTTCATCTGCAAAGAAACTGAGAGACCGCGACCACAGCAACAAAGAACTTCCTTCCCTGAAGGCCTGCCAACTCCATTAGCAGGCAATCTTGCAGCTTGTAAGCATATTCCCATACTGTGAACTGATTGCTTCAGGCCTAACGACCTGACCTCTCCCCGACTGAGCAGGGGTCAGATCTTCGGCGGGTAGCCGGTTATATCCCTGATCTGCTCATAGAGTGGCTGCAGGTGTCGGTACATCTTCCGGTAGACCTTCTCGTAGAGCTCGCCGTAGATGGCGGCGTTGCCAGGGTCGGGTGAGAAGCTGTCGCCACGGCGGGTCATGGCAGCCACCGCCGAGGAGAAGTCAGGGTAGTATCCCATCCCCACCGCGGCATTGATGGCGGCACCCAGCGCCGATGTCTCGTAGGTGTGCGGGCGGTAGGCCTCCATGTTGAAGATGTCGGCGGTGATCTGCATCGCCTGCCTGCTCTGTGACCCGCCTCCCGAGACCACCACGCTGGTGACCGGCACCTTCGTCCGCTTCACCGTACGGGCCAGTCCGTCCCGGAGTGAATAGGCCAGTCCCTCGAGGATGGCACGGTAGACATGTGCCCTTGTATGCACATCGCCGAACCCGATGATCGCCCCCTTGGCCTCAGTACCCGGCACCTTCACCCCCGGCGACCAGTATGGCTGCAGGATAAGTCCCATCGAGCCGGCCGGCACCTCATCAACCATGGCATCGAAGAAGAGTTCAGGGTGGCTGCCGGCCTGCTCAGCCATCTGTATCTCCTTGAGTCCGAACTCCTTCTTGAACCAGCTGATCATCCAGTATCCCCTGTATATCTGCACCTCGGTATTGTAGCAGTCGGGCAGGGCGCTTGGGTAAGACGGGAAAAATGGTATCACCTCATGGTACCTGCTGTGGGTGGTCTGCACCGTGGCGGTGGTGCCATAGCTGAGGCAGGCCGTCCCGGGCGAGATCACTCCCGAGCCCAGCACCTCGGAGGCCTTGTCGGCTGAGGCAGCCACCAGCGGCAGGCCGGCAGGGATACCGGTCTGCTCTGAGGCCTCACGGCTGATATAGCCCATTATCTCCGAGGGCTTCACCAGGTCAGGCAGCTTCTCCCTCTCAACCGGGAACATCCTGTAGTTCATATGACGGCTGTCTGTCCACTGCTGCCTGCGGTAGTCAAACGGCAGGTAGCCCACCGTACACCCCACCGAGTCGCGGTACTCGCCCGTCAGCACCCGGGTGAGGTAACCTGACAGCAGCAGGAACTTCGCAGTCTTCTCCCATACGTCAGGGGTGTTTTGCATCAGCCAGTTGCACTCACCGTTCTTCACCGCAAAATGTACCGCCTCACGCATGTCAACCAGCCGCAGCGCCAGGTCCATCAGCCCGCGCGGATACTTGTCCACCCTGCTCAGCCGCTGGTCAAGCCATACGATGGCCGGCCGCAGCGGTCGCCCCTCAGAGTCGACATTGATCAGTGTAGACCGCTGGGTGGTGAGAGTAACCGCCTTTATCCGTTCACGGGAATGTGTGGTCTCACTGAAAAGCTTGCGGAGCGTCTCGAAGAGCTTGTCCCGGAAGTACCCGGGATGCTGTTCTGCCCACCCGGGAGCTGCGGAGAAGTAGGGTTCAATCTCACACCGTGCCAGCTGAACGATGTTTCCGCCCAGGTCGATCAGTACGGCACGGACCGACTGGGTGCCGAAGTCAATGGAAAGGATAAGCTCATCAGAAGATCTCATGATTCAGGTTATTAGAGGCTTAGTGTCCCTCCGGAATTCATAATATTGTTGGGGTCAAGGTGTCTCTTGACCGCCCTGAGCAGTTCCATGGAGCTCCTGCCGAGGTGGCTCTCCATCCACGGCGCCAGCACCCGTCCCACGCCATGATGATGCGATATCGAGCCGCCGTGAGCCAGTATCGTTTCAACCAGACCCTGATGAAACGTGTTGAAGTCATTCTTCTCATTGCCCTTCTCCATGGGGCTGAGGAAGGTGAAGTAGAGGTTTGCGCCATTCTCATAGACGTGTGAGATATGCACCATCATGAACGCCTTTGGTCTCCGGCTGACATACTCATGTGCCGCCTGCCACACCTGCATCAGCCTCTCCCAGGTGACTGCCGTCTCGAGGGTGTCGGTCATGATGCCCAGGTCCATCAAGGGGTCACGCAGGTATGCGCTCGAGTAGCGCTGGTCGAGCCACTTCCTGACGGGTGAGCTGCCGATATACATGCCTCCCCCCTGCCGTGCCATCCTTCTTATCTCTCTCATCACCAGGCGTGCATACCTCTTTCCTCCCTCCACCGTGACGAACATCAGGCAGCGGCTGCCGGGGGCGAAGCCGAGGGCTCGCAGTGCCCTGTCAGCCATCGTGTTGTGGAAGCCCGCCGTGCGGAAGGCGATATCGGTCTCATCGGGGTCAGATATGCGGAAGAGGTGCGGCGTCCCGCACTCGCCCTGCACTATCCGGCGCATCGCCTCCACCGCCGCTTCGAATGATCTGAAGATAAAGGAGGCCTGTGCGGTGTTGCCGGGTGCATGGTTGAATATCCGCAGGGTGGCTTCGGTGATCACCCCCAGCGTCCCCTCGGCGCCGGCGAAGAGACGGTGGATATCCCATCCCTGTGCCATACGGGGAAACTCCTTCGTGGTGATGACGCCTGCCGGCGTGACTGCGGTGAGGGCAACCAGCATATCCTCTGCCTTACCGTACCCGGTTGATGCCTGTCCGGCTCCCCTGGCAGAGATCCATCCTCCCACCGTCGAGTACTCGAATGACTGCGGGAAGTGGCCGCAGCTGTATCCCCTGCTGTTGAGCTCCTGCTCGAGTGCCGGGCCGAAGATGCCTGCCTGCACGGTCACCGTCTTGTTGACCTCGCTGACCGAGATGACCCGGTTGAGGTGGCGTGTCAGGTCGAGGGCTATCCCCCCCTGTGGCGCACGTACCCCGCCGGTCACCGATGATAGTCCGCCGGCAGGCACCACCGCGATCTTCTCCTCATTGCAGAAGCTGATCACCTCAGCCACCTCCTGATGGGTGCGCGGGGCCACCACCGCGTCGGGCGGATCGGGTACCCGCCCCATACGCAGGTCGAGCAGCTCACCGTAGAACTTGCCACAGGAGAAGCGGGCACGGGTGAAGTCATCGGTCATGACATTCTCCTCGCCGCAGATGCTCTGCATGAAGCAGAGCTGTGCCGGCTTGAGCATCGGGGGCTTCTCAAGCTTCACCTCCCCGTCGCCCGGCAGGTGCCTGACGGCAAAGTCTGCATCGGTCACTCCGAACCTCTCTTTCAGCACCTCTGCCATGTGGAGGCTGATCACCTCATCATGCTTGTCGCCCCACAGCAGTATCCGGCGGTAGCTCCTGTCATTCTCCATATCATTCAAGATTATATACCCTGTTGAGTGCAGCTATCTCCTCGTGCATGCGCCGCTCATCCCAACCCAGCATCTCAGCAGCCAGGAGAGCCACCTTCTCTGTCACCCTTCTGCCTGGGTTACCGAGGGTGCCTATACCGGTGCGGCGCAGCATGATGTCGGTCAGTGTGCAGGCGCTCTCATCGGTTATGGCATAGACCACCTCAGCCATGATCTCTCCGTCATGTGAGACCACTTCGGCAAAGCGGCGGTTTTCACGTGCAATCGCGAAGACCGCACGGCTCTCGGTGCCATAGTTACGGCTCACATACTCCACGGTCTCGCGGCTGAAGTCCTTGTAGTGGAGGTGCTGCCTGATCATGAACTGCTTCATGTCACGTATCTCGCACCCTGAGAGGTAGAGATTGTCTGAGACGGCGTCGGAGAGGGTGCGGTTCAGCTTCGCCGAGACCAGCCTGAGCACCTCACGCGCCAGGCTCCTGCTGGTGGTGTACTTGCCGCCCTCAACGGTGATCATCCCCTCCAGCCCGTCAACGGCATTGTCATACACCTCATACTTCCGCGAGGTCTCATAGGTGCCCTTCGTCTCATCATCGACCAGCGGACGCAGTCCGCCATAGGCGTGGACAATATCCTCCCGCGAGATCTGCCGTCCGAAGCAGCTGTTCACGCAGCCGATGATCTCATCAATGCTCTCCATCGATACCCGGTACTCATCCGGGTCTCCGAAGAACTCCTTGTCGGTTGTGCCGATGAGCGAATGGTCGCGCCACGGCATTATCATCATATGCCCGCCGTCAGGCTTCTGCAGGGAGACCACATGGCTACCGGCTATCTTTTTGGTGATGATGTGTATCCCCTCAGACCGTTTCACACGGTGCGCCGTCTGGTCTGATCCTGCTGCCTGGCCGAGTATCTTGTCGGCCCATGTGCCTCCGCAATTGACGGTCAGCCCCGCCTCCACCTCCCGGGTGCGTTCTGTGAGCAGGTCGCGCACCTTCACACCCGTAATCCTGTTCCCCTCGTCATGAAGGAATCCCTCCACAGGGGCATAGTTGGATAAGCAGGCTCCATACTCTGCTGCCGACTTGATGAAGGCCAGGGTAAGCCTTTCAGGAAAGATACTCTGATAATCAAAGAAATAGAAGGCATTCCTCAGTTTCTCCCTCCTTAGGCCCGGCTCCACCCGGAGTGCTTTCCTCCGGTTGATCAGCCGGTGGTTCCGCAGCCGCTTGCTCCTGTCCCATGTCTTTCCCTTGTCATAGGCAAGGAGGTCATAGAGCGTGAGGCCGGCGATCATCTGCCAGATATTGCCCCGCCACTTTTTATACATGGGCAGCAGGAATGGCAGTGGGTAGACAAAGTTGGGTGCGATATTACCCAGTATCCTCCGTTCGCGCAGCGACTCACGCACCAGTTTCAGCTCGCCATTGGCCAGGTAGCGCAGTCCGCCATGGATAAGCTTCGAGGTGGCTGCCGAGGTGGCTCCCCCATAGTCCTGCTTCTCGAACAGGGCCACCGAGAGGCCCCGGGCAGCGGCGATATATGCAACTGCAGCACCGGTGATACCTCCGCCGATGATCACAAGATCAAAAGCATCTCCCCTATCCTCTCCGGCAATATATCTTTTCAGCATCATCGGTGTTGCGGGATTATTTGATGCTGTAAGTTAGTCGAAAAAAACGGGAAAACTGGTGCGGACGGTCAGATCAGCCAGGCCACATTGAGAGGCCATACCGCACCGGCGCAGCAGCAGCAACCTTTATCAATGTCTAAGATCTGAACAGTTTGTACCTGGCCGAGAGCAGCATCAGCGCTGCCAGCAGTACAAAAAGCCCGATATTCCCGGCAAGGAAGGCATAATCTTTCATTGAGAGCAGGATGAAGATAAAGAGATAGAGTCCTGTCAGCAGTCCGCTGATCAGCAGGGTCATCCACCCCTTTTCAAGCAGCGACCTGAAGAATAGGGTCAGCAGTCCGATGGTTGCGGCAGCGGCCACCAGGTATGCCGGGTTGAACCCGATATGCTCGCTCAGCGCGGTAAGCAGCGAGAAGAAGAGGATGAGCGCCAGTGCATCCAGCATGTAATAGAAGAGATGAATCTTCCGGGCCGAGCGCAGCTCGATGATTATCAGCACCAGGAATGTGAGTGCAATGAAGAGCAGGCCGTATTTGACGGTTCGTTCGGCTTTCGTGTAGTGATCGGCCTCGATCAGCAGGTTGACCCCGAAGGAATCATTGGAAGGTATATATTTCCCGCCTGTCCACACCTGCGGGAAGCTCCTGTTGAATTGTGTCACCACCCACCTGGCTGAGAAACCAGCGGCGGTCACCTCCCGTTCTGCCGGGAGGAAGCTGCCGGCGAATGAGGGTGCGTCCCAGTCAGAAGAGAGGGAGACCCTGGTGGTCATGCCCACGGGTGAGAAGAAGAGGCTGCCGCTTCCCCGCAGGGAGAGAATCAGTTTAAACTCCTCACCTGTAGCGTTCACATCAGCCGCATCAGCAGGTAACAGGAATGAGATTCCCTTTTCAAAGAGGTCTTGCTGCCCGGTGCCGGGCACGGCGCTGATGATTCTGCCGCCGAGAGCAAGCACCGGTTCATCGCTTATTCCCTTGTTATCGGTCACCCCCAGTGATATGTAAGCCTTGTCCCAATCCCAGGTGTAATCACCGGGCAGTTCATCCTCCTTCACGGCGAACCTGCCGGTAAGCTCAATATCGGAGTCATAGACAACGGTCTCATAGATTCCCCGGTACCGCATCTCAGGCTTCAGTACACCGGTCACATTCAGCTCCCCGGGGAGGACATGCATGGTGGTGGCAACGATAGAGCCGTTCCCCGGGAGCTCCCGCGTTCCCGGCACATTGAGCACCGGCCCGGTGATGGTCTGCTCTCCGGCCCACAGGGCACCGATTTCGGCACGGGCCGCTTCGGCATTTCCTGCACGCTCCCTGATTACCTCCCTGATGAGCATCAGCGGAATAAGCAGTATAAGTCCCATTACCGCAAGAAGAGCCATTTTGACTGTCATTGACTCATACCATTTCGCCTGTCTTGAGATTTCGTTTTCCATTTTTGGTGTTTTTTGGGGCGCCGGGAAGGAGACGCAATTATTCGGAAGTTTTATGGCAGTTATTTAGCGGGACAGAGTGTAAAAGGCTCCTTCACCCCCTGGCCTGTCTCAACCCGGTACCAGAAGGTGTGATCATAGTTTACCCCCTCAACCGGGTACTCGCCTATCGTGAGCGAATCGGTGATGGTCGAGATTGCACCCACCACACCCAGTCCGTTGATAATATTGGTATAGACCGGAACAGGCTCCACCAGGAAATTATCAAGGGTATAGGCATGGGCCGAAAATGAGCGCAGATAGAGGTAAAGGTCCTTGGTTATCGTGCTGAGCCTGAAATATGTTCGCGCGAACTCATAATAGTCGGGGTCGGGTTGGTTCCATGGGGTTGAAAATCTGATGACATACTCCTTTCCCGAGATCAGCTCATCACTGAATATATAGTAGTTATTTGGCACCTCCATATCGAAAATATCATCATTGCGTTCCGGATATATCAGCGGATCTGACCGGAACAGGTAAGTGACGTCATCTCCTCTGACGGCCACAATTGATTCCGGGTTATATGGTTCATTCCGGTTCCCTATATAGCTACCCCATAATGCGTCAGCTGCCACCTTGTAATACTCTGCTGTACCGGCGGGATCTCTGAATTTCAGCTTCACGGTCATTTGCCGGTTGCCGTATTCCCCGAGCCTGGAGCTGGTATCTGCCACCGTTATTGCAACAGGGTCAGGCAGCCGTGTCTCGCCGTATGCTTTCGGGAAGCCCGGCACATCGGCTTCAATGCGGTAGGTGTGCCCATATTCCGGTCTGACTGCGGATGAGAGATAGCGGGAGTACGGGTCGGGCGGATAATAGTCGGGAACATCGGGTGGCGGACTGTAGGTCAGTGTCTCCAGCAGCTCGCCGTCGCGGTAGAGCCTCACCACCGCATTGGTTATCTGCCTGGGGCGCCACTTTGCCTGGAAGACCGAATGGCTCTCAGAGATTGTGACACTGACCAGGCTGTCAGGACGAAGCAGGGCATAGATCACCGTCTTGGGTTCGGTATCGCGGCCCCTGTACTCTATCTCCGTCTCGCATGAGAACAGCAGCAGACCCGTGAAGAGGACAGCCAGTATAAGTTCCCAATATCTTGTCTTCTTCATCGTTCTCAGAATTTGAATGAATATGAGAATGACGGTATTATCGGGAAGATACTCACCTTTGTGAGTGCCGGTTTGGAATAGTACAGCTTCCCTCCGGGTTTGGCCGGGTCGGGCTCCTCAATCCAGGTGTTTGTCCAGTAGATGAAGAATGGGTTCAGGCGGTTATAGGCATTGTATACCGAGAAGCTCCAGGTGCGTATACCGCTCTGCTTCTGCTTGTGCAGGTTCACTCCCAGGTCAAGCCGGTGGTAGGCCGGGGTACGGTAGGTATTCCTTCCGGGGAAGTCGGTGATGGCTGAATAGTAGTAATCGCCCGGAAAGAAATTCTCGGGCGGGTATTCCGATACTCCCAGGGTTGCGGCATTGCCTGTGCCATACACCCACACCAGGCCGGCATCAACCCTGTCATTGAACTTATATGTGAGGGCTACGCTGACATCATGCCTGCGGTCATACTTGGCCGGAAAGACCTTCCCGAAGTTGAGCTCATCAAATCTGCGCCACGTCCATGAGAGTGTATATCCCACCCATCCTGTCAGCTTGCCATAGTTCTTCTCCAGCAGCAGCTCGCTCCCGTAGGCCCATCCCCTGCCCTTTTCCACCTTCGACTCCCATCCTGCCCCGGTACCGCCGAAGAAGGCTCCCTCCTTGTATTCTATCAGGTTATCCATCGTCTTGTAGAATGCCTCGACCGTCATCTCCAGATCGGCCACGATACGGAATCCTGACCCGATGGCCACCTGGTGCGACAGCGGGGGATTATAGCGTCTGGTCACCGGCAGCCAGAGATCGGTAGGCAGGCTGATGGCTGAGCTGGTGAGCAGGTGGACGAACTGCGCCATACGGCTGTAGGAGGCCTTGAAGGAGAGGTTGTCTGATACCAGGTAGCGCAGTGATAGCCTGGGCTGGGGAATGAGGTAGGCGGTATCCTGGACGCTGAAGAGCGAGAGACGCAGGCCGGCATTCATCTTCAGGCGTGGGGTGATATCTATGTTGTCCTCAGCATACATGATGAACTCAGCGGCCCGTACATTCATGTCGCCGATGATGGTGTCAAGCCCCTGCTCCCCGAGGGCGGGATTATATCTGAAGGTGGTCACCCCGGGCTTGAAGTGGTGACTGGTAAATCCGGTTCCGAACTTGACCGAGTGCCTGGGCGAGAGGTACCAGTCAAAATCGCTCCTGACCCCGATATCCTCAATCCCCGAGAAATACCTGAAATAATCGCTCTCCTTCCGCTTTGTGATGAGCTCCTCAGATGATGATTCAATGGTTATATCGAAATCGTAGTTGCTGTAGGTAAGGGTGGTGTTGCTGAAGAGCTTATTGCTGATGAGGTAGTTCCACCTGAGGGCTGTGATAATGTTCCCCCATCCCAGTCCGAACCGGTCCTTATCTTCCTGCCTGACCAGCTCGGTCCCGGTATTGTACTCATACAGGCTCCGGCTTCGTGCGTAAGACCTGTCGCGCCCCAGGTATGAGCTGAGATAGAGCCTGCTGCGGTCTGAGAACTTATGGTTTATCTTGGCATTGAGGTCATAGAAGTAATATCCGCCGGTCGACTGGTGATCCTTGTCTTTGTTCATCGCAAGGATCAATGGCTGTGCCAGCACATCGAAATAGGTGCGTCTGCCGGAGATCACGAACGAGGTCCTGTCTTTAATGATCGGTCCCTCAAGTGAGAGTCTTGACGAGATGAGGCCCACGGATAGGTTTCCATGCAGCTCTTTCTCGTTGCCCTCTTTCATCCGGATATCGACCACCGATGAGAGCCGTTCACCGTATCGTGCCGGGAAGCCGCCCTTATAGAGCTGTACCGACTTGACTGCATCAGGATTGAAGACCGACATGAACCCGAAGAGGTGATTGGCGTTGTAGACCGGCACTCCGTCGAGCAGGAAGAGGTTCTGGTCGGGTCCGCCGCCCCTCACATAGATGCCTGATGACCCTTCGGTACCCGACTGCACCCCCGGCAGCAGCTGTATCACCTTGAGCACGTCGGCCTCGCCGAAGATGACCGGCAGCATCAGGAACTTCTCCACCGGTATGTCAATCATGCTCATCTGTGTGCTCTCTATCTTCGTACGGCGGCCGGCGGCGGTAACGGTGACAGCAGCTATCTCACTCGGCTGCATGGCAAGGGAGAAGTTGATCACCGTGTCACGGGTAAGGAAGATTTCGACGGTGTCTGACCCATATCCCAGGTAGGAGGCGGTGAGATGTGCCGTACCGGGCGGCAGGTGGAGGCTGTAGAACCCGTAGTTATTGGTGGTGGTACCGGTGAATGATGCCCTCTCATAGACTGTGGCGTCGATCATGCGTTCGCCGCTGGCCGCATCGGTAACAAACCCGCTGACGGTAACCCGCTGCTGCTGCGGCAGGGTGGCAGAGGACGGAGCGAAAGGCTTCTCCGCATCGGCGGCAGCCATTCCCGCGACTCCCGTCTGCAGCCACAGTAACAGGACAGCGGTGAGGAACTTCAGGGGTTTTGTCATAGAGATCAGAATCCGGTTGTCTCCTTCAGGAATTTCCGCACGGCCCTTCTCTCCCCGAACTCGAGCATTCCGGTCGGCAGGCGGATGATCCGTCCCGATTGCAGCTTGATACGTACAGAGACCTCATCGGCTGTTATATGCTCTATCTCGTGGATGGGAACAACGATCCGCCACACCTTTGTGTACCATCTGATTATCAACACCCCGCGGTCAACCGTCAGCCTGCTCACCAGGGTGCCGAAGTTGAGTGTGATAAAGAAGAGTGCGAGTACCAGCAGGGATATCGTGTGGAGCCAGAAAGGCCAGTCGCTGCTGTCACCGGTCAGGGCAACCACTATCACCATCACCAGGCAGACCACCCCCAGGGAGCGGTATATCTTCTCATACAGGGTATTCCGCAGTACTAGCTGTTTCATGACTGATGGGAGATTTTGATCAAAGATAGGAATAAAGATGCCAAGGCTGTTCCCTTGTCTGAAAAATTCAGAATCCGGTGACGCTCTTCAGGAAGATCCTCACCTCGCGCCGCTGATCGGGCTCAACCAGTTTTACCGGCAATCTGGTCTCCTTCCCGCCTTTATGCCTGATACGTATAAATCGCCTGTCTTCGGTTATTCCGGTAATATCGCCGATAAGCAGATGCCTCCTGAAAAGCCAGCTTTTCCACCGTATGGTCAGCACCCCGTTGTCAGAGGAAAGCCTGCTGGCCAGTACTCCCAGATGCATTGTGAAGAGTAGGATTGCTGCCAGGATAAACACCGTGAACAGTATCCAGAAAACCGCTCTCTTCGGACTGTAAATGAAGAGCTGCAGGCCGCTTGACAATACCAGCAGTGCGGCCAGGAACCGGTGGATAAGCTCCATGCCTTTATCACGGATCACCAGTTGATTCATAGGAGAGAGGGTTGTTTTCAGCCTAAAGGTAAGAAAATAGCTGCAAACCCTTGGCTTTTCACGTGGACTGTATCGTCAGGGCACGATTACGGTACGCACCCCGCCATCGAATTTACCGAGTGCATCGAGGGTGGCATTGATTGCCCCGGCATCGAGCGGCACCGTGCGGGTGACGGTCAGTGAGGTGTCCAGAATCCCTTTTACGGCGAACTCCATCAGTCTGGGCAGCTCCTGCAGCAGGTGGTCATTCGAGCCAATCAGCTCCACCTCATTGGCCAGCAACTCGCGGTATGGGTGCAGCTCAATCGTCTTGTCGGTTATACCCACCAGCACCACCCGTCCCATCGGGCCGGCGCTGTGGAGTGCCTGCTTCTGTGTCAGTGGCAGCCCCGCCAGCTCCAGGATCACGTCGGCTCCCCGGCCGCCGGTGGCTCTTTTTATCTCCGTGGCCGGGTCAGAGGTGCTTCCGTTGATAGGTATGGCACCGAACCGGGATGCCAGCTTCAGCTTCTCCTCATTGATATCGACCGCGAAGACTGCCGTGGCTCCGAATGCCCGCGCCAGCTGTATGGCGGAGATGCCGAGTCCGCCAATGCCAAAGACCGCCACCTTCTCGCCGGGCCTGATACGGCCCTTCAGCAAGGCGTGGAACGAAGTGGCCGAGGCGCACATCAGCGTGGCGGCCTGCTCAAAGGAGATCTCTTCAGGCAGGGGTATGGCACTGCGTGAGGGGATGGCGATATATTCGGCATACCCTCCGTCGGTGTGATTGCCTATCATCTTTCCCGTGGTACAGAACTGTTCATTGCCCGTAGAACAGTAGTAGCAGTCGCCGCAGGTCACCAGGTAGTGCAGCGCCACCCTGTCGCCCGCCTTCACATTGACCACCTTTGCCCCGGTCTTCTCCACCACGCCGGCCACCTCATGCCCCAGGGTGCGGGGTACCGCCATCGTCCCGGAGATACCCGAGCGGTAGTGCAGGTCAGAATGACATATCCCTGCCGCCTTTATCCTCACAAGGATATCATGATCGCCAAAAGCGGGGATGGGTATCTCCTGCATCTCCAGCGGCCTGTTTGCGCCGACATACCGTACTGCTTTCATTGTTGCTGCCATAGTCTGAACCGGTTTGGAAATCTCAAAGATCGGGAATCGGAAGTGAAAAACAGAGTAAAACCGGGCTTTAGTGGCGGCCCTTTTTTATCTTTTGCAACATACAGGGGAGGGCAGATGGGGGTGCGCCACTGTTGACATATCTCTATTTTCCGGGCTCATGCCTCTGCTCATCTACAGATTCTCTCTCCTACTTCTCTTCCTCTTCGGCCTGCCGCTTCTGCACCTCCTGTAGCTTCTCTCTCCTACTCCTCCTCAGCCTTCCGCTCCTGCGCCTCCTGTAGCTTCTCTCTCCTACTCCTCCTCAGCCTTCCGCTCCTGCGCCTTCTCCAGCTTCTCTCTTCTACTCCTCCGCAGCCTTCCGTTCCTGCACCTTATCCGGCACTCTCTTCTGCTCCTCCTCAGCTTCCCGCTTACGCCGGAATCTGATCTCGGCTGCCATACCGAATGCCAGGATTGCAGATATTAAAAGCTGCAGGCCGAAAACCAGTTTTTCACGTGTGGTGAGATCTAACACTATCATTGAGACTATCACTGCAATAAACAGCAGCACGGAAACAATGAAGACAATACTCGGTGCATCAGGTTTCAGGAATCGTGGCATGACAGACTTTTTTGACATTACAGCAGGTACCGTAAAAGTAGTAAAAACCACAGACCCGGGTAGATCTTTTGCAGATTATGTCCTATCAGTCCCTTTCCGTTCCGGAAGCCTCAGCCGTTGCCGGCCGGGAGTCATACCTCTTCTTCACGGCCATTGTAACCATACTTGCCGCCACAAACGGGAAGGTGAGCTGCGGAAGGTTATTCCTTAGCATCAGCAGGCTCACTATGAGTGAGAGGAGTACCGAGACAGTCACCCAGATACCGTCGCGCGGGCGATTCCCGGCGAAGGTAATTGCACACAGCACCGCATTGAATCCGAGCAATCCGTTTGCCACATCCTCCAGCGGGATGCCATAGTGTTGTCCGGCAATGCTGGCCAGTGTTGCTCCGGCGAGGCCGTAGAGTGCTGCCACGGGAGAGCTGATGAAGACTCCCAGGAAGAAAAGCATCCCTGATTTGAGATTGTTCTGAAATATCACCTGTCCGTACCCCTTCAGGGTGAAGGTAAAAAAGACCTCTTTCGATACCACGGCCGCTGCGGGTCCGGCCAGCAGCGCAGGTGCCCAGCGGGTGACTGCAAAGAGCGCTATCCAGGTGACCAGCACAAACGGAAGCGTGAAGACAGTAATCCCCCTCTTTATGAAGAGATGCTGGATGATGGCGGCAGCAGCCGCCCCGGCCACAACCATCAGCCATACAATCAGTACCGGCCTGAAGAACAATAACATGGCGACACCGGTCAGGGCGGCGCTGAAGCCGTACAGTCCGCCGGCTGTCTCCTCCCGGTCATACTTCAGAAGAGTTGCAGTGGCCGTACCGGTCATTGCTGCCAGCAGTGCAGCCAGTCCCATCGTAACGGAATTGACCAGGATCCCTGACAGGAAGAAGGCGCCGGTGGTGGCGTTCTCCTGCAGCATGATCTGTCCGAAGCCTTTGAAGGTGGTGCGCAGGAAAGTGGTTGCGGAGGCGACCACTCTGTTGCGGTCTGATCTGTAGGTGTCAGCTTTCATTCAGTTTCCGGATTTCAGATTCATACAAAACAGCCAGTATTGTCAGGTCACTTCTCACCCGAGAGCAGGGCATAGGCCTCCGGCGGTGAGATGCCCAGCCTGTCGGCGATCACCCTCATGTTGGTTCCGCTGTCAGCCTCCACACCATACTCCTTCAGCAGCGTGATCAGCTCCTCTGTATCCTTCTCCATGCGTGATGCCGCCATCCCGAGGGTCATCCTTCCGACGCCCGAGGGTGCCTCCTGCCTCATTGCCTTCACGTTTGGCTGGTAGCGGCGCACGAGTATCTCATGTACTCTTGCCGGGGTCACCCTGTTGTCGGCAGCTATCCTCTTCAGGGGCACACTGGTTCCTGAAACGGTGACGCCACTGTCTCGCAGGGTATTGAGCAGATCGTCGGCTGTCACCTCACTGAAGGTCGTCGCCAGCTTCTCAAGGGTGAACTCCTCCATGTGGGCGATCTCCGGCCCGCTGTATCTGGTTTCCCAGCTCTCCTTCACCTTCTCTCCGAAGTCCATCACCGGTCCGAAGGGAACCCATGACCTGAGTGTTCCGACAAAGAAGATTACCGATATGATTATTGCCGCCAGGAGCTCCCACTTCCGGTTGAGGCCGCTGCGGGTTTTGCTTTTAAAGTATGTCAGGAAGGCTTTCCAGTTGACAAAAAAGAGGTGTATCACAAAGAGTATGAAAAACATATATGAGAAGATGGTGTGGAGTGCCTGCCACTCATCCTTGGTGAACAGCATCAGTTTCCATCCTCCCCATTTGGCTATGCGTCCGGCCGGCGCGATGTAGAGGATGATGCCTGACCAGGCCATAATGATGGTTGAGATCAGCAGTGAGAAACTGGTAAAGCTTCTGAGATTGAACCCTCTTTTCTTCTTCATTGTCAACTCTGATTAAAACTGCTAACTTAGCTCTAATCGGCAAATTAGCCTAAACAAACCGGAAGAAATGATGTCCGGGAGTGATGGCGGGAGTCGGGTATGATGATAATAACCCGGTCTCCCTGAATAAAAGTATTGATCCCGACGTTAACACTGAATAGCATTAAACAGACCGGCTGACTATCTGATACTCGGGGGCTAAATGGCAGAAGTGCAAACCTTAAACAACGAATACAAATGGGACGGGAAATATCGCTTTTCGCAGATTATCATCAGAAAGAGAACTCACTGACAAACTACTGCGGGTTACTGATGAAGATGCTTTGTGAAGATAGTCCGAAGAGGTTTGAGGAGCTGCTGGCAACTCTTCTGAAGAGAGATATCAATATCGTTGTTGGCCCCTCCTTCACTCAGCAGACAAAAGCTGTTAAAAGCATTCCCGACCTGGCTATTACACAAAAATCCTTTTCAGTCTTCTTTGAAACCAAGATTAGTGACTGGTTTTATGAAGACCAGATTAACAGGCATATTGAAGGATTCAATCAGGCAACTGACGACAAGATTCTCTTTCTTCTCTCCAACTTCGAACAGGACGATCTGGAAGAGCATTTCAGCACTCAGATCCGGGAAGCGAAAAAGTATAAGATTATACTCCAGCCAATAACTTTCGAGGATTTCGTCGGTTCACTCGAACAGGTCTGCAGCTCAAAATATTTAAGAGGCATTCTTGATGAATTCAAGCTATATCTTGACAGAAACAATTATCTCCCGAAATGGAAATATCTGCTTGACGTGGTAAACTGCTCGGGCACGCTGGACGAGGTTGAACAGGGTGGCTACCAACTTCATAAAGGAGACCAGCGGCGGGATGTTGCAGTCGAAAAAGTACTTCTGGGATATTGCGGCTGACTGCAAAGATTCACAGGAGCTTGCCGAAAAGCTCAGAGACAGGAAGTGGGGTGATTTTGAGTAGCGGTTAAACTTTCAGGCATTCTCCGCTGCGATAGCCGGCAAATATCAAACCTCTTGGCCGGGCCTGCCCCGGATATAGCTTTCATTTAACTCCTCAACAGTTTTGCCCGGCGGATAAATAGCCTCAGATAGGATTGGAAATATCGATAATTGTACATATATTTGTACATCTATTCGTACATAAACGGGAGTGTCATGATTACAACGACCATATCAGATTTCAGAAAGGATATTAAGAAATATCTTGACCGAGTAACCCAGAACTTTGAGACTCTTATAATCAACAGGGGTAAGGACAGGGGTGTCGTTATCATGTCGATTGATGAATATAATTCCCTGGCTGCTACCCAGCATGAGCTCTCATCAAGAATAAATGAGAAACGACTTGATTCTGCGATAGAAAAATTGAAGAGTGGTAAGGGATTCCAGGAGGAACTGTCTGAGCGATGAAATATATCTTCGTTGATGAGTCTTGGGAAGACTATCTCTATTGGCAGAAAACCGATAAGAGAGTCCTGAAGAGAATTAATGCGCTGCTGAAGGATATTGCAAGAAATCCCTATACCGGCATTGGGAAACCGGAGCCGCTTAAGTTTAAGTATAAGGGTTTCTGGTCTCGGAGAATTGACGCTGAGCACAGGTTAATCTATCAGGTGAGAAACGATGAGATATGGATTGCGAAATGCAGATTCCACTATGACTGACAATGATTTCGTGATGTCAGTCTGGTTTCTGACATTGGCTGCCTGTTTTCAGGAACCAGTGTGACAATGAACTGGTCATCAAGCCCCGGGTACTGGCAAAGACAAAAGAGGTCGAAAGGGTCATCTACAGAATTGCCGATGGCACCCCGGATAGCAGCGAACAATCACACCGGGAGCAGACTGAGGGCAGATCCATATCGGAAAAGGTATTTTTTGAGAAACTGCAGAGCTCTGTCGGCCAGGAGAGTGTTCATGAGTTACAGGATTTTATCAGGCTATTGTCATCTGATCTTGGCATCATTCCAAAACCTGGAAGAGGTAAAAAGCTCTCCCTGAACCTTAAATCGTCCAATGACACTTATAATTTCGGATCTATCCAGGAAAACGGAGAGGTATGGTTCTATGGCATTGTTACCAAAACCGGAGAGTTAGGTAACAGGCAAATCGGAATTGATTACCTGACCAAGGTTGCGGCTGCCATAAATGGAGAATTTGACACCAATTACAAGGAATGGTTCTGGTGCGTTAAGAAAAACGGAAATTATATAAAAATCACTAACTATCTGAAGATCAAGACTGAATGGAAGAACATAATTTCAGAGACACTTGATATCATAAGTAAACTGGAGGAGGAGGCATGATCCGTCTATATCCAATATGGTGATAATCAGAAGTCACCGATGCAAATTTCGGACATTGGGAAGCAACGTATATCATTGAGTATACTTGTTCCTTTTTAAATGATGATACCGTAAGGTGAAAAATGCAGGCTTACGATCTGACAGAAAAGAGTTTATCCAACTTCCGGGAAGAGCTGCGAAATAGATATATTGTAAATCTCAGCGTAGAAATTAGAGGCCCCATGAATAACAAAAGTCAGAAGTATTCCTCCCTCTTTCCTGTATCTTCCGAAATAGTAGGTTAAAGCCAGAATAATTCCAGCCAGAAAGGCATACATAACATAGCCAACGCTAAAATTATGGCTCCAGGCAAAGAGTGCAGCAGAAAGGAATACTGCCACGTAGATATTTTTTCTTGGCCTTTTAATAACCTTAAAGACAATCTCTATTATTGCAAACTGAAAGATTATCGTCTCAACCAGAGGACCGGCAATCACACTTAGAAGTATATCCAGCATAGGATTACCACTATCCAGCATACCTGTCTCCTTAGGGAAAGGCAGAAAGGAGCTTAAATGTCCCAGGAATATTGAGGGGATAAGAAAGAGCAGAACATACTTATGTGTTGGCGCCTTTAATAAATAACGAACAGAGGTGATCTTCCTCAGCCACTCAAGCATCATTGACTTCCTTTAGACTGTGCACTAAGATAATAAAATCACAACATTCTGACGAATAACTTCCTGTTACCAGAGGTGTTTTTTCATACTCATTTTCTTAAAGCTGACTACAATCCGGCGTTTGTTTCAGGAAAAAGAAATTGAACTTGCAACATTAACCAAAAAGCAACCAGAAAGGAATCTCAACCAATATGGAAAGAGCTCCAGTTGTATCATTTTCTATTTCTGCTGTAATCTAAAACTGAATTAACTATAAACAGTGTACTTGAGAAAATGAAAGCCAATAGCAATGATCAAGACTGCTCTCTCTGGCTTAAACAGTTCTTAATATGTGTGTAGCTATTAAAATCTCACTCCACAAACCGGAGCAACATATAATGACTCAATGCCAATGTCGAAAATCAGATTGGAACGCAATGAAAGGCCGGTAAAGACACGGTTATTAAAATTGTATCTGAAGTCCATTCCGAAACAGAGCCCCAAATCTTTCATAACTATTCTCTCTATTTCAGGAATGGAAAGAATGACCAGGTTATCGTCCTGTATCTCGAACTGATAAACAATATCATCTGAATGAATCTGTCTGAATAATAGCCCGACAACCGGCATTAGGGTTAAACTCTCACTTTTCAGCAAATCTTTTGAAAAGGAGATTGCTGATACAAAATAATAGTCACTCTTTCTTTTGTTCCAGTATAACTCCAACGGATCATTGTAATATGAGTTCACTTTTGCCATATAAAAGTCTGCTGAAAGAATAAAGCTTGTCATCAGTACTCTTTCATACCCGCATCTCATTGCCAGTCCGTTAAACAACTTGCCATACACCTTGGGATTATCTTTAATGAAGTCCGGCTTATCTCCATAGCCGGGGTTAAGGAATTGCATAACATCTGCATAGTAGCCAATACCATAGCCAATGCTATTCTTTGGAATATCCTTCTGACAAAACAGGAGCGCTGGAGATAAACTCAGAATTATGATAAGAGCAAATTTCATAATCTATAACTAAAACAGAGATTTATTGAGAACAAACCTGATCCCCTGTTGTAACCAATATATTGACCACATGCTCCGGTATTAAGCCGTTCAGATACTCTGATCAGAGCGGTAATATCTACATTGTATCCGATATCAAATGACTTATTATAGTCATTCTCAATGACCCTTACCGGCCTACCACCTGAAGTGTACAACGTTTTGCTGTTGTTAAAGACGATTTCTGAACGGTAACGCCATATACCCCCGGCACTTATTGATGCACTGAACAGCTTGGTTTTAACCGGCGTGATGGAAATATTGTAGTAGTTAGCAAAGTTGAAAACATTATGTCGATCAAAATAGTACTCATCTCTTGTTTCTGCAGCATTGGCGATTTGAATACCTGCTTTCAGATCAATATCTTTCAGAATCGGAAACTGAAAACTGTTTTGATAATTAATCCCTGAATAATCTCCTTCACCAAACAGGACGTATCCTATGCCTACGCTAAATAATCTGTCCTGGGCATTCAATGTGAATGCATAGAGTGCCAATATGATAATCACGCTTTTCTTCATGCTTCTAACTCTATTGCCCGAGATCAACTATCTAAGCAACCTCCTTCCGAAGAAGAAGGATAAAAGCCCCCATCCCTCCAATGCCACAAAGGCCAGAAGTGTGCGCCAACTATACTCACCACTGACCTTAATAAACACTGCCAGAATAGCAAGGAACACAATGACCAATGAAATAAATGTGACTACTTTCTTTACTTTCATGATATAGCTGCTTTATAGTAACGCATTCACAATCCGGAGAACAAAGTGATAAACAGCCCACCAAAAGGGTTGAATTTTGAGAGAGTATCATATTCTGCTTCCCAGATAAAGTCAAGTACAAATACACCTGAAAATAGCCAGAAGTTCAACATAAACAGGGCGTATGTAATGTTTCTCCTGCAAATGACAGTCGTTGCCCCCCATGTTATCAAGGATGTGCACATTATTAGGAGAATCCTGCATATCTTGATATCAGCTCTTCCCAGAATGATAAAAAACATGATTATAAAAAAGGCGGAGACCAGAAGGCTCCTCGGATTGTTAAAAAGCCAGTCTGCCCTGTCATGCATCGAGTCCGGAGTTTTTTCATAGCCCATCAGGAAATTGATGCTTAAAACCGGGTAGAACAGGGAGTAGATCCAATTTGCCAATTGCGGAGGAAATATATAACCAGTAATAACCGGATATATAGCCATGAAAGCTACCACTAGCATTATAAGGGTCATGAAGATCCATCGGGCTGTTTTCATACTCCTTTTTCCCTGTATGCTCACTAACTTTCAAGTGCCTGAATAGTAATCTGGCACTATCCTTCCTGCTAGATAAAGATAACAAGAAAAGCTTTACATCTGATCATGATTATCACACGAGCTGCTTATCTGATACTTCAATTGTAATCCTGAGTGTCTGAAATTCACCACTACATAAACCAGAATCACTATTAGCAGCAATCCGGTAAGCATCAGTTCCAGGGTGCAATCATATTTCGTGAGTATAGTCAGGTTGCAAGTGAGATAGTGTTCAAGCGTATCAAAAGCCAGGTTCCATCCCAGGTGAAGGCCGATGGCTCCATAAAGGGAGTTGGTTTTGAGTACTATCAGTGAAGTTATAACTCCCAGCTCAAAAGCCAGGATATAATCAAGAATTCCGGAATACAAATGTAATATTGAAAAGACTGACGATATGATTGCTATGGCCAGCCATGGTTTCATCCGTTTAAGAAAGAATGACAATGCAATACCACGGTAGACCATCTCTTCAGCAATTGCAACAAAAAAGTAAAGAATGCACCGGCTAATGAGCTGCTGAGTATCAACATTCGATAGCTCTTTAAATGTTGTCAAGCCAAACCTATAAGAGAGATAACCTATAAGAATATATGAAACATACATCCCCACCAGATAAGCCAGCAACCTGATTACCTGAACACTTCCAGATTTCAATAAAATCAGAAGCTGACGAAATAAGTCCGGAAAGGCTACTGATATAACTATTAGCAAAACAGTAGCAGAAAACAGTATGCCCACAAGACAAATATAATCATCTCTCAGAGCTACAGCTTTTGATCTCAAAATCAACTCCAATAATCCACCTGGCGTATCATAAAGAAGTTCCAAGCAGACTAAAAACAGTAGCGACTTTAAGATCCTCATAATGCTATCTCAGAAAGCTTAAATGTACTACAGCACTATATGGAGGGTTCTACAACCAGTCCAACAATCATCAAGAAGAGATGGACTTCCCTTTTTTCTTATTCCAATATTTGGTTACTGCTCCCCTAAATATACCAATGAGCAAGATTACTATCAATAGAATGTTATCCCAACGGGTAAATTCATCGACCGTAAGGACCCTATAAACCAAATATGCACAAAGAGAGGCCAATATAATTATTGCAACTACTTTGACAAACTTCTTCATATTATTCTTTTTATTCTTTCAAATATAAAGAGTTGAGTAATTATTTTCTGTAAAATTATGAAGGCATAACTATTGTTTTCTCCGTCAAAGTGTTTGGTTCAACAGCAGGAACGCTCCTACTGTTGAAGCCGTTTACGACTCGATTTCAACTAGCGAGAGCCTTTCCCAGAATTCACAAGGAATAAATAAGTATCCTGACTCTTTAGCTATTCAAATATTGTATTTAACTCGTTCGAATCTATTTACATCTTGAATACAGACTTTTCAAGTCTAAAAAACTAGTTGTCAAGTTTTATTGTTTTAGGGTCTTAACTAAATGGTGCCTGATCTTCTTCATGATTATGATATTTGAGTGCTAGTTAGAAAGAATACAATCTTTTTTTAAAACCTGCCATACAGCTGATTATCAGTCACTCCAAATCTCAGAATAATCAACTTTATAACTGGCTATTCTAGAAATATTCAGAATTGATATAACAATGGAATATTAAACCCATAAAACAAGAAACTGGCACTTGAACTCCCTGAAAATATCGCAATTGCTGTGGGGCTAATACCAATCTTGCCTATTTTTAAATAGAACCCTACAGAACTCATTGCTCCAAGCCCGGATGAAGTTTTCTTATCATAAATATCAATAACAGGTGTTCCTAGATTATTAAAAATTGCCTGATATTCTTTAAAAGAAAACATCCCAACTGCAAATTCAGATATTAACCCAAAATGCTCTTTTTTAAGTTTGGGACTAATTCCGGCATATACGCCACCTCCATTAATTACATAATCAGATGAGTTTGTATTCCCGGATGTCCAACTCGTGCTTCCTAATTGGTCGGCTCCGATCATAAAGGTTGTGCCAACAAAACAATCAATGAATGAATGCTTTGAGTTTACTACAAACTTAAGACTCAGTCCATTTAGCACAGTATTTTCCCAATTTGCAAGTGATGACTTGAAATTAGCATAATTATCAGAGTTCAGGTTATTAAATAGAACTGAGTACCCAATTTCTATACTGGGTCTAACATTTTGTTCTTGTTCTTGTGAGAACAAGATGAAAGAGCAACAGGTTAAAACAGTAGTCAAGACTATTCTTTTCATAATTTATGAATTAGTTATCACTTTCACTAACTAAAACTTTTACTCCATAATTTGGAAATTCCAACCAAACCTCTGGATTGTCATAATAATTTAAATAAGCATTACCACATTTTTGACCCTTATCTTGAATCGTACATTTAAAATCAACTTTTCCAGCTGCGTTAAGTCCAGTGCTATCTTGATTTTTAGAATTATAGCCAACACTAGCTGTAATATCCAACTTGCCCAACGATCTGTCATATTCTACAACATAAAAAGAAAGCATGTCAAACCAAAAACCAGGTTTCCAATCTATTACTTTTTTCCCGTTAAAAACCTGAGATGTGTTATTTCTACTTGAAAATTGGCAATCAATATCTTCTTGGACTTTATACGGAGTTTTCCCGCCTGCATCAACATTTGTGACTATGATGTAAAATTCAGGTTTACCTGCAGGCCACCGTTCTATTTTCCAATCGGTGAATTTTATTTGTTTAATGTAAACAGGAGAATTCTTAGAAATATCACGATAGGGTACATGGACAAAGTCATATTTTGCATTTGACTCACCTAAGGAGGTAACATGGTTGATTTTATATACCACTTTCTTGCCTGCAATCACATCATGGTCAAAATAATCTTGCTGATTAGCTGTAAATGACTTAAGAAATTTATATCCATTTGTTATACCTACAACATGTTTTGAAATGTCCGTTTTTAAAATGTATTGGCTGTGATCGTTTTGCCAACGTAACTCAATTTCATCTTTTGTATTTTGAATCATTAGTGTCCACTAAAAATTAATACATAGTTGAGCTTGAGCATTATCAGTCA
>CAZAVK010000009.1:92475-117686 GCA_964488645.1 uncultured Rikenella sp. | reverse complement strand
TAAAGTTATCAAATTTAACCTTAACCAGTGGTCTTAATTTTGGGGAGTATTATAACCATTGATTGTAACCTGTTGTAATGTACGAATTGTTTACATAAAGCCACGTATACATTTTGTTGCCATTTGGCATTGTATACACTTCACTTGGTGGACCCCATGCTGCAATTAGGAGGTTAACATTAGACCCATCCCAGGATTGTACTGCTGCGGTGTATTTTGCAGTAGTTGCACAAGAACAGATTAAAATCACCATTAGTGATAGGATAAAAAATATTTTGATTTGTTTCATATTGTTTACTTTTTTAAGGACGTACAACGCTTGATGGTATTGTGTCGTGCGGGATTACGAAGCTATTTCCTATCAGGTTACTACGGCCCTTGTTACGAGCCACAAACGCTCGAAAACCTTTGAAAGCCGCATGCACAACGCCATGTGTTGGCGCTATGTGTGTTTAAAAATCTTGATTTATTAGAAGTAAGCTTAGTCATATCGAAATCAAAATATTATGGTTTAGGTCCCCACACCCCCCAGTCGCCATAGACATCTACTTCAATTAACCCACTTGGGTAATTGGACAAACTTGACATAAAGTTGAATCCATAAAGCTTATCCTCATAATAAGATAACCTAAACGTATGGTTTTCCTCGTAAACAGGTGAGTAGGTTATATCAAAGCCATATTGACCATTCATTGAAGTGGTGGTTGAAGTAATTTCATTATTATAAACGTTCCTTATTTTAATCAGTTTATTAGAGAATGGAGTTACTTTATCTGGATAATAAACTTTACCATAAATAATTAATTTTCTCTTTCCAACTTTCAGCTCAATATCAGGAACCGTAGAAACAGATTGTCTTACAACTATAACAGACTGGCTTGCAGATTGAAATATCCAACCGTCCTTCCACTTAGCCTGAACACTATAACTGCCTGTTGGTATCCCATCAATAGCAAAGATCCCATTTTCAGCAGTAGTAATTGAGAAATTTGTGTTCAAAACTTCTACAGTCGCTCCTTTGATACCTTTGTATACCAGTTGATTGTTTTCAATAGTAGGCACAAGGACCTTACCCTGTATCATTCCATTTTGCGCAGTGTTTGTGGTAACGTTTATGTTGCCATCAATGTTAATATTTTCATTACTAGGTTCACAACTTAACAAACCTATCAGACAAATAAGGAAAGTACAAATTTTGATTCTTGGAGTATTCATTTTAATAAACTTTTAGTTTATAAACCATAGGATTCTATACGTTATATTTCTCGATACTCTCTCAAATAAATATCAGCTTTAAGATAAATAATTTTAAGGTGATATTATTTCATTTCGTGACTATTATACATAATGATTGAGTATTTTAATCAAAAAAAAAAGCTGCTTAATCAAAGATGATAATTTTGTTTTGTTTAGTCGACTCGTTATAAGTCTCGGGGTTCAATAAATCGGTTTAGTTACATGTTTTGCCAGCCTGCTGTTGCCAAATAATCTTTCGCAATTTTTTCGTTCTGTGTAGCCAAAGTTATCTGGTAATAAAGGTTCAGATAATTCATAGTTTAAAGAATTATTGCATACACTAAAAGTTATTAATTGAGCTACCAATTTCTTATAGATATATCTTTCGTATGAATTTGGATATTAATATTTTAGTGTGTATCTTTGTGTCGCTTGAACAATAGCAAAAATAGCAAAAATAGCCTCCAAGAAATACCAAAATAACAAGCCCTAGGATCAGTTTTGACACAGTTCTGAGGATGTAGGAAAAGCATTCACTAAAAACAGAGATAATGCCTCAATGAGGTGGTAGGGCTATCTCAGTATAGCAAAAAATATAAGAGTCGGCTCTGAGTGCTTACTTCTCAACCGACGACCAGCATACCGAAAGGTTATTTAAGCTAGCTGCAGGCCGCTAAACCCTAAGAGTTAATATGTATTAGGTACGTCTGAAATGGATGTCTGGGGGCGGTTAATAGTATACAATCCTACAGCCAAATATGAAACTTAGTCAATGATTGACTTAAATATTTGAGAGTATCTAAGCAATATGCTGGGATAAAAAAGACGTTTTGCCTTTAACCTACGTACCCTGTAGTAACACCAAGTTTTGCGCACTCTGGCAATGCAGTTGAATAGCCAACAACAGAACCAGCAGAAGTTTTAATTCTTTATACTCTAGCAATTGAATTATGGATTTGGGACTTCAAGCTTTTAAAAGACTTTTCCTTTGTCTGGCGGTTCCAGTTCCCCATCTATCAAAATAACCTTAACCGTGACATCAATACCGCTTTTGATAAAAATCCATCCATCCAGAGCCTAATGGAATAGATGGATGGATCATGCTGTTGGTTTTCAGTGGTTCTTAAGATTTTAGAGTTGAGCTGAACCATCTCAAAACAACAGCCAAGAAAATGCAGCATGACTCAACTATCCGGTAAAATCCTGAAATAGACAATATAATAGGCAACTCCCTTGATAATGTATACTTCCTTGACCTCAAGAGTAAGCTTCACAGCGTCTACTGCTACCTTTTCTCCTTTACCTATATCAGGGAAATTCACAAGGCAAACAACCTTAAATGGACAGTAAAGTCGCTTTAGTTTCCCGGATCTGCCTATAACCAGGATGCTGTCAGTGGAAACCCATCTTAGAAGCTCCTTGAGGTATTCTTCTCTGCTCATACAAAATGATAGGTTAAGTGAAGATTCTTGTTAGACCAACTAACCAAATGTGGTTGATTCTCAAATAGAATTGCTTGCAACTATCATGAAAGGAACCAACTTTTCTTTTCATTTCTGATATGATCGGCAAGACTATTTATGAATAGCAGAGAACCAACATTCCTATCCAGGAATAAGTCAATATATGAGGACTTGGTTGCTCCTGTAAACAGGTTATAGACCTTCCAGAGATCAATGTCACCGTTGCTTGTCCTGCACAATGATTTGCTTTGGTAATAATCCCTCCCCACAATTGATATTTGAGTATCGGATATCGGGACGACAGCATCCAGCTCTTTTTTCAACTTCACCGGCAAGTACTGGTATAATCTCGATTTGCCTATCAGTTGGGCAAACTGATGTTCAGTAAGATTATATTGAGATAAAGTGGCAAGTTGATTCAGCTGTCTCTCAGCATCAAACCTCATAAGAAGCGGTACCATTTTATCGAACAGTTCCTGAAGTGACATTACCCGCAGATCTCCGATAAAGCCATCGGTTGAAATGCAGAGATTAATGCACACATGGTTTTTGAACCCAATAAATACCTTGAAATGTTCTTCGGCTTTTTTACCATACAGGTTCTGCGAATTATATGCACGTACTCCTCCTAAAGAGAGAGAAAGCTTATTATCGTTAACCGTTGAATTAATGCCCGGTATCTCGATTAAGAAAGCCATCCTCTCGTAATAGATTGTCTTCTCTTCATCCAAAAGCTGGTCTGCCGGTTTGCCCATCGCTTCAGGTATCCTGCCTTTAATAGGATGGCTTACTCTTATTGCCGGATGTAGTATTTTCTCTGAGGTAAAGAACTTCTCGGCCGCTTGACCAACGCAGTCAATGAACTCTGAGTGGCTGATTGTAGACTCGTTGTCCTTGGAAAACACAGGTATGATACAATCATGTTTCAGGTCTCCATAAGAGATTGGCTGTGTGTTGGCAAGTATGAATCTGTCATCTGACACCCCAACCACCCTGGCTTCGTCAGGCATAATCTTATTCTGTACATTAATTAGTTCCATATCATTCATCTTCTTGCGGTTGAACTACCTGATCAGCAATCATGCTCTCAATCTCTCGCTTTTTTCTGACACAGAGCGATTCGATCTTATCTCGCAGAGTTGGGTATTTGAGCAATATATTTCTCAGATCCTGTACGGTCTTGGATTCATTAATTTGCTGCTCTACATTCTTCAGGAGATCTTCTCCAAGACACCAGATTTTTATCCTCTGGCCGGTTTGCGCTGTTATTGTAAACGGCATGGGATTGGTGAATAAGCCGGTCCTGTCCTTGCTTGCCGTTGCCTGATGCCTTATGTCCAGGTCAAGAACTACTGTAAATTCATAATCGGTTCCATCTCTAGCAACACCCTTCAGCCCTACTTTCTCAGGAACTAGCTTGCCATTCTTATCTGTTAATACGTAGTCTTGCTTTGATCTGATAGTGCAGATGATGTGGCATGGAGACTGGAGTATCTTCTGAATAAACCCATTATGTCTGGGAGTAATGCGATTCCAGTTTGTGAAGCTGTTGCCTGCCATATTGCTGTGTGTTTCGATTATGCCTCCTGAACCTTCCCATTCCTGGCTGATGCTATCTATGATGACAGCCTTCATCCCTTCTTTTTCACACACCTCCAATGCCTCGATATAATGTTCCGGGCTGAATGGCTCTGATAGGCTCAGCACATTGTAATTGCCGAGATGAGAGTACAGATGGGATGAATTGTTTTCAGTATCTATAACTGCTATTTTGCTCCATTCTCCGACCAACCCATAGGCCAAGAGGAGTGAACTGTAGGTTTTCCCTGATCCTGACGGACCTTGAATAGCAAGCTTTATCACAGCCTGCTTTCTTTCTGCTGTTTTTAATTGCATGGTATTAAGTGTTTAAGATGAAGAAAAAGGGGCCGGAGCCCCTTTGCTTAAATAGGCATTGCTACATTCTGTTCAGCAACGACCTTCTCAGTCAAAGCCTCACCCTCCTTAAGGTAAACCCATCGGTGGGTGAGTGTAAGAACTTCACCTGTGTCTTTCACAGTGAATTCGTAAGGTTCGCATGGAACCCTTTGTACGCTGCCAGGGATCTGCTGTCCGAGCAGGCTCCTGCAGAAATCCTCGTCAAAGGTTGATGTGATTGAGGCCCTTTTTGCAGTTGCGTAGTAACGTCCAGTCTCCTGAGACTTAACCAGTTCCATTCCTCCCTGGAGGATCAAGGCATAGAAATCTTTGCCTTCCTTGTTTTGCCTTTTGACAAAATCAACAATTGTCACCATAAGCGTAATGTGTTAGTTAATAATTTGATTTTGACGGGGGTTATTCCCCCATCCACAGTCTTCGGCGGGGTGTTTTTGGAATAAGCCTATACTCTCGTTACGGCCTTATTTTTGCAGGAATGAGGGGGGGGTAGTTTAATGTATACAAGGAAGTACCCGGGGGTGTTTCAAATAGTTACCTTTAGTACATATGCATAAAAAAAGCCTGCATTATAACAGGCTTTCTTTTGTTAGACTACCCAGACTACCCGGACAACATAGTCTATTTAAGGCTTAAGTCCGTCTAGTCTGAGTTGTCCGGGTATCTACGCGGACGAGGTGCTAACCCATCTATAAGTACCTTTCTCGACTCTTTCAATTTCTCCTAATTTCTCTAGGTCTCCTATCTTGCTAAAAAATGTACTCCTAGTCATCTCTGGTCCAATCCATTCAAATAGTTCCTTAGAAGTAAAGGTTGTGTTTACCTTTCCTTGCGTTATATAATTTATTCCATTTCTTAGCTTGTCGAGGTTGGTGTTATCAACCCTGCCGTCGGTACTCTCGAATAGCTTATTTTCTGATATTGCGATACCCGGCTCAATCCATCTATGGTCATTTATTGCAAAAGTAAAGACCCTTTCATCGTCCTCTCGCTTATATCTATAGGCAATATCTTTAATATATCTAATGCCGCTGTGTCTGCCTAATCCGCCAACTTTATTGACACCGATAATAAAATCCGCCTCTTGAGCTAAGACATGAGATCCGGCAAGGCTATCAATTGAGATTGGCCTCCCATGCAACTTAGGGGTATGGTGGATTACTACCATGGTGATCTCAAGCGTGTAAGCGAGGTCCCTTAGCCTCAGGATAGTTTCTCTCGCATTGTCGCTTCGTTCAATATCACCCTTCCCCACACGGCTAAGACTATCAATAAAAACCACATCGGCTTTCGATTCTAGAATTGTGGCTGAAAGTGTTTCAAAATCACTGTCATTCTCTAACCGTTTTGGGAAATCATCATCGACTACCAGATAGTTTTGTAGTAATTCATATGAGATGCCGCTTGCCTGTACTTGCAAGTCATTTCTTTCGGTGCGAGGTTGTTCATATTCTTCCAGGCTTACAAACAAAACGCGAAACCGATTCTCCTCCAGCGGCCTACCCATGAACTCAGTCTCCTCACTGACAAGTTTCATGGCGAGGTTTTCACAAAAAGTGGTCTTCCCTGACTTTGATGGGCCAAATACGAATCCAAATGAACCCCTTTTTATTCCTCCCCATATAAAAGGAATGGGGCCGCGTTCCTTCACTTCATCAATGGCCTGGGGAAGTGTTTTCAGATAGCTCTTATTTTCACTCATTTTTTGAAGGAATTAAGTTTCTCATCATAAAGCTCTCCCTGGCTTTTTTTGTGTACCAGATCTTCCCATTAACTTTGGCATAAGAAATGAGACCCTTCTTTCTCCAGTTTGCCAGTGTTCTCAGGCTTACGTGCCATTCCCGAATGAGATCGGAATTATCCCAAAGGTCATCGTTTGAGTTAATCTTCTGATGAATGGCTTCTACCCCTTTTTTCAGATCCAGGATGCTCTTCTCAACCTCAGATAGCTTGTATTCCAACAGATATTCTTTCATGCTCCTGAGGCCTCCTCTCCTCCGACTTTGTTTTTGCTTATGAAAGCCATAATGTCAGATACATCATAAAGCCACAATCCGTCTGCATAAATTGCAGGCAGATGGCCACCAGTTCTTAGAGACTGAAGTTTAGCAGCTGAAATGCCTCCTAGCATCTGTCTCACCTCTGCACTCTTTAAAAAGCGCTTTTCGTTCCTTTCTCCAAGTAGTCTGATTTCCTGGAGAATCTCTTTTTTTAGATCGTCCCAGTCTGGGACTGTCAATGTTAAAAAATTCATATAATAAAATTTATGATATTACGATTTTTGGTAAAGATAAGTTGCAAAGGATCAATTAAATACAGCCTTTTTCGAAATACATAAAAAGCTGATGCGGTCTTCTCCAAGAATTTGAGTAACAGAGGAATAATAAACTCCGATTTTTTAGAAAGGAGGGGCAGAAAGGCGGAGTATAAAAGAGGAGGATATGTTATAAAAAGAGCCTAATTGCCCTGTCTAATAGCTCTGTGACTGAGGCAACCGGATCACCTGCATCCTTGATTTGAGATGGAGTAAAGTCTCTGCCATTAACTGTGAAACATCGAGATGCACGAACCCACTGACCTTCATTAGCTCTATTGATTCCAACCCCATGAATCCCAGAGATGAAATAATGAAGAGCATTGAGAGCCAACCAACTTACTTTTCTTCTTACAGGATCCCCTGTAAATACAGCCGCAAAATCCGAATAAGTTGTGGAGGTATCAATAAAAGGATGGTTTCTATCTGTTAAAATACGGTGTACAGCGCGAAGATTTATGGGTCTTGCAGTCTCAAAAGACTCACGTAAAGGAACTCGTTTGCGTTTATTGGCGGCAGTGCTTGGTGCCGAAGCGAGTCTAGGAAGGCTCAGAAGAGAACTTCTGAATATTCTATGCAGACGACAAATATTATCATGCAATAATCTTGCGGATAAATTCAAATCATTTTCGTCATTTACCGAAATTCCATCAGGGATATATCGCCTAATACCTTCACGCTCTTCAAATAGATTTGAATATAGCAAATCTATTTTAGTGATCATAGTTTCAAGATACAAAGTCATGTCTCCGCTTGATAAGCTTTCATCAGACAAGTTCTTACGTTTTTCACCCATTACTTCAGAAGCCAGGTCTGTCAGTCTTGCAGAATATGTTCCAATATTATGGGCAGGATTATCATAGTAAATCCTTATAGATGAATGAGCAAATTTTACGAATGTTTCCCACCGTTCAAAAGACATTTTTTCTTTAAAAATACAATCTTCCTTCTAACCTTCCAAACACTTCTTCTTCGGAGCAGTAGCTGTACTTGTGGTAAGATGTGCCATATCGTGAGCCACCTTGCGATCATCAACCTTTGAGTAGATCTGTGTGGTCTTAAGATCAACATGACCAAGCATTTTTGAAATGGTTTCAATAGGTACACCTGAAGATAGGGTAATCGTGGTTGCGAACGTGTGTCGAGCGAGATGAGTGGTGAGCCTTTTCTTTATTTCACATTCCTGCGCTATCTCTTTCAAATAATCATTCATCTTTTGATTGGATATAACTGGAAGTAACTGACCTTTTGCGAGACAGGATGGATCGTTCCTGTATTTTTCCAAAACAAGCATCGCCCTTTCAAGTAGTGGAATGCCAGAGCGTGTACCAGTCTTCTTCCTATTTATGACAAGCCATTTACGACCATCGATGCCAGATTGAATATTATCTATTGTTAGTTCCACTAGATCGGCATGAGCCAGACCGGTATATATTTGAAAAATGAAGCAATCTCTTACACGAGCCAATTTGTGATTTTCAAATGATTTATTATATATTGCATCTATCTCTTCCTGTGTAAGATAACCGCGATATGTTTCTCTGAAGTTACAGCTGAATCCCCGGAATGGATCTGAAACTATCCAGGCATTCATCATTGCAATCGTGATTACACGACGCAGGCATTTATAATTCCTGACAACTGTGTTGTGCTTCATGCCCTTTGTAGCCTTCATGAATGTAACATACCCATCTGCAAACTTCAGGCTAAGATCTGTCAGTCTAATATCATCAGTTTTGAGATCATTTCTGAGATAATCTTTCAGGCTCTCAAGAGCAGACTTATGCCGTCTGATTGTGCTCCTGGCATAGTCGAGACCTTCCAGCTTCTGCATTTTTTGAATGTTTTGTTGATAAGCTTCAAGCAGGGTTATGTGTGCAGTGCCCTTTCCGCTAAGTTCATTTGCAATTTTTCTAGCAGAAATCCTTTCATCATTGCCGTCTAGGCGCAGGAAACATTTATCGGCCTTTGAGATTAAGCCGTTTAAATATGTGTTAAGAGTCCTGGCCCCCTCTGAGTTTCCTCGTGCTCTATTAGAGCTCTTATCCCAGTTTTCAGGTGAAATAAACCTGTTGGTCGAAATCTGTACCCGCTGACCGTTAACTGTCAACCTTAAGAATATGGGTGCCAAACCTTTGCTGTTAGCGCTACTCTCTCTGAGGTAGAAATGTGCTGTCATTTTGTTTCTCATCCTTGCTCGCTTTTTTGGTTCCGAATTATCTGTAATACTTCATCGAATACTATGCCGGCCAATATGCAGTTCGATGCAGATAAGTGCAAAGTAGCCAGGGTGTTAGCCGAGATTGAAGAGCAACAAATCTTATTAGAGAATTGTCCCCGAATTGTCCCCGAATTCTCCCCCTTTTTTATGAGTATTAACGAATAATTTGATTGGGGGTTAAAACAGAAACTGCTCTAAATCATCGATTTAAAGCAGTTACGTACATTCTGGGATGCCGCCTGGTTGCTCCGCCAGGGCTCGAACCTGGACTTTTCTGATCCAGAGTCAGACGTGTTGCCAATTACACCACGGAGCAATGTTTCAGGCTGCAAAAGTAATAAAATTGGCGGTAAAAAAGAAAAGGATATCAGTTTTTTGAAGGTTGTTTCAGCGCATTACCGAGTAAGAGTGGTATGTCAAAGAAGCAGTTGAAACAAAAACGGAGGGGGCGCCGGGATCAGGCAGATGCCGACGCCGCGCCCTGTCACTCCGTGCTGAGCCCGGAAGATATCAGCGGGGAAAGAAAATATAGATCTCCTTAAGTCCTTTTACCGATCTGTCGGCATAGAAATCATGCGGCATGAAGTTCCTGTAGATGCCCCCCTCATTCTGATCATGTGTCAGCGCCAGCATGGGTGTCGACTGGTCGGTGCGGTTGAATATCTCACTGTAGCTGTAGATGGCACGGTATCCGTCAAGGGAGGCAAAGCAGACCAGCGCCGAACGGTTCAGTCGTGCATCGAAGGGCTCGATTACCCCTTTCAGCAGGCCGGCCAGCGAGGGACCGGTGAAGTTGTCAACCTGGTGATTCCCTCTACCCATTCCATAGAAGTTGGTGTAGGTAACTACCTCTCCCTTTTTTGTGTGGGCCGCGGTAATGGTATAGAGCTCCTTGTCTTCCAGGATCACTTTCACTGTTGGCTGGAACATGGGATTCAGCCCCTTGGTGACAGGATACTCCTTCTGATCAAAGGAGCTTACAGTTATCTTAACCGGATTGTCGAGCATGCGGAATGCGAAGAGATCATCTGCACTCACCAGTGTCCAGTTCTTTTTCATGGGATAATCAACCTCAATCTTGTAGGGCTCAATCGGGGCCATCTCAGTGGCAATCAGCACCTGGTGCGGGATATTGGTGTGAAATATCTCTGACCAGCTGAAGGAGACACTCTCTCCCTTGTCATTCTCAACAACGATATAGGCATCTATGGCTGGCGGGAAGAGCTCCGCATTCTTCTTCTCAATAACGAACTCATTGAGAATGTCGAAGAGTGAATAGCCAATGTAGCGGTATACTCCTGTGAATTCAATACCCTTACTGAGATCATAAAGGGTCTCCTTGATCATCACCTCTCTTTTGTAGTGCTTTGTAAAATCAACCTCTCCGGGCTCCCTGACCTCTCCTTCAATAACAAGTCGCCCGGCAGAAAGCTTCACCTCATCTGTTTTGTGATACAGACTGTTGCCGGTTTGTGAGTAGCCCAGGGTGGCGCCGCTGTCGGCATCAGTGGCCTTGTCGGAGGAGGTGGAACATCCGCCTGCAATGATCAGTGCGGCCAGAAGAAAAGTAGTAAGAAAACGGGTTTTCATGTCAATCTCGGATTTGGAGTTGTAAAAATATGCATATCGCAAATATGCAAACTATTTTGATTTTTCTGCCGGCGACGGGGCAAAAGATGAGCCTGTCTGGTTGCCGTTCAGCCCTTCCCTCCCCAGCTGTCTCTCAGGGTGACTGTCTGGTTGAAGACCAGGGCATCGGGCCTGCTGTCGGGGTCGACACAGAAGTATCCCAGGCGCTGAAACTGAAAACGGTCGCCGGGCGAAACATTAGCCAGTGACGGCTCCAGCTTGCCAGTGATCACCTTGAGTGAGTCCGGATTAAGGAACTCCCTGAAGTTGCGCTCTTTGTCCCCGGCGGGATTTTCGTGCATAAAGAGCCTGTCATACATGCGTACCTCCGCATCGATGGCATGGAGGGCTGCAACCCAGTGGAGAGTCCCTTTCACCTTCCGGTTGGCCTGCGGCCTGCCGCTGCGGGTGTCGGGATCATACGTACAGTGCACCTCGGTTATCCTGCCACTCTCCGGATCTTTGACAAAGTCGTGACACTTTATGATATAGGAGCCTTTAAGCCTCACCTCCCTGCCGGGGGCGAGCCTGAAATATTTGGCAGGCGGGTTTTCCATGAAATCATCCTGCTCGATATACAATTCCCTCTCGAAGGGAACGAGCCTGCTGCCCATGGTCTCATCCTCGGGGTTGTTGATCAGCTCGATCTCCTCGGTCCTGTCAATGGGATAGTTGGTGATAATCACCTTCAGCGGGTTTAGCACCGCAAACACCCTGTGTGTACTCTTGTTGAGATCTTCGCGCACCGCAAACTCCAGCAGACCGATATCGTTGATGGCCTCCACCTTGGTATATCCGATGCGGCCGATGAAATTGCGGATAGCCTCCGGTGTGTATCCCCTGCGTCTCATTCCTGAGAGGGTGGGCATCCGCGGGTCATCCCAACCGGAGACGATTCCTTCCCTGACCAGCTCAAGCAGCATGCGCTTGCTCATGACCGTATAGGTGAGGTTGAGGCGGTTGAACTCGATCTGGCGCGGACGGTACTCATCGGTCTGAAGCTGGTCAATGAACCAGTCGTAGAGCGGGCGGTGCACCTCAAACTCGAGGGTGCAGAGCGAGTGGGTTATACCTTCAAAGTAGTCACACTGGCCGTGGGCAAAGTCATACATCGGGTAGACATTCCACTTATCACCGGTACGGTGGTGCGGTGTCTTGAGTATGCGGTAGATGATCGGGTCACGCATGTGCATATTGGGAGATGCCATGTCGACCCTGGCTCTCAGCACGCGGCTCCCCTCCTCAAACTCGCCCTCATTCATCCGGTGGAAAAGGTCAAGGTTCTCCTCCACGGTGCGGCTGCGGAAGGGACTCCCGGTGCCGGGCTGGGTGGGGGTGCCCTTCTGGGCGGCAATGGTTTCGGAGTCCTGGTCATCAACATAGGCCAGACCCCGGCGGATGAGCGAGACGGCAAAATCCCAGAGCTGGCCGAAGTAGTCGGAGGCGTAATACTCACGGTCATCCCATGAGAATCCGAGCCACCTGATATCCTCCTTTATCGAATCGACATACTCGACATCCTCTTTGGTGGGATTGGTGTCATCAAACCTGAGGTTACACAGGCCGCCGTACTTCTCGGCCATGCCGAAGTCAAGGCAGATGGCCTTGGCATGGCCGATATGGAGGTAGCCGTTGGGCTCAGGCGGGAAGCGGGTGTGGATGCGCCCGTTATTCTTACCGTCAGCCAGGTCCTTCTCAATGATCTGCTCTATGAAGTGCTGCGACTCAGGCCTGATGCTCTCTTCACTCTCTTTCATCTCTCAGTTTATCTCAAAGTGCAAAAATATACCTATTCAGGTCATTAACAGCATGCAAACAGTTTTTTTGACGAATTGCCTCAGCTGCCCCGGCAGACAGATCTCAGGTAAGCCGATCGGAGTCCTGCCCCCTGGCTCTTTGCGACAGCTCTTCGTTGCTGTTCAGCCGGCTACCGGTTCTGCTCTCCGGCTGTTCCGTTTATCTGGTGACCTCGACGCTCACCCTGCCGATGCGGCCGCCCATGACCGGGTTGAGCTTTGAGACCTTCACGGTGGCCCTGTTTATGCCGGATAGTTCGTTGAAGAGCGCGTCGAGGATCCGGGTGGCGATATGCTCAAGCAGGTTGGAGGGCTTCTCCATCTCACGCTTGACAATTGTATAGGCAGTCTGATAGTTGAGCGTATCACGCAGTTCATCACTCATCCCGGCCCTGCCGGTATCGGTATCGATGGTCACGTCAACCATGAAGTGGCTGCCCACGATCTGCTCTTCATGGTAGTGCCCGTGAAAGGCATAGAATTCCATCTCCTCTATCCGTATGATTCCCATTTGTTCTCTTTATGTTTTTGTATTCTTATCCATTTCCCTGGGGGCAATAGCGGAGCCGGCCTGCAACCGGCTCCCGGCTGAAAATATCATCTCCTGAATCCCATCCCCGGCTCATTGCCTATGGTCCAGACCGGAGGGCTGAAATCGGGCCCTCCCCTGAGTATCTTCATCTCCGGCTCCAGTGATGGATCGAGGTCGATATAGTCAAAGCATCCAAGCCCGGCAGCAAAGTGTACGGCACATCCCAGTCCGACGAATGTCTCCACCATGCAGCCTATCATCAGCTTCAGCCCTGCGCTCCGCGCCACGGCAGCGATGTCGAGCGCATCGATCAGGCATGATTTCATCAGCTTGATATTGATGGCATCGGCACAGTCGGTACGCACCACGTTGATGGCATCCATCGGGGTGAAGACCGTCTCATCGGCTCCGACCATCACCGAGGTGTTGTCCCTGACGTATTTCATGCCGGCAAGATCATGCTTGCCCACCGGCTGTTCAAACATGACCGGAAAGATGCCTTGCCTCTCAACCTCATTGATGAACTGCAGTGCGGTCTTGGGGTTATAGCCCTGGTTGGCATCGATGAGTATGCCACATCCCGGGGCGCCCTCATGGATGGCGAGCACTCTCTCAACATCCTCACGGAGGTTGCTGCCCACCTTGGTCTTGATTACGCTGAATCCCATGTCGGCCAGTTCGGCAGCTTCGCGCCTGGCCTGTGCGGAAGGAACTATGGAGATGGTAAAATCTGTCTCTATCCGGTTGTCAGTGCCGCCCAGGAACCTGTAGAAGGGGATGCCGAGGGTCTTGGTATAGGCGTCAAGCATGGCCATCTCGATGGCACAGCGGGCGGTGTTCTGTGACCAGAAGGCGCTCCTGAGGGTACGGGCGATCTTTCGGTAATCATTGATATCCTGACCCACGATATACTCCCTGCAGCTGTTGAGGGTGCTGATGATGGTGGCCTGGTTCTCGCTGTTGAGCTGCAGGATGGGGGCAGCCTCGCCGAACCCTTCAACACCATTCTCCAGAACAATGGTTACAAGCGCATTTTCAAGGTGGGTCATCGTCCCCAGTGAAATGGTGAAGGGCTCATCCATTTTGATATTGATTGGCTCAATGATCATCTTGCTGATCCTGATCCGGTCAGACAGGTCTCTCTTCCGCTGCATCCCGTCTGCACCCGGCATGATGCTGCTTCCCAGGGCAGTGGCAGTGGCAACTGCTCCGGCAGTAAGCCCTCCCTGCCTGATAAAATCGCGTCTTGTACTCATTGTTGGATTGGTTAGGTTAACTGATCTGTTTTGGACCGGCTATCCGGCGGCACAGGCTAAAATAGCCAATTTTTCTTTGACCGGTTACTCTTTCAGCCTGTTCCACCAGGTGAATTTAAGTATAATGGTGGTGGCTGCCGTCACTGCCATGGTCAACAGGAACGCTTTCCACTCCCTCAGTACCAGGAATACCGGGAATGCCATAAGTGAAATCTGCCATACAATTCCGACCGCGATGTTGAACATATCGCTCAGGAAGTCGCGGTTGGCCCTGAAGGCAGGATCTTCGGCCATGACCATCCGTTCGACCGGCTTCCAGAACCCCCACGGGCGCACCTGTCTGTAGAATTTCTTGAGGGTTTCGTCATCCTCTCTCCGTGTCAGCAGTGAGCCCAGGATGCTTCCCGCCAGCGAGATGAGAAAAATGACCGGGAAGGCGTTCATGCTGAAGTTTGATGTCAGGGGCCAGTCTTGCAACAGCTTCAGGTTGAGGGCGGGCAGGATCAGTGCTGCAGCGATGCCTGAAAGCATTCCCCAGAAGTACCCGTAACCGTTGAACCGCCACCAGTACCACTTGAGGAAGTTGGGTGCGGTATAGCCGCCCCACAATGCTGCCGTGATCCAGAGCACCACATTGTTGATGGAGGTTACCAGGAACCCGACCACGATACCGGTCACCACAATCAGCAGCGAGGCTGCGTAGCTCATCCGTACATAGGTTTTCTCACCGGCATGGGGGTTGATATAGCGCTTGTAGATATCATTTACAAGGTAGGCAGGCGCAGCGTTGACCGTAGCAGCGAAGTTGCTCATGAAGGCGGCGATGAGGCCTGCCAGGAGGAAGCCCAGCAGCCCGGCAGGGACATAGGTGGCAAGCACCTCGGGCAGGATACTCTCAAAGTCAGGCTCAGTCAGTGAACCGGTGTAGAGCCGGTCGAAGTTCACCAGGGCCAGGATGGTAAGCCCGGCAACCATGAAGTAGCGGGTGGGATTGAGCACCACGCTGACCAGTGAGCTCATCTTCGAGGCCTCCTTCGGGTCCCTGGTGGCAAGGATACGCTGCATGTCATAGTTGGGAGCAGGACCGGCAGCAGAGACGAGGATACCCTTGAAGAGCATCATCACAAAGAAGAGCCCGAAGAGCTCATAACCGTCACTCCTGATCCAGTCATTGAATGAATGCAGCTGGAGTGAGGCCGCCGGAGAGATGGCCGTCCAGTCAAGACCGGTGGTCTTTCCGAACCAGAGACTCTTCCATCCCCCGGGGATGACTGCACTGAGTGCATCGGGAGAGACCAGCCGTATGGCTATGATACCTACCGCTATCGAGGCCACGGTCAGTATGCCGTACTGTATAACCTCTGTGATCACCACGCTGAACATGCCTCCCTTGACCACGTAAAAGGTGGTAATCCCCATGAGGATAAGGGCATAGAGATTAACGTTGATCTGCGGATGGGCAGCCAGGTATTCAGGATTGGTGACCAGCGGAGGCAGGAAGGCGGCGACGAACTTGCCGATACCCTTGAAGCCGTAGGAGAGAAATCCGATTACGCTGACCAGTGCAAAAACCACCACGATAATATGCGAGAGACTGGAGGCCCGGCCATCACCGAAACGGGTCCTGATCCACTCGGCTCCGGTCATCACGTTGGAACGCCTCAGCCATGCAGAGAGATAGACCATCAGGAAGATCTGGTTGAAAACCGGCCAGAGCCAGGGAATCCATATACTCTTGAGACCATACACAGAGAGCCAGTAGACGAGAAGCATGGTGCCGGCAATGTCAAACATGCCCGAAGCATTGGAGATGCCGAGGAAGTACCACGGCAGGGTGTTCCCCCCGAGGAAGTATGACTGTATGTTGCGGGAAGCCCTCCTGGAGACCCAGTTGCCGATGAAGACCGTGGTGACAAGGTAGAGCAGAACAATTCCGAGATCAATGAAGTGGAGATTCATGACTGAGGCGGGTTGGTTTGTCCTGGGCGAAACTCATCGGGTAGTACCTCACCCGGCTGTGCCACTGCCGGGATCGGTTCAAAGATATTTAAATGAACAATACCGTCAGCCTGGCTGAAGAAATTGCACATCCGGCCGCCGGGCTGCGATGTCATCAGGCTGCGGTGTCATCAGGCCGCGGTGTCATAAGACTGTGCTGCCATCTGGCCGCCGGGCCGCGAATAACTCATCCCTGCCTGAGTTATACCATATCATTTATTATTTTTGTGTAAATCGTCAGCCGGTTTGAAGAGAGTGATCACCATACGGCCTCAGTGCCGGTCTAACCGTTACGCCCCATGAAGAGAATCATGAGTCATGCTGCGGCGCTGGCTGCCGCACTTATAACCTTCGTCGCCATGACCTGCTCATGTTCCTCGGGGCATATCGAACCTACCGGCGACGGTGTCATTATCAGGCTTGATGAGAGATCAGACTTCCCCGGCCAGACCATACGGCTGAAGGTGATCAATGATCATATCATCAGGGTCACGGCTCTCCCTTCGGGTGAGTTTTCTGAGAGGCCCGGGCTGATGACTGTTGCTTTCCCTCCCTACGACGGCGGTTTCACTGTTGAGAAGGGCGAAGGGCATATTACCCTGAGCACTCCTGCCCTCAGTGCGGAGGTGTCACTGAAGAGCGGGAGCATAATCTTCACCGGCAGTGACGGCACACTCTTCCTTTCTGAGGCTGAGGAAGGAGGAAGGAGCTTCTCACCGGCCCTGGCACCCGGGGAGACCGGTCTGGCCGTCAGGCAGCGGTGGGAGTCGCAGCCCGGCGAGGCGCTCTACGGGCTGGGCGCAAACCAGGCCTCCATGATGAACCTTAAGGGTAAGGATGCCGATCTGTTTCAGTACAACACCCAGTCGGCAGTACCATTCCTGATCTCGAACCGCAACTATGGTATCCTGTGGGACAACTACTCGAGGACGCGCTACGGTGACATCCGCGAGTGGGAAGAGCTCTCATCGCTCATACTGTATGACAGCCAGGGGCGTGAAGGGGGACTGACAGCCACCTATTCAGACCACAGGAGCGGACAGCGGGTTTTTGCCACAAGGCTCGAGACGGAGATCAGCTATCAGTTCATCCCCGACCTGGAAAAGTTCCCCGAGGGGTTCGATCTCTCTGACGGCAAGGTAATCTGGGAGGGTGAGATCAGCTCGGAGAGCGCCGGGGTGCACAAGTTCATGTTCAGCGCTGCCGGCTATGCCCGGCTCTGGCTTGACGGCAAGCTGCTCTTTGACCGGTGGCGCCAGTGCTGGAACGCCTCAGCAGGGTACTCCTCACTACAGATGGAGCCGGGCAGGCGCTATCCGCTGCGGATCGAATGGATACCCGACGGAGGGGAGTCATTCATAGCCATGCGATACCTCACACCCCGGGATGAGGAGGAGCAGCAGCACATCTCATTATGGTCAGAGGTGGCTGACCAGATCGACTACTACTTCATCTCAGGAGACAGCCCCGATGAGGTCATCAGCGGATACCGCACCCTGACCGGCAAGGCACCGGTGATGCCCCGCTGGGCGATGGGATTCTGGCAGAGCAGACAGCGCTATACCAGCCAGGAGGAGCTGCTGACCGTGGCACGTGAGTACAGGAAGAGAGGAATACCGTTCGACAATATTGTACTCGACTGGCAGTACTGGCCCGTTGACAAATGGGGTGATCACCAGTTCGACCCGGTACGTTTCCCCGACCCGGCAGGGATGATACGCACCCTCCATGAAGAGCTCGATGCAAGGCTGATGATCTCGGTCTGGCCGAAGTACTATACCGGAACGGTCAACTATGATTACATGAACGGCAAGGGGTGGCTCTACCGCCGGAACATCGAAAAGGAGCGCAAAGACTGGATCGGCTATCTCTCGACATTCTATGACGCCTTCAGCGCCGATGCCCGCAGGGCATTCTGGGAGCAGATAGACAGCTCGCTCTATGCCAGGGGCGTGGATGCGTGGTGGCTCGATGCCACCGAGCCGGACATCACCTCCAACCTGCCGATGGATGAGCGTAAGGCGATGATGCACCCGACCGCTATCGGCTCATCTGACAGGTACTTCAATGCCTACCCGCTGATGCAGGCACGCGGGGTATGGGAAGGGCAGCGGAGTGCCGATCCCGGGAGCAGGGTTTTCATACTCACCAGGGCTGCCTTTGCCGGATTGCAGCGTTATGCCGCCGCAAACTGGAGCGGCGACATTGCAGCTACATGGCATGACATGGCCGCACAGATACCATGCGGAGTGAATCTCTCAATGTCAGGCATACCATGGTGGACAATGGATATCGGAGGATTCTCGGTCGAGAACCGGTTCCGTGACCCGCTGGGAGCCGACCGTGAAGAGTGGCGCGAGCTGATGACACGCTGGCACCAGTTCGGAACCTTCGTACCCCTCTTCAGGTCACACGGCGAGTATCCCTACCGTGAGATTTACAATACAGCCCCCGAGGGACACCCTGCATACAAGACGATGGTTGAGTACAACAGGCTCAGATACAGGCTGATGCCCTATATTTACTCGTTGGCGGGAGAGGTGTGGCTGAATGATTACACCATTATGCGCGGGCTGATCATGGATTTCGGGCTTGACACAGCGGTATTCAATATCGGAGACCAGTACATGTTCGGCCCGGCACTGATGGTATGCCCGGTGACCGGATATGGCGCACGTACCCGTCAGGTCTACCTGCCGGCACCCTATGGCTGGTATGACATGCAAAGCGGCAGATACCTCCGCGGAGGAAGGATGACACAGGCCGAGGCGCCTTACGAGTGGATGCCGCTCTTTGTGCGCGAGGGATCAGTCATACCGTCCGGACCGGAGATGCAGCACACGGGAGAGAAGGCGGCTGACCCGCTCACCATATGGATCTATGCCGGTATTGATGGCAGTTTTGACCTTTATGAAGATGACGGCATTACCAATGACTACGAGAAGGGTGAGTGGTCAGTGATCAGCTTCAGCTGGAACGAGGCTGACCAGGAACTCACCATCGGCGCCAGGGAGGGGAGCTGGAAAGGTATGCCCCTTGAACGTACCATAAATATTATCAAGGTTTCACGGTCGAGACCGGTCGGACTCAATTTCGACAGGCGGCCCGACAGGTCGGTGAAATACACCGGAGAGGAGATAACGGTGAAGTTGAAATAACCGCAAAGGAGGAAGAGATGAGGATCTGAGCAACAGACCGGCAGCACAATGTGAATAATAGTCATCATCCATGAAAAGAGTGACACTGTTTCTGGGCGCAATGTTAATCACCATTGGCAGCCTGCAGCCTCAGGGTATTGTACCTGCAGAGTGGAAGTTCCTGCAGGGTGACCACCGTGAGTATGCCGATTCATCGCACAATGACTACTGGTGGCATGACATCTCACCGCTGCAGGTGTGGGAGAAGCAGGGATACGCCGGCTATGACGGCTATGCATGGTACCGGGTGAAGGTGGTGGTGCCCTCATCAATGAGAAAGAGGGCAGAGAGATATGGCGGTTTGAAGCTCACCCTGGGCCGGATCGACGATGTTGACGAGACATGGTTCAACGGCCACCCGGTCGGAGCCACCGGCAAGATGCCTCCCTCCTTTCAGGGTGCATGGGATGTGCCCCGCACCTATACCATTCCTGCCGAATATGTCAGCTGGGACAGGAAGAACACCATTGCGATACGGGTGTATGATGCAGGCGGCGACGGCGGCCTCTACGGGGGACCCTTCACCCTTGTACCGCGTGACGCCTCCGACCTGATCACCCCCGGCACCGATTTCAGCGAAAAGGATATGATCATCAGGGGAGGCGCCGATGCCGTGATCCCGGTTACCCTCACCAACGGCTTCCCGAAAAAGTTCCGCGCCGCGCTGACCCTGACCATTGATGATGACTTCGGCAGCAGGTGCTGGGAGGGGCATCATGAGGCGACTGTCAGGGGCAACTCAACCGGCCGGCATCTCTTCCGTGCAGGCAGGCTGCAGCCGGGGTTCTACCGGGCCACACTCATGGTCAACAGCAGGGCGGGCAGCAGGACTCATCACTTCAGGTTCGGATATGAACCGGAGCAGATCGCCTCGGAGATAGACCGTCAGCCTGATTTCCTCGAGTTCTGGGAGGGTACGCTGGCTGAGCTGGCCGCCGTGGAGCCGCATTACAGGCTGATACGCATTGACAGCCTCTGCACCCCGAAGCATGACCTCTTCCTGGTGGAGATGCGCTCACTGGGCAATGTGCTCATAAGGGGCTGGTACCGCGTGCCGGTGAAGCCCGGGCAATACCCCGCCATTATGCAGGTGCCGGGGCATGGCTCTGCGGAGATGCCCGAATACATTGCCTACGGCGATGATGTGATCGGGCTGGGACTCAACATACGGGGGCATGGCAACAGCCGTGATGATGTCGACCCCGGATTCCCCGGATACCTGCTCAGCGGCATCTCCGGAAAGGAGGAGTATATCTATCGTGGCGCATATATGGACTGCATCAGGGGAATAGACTTCCTCTGCTCACGGCCTGAGGTTGACCGGTCACGTATAGCGGTGGAGGGAGCCAGCCAGGGAGGCGCACTCACCTTCGCAACAGCGGCACTGGCCGCTGACCGTATAGCGGTGTGCGCGCCACAGGTACCCTTCCTGTCAGACTTCCGGAACTACTTCCGGATGGTGGCCTGGCCTGCCAGCGAGTTTGCCGCATATATAGAAAAGAATGGTGAGATGACCTGGGATGAGCTCTACACCATGCTCAGCTACTTTGATATCAAGAACCTTGCACCGCTGATCAGGGCACCCATGATCATGGGCGTCGGACTGCTCGATGATGTCTGTCCGCCCGCAATTAACTTTGCCGCATGGAACCAGGTCACTGCCGATAAAAAATATATTGTCTATCCCGATGCCGGTCATGGTTTGCCCGGGGAGTTCTACAACGCCCGGATGGAGTGGATCAGGAGCTGGTTCAACAGGAAATGAAAGAAAGGAGATATGCAACCAATAAAGAGATTAGCCGCGGCTGCTGCCGCAGTTGCCCTGATAGCCCTGGCCACGGGTTGTTCACAGTCCGGGCCCCGCACACATATCAGTTTCAATGAGGGGTGGCGTTTCAGCCTTGATGCCGCTGATGATGCCTCGCAGCCTGAGTATGATGACAGCAGCTGGCGGACGCTTGACCTGCCGCACGACTGGAGCATTGAGGGTGCTTTCAGTGAGGAGAATCCCGCCACACCCGGCGGCGGCGCACTGCCCGGCGGAACGGGCTGGTACCGGAAGAGCTTCCGGGTGACCGGCGCCGGGCCCGGGATCAGGGTCTATGTCTCGTTCGACGGTATCTACCGCAACAGCGAGGTGTGGATCAATGGCAGTTACCTGGGCAAGAGACCCTACGGGTACAGCTCATTCCGTTATGACCTGACCCCCTTCCTGAAGCAGGGCGATGAGGAGAACCTCATCGCGGTGAAAGCCGATAACTCAGCACAGCCCAACTCAAGGTGGTACTCCGGCTCAGGCATCTACCGCAATGTGTGGCTGACAGTCACCGGCAGCATAGCGGTTGATCACTGGGGCACCTGGGTCACCACCCCGGAGGCCGACAGCAGCTCGGCACTGATGAGGGTGACCACCCGGATAGGCAACAATACCGGCTCAAAGAACATCGTACGGCTTGAGACGGTGATCTACGGCCCGCACAACCGCAGGGTGGCACGCAGCGTGACCGAGGGGCTCGAGGTGAACCCGGGCGGCACCACCGCCACACAGGAGTTGCTGATAAACCGGCCACGGCTATGGTCGCCGGAAAACCCGGCACTCTACAGGGTGGTGACAACAGTACGGTCAGGACAGCGGGTGGCTGACCGATATGAGACCGTAACCGGGATCAGATCATTCGAATTCACCCGCGACCGCGGGCTGATACTCAACGGGGTGCCTGTGACCATCAAGGGCGTATGCCTCCACCATGACCTGGGTTGCCTGGGAGCCGCGGTCAACACCAGGGCGATCGAACGGCAGCTGGAGATGCTGAAGGAGATGGGATGCAACGGCATACGAACCTCGCATAATCCGCCGGCACCCGAGCTGCTTGACCTGTGCGACAGGATGGGGTTCATAGTCGTTGATGAGGCGTTTGACATGTGGAAGCTGGCAAAAACGGAGTTTGACTACCACCTCGATTTTGATGAGTGGCACAGGCGTGACCTGGAGGCAATGGTGCTCCGCGACCGGAATCACCCGTCGGTCTTCGTATGGAGCATAGGGAACGAGGTGGAAGAGCAGTGGGCCGGCGATGAGAGCGGCGCGGTGATAGCCTCCCGGCTGGCAGAGATAGTGCGGGCACTTGATGACACCCGGCCTGTGACCGCCGGCTGCAATGACCCCGTACCACACAACCCGCTGATCACATCGGGAGCGCTCGACCTGATAGGGTTCAACTACCATGAAACGTTGTGGACCGGATTCCCGGAGGCATTCCCCGAAGGGAAGTTCCTGGGGACGGAGACCACATCGGCCCTGGCTACACGCGGCAGCTATGACATGCCCTCAGACCGGGTGAGACGCTGGGCAGCACCATGGAAAGGGGTATTCACCGAAGGGAATGATGACCTGACATGCTCATCATATGACAACTGCTCGGTGCCCTGGGGCACCACGCACCGCGACAGCTGGCGCCTGGTGCGTGACAACCCGTATCTGACAGGACTATATATCTGGACCGGCTTCGACTACCTGGGAGAACCCACACCATATCCATGGCCGGCACGCAGCTCATACTTCGGGATAATTGACCTGGCGGGATTCCCCAAGGATGCATACTGGTTCTACCAGAGCGAATGGACCGACAGGGATGTGCTGCATCTCTTCCCCCACTGGAACTGGAGTCCCGGGGAGGAGGTTGACGTCTGGACATATACCAGTTGTGACGAGGTGGAGCTGTTCCTGAACGGCGCCTCACTGGGGCGGAAGGTGAAGGGGAGTGATGATTTCTACCTGGCCTGGAGGGTGCCGTTCAAAGAGGGTACCCTGCGGGCCGTGGGATACCGTGACGGCAGGGAGATCATGCAGCGTGAGGTGCATACCGCCGGCCGGCCCGCGAAACTGATCCTCACGCCTGACCGCACGGTGATACGGGCTGACGGGAGAGACCTCTCATTCATTTCCGTGACGGTGGCAGATGCTGACGGAAACCCGGTACCACATGCCGACAACCTGATCAGGTTCAGCGTAGAGGGACCTGCAGCCATAGCCGGGGTGGACAACGGCAGCCAGACAAGCCATGAACCGTTCAGGAGCGACCGGCGAAGAGCCTTCAACGGCAGGTGCCTGCTGGTAGTCAGGGCAGGGGAGACCGGCGGTACGGTATGGGTGACAGCCACGGCCGACGGAATGCCCGAGGCAAAGTGCAGGCTGAAACTAAAACGATAACCAAAAACAATGATCATATGAAAGGAAAACTGATCACGGGCCTGCTGGTAATTGTGGCCCTGGCAGGCTGCCGGCCTGCGCCGCAGTCTGAGTTTATCACAGTCAGTGACGGACTCTTCCGGCTGGCAGGTGAACCCTACTATTTCATAGGTGCCAACTACTGGTACGGTGCCGTGATGGGCTCACCGGGCGTCTATGGTGACCGGGAGAGGCTCCTCAGGGAGCTTGACCACATGAAGAGCATCGGCATCACCAACCTGAGAGTGCTGGTCGGCCCCGAGGGCCCCGAAAATGTTCCCTACCGGGTGACTCCCTCACTGCAGCCTGTGCCGGGTGAATACAATGATGAGATCCTTGACGGGCTTGACTTCCTCCTCGCAGAGATGGGCAAGCGCGGCCAGCATGCCATCCTCTACCTCAACAACGCATGGGACTGGAGCGGCGGCTTCGGGCAGTATCTCACATGGCACGGCTATGGCCCGATACCTATACCATATACTTCAACAGCCACCTGGCCCGAGTATATGAGCTACTGCGGACAGTTCCACGGCTGCGAGCCCTGCCTCAGCCATTTTGAAGAGTTCATACGCTTCATCGTGGGTCGTACCAACAGGTATACCGGGCTGAAGTACACCGATGATCCTGCAATCATGACCTGGGAGATTGCCAATGAGCCCAGGGCATTTGATGTGGCCAATCACCCGGCCTTCGAACGTATGATAAGCCGTATTGCCACCCTGCTGAAACAGCTCGACAGGAATCACCTGGTAACCACCGGCAGTGAGGGAGTGGTGGGGTGCGAGGGAGATATGGACCTCTTCGAACGCATCCATGCACTTCCTGAGATAGATTACCTGGTGATGCACATCTGGCCTGCAAACTGGGGCTGGTATGATAAACAGGATCTTCCGGGGAACCTTGAGAGGATCAACGGAATGACCAACGATTACATCAATGCCCATCTTGAAGTGGCCGGGAGGCTGAAGAAGCCGCTGGTGCTCGAAGAGTTCGGCCTGCCGCGGGATAACCACGGGTTTGCTCCCGATGAGCCGGTTACGGCACGTGATGCCTTCTACAGGAATGGTTTCAGCCAGGTGGTGGAACACGCAGGCCGGCTCGGACCGCTGGCCGGATGTAATATATGGGCATACTCAGGCGAGGGGAGAGCTGCCAGCGGACGCCTCTTCTGGCAGCCGGGCGATGACTACCTGGGTGACCCGCCGCAGGAGGAGCAGGGACTCTACTCTGTCTTCAACAGCGATTCAACCATTGAACTGATAACCGCCAGCAACCGGCAGCTAATGAAAATAGGAAAGGATTGATTCCTGCATATGAAATAATTTTGTTAATTTCGCATCCGCATTGACCGGTCGGTTGTCCGCCAGCTGGCGGACAGGCATCGATCACAGAAATAAGGGTCGGTT
>CAZAVK010000009.1:37461-92375 GCA_964488645.1 uncultured Rikenella sp. | reverse complement strand
GTCCGCCAGCCGGCGGATAGGCATCGGCCAAAGCAATAAGGGTCGGTTGTCCGCCAGCCGGCGGATAGGCATCGGCCAAAGCAATAAGGGTCGGTTGTCCGCCCACCGGCGGATAGGCATCGATCACAGAAATAAGGGTCGGTTGGCCGAGTGGCTAGGCATCGGTCTGCAAAACCGGGTACGGCGGTTCGAATCCGCCACCGACCTCAACCTTATCCCATCTGAGCGAAGCGAAGGTGGGATTTTTGGTTTCATACCTTTACAAGCTAACGGCGCCAGGGCGTGCTTTTATTACTCTGCCGGTCACCCTCTAAACCTGCACCAGTAGGTATTAATACTTAAACTTTTTTCCGGGTTTACGGGTAGGCGGCACTAATTGCCGGAGGTTCAGCTGAATATGCCTGATAAGAAAAATCCTGATATGTTTTATAAAAACAACAAATCATTTTGATGATTTGAAAATCCTAATAACTTTGTCAAGTTAACCTAAAACCAATTCGTATGAAGAAGCTATTTCTACTGATTGCCTTGTTTGTGTTTGCGGGTGTAACAGCCCTGCAGGCCCAGACAAAGAGCATTTCCGGAACCGTCACCTCAGCGGTTGAAGGTGAGGGTGCACTTCCCGGAGTAACAGTGCAGGTACAGGGAACGACCATCGGCACCAACACCGATGCCAATGGGCGTTACACCCTGGAGGTACCGCAGAATGCAACTGTCCTGGTCTTCTCCTATATAGGGATGAAGCGCCAGGATGTCCAGATTGCAGGCAGGTCGGTCATCAACGTGGTGATGGAGTCTGAGCTGCTGGGTCTCCAGGAGGTTGTTGTATCTGCCTTCGGTATCAAGCGTAATGCCAATGAGGTTGGCGCAGCCATTACCCAGGTTGAGTCGGCCCTCATTACCCAGGCCAAGCCTACCAGCGCAGCCTCTGCACTGTCAGGCAAGGTGGCCGGCCTTCAGATCAACACCGTTGACGCATCAGTCAACCCCGACGTGAGGGTGGTGCTGAGGGGCAACCGCTCATTCCTCGGCAACAACCAGGCACTCCTCGTGCTTGACGGCGTGCCCGTGAACCTGGCTTATCTGCAGACACTGAACCCCAACGACATCGAGAGCATGAACGTTCTGAAGGGTGCAAACGCTGCAGCTCTGTACGGTTCTGAGGCCGCAAACGGTGTTATCGTGGTGACCACGAAGACCGGGTCGAAAGACAAGACACAGATTATCTTCAGCAGCACCGCAACCATGGACAAGGTTGCCTTTTTCCCCAAGATGCAGGACCGTTTCGGCGGTGGCGCCTCGACTGACCAGTTCGGGAACGCTATCTTCGAACCGTTTGAGAACCAGTGCTGGGGCCCCGCATTCGACGGACACATCACCAGGATCGGGCTGTGGGATGAGAACGGCGACAGCCTCACCACAACCTATTCAGCCAAACCACAGGAGAAGATCAATTTCTGGGATACCGGCCTGACACTGCAGAATGACCTCTCATTCTCATCAGGAAACGAGACCGGAACACTCTTCATCTCGATTCAGGATGTCAAGATCCAGGGTGTTGTACCGGGCGACGAGGCACACCGCAACGTCCTCAGGTTCAACGGTACCAAGCAGTACAAAGGGTTCCAGGCACAGTTCAACTTCAACTATACGCTGCGCACACAGAACACCTCCAACTCATCGGTATACTGGAACGTGATGAACACCCCGATGCATATACCGCTCACCGACTTCAAAGACTGGGATGCCGTATATTACGATGCTCTTGGAAACAGGATAACCAATTGGGCAGACGTTGACCACTACTTCAACGCCTACTACCCGAACCCCTACCAGGATCTGGCAACCAGGAGGTATACCAGCAGGAATGACTATGTCACCGGAGTTCTGGATCTCTCGCAGAAGCTGACCAAGTGGCTGACCATCCAGGCCAGGACAGCTATTGCACCCAATACCAGCTATTACGAAAACCGTGTCTATTTCGTTGATTACAGCCCCTACGGTCACCAGATGTATCAGCTTTATGGCCGCAGCATCAGCCGTGCAGACATCAAGCCATCAATGAACACCGGCATGGGGTGGGGATGGCGCTGGACCAACGACTTCATAGCCAACTTCTCACACCGTTTCCAGGACTTCTCGGTAAGAGCCATCGCCGGTATGACCACCAGGATAGGTTATTCCAGGTCAACATCAGTATCGGCTGCATCACTTGAAATACCGACCCTCTTCAACGTGAAGAACAGGGTGGGCGAACTCAGCGGAGCTGCCAGCTGGTCAGACTCAAGGCAGATGGGCGCCTTCGGCGACATCACCATTGGCTATAAGAATATGGCCTATATCCATGCCTCAGGAAGGAATGACTGGAACTCACTGCTTGACAAGTCACAGTGGTCATTCTTCTACCCGGCAGTTGACGCTTCGGTGATCCTCTCCGAGCTCGTCCCGGCACTCAAGGGCGATATTCTGACACATATCAAGGTCAGGGGAGGTATATCGAAGGTGGGTTCGATCAACATCGGAAACTACCAGCTTGAGAACCTCTTCGGGATCGCTTCCAACTTCCCCTTCGGAAGCCTCTCAGCCTATACGGTCGGCAACAGCCTCAACTACCGTTACCTCAAGCCTGAGTTCACACTCTCCAAGGAGTTTGGTATTGATCTTAACTTCCTGAATGACAGGATTAATACAACTATTACTGTCTATCAGACCAATACCACCAACCAGACTGTTGACATGAATATCTCAAGGGCAACAGGCTACAGCTCATCAAAGATCAATACCGGGGAGATGCTCAACCGCGGGTTTGAGTTTGAGGTGAAGGCCACTCCGGTTGCCACGCCTGACTGGCGCTGGGATATTTCAGCCAACTATGCACACTGGTACAACAGGGTGCTTTCACTGGCCGAGGGCCTTGACGAGATCTCCCTCGGAGGCGCCGTCTATGCAATAGTGGGTATGCCCTATCCATACAACAAGGTGACCAGGTTCTACCAGGACGACAAAGGCCGTGTCATCGTCGATGCCAAGACCGGGATGCCCTCAATCGACCCGCTCACCTACCCGAGGGGCCAGACCACTCCCAAGCACCTGATAGGTATCCAGTCAAACCTGCAGTGGAAAGGATTTACCTTCACCGCAAGTGCTGACTACAGAGGCGGGGCAGTATTCCGTACCGACACCTATTATGACCTGCTCTTCTCAGGCATCGGCGCCCTCTCGGCATCAAACGGCCGCCAGAGGTTCGTATTCCCGAACTCGGTTATCAATACCGGAACAGCCGATGTCCCGACCTATGTGCCCAATACCAATATAACCGTACAGGAGGGAAGTGTTGCATGGTGGACCAACACCATGAGGTCACTCAGCTACTACTCGGTTAACAGCGCTGACGTATGGAAGATCCGTGAGCTTGCACTCACCTATGACCTTCCCTCATCGGCTCTCGGATGGGCCAACAAAAACATAGCCGGTGTCAGGATCGGAGTGGTAGGAAGGAACCTCTTCATGTTCCTGCCGAAGAACAACATCTATACTGACCCGGAGTTCAACTCAGGAACCGGTAACGCTGTAGGTTACTCAACCAGCGCCCAGACTCCCGCTACCAGGTCATACGGACTCAACCTTACCCTGACCTTCTAATTATGTTTACAAATCAAAGATTGACACAGGATATGAAAAAGTATATATTTCTTCTTGTCACACTGGCGGTCATCGGTACGACGAGCTGTGAAAAGTGGCTTGACGTGAACTACAACCCGAATGATGCTACCTCCGCCACACCTGACCTGATTCTGCCTGGCGTGCTGAACGCGTGGGCGACCCAGGTCAACGACTTTGCCACTACAACAGGCGCCTGGATGGGTTACTGGTCTCATGCAGGAGGCTGGTCAGGCTGGTATACCACAAAGAAGTATGAGATCACCAGCTCATTCTACCCCGGTCCGTTTGACGACTATTACATGGGAGTACTCACTGATACTAAGTTCATCCGTGAGAACAGCGGAACAAACGTAATCTATCCGGCCATCACCAAAGTTGTAGATGCATGGTACTACTCACGCCTGGTTGACCTTTACGGCGATGTGCCTTACACCGAGGCATGTAACCCGGGTCTGACCCTGACACCTGCCTATGACAAGGACAGTGACATCTATGCAGACCTGATCAAGAAGCTTGATGAGGCAATAGACATCTTCCACAAGAAGGTTTCAACCAGTGAAGGATCAACCAGCCCCGACTACTCGTTCAACAATCCCAGTGACATTGTCTTCAACGGCAATTTCACAAAGTGGATGGAGCTGGCCAACACCCTGAAGCTCAGGCTTGTCATGAGGATGACCAATGTCAAGAGCAGTTCAGAGCTGGCAACCCTGATGAATACCACAGCCGCACGCGGATTCATCTCCGCTGATGCCACTGCAAGCCCCGGCTACACGGCATCGTCAGGAAAGACCAATCCTCTCTGGAACAGTTTCGGCAAATCATATGACGGGGTTGTCACCAGTACCAATACACAGTACTGCCTGAACACCTACTTTCATACCAAGATGACCGTATACCAGGATCCGAGGCTGAGGCAGTATTTCCAGCCGGGAGTATCCGCAGCAGGTGGTAACCTTATCTCCATGAGGTTCGGAACCGACGGCGACCTGGTGGTTCAGCCGAACACCACGGTGGTAGCCGGCTACTCATGGGTACCCATCGCAGCCAATGGCACTGCACCCGGTTCAACCAAAACCGGCGATGGCGCACTTGACAGAATGAAGATCTTCACCTATACTGAGGCATGCTTCCTGCAGGCAGAAGCATTGGCAAGAGGCGTTCTCACCGGAGCTGTTGGAGCTGCCAAAACTGCTTATGAAAATGGTATCAGGGCTTCCATGGCTGCCGCAAAGGTGCCCAACACATCGCCTGATTTCCTGGTCGATGAGTATGTGGGAAGTGCAAAGGTGGCATGGGATGAGGGACAGTCAGTGGAGGAGAAGGTGAAGAAGATCATCATTCAGAAGTATATATCAAACTACTTCGTCAACATGTTCGAATCGTACAACGATTACCGCCGCACCGGCTTCCCCAACCCGGCGCGTGCTGATGACGTCAACCTGGATAAAGAGACTGAGATGCTGAGCTACTATCCTTCAGGGATAATCCGCAGACAGATACCCAGGCTCTTCCCCTATCCGATACAGGAGTTCACGCTCAACCAGGATCATGCAGAGGCCGCCGTTGACCGCCAGGGCGTAGCCTTCAATACCGACAAGTATCCGTTTGATGCTAGGGTATTCTGGGATACAGCGCCGCGCACCTTATTAACATATTAATCGCATAAAATCGATTGACAATGAAAAAAGCTATTATAATTTGTACTGCACTTCTGGTGACACTGTCACTATCGTCGTGTCTGAATGATCTGGAAGACTTTATGGGAGCTTTCTCAAGCTCGCCTGCCCTGGCAGAGCTTTCAGAGGCTCCCAGCCCTGCCACCGGCACGGTAAACAGGGAGATCAAGGATCCCACCAAGCCGCTCGAAGTCAAGTTCAGGGTTAACATTGCCGTGGCCAAGCCGCTCAGCAAACCGACCAAGGTTACCCTGGCAATCGACCCTGCACTGGTGACCGCATATAACGCCGAAAGAGGGCTTACCGGAAGTAATGCAGCACAGGCATTGCCGATGGCTGCACTTACAATCCCGAGCTACGAGGTGACCATTCCTGCCAATAAGTATGAGACTGACTGGGCGATTAGCATTGACGCCACAAAGGTACCCGATATTGTTGCCAAATTCTACGTCATTCCGGTTAAGATTGCATCTGCAGATAACGGGGTGGGCGTAAGCGGCAACTTCGGCACCAAGATCATGAGGGTCCTCTCAAGGAACAAGTATGACGGCATTTACACCGTTACCGGCTCCTATCATGACTTCATAAATACCGCAGCATGGAAGGGCTCATACCCGAAGACCCTCCACCTGGTAACTACCGGGCAGTATACGGTTGACAGGCGTGATGCCGATTACAATGACCTGTTCTATCACTTCCTGAACAACGGATCAGGCAGCTACTTCGGTGCCTGGACACCCTATTTCCAGTTTGATGCCGATGATAACCTGGTGGCGGTGCCCAACTCAACCAATGACCCCCTGCCGAGAGGACGTACCTCAAGGGTCGCAGATGGTGAGGCTCCGAACAAGTTCAATGCCGACCGCAGTATGGAGGTGGCATTCTTCTTTGTACAGAAGGATGTTACCCCGGAAGACAGGGCAATCATTAAGGAGAAATTCACCTATGTGGGCCCCAGGCCTTAGGAGGTTAAGACCTGTAAGGAACTGAATATGAAGAAAGGGTGTCAGCTGATGGCACCCTTTTTTTTTACTTCAATGCAGATAAGACTACAGCCTGCCGGTCAAAGCATTGTATTGCAATACTCCACCAGCCTGGTCACCGCCATGTAGTCCTTGAAATCAACCTTGTTGCGGTTAAGATACTGCTTCAGCTCCTTTGCCTGTGCCGGGAAGATTTTGAGGAACTGGTTCTTGTTGGTGAAGTAGCTCATTATGCCATTCCTCAGAACCCAGTAGCCGGTGTCATTCACAATCTGGTATTCGTTGGGAAACCGGAGGTTGATGGCTCCGTTGGCTCCATAGATCGTTTTTACATAGTTGTAACTGGTGGTCTGTGAACGGGCTCCGTAGGCGGTAGGCACACCCATCGACTCGGCATAGGCCTTGTGCTGAATGTAAAGAGTTACTTTACCCCTGAAAGCAACTTCGTAGAACCCCTTCTCAAATGGAACGAAGGTTCGGTTGGCCATGTAGATGGTATCAATGAGTTGCGGGTCATCGAGCACGTAAAACTGATCACGCTGCATGAAAACCATCTCCTGGTCCACCAGGTTGTAGTTGAGTACCGCACGACGGCTGTCACCTGACTTGAGCTTCACAAGGCTGGTGGTGAAACGGGGCAGCAACAGGTTCGGCAGGTTGACAAGTGAGTCAGCCTGCGCAAAGAGACCCTCAGCCATCATTACAGCAGCCAGGGTGATGGTGATTTTGCGGAGATTGAGTTTCATGAGAATATGTCTTTAAGAATTACGGGATTGGTTATCACGAGTAAAAGTAACAAAATTTGTACCACTGTGAAATAGTGTTTGTCATGGTGATTGAATGCATTGCCTGAAGCCGCTATCAGGGGTGCCTCCTCTGTGCTGCAACCGCCGGCAGAGCCGTGACAGGGTGTCAATCATTCCTTTTATACCGGCGCAGATGAATGAGGGATGGGAGCCGGCCCCTTTTTTCGGGTAAAAATGCGTAAATTGCAGGAAACTTAAATCGCTGTTCTATGAAGTCAAAAGCTCTTTTTGTTTCACTCATTGCCGCCGGCCTGATACTGGTGATGAACGGTTGTCAGTCCGGGACCGGACAGGCGCCGAAGGCAGAGGCTACCGGTGAAAAGCTGGTCTCTGTGATCAATTACAATGAAGATATGGGTGGTCAGCCATGGGTTGTCAACATCGAAGAGGCAACCCTGGGCAATACAGACTACCGGAATGTTATCTGGACAGGAAACAATATCCAGCTTGTCCTGATGACCCTGAAGCCGGGTGAGATTATTGATCTTGAGATTCATGAGACCCATGATCAGTTCATCCGTGTTGAAGAGGGTGATGCCAGGATACTGATGGGAAAAACCCGGGATGAGCTTGACTTCGACAAGAAGGTTACCGACGACTGGGTGGTGCTGGTCCCTGCCGGATACTGGCACAAGGTTGAGAACATCGGAAACACCGAGTTAAAGGTCTATACCATATACGGTCCGCCCGAGCACCCGGTAGCTACCATCCACAAGACCTACGAAGAGGCTGCAGCCGCAGAGCACGACCATTAGCGGCCGGGCCGTCACGGATACCCGGCATGAAGAGCCGGGTATCCGTGACGGTACTTATCCCGGCACGCTACTCCTCTTCCTCCGGTACCAGCACAAACCGCGCCAGCGGAGCCATTCTTGCCTTGTTGAGCGAGAGGTAGGTACCGTCTGTGGAGAGGTTGTCTGCCTCGGCAAGCACCTCTGCAAGCTCATCCTCGAGAGTGTCAGGGCAGGCCATCAGGGTAGAGAGGCCCTGCCCGAAGCTGATCCGGTACTCATCCCTGATCCTGTAACTGTAGGTCATGATGTTGCAGCCGGCCTTTGCAGTGGCATACCCTTCACCGGAGTTGAAGATCAGGAAGTGCGTCTCAGGGGTGCCTTCAACAGGCCTGCCGTGTATCTCTGCCAGCTGCCACCTCTTGTCTTCAACCATCGGGTTGCCGTTTTTGGTGAGGATATAGTAGTTCTCAAGATCGCCGCTTATAACCTTTCCCTTCATGTCAAGATGACGTACCTGCCCCTCTTCAACCCTGTACCAGGGAGACCTCTCATTGTCAGGTATCCCCTCAAGCCTGATGTTGCTGCCCTTCCAGGTGAAGCTGCCTGAGATGGTGTCTGCAGAAATATCTTCACCCTTGAAGTAGGTGGTGATAAGAACATAGGTGCGGTCTTCATTGAGTGTCAGCTCAGTCTCAATCCTGTCACAGTCGGCACAGGGAAGATTTCCGGAATAGGTACCATGCCAGTCGAGGGCAACCTCAGAGGTGTGGCCGTCAGCGGCTCCTGTGCGACCTGCACGGCCGCTGTTGTTGCCGCATGAATAGAAGACCATGGTGATGGCCGCCATCAGTACAATCAGTTTCATGCTTCTGTTTCTCATTGCTTTGGAATTAATCTGAGCGGCAAAGATAGTGCTATTTTCATTAATGGAGACGCCTGACTCTGTTGCCCGTGAGAGGGGCGGTCTGAACGGAATTTGGTATTTTTGGGGATTGTATGTGCCGTAAGAGTATTATATTGCCGGCTGTGCAGCCAACATTATCTCAATTCTGCCCGGGTAGATGACACTCATATCTGAGATAAGATCGATTCTGAACTTCAGGGATGCGGGAGGCTATCCGATTCCCGGCGGGAGGACAATGACCAGGGGGGTTATCTACCGCTCTGCCAATCCTGACAGGGTAAGCCGGAGGGATCTGGAGAGGCTCAGGAAGCTGGGCATTAAAACGGTAATAGACCTCAGGGGCCCTGCGGAATCATCAGGAAGAAGCCTTGATATCCCGGGGATCAGGGTCATCGGACTCCCGCTTGACTTTGCGGGGGTGACCAGGCAGAAACTGAAGCCCTACATTAAACGACACTATAATCCGGAAGAGATCAACCGGATCATAAACGGGCTCTATATTGAGATTGTTGATGCCGCCAGGCCTGTCATGGGCAGGGTGGCGGAGGTGATGCTCGAGCCGGAGAGCAGACCCCTTTTGATTCACTGCCAGGCCGGGAAAGATCGTACCGGTATACTGGTTGCACTGTTCCAGATGGTGGCGGGCATTGAGAGGGAGGATATTGTAAATGACTATATGACCTCCAATGACCACCTGATACCTCACTTCGAACGGAAGATAAAGCTCAGGCAGCTGCTGATGCTGGGGCTCTTCCCTTCGGGAGCACTGCTGCACGCCATAAGGCAGAAGCGCGAGGACATTGAAACCGCCATAGACAGGATATCCGGTCATTACGGCGGTGTGGAAGAGTACCTTGCCGGATCGGGCTTTGACATGGCCCGCTATGATGCTTTAAGAGATATCCTTGTGACCGGATGAGGAGGGAACGATAACCGATGAGGAGAGACCGGTATAACCGATTAAGAGAAACCGGTATAACCCTGTTAACAAAAAAAAGAGATGGCCTTTTCTCTAAAGGATAGAAAAAAGAGCTTCCGTGATGCTTTCAGGGGGGTAGCCTCTGTTGCCCGGAGCCAGATCAATTTCAGGATACATCTTGTTATACTGGCAGCAGTAATAGTGGCCGCCCTGATACTCCGGATCAGCCTGCAGGGATGGATAGCCATAATCATTGCTTCCGGGGTGGTGCTGGCTGCCGAGTGCCTCAACAGTGCCATCGAACTGCTGTGTGATGCGGTCAGCCCTGAGGAGCATCCCCTGATAGGCCGGGCGAAGGACGCCGCGGCCGGAGCTGTGCTGATTGCATCTGTCGCTGCCGCAGCAGTGGGAGTAGCTGTGCTGCTGCCTCCACTGCTCGACATCATGGGAAAAACGGGTTAGAAGCAGAGTCGCTGCTTCCACTCTTGTTTCATCTGATCTTTCCCCCTACAACAGGTATGGTGATCTCTGTTCCGTCAAGATCGACCGTCAGCTCGGTGCCAGGCATCGGCTGCAGTGTAAACTCCTTGTCGCTTGAAAAGATCATCAGCCCTATCTGCCTGCCGGCCGGGATGATCTGGTCATCAGGCTCAAGGAAGAAGCTCATCTCATAGAACTCTCCCGGCACCAGGGGCTTGCTCCCGGTGAGTGAACGATGGTTCTGCAGGTCGGCCCACCCCCGGGTAATGATATTGTCGGTTATCTTCGGGTTGCGTGTGGTAGTCCACGGCAGTGCCACCATCCATACCGAGAGGTTCACTGCCGGTTTGTCTGAGGCAGCCCTGATCTTCACCTTCACCTCGCCTGAGATATGCAGCGGCTCTGTCAGGGGAGCCGTGGCATAGAGGAGGCGGTGGTTCGAATATTCAGCCTGGGCCAGGGTTGAGCCGGTGAATGAGAAGTTGTCAACCAGCGTCTCACGGCCCTGCGCTGCAGGCTTTGTAACGGTCAGCCCGCCTGCACCCGGCGCGCCGGAGGTGAGATAGAGTGTCACCGGCCTGGCGTCAGGATGCGGATAGTCTTCATAGGGCGTCGGTGAGAGACGGTCATCGTTCTCGCGCACGATGAATGCCTTCGGTTCATTCTCGACACCATTCTCTATGCCCCACAGGTAGCGGGTGAACCATCTGTTCATCATTTTGAAGGGAGGCTCACCGCCATGGCCGCCCTGGTGATAGTAGATCTGCAGCGGCACGCCCATCTCCTTCAGCTTCCTGATAAAGCGGTAGCTGTGGCTGGGCATGACGTTCCAGTCATTGAAGGCATGGGCCATCAGCACGGCAGCCTTGAAAGGCTCCATATAGTTCATCAGATCACGTTCAGCCCAGAACTCATTGTAGTCGCCCGTGGTGCGGTCCATGCCGGCAGCCATGATACCGTCACGGTATACGCTGTCACAGTAGGCACAGTTGTCAGGATTGGAGTGAATGAAGTCATAGATGACGTCGGCATCCTCACCGGGGTAGCCGCCCGGGCTCCTGACCAGGCCATTGGCCCGGTAGTAGTGATAGTATGAGTTGTTGGGTGCCACAGGGATAATGGCCTCCAGGCCCTCAACACCTGTTGTGGCCGCCGAGAAGGGTATGGTACCGTTGTATGAGGTGCCGATCATACCTACCTTGCCGGTGGCCCAGTAGGCTGTTACCTCTTCATTGCCATCAGGCGAGGTGTACCCTTTGGCACGGCCGTTCAGCCAGTCAATGACCGCCTTCGGTGCAAGAGCCTCTATACGTGTGCCGACGGTGGGACACCCCTGTGAGAGGCCGGTGCCGGGCGCGGAGGAGTGGATAACCACAAAGCCATAGGGCACCCAGGCATTGACCTGTGAGTTGGAGATGACCGGGCGCTTCCCGATACGTCTTATCTGAGGCGGATGGGCATGCGGGCGCTGAGGGGTGTTAAGCTCCTGACGCACATCCCAGAAATATTCAAAGTTGATACCGGCCGTACCGGCATAGTAGGGACTCGACTCGTAGATGACCGGCAGCCTGAGCCCCTCGGTCTCGGTCTGCTTCGGACGGGTCACATCAACATGCATCCGGTCACGGCGTCCGTCACCGTCAGTGTCAAATTCGGTCTCAACCCAGAGATCCTCCTTGATCCACTCTTCCTGGTTCTCAAAAGCGGGGATCTTCTGAACCTCGCCATCAATGACAACGGGTACTGCGATAACGGCCGGAATGGCGGGTTCAGCCGGCAGGGCGGCCTTCCTGGCCTTCTTCTGTGAGAAGAGATCGCCCTGGCTGCCGATAATCAGCAGCGTGGCAAAAAATAAAAGGGTAATCTTTTTCATGGATACGGTTTCTGGTAATTGATTAGATAGCCCAAATTTAATCTTATTCTCCGAATGAGTGACTGCACTCCGGTAAATGGAGGCAAAAGAGCATAGCCCCTATGACACTATTGACGCAACCCGGTAATTGAATGATTTCAATTTCTATGTTGGGGTGCCGCCGGAGATGATGAGGGAGGTCACCGGAAAATCTGTTCCCGGCAACTCATTTTAAAGTGCTGCGGCGGTGTCATACCCGGCATATTTGTTAAATTAGCGCCCATACCTGCAGAATGAGCAGTGCATGACTGACCAGAGAAGTTTGTCCAGGTCGCTTGGCCTGGGATATGCCATAATATTTGTTGTTGCCAATGTCGTCGGATCGGGGGTCTATAAGAAGATTGCCCCCATGGCTGACGGCCTGCACTCTTCAGCCTGGATCCTGCTGGTGTGGATCGCCGCAGGGCTCATCACCCTCTTCGGTGCAGTCAGCGACGCTGAACTGGCAGGCATGATGGCTGATACCGGAGGAGAGTATGTTTATCTGAAAAAGATCTACAAACGCTTCTTTTCGTTTCTCTATGGCTGGTCACTCTTCACGGTGATACAGACGGCAGCCATCTCTTCAGTGGCCTATGTGATGGTTCAGTCACTGAACAGCATAGTACCGTTACCTGAGATTCTCCCATCTCTGAAGGAGTTCTCAATTGGAGGGGTCTTCTATCCCTTTCAGGACTTCGGCATAAAGCTGGTGACCATTTCCGCAATCATGCTTTTCACCCTGTTAAATATGTCGGGTCTGCGCAGCGGAGCCTGGACCGGTAAGGCAATACTGATGTTTGTTGCGGTGGGACTGACTGTGGTGATTGTGGCAGGGCTGACAACCAACACGCCCAGGCCTGATAATTATATGAATTTCAGTGAGCTGGGTAACGGAACGGTTACGGTTTCATCATTCTATACCGCCATGCTGGCTGCCTTCTGGGCCTACCAGGGATGGGTCTCGGTAGGCTTTATCGGCGGAGAGATCAGGAATGCAAACCGGAATATCCCCAGGGGGATTGCGATCGGGGTAATCATTGTCATCGTCGTTTATGCTCTTGCCAACCTGGCCTATATGCGTATCATGTCTATTGATGAGCTGATAGGGGTGCACGAGGCGGTCAACCAGATCGCTGCCGTGGAGGCCATACGCAAGCTGTGGGGGCCGGGGAGCGCCATTTTCATCTCAGTACTCATTTTCATTACCACTATGGGCTGCCTCAATGCCAGTATCCTTACAGGGTCAAGACCATATTACGCAATGGCCCGGGAAGGACTCTTCTTTGCAGGCATAGGAAAGCTCAACCGCCATAATGTGCCGGGCATCTCATTGCTGTGGCAGGGTATCTGGGCATCGGTACTGGTGCTGTCAGGCACCTTCGACCAGCTGACAGACATGCTCATTTTCGCGGTGTATATCTTCTACGGGGCAATGGCACTGGGCGTCTTCTTACTGAGGTACAGGATGCCTGATGCCCACAGACCATACAGGGCCTGGGGCTACCCGGTCATAACCGGTATATTTGTGCTCTTCTGTGTCGGACTCTTCATCAATACCATCATCACCCGCCCGCGCGAGGCAATGATCGGCCTGTCGCTCATCGCAGCGGGCATACCTGTCTATTTCATCTTCAACCGGAAAAAGCGAAAGTAGATTTCGGGAAATCAGCGGTCACTTCACAAAACTTATGGCGCTCAGAGTTGTTTTTCAGGAAAGAATACTTACCGGAGCAGAGGCCATTCGGAGGCATGACCGGCGGTGAGGCCGGAAGCGTCAGGCTGTCACGACTGACACACTGAGATATGGAAGTGAGCAGTCGGGGAGCGGAAGCCCGGGCGGTTGTGCTGTCATTCAGCCTCAGGATAGCCTGACCGGGAGGTTATATGTTTAACTGATTAAGATACAATATAATGGAAAACAGGATCAATTTGTCAAAGGTGGCCCCTGAGGCCTATGAGGCGATGATCGGTCTCGAGAACTACATTGCCCGCAGTGGTCTTGACAGAAAGCTTTATGAACTGATCAAGACAAGGGCATCACAGATCAATGGATGCGCCTACTGCATAAACATGCATACCCGCGATGCCATGGCGATCGGCGAGACGCCGCAACGTCTCTTCCTGCTGGACGCCTGGCGCGAGACGGATCTCTATACCGACAAGGAGAGGGCGGTGCTGGCTCTGACAGAGTCAATGACGCTCATTGCCGGAGACCATGTACCTGATGATGTATACAGGGAGGCTGCCGCACACCTGACTGACAAGGAGATGGCAGCGGTCATCATGGCTGTGGTGGCGATCAACGGCTGGAACCGGATGGCCATCACTACACGGAGCCCGCTGGACTGATGAGAGAAGCGGTCCGGCGATGGGGCTCCTGAAGGGGCTCCGCCGCCGCAGGGGATGAGCTTATGGCGTAAGTCCCTGCCGGAGGAGGTCTGCACGGGCAGGAGCCCTTGCGGAGACCCGCACCGGGGTAAATCTCTGCCGGTCGCAATTGTTGTACCTGGCAGATAGAGTATCTTTGTGATGTTTATTGGAACAGAAGAGTACTTTTATGAACAATGACGAGATAATCAGCAGGCTGGAGGAACTTCATAGTAGCAGCAGTGAGCTCGACATCCCTTTGGAGGAGAGGGAGTCACTGATGAAGGAGGTCACCGGTTACACCGACGGATTCATTGCCTCTCTGCAAAATGTCAGGGGATTCCTGGAGAAGAGGGCCTCTTCACTTGAGATCACCGGCAGGCCACGCTCCTTTGCCGACCTGCTCAACCTCTACCAGAAAGAGGTTGCCGGTCTGGGTATCAATGCCGCCTCGGGAACGCACCTGGGATATATACCGGGCGGGGGTATCTACATGGGTGCGGTGGCCGACTTCATCGCCGCCGTGACCAATCCCTATGCGGGTGTCTACTATGCCTCTCCGGGGGCGGTCACCATTGAGAATGAGGTAATCAACTGGCTGAAGCGGCTCTTCTCATTCCCCGATAGCGCGGTGGGCAACCTCACCTCAGGCGGATCGGTCTCGGCACTGATAGCCTTTACGGCTGCCCGTGACCGGCACGGGATAAAGAACGAGGCAGTGCGCAACAGCGTCGTCTATGTCACTGAACAGGTGCATCACTCGGTAAACAAGGCGCTTCGTATAATAGGTCTGGGCGATGTGGTGATAAGGTATGTGCCCATTGACGAGCATCACCGGATGCGCGCTGAGACACTTGACATACTGGTTGAAGATGACCGGGCCAGTGGTTTATACCCCTTCATGGTGGTTGCCAGTGCGGGAACAACCGATACCGGGGCGGTTGACCCGCTCGACAGGATAGCAGAGACCGCCAGGCGCAACAATATGTGGTTCCATGCCGACGCTGCCTATGGCGGATTCTTTATCCTCACCTCCAGGAAGATTCTCTTCAGGGGGATAGAAAAGGCCGACTCGCTCATCGTTGACCCTCACAAGGGGATGTTCATCCCATATGGCGTGGGGGCGGTGCTGATAAAGGATGGTGCCTCGGTACTGAAGTCGCACCAGTACAGTGCCAGCTACATGCAGGATGCAGTCGCCGAAGAGCTCTATGAGAGCCCATCAAACCTGTCGCCCGAGCTGACGAAGCATTTCAGGGGGCTGCGGGTGTGGCTGCCGCTGCAGTATCACGGGGTGGAGCCCTTCGCTGCATGCCTCGAGGAGAAGCTGCTGCTGGTGAACTATTTCCGTAACCGGCTAAGGGAGCTCGGCTTCATGGTGGGGCCCGAGCCTGACCTCTCTGTCAGTTACTTCTGGTATCCGTTTGAAAGAGACGCCGATGAGAAGAACAGGCAGCTGATGGAGGCGATACACAACGACGGTGATGTCTTCCTGAGCTCATCGGTCATTGACGGACGCTACGTCATACGGATGGCGATACTGGCGTTCAGGACACGTAAAGAGAACATAGACCGGGCAGTGAACATGATCAGCCGTTGCCTGGGCAGGGTCAGGTGACGGCCCGGTATCCTAGAACTGTGCGCTAAGGCTGACAAAGAGGGTGTTCCGGTACTCCTGCTCCGGCACCCCTGCCCACCACGCAAGATCAACCCTTATACCGCTCCAGGTAATCCCCGCCCCCAGGGTGGGGAATGTGCCCATCCCCTTCTCGCTGTCGCTGACATGGAGCCCTGCACGCAGGAACCCGTAGCGGAAGAGGTTGTACTCTGCTCCTGCGCCCGCCTCAAAGGCGGAGAAGGATGCCGGCAGCACACGGTAGCCCAGGGTGGCCGTCCCGGTAAGCCGGTGGTTCTCCGAGAAAGGCAGGTGGATTGCCGCCCCGGCCCTCAGGACTGATGGCAGTGAATAGCCGGTTTCAGAGTACCTGATGCGGGTGCCGAAGTTGGAGGCTGTCAGTCCCATACTCCAGGAGGCGCCATCCATTAGCAGCAGGGACGAGTGCCACGTGAGTCCCAGGTCCCCGGCAAAGGCATTGCCCTTCTGAAGTGAAGGGCCGGTACCGAGATCAGAATAGATGTACCTGACGGTCAGCGAGAGAGCCAGGTGATCAGTCAGCATGTGCCCGTAGCTCAGGTCAAGGGCCATCTCCTTCGGCCTGAAAGAGGAGAGAAGAGTGCCATGTTCATCTGTCAGGGCGATTTCATCATAACCGTAGCTGCGCGCCCCGAGACCGAAGCCACTGCGGGTGCCGGCCCTGTAAAAGAGGGCTGCCGAATAGAGGTTCCCTTCGGAAAAACTGCTGCGGGCAGAGAGGGATGCCCCGGCCATGATATTGTTGTCTGACAGCAGGGTAGCCGAGGGGTTGTCAAAAATGGCAAACGGCCCTGCCTGTGTGAGTGAAGCCATGCCTCCCATTGCTGTCGTGCGGGCATCGGTGCGCACTTCAAGAAACATTGCAGCAGGCGCCTCACTGATGCTCTGTGCCCCGGCCCGGGAGAGAGGAAAGAGGGCCAGCAGCATGATGAAAATATAACCGGAATAACTTTTCATGATCAGATCTGTAAGATTATTTCTCAGTACTTGATAATGGAATGCTTCTCAACGGAATCGCCCGATCTGAGAACCACGGTATAGACTCCGCCGGCAAGCCGGGTGATGAGAGCCCTGTAAGGAGCGGTGCCGCCAATGACCTCATGCCGCCAGACAACGTAACCGACGGAGTTGTATATGGTGATCTCCACCTTTTTGCCATGCACCGAAACCGGAAATGCGATAAACAATTCACCGCTGGTCCGGGAGGGGTAGACCATAAAGAGATGTCTGCCATCAGGCCCGGTAGTCCCCGCAGCCTTTGTCCGGGCTGAGAAAAAGACCGGCTCAGATTTCTGATCATACCTGTCTACCGAGATGAGGGCAAAGTAATACTCATGATCTTCATCAAGGCTGGAGAATCGTTTCTCGGCTCTCTCGCCGGGTGCTTTGGTATTGGAGACGACCTCCTTCCTCACTCCTGCAGGAGGGGTGGCCAGGTTGACTCCCTCCAGCGGGCTGAGGCTTATAAAGGTCTCTGTCGATTTAACGGGGTGACCGAGGTAATCTGCAGGTGTATCCCATGTTACCGTGATGCTGTTCAGTTCGGAGGTGGTCTTGATATTGGCAGGGGGCTGAAGGGGCTGCTCATCGCCGCCCAGCAGTATCTCGATGGCATGCCCTGCATCGATCTGCCCGCGCCCAAGCATCCCCACATATTCGGGGTTCCATTGGTCGAGGCTGAAGCAGCTGCGTTCGATGATGCTCCGCAGCTTGCCGGCAGTCATCGGTATGTCGTTCTCAACCGCAGCCGATAGTATCAGTGCCGCCACGCCGGCCACATGGGGAGCCGCCATCGAGGTACCGCTCTTGTAGGCGTATCCCTGTTGAACATCGAAATTCCCGCTGGCCATAGGTATGGTACTGAATATCCCGCCGACTCTTCCGGGGGCGTAGCTGCTCGAGGTGGCACCGCCGGGAGCGGTGACATCGATTGAGGGGCCATAGTTTGATGAGGGCGACTTCTTGTAGTTGCTCATGCTGTAGGCAACCGAGATCACCTTCTCGTATGATGCTGGGTATTTGGCAAGTATCTCGCCGTCATTGCCCGCTGCACCAACCATCAGTCCGCCCTTCATAGGGCCGGTCTGGTTACCATTCTCATCTGTACCGGCATTGTCTACGAAATAGTCGATACCCGCCTTGTATGCTGCCGAGAGTGAGGTGCCTCCATAGGTGAAGCTGCAGCTGACGATCACGGCGCCATTGTCGGCAGCATATGCAAAGGCATCGGGTGTCTGACTGGTGGAGGCGGAGTTACCATAGGGATCTTCGGGCTTTTCCGGATCAGGGACGTAGGTCTGGCATGACATGAGGCGGACACCCGTTGCGGGATTACCGTTGCCGCCGGCGACACCTGCCAGTCCGATACCGTTATTGTTTACGGCAGCAATGGTACCTGCACAGTGACTGCCATGATCCATCGGGATTATGTTGCCTCCGGCCGGGGGGAGCCCCGATTTGGTCCACCGGTATCCATAGATGTCATCGACATAGCCGTTGCCGTCATCATCGATCCCGTTACCGGGTATCTCACCGGTGTTGATCCACATGTTTGCTGCCAGGTCGGGATGGGTATAGTCAATTCCGCCGTCAACCACAGCAACGATTACCCGCGGGTCACCGGTGGTGATGGTCCAGGCATCGAATATCCTGGCATCGGCACCGGCAACCGATGAGGCGGTGCTGCCGTCATTATGATAGTGCCACTGCCGTGGCAGAAGTGGGTCATTGAAACTGTGGCCGTCACCGCCTGACTGTGCAAGAGGTAACGGAAGGGGCAGGGGGAAGAGCAGTCTGTCAGCATAGGAGGAATGGCTGGAGCGGCCGCCATCGGTGCTCTCACGGATAACCGGGATGAGCTCGGCAACCTCCACAACCGGGAGGGCGGCAAAACGGTTCAGCGGATCAGAGAGAGGCCGATCTTCGCCCACATAGAGGTCGTACCAGAGATGCAGCCCGTATCTTTTACGGCGTTCGGCATAGCGACCGCCATCACTGAAGACCCGCTGCATCCCGGTCACTCCCAGGGTGAGAGCAAGCTCATCAAACTCAGTGATACCGGTATAGATCACCCCGCCGCGCTTAAGCATTGTGTTCAGGCTTTCATCAAGATGGGTGAATTTCACCCTTACCCAGCCCGGCTCAAACCCGCCCGAAGGCAGGTCAGTGACAATTGAACCTGCTTCCCAGTCATCCCCCGGAAGAAGAGGATCTTTGGTGCAGTTGCCGAGCAGGAGTGCGGCGAGGGTCAGAATGGCTATTGTGATTAGTCTCATGTTTCTTGCTTTGGTTAATAATTTCAATTCTGCAACTGCACACAGTGATTGCAGGCGAGGCATGGGTATATGCCTCCGTACCGGCCTGACCGGTTGTCAGGCTCCGGCTCAGTTCAGCTGAACCTCAGCGACAAGGGGAGACTGTGGCTCATTGAGTTTCACCTTCACCCCCGAGTAGGTGACTGAGTATATATTGTCTCCCTCGATCAGTACGCCGGCAGTATGGTCTTTCTTAAAATTGACAGAGTGCTTGACGTTGACTGCGATCACGCGGCCGTCATAACGCCAGTCGATCTCATCCACCTCGGAATGTCCCACCAGTATGCGGTCAGCCTGGTAGTAGTGCAGAACCCGGTCGAGCTCTTTTGATGATATCGGAGGATGCTTTTCGGTATCAAATACCAGCCCGCGATACCACAGGGGGCCGCTGTTTCCGAAGAGCATATCATTCCGGGGGTGGAGCTCTTTTTTTACCTTGGTGGGCAGCCCGAAGAACCGCCATCCGAGCTCATTGATCTCTCCGATCTTGTATGACTTCTCGAGGAACTCGGCACCCAGCCCGCCATGCACAAAGAGATTATTGCCCACGGTGATTATCATGTAGCTGTCACGTATCCATCTGCCCATCTCGGTGTTGGGGCCATAGAGTTCGGCATAGGGTATGCCTGCCTTGGCCGTGAAGGCAAAATGGGCTTCATGGGTATAGCGAAGGTCATCCTTCAGTACCAGGTCTTCGTGGTTGCCGTAGATATAGTCCACGCGTCCCCCGGCATTCTCAGCCTCCTTCTCGAGCTTGTAGATGAGCCACCCTATCCCGCAGTCGTCGCGGCCGCGGTCGAGGAAGTCACCTATCATAACCAGTTGGTTGGTTCCATAGATCCAGTTGAGCTTGTCATCAACCACACCGTTGCCCTTGAGAAAGCCGACAAACGCGTCAAGGCGCCCGTGCAGGTCCGAAATCACAATGGTCTTTTCAGGCTTCTCCTGCCTGAAGGGGTGTTTGATCCGCTTATGGAGCGGGAAGTCGAAGCTGACGTCAGTATTCTTGCCGGCAGCGGTGTAACGCAGCCGCAGGTTTGCCGGCAGCCGTGCAAAGGTGCTATCGGTTACACTGCCATCCTTACCGGCCAGCAGGATCCTGACGCTGTTGTCATCATTGTACAGCACATAAAGCTCACCAAAACCCTCAAGCACCGGCGGCTGCCGGTCACTGAATGACCAGAGTGCGATGGCCACAAGGACCAGCAACAGGCCCTGAATCCTTTTAATCATTTCACGGATATTTTTTAAGTAAACCACAACCGGCACCCGGATGCCGGTTGTGGACTTTTATTAACAGTAACGGTTTCAAAACTACCAGGAGAGTGTAAATGACATTCGTCCTGATGACAGTCCGGCGGAGAACCGGGCATAGCCCCACATCTTTCCGGTCTTGTTATCCTTATCGAGATAGAACCCGAAGTATTTGTAAGTGGGATCAAGGTAGAAGTAGATGTAGGTTATATACTGTGCCGGGTCTGCACCGGGGATGTAACAAGGTATCCGGTTTGCTGAGACATCAGCCGGGGCTGAGTAGAAGTACCAGCGTGCATTGGCGCCGGAACCTGCCTCAAAATACCCACTGCCCGGATCGGGGATGATATTATTGTCATTATCAACGGTAAAGACGAAATCATACCCTGCATTGTTGAACAGGAAGTTGCGGATGGTATACTGATTGGGCCCGGAGATGTAGATCTTCTGTTTGAAGGGCACAAAATCGGGCTTTCCCCCGGAGTAGTCACCCGGGGTGAAGGTAACCTTCCCGAGTGCTGCCACAACAACAACCTTCAGGTCAAGTCTGGTTGAGCCTCCGTTGGTTCCGCCGGCGTAGGAGAGGTATGGATTGGTAAATTTCTCATCGATCTCCAGTGCCAGCTGGTAAGGATTACCTATCTCAAAGTTGCTGATCCTGACCTGCATCTCGGCCGTCTCTTCACCTGCAGCAAAGGTTACGGCATCAGGTACAGTCAGGTTGGGAGCGGCCAGAATCTTTTTAATGGGTACGGTCAGCGCCTGTCCGCTTTTGAGCGGGTCGCGGCCAAGGGTGATGACAAGATAGTCCTGGATCAGGTTCATCTGTGCATCAACGTCCATTTCGGCCACGCCGGGCGTATTACGGTCAAAATAGACACCCGGACTATTTGCATCTGGCTTCTGACCCGGAGCCCACTCATCCTTTTCGCTGCAGGCAGTCACCGCAAGCATGAGCAAACCCACCGCTGCCAGATATGCTGAGATTTTGAATACTATTTTCATCATTAATGGTTTTAGGTTTTATTACTGCCAGAGATTATACACGTTATAAACCTGGGGATCAGGATTCAGTTTGAGGGCCACGTTCAGGGAAGCCTCCCCCTCGTTAGGCAGGTAGAAATTGAGCCATGAGGGAGTATAACCCGGCAATGAGTTGTACCGGTAGTTGGGGAGCCAGTTGGTGCCGGGATAGCCCCTGGTGAGTGTAAGTTCGCGTCTCTTGATATCAAAGTATGCAAGCCCTTCACCCCAGAGTTCAATCCTCTTCTGCGTGATCAGGTAATTGTCAACAAAGTCCTCCAGGCCACTCGGTTCAGGATCGGGATCATATGTGGCACCCTCGTAACGGTATGTGTTCAGGAATGAGGCAAGCGCATTCATGCCGGCTGCAAGGCCCTCAGTATATGCTTTTGCCTCTGCTTCAATAAAGTACATCTCTTCCACCCGAATGATCGGATAATCAACCTGCAGTGCATTGGTATAGTCATCAGATACATCACCCTGGTTAGGACGGAACTTGAAGCCTACGTAAGGGTCACGCAGTGACCATTCATATCCCGGTACAGTACCGCTGATGGCATCAAGCCTGTCAAGCAGTGTGAAATACTTGTCAGGGGTTGGTATCTTACCTGCGTCGGCCGGGTCGATCCAGGTCACCTTCCGCCAGTCGGCACTGTCAATCTGGGCAAAGAGCCTGGCATCAATCATACGGTATGAGTGATACTGGGAACGGCTGTAACCCCTTGAGTACTCAGTCACCGACATTGAGTAGAAGTTGTTGGTCCTGCTGTATACCGCATCAATGGAGTTGATTGAGATTGCAAAGATCCATGATCCGACACTCATGTCATTGAACCCGTTGGTCAGGCTGTGCCACTGGCTTTTTGTCAGCGGGGTGTAGCGGTTGATCACCAGGCGTGCATAATCGGCTGCCTTCTGATAGCAATCTGCAGCCGACGAGATACCGAGCTTGTCGTATTTGGCAAGATCGGGGTCATCTTCATGCTGCAGCTGTGTCTGCAGATCTTCGGGATGCTTCTGAAAACGGGTTGCAATCTCGAGCCACATGCGGGCCTTGTAGGCCTGGGCCACTGAGAGGTCTGCACGTATCTTGCTCGGACGGCTGTAGGTGGCCAGATACTTTTCTGCCTTGTTCAGGTCATCCATGATGAACCTGTACATGTGGTAGAAGGGTATGCGCGGGTTATTCTTGGCATTGGAGTCATCAAAGTCCTCATCTATCAGCACCGTGGTCAGTCCGTAGATGTCATTGCTCTGTGCTTCATTGTCAAGAAGGGAGACGCCCGTCTTCTTGTATTCATACATGCGTATCAGGTCCATGTAAGACATGACACGGTAGATGAGAGCGTTGCCGTAGAGATGCTGTATCCTCTCATTGGCCTCCTCGGGATCGCCCACAGCCACAATGGTATTGTTTGCATTCAGTATCATACGGTAATAGTACCGCCATGGCTGTTTGGCGCGGCTTGAGGTGAAGTCGGCAAGCGAGCCCCACGGAGTACTGAAGTGGTTGTAGTTGGTGGAGACATAGGGGCAGTCGGTGAGGCAGTCCCTCATGAGCATCATTGCCGGATAGCCGAACTCCTGGTTGCTCTGGGTGCCGAAGTAGTTGTAGCTGTACATGAAGGCAGCCGTACTGTTGGCAAGTGATTCAAGCGCACTTTCTGAAGCTCCTATCTGATCAGCAGTGGCATAGTTAACGGCAATGGAATCTTTCATGCACCCCGCAAGGGAGAATGCTATGACAGCCACCATAAGAAATTGCGTGATTATATTTTTCATAATGCGTATTCTTTCTAAGGTTAGAACTTGATGTTAACATTCAGCATGTACCTGCTCATCTCGGGGAAGTATCCGAAATCTACGCTGCCGTCAAAATCCCTGCTGGGGATGAAGCCTTTCCTGTGAGAAAGGATGAGGAGGTTGTCAGTACCTACTGAGACGGTTACGCCTTCAACTCCAAGTGACCTGACAATATTTCCGGGCAGATTGTATCCGAGTGTAATATTCTGGAAGCTCAGGTAGTCTGCCTTTGTCAGCCAGCGGTCTGATGAAGAGGTGAAGTAGCGGTCTTCATACTGCCAGCGGGCAAACTCATTGCTCGGGTTTTCCGGGGTCCAGGAGTTGTAGACGTCTTTATGGAAGTTATACCCTGTACGCCCGTTGTAGGGCCCCATCATCAGTGTGGAGTAGCCCGAGTCAAATGCGTAGCCTCCCAGCCTGTATGCAAAGGCGTATGAGAGCTCCAGGCTCTTCCACGAAAGGCTGCCGCCAAACCCTCCGTATACTTTCGGCTGCGAACTGCCACAGGCAAAATAGGTGGCGGTGCTGTAGACGGTGGTGGTTGAGATCTCTCCGTTATCGTTCCTGACGTACCACATTGCCTGGCCGTCATCACTGATCCCTGCAAACTTTTTCAGGTACCATGTCTTGAACTCCAGCCCTTCACCATAGAACTTGCTTCCTGAGCTGTAGCCCTGTGCCACCGGCCTGCCGTCAGCGCCGTAGAGTGTTTCTCCCTTCCTTTCCGGAGCCAGTTCGAGTACCGTGCTCTTGTTCAGTGAGGCGTTGGCATAGACCGTCCAGGTGAAGTCACCGGCACGGATTACATCACCGCGGAGATCAAATTCAAAACCGCTGTTGCGCATGCTGCCCACATTGTCATAATAGCTTGAGTATCCCAGTGAATAGGGAACATAAATCGAGGCAAGCATGTTGGTGGTCTTGTTGTTGTAATAGTTGATCTCACCCCTGAGCTTGCCCCTGAAGAGGTTGAATTCAACCCCTGTGTTGACAGCTGTACGGGTCTCCCAGGTTATGTGCTTGTTGCCGCGGCTGTTGAAGGTGACGGCAATCTCTCCGTCGAGGTTCTCTATACTGTATGTGTCAACATAAAGGTGGTTCCCGATCTGGTCATTGCCGTTCTGCCCGAATGAGGCCTTCAGCTTCAGCTCATCCACCCAGGGGATGTTGAAGAAGTCTTCCCTTGAGATTATGTATGCAGCCCCGAATGAGTAGAAGTTACCCCAACGGTGGTCAGGGTGGAACCGTGATGAGGCATCGCGTCGATAGGAGGCATCGAAGTTGTACTTGTCAAGGTAGTCATACATGATGCGGCCGCCATAACCTTCACTGAAGTAGTTGCTGAAGTATGAGTTGTTTCCGGTCATGGTAATGGCGCCGGCCAGCTCCTGGTTGCCGAAGTAGTTGAACATCTGTGATCTGCTGCCTGAGAGGCTGTAGGCGTATGAGCTGAAGAACTCATGCAGCAGGGTTACCCTGATATTGTGATCATTGAACCGCCTGTTGTAGTTTACGAGCTGCTGCAGGTTGAGGGTTGTGTTCTTCATGGCACTGACCGAAGTGGCGCCTCCTGGATTGGAGGATCCGTAGAAGGGCTGCTTGGTGCTGTAATGACGGCGGTTGCGCTCATCATAGGAGACGTTGGCAGTGACAGTGAGATGATCTGTCAGTATCAGGTCAGCACCCAGCTTTGAACCAACCTTGTTTGACTGGTACTCCACGTTCTGTAATAGCGCCTCCTGCAGGCGGTTTGATCCGGGGTTAACCGGCCTCGATATACCGCCATTGTAGGTGCCGTCTCCGAAGTCATAGAGTTTGCCGTTCTGATCAGTAAGGATGTTTCCGTCTTTGTCCCTGATGAAGATCGGATAGATGGGGGCGTACCTGTTCGCATTTGAGAAGACGTTGTTGGAATTGTCACTGAAGTCAGTGTTATCCTGATAGTCAGATTGTGTCATGTCGAGGTCAGCTCTTACCCGCAGCCATTTTCTTGCATTGAGCACGCTTTTCAGGCGGCCGGTAAAGCGCTCCTGGTATGCCGCATCGGTGATCCCCTGGTCATTGGTATAGCCTATGCTGGCCAGCAGCCGCAGGTTGTCGGCCCCGCCGCTGATGCCAAGGCTGTAATCCTGACGAAGACCTCTCTTATAGGTCTCATCAACCCAGTTATCAGGGGTGAGAAGATAGGTTTTTCCATCCATGCCGGTGGTGGTACGGCCCAGGGTGGCATTGGGGTTCAGCTTCCCGTTGTAGCCCACCAGATTCTCTCCGGCAGGTATGGTATAGACAAGGTAACCAAGACCGCCCTGGTCGCTGTTCAGGGTCCATGAGTTGTTTGCAGCGGCATTGGCATTAAATGAGCTGTAACCGGCAACATTCATGAAGTAGTTGTAGAGTGCCTTGTACTGGAGCTCGTAATACTCACCCGGATTCTCGATCACATCATAGAGGTCGTTCTTGCGTACTTGGGAGAGGGCCAGTTTGCTGTCGAGGGTGACACTGAGCTTTTTCTCAGCCTCTACCTTTTTGGTGGTGATAAGAATGACGCCGTTGCCTCCCCTGGCACCATAGATGGCTGTTGAGGCGGCGTCTTTCAGAACGGTGACGGATTCAACGTCATTCGGGTTGATGTTGTTCCAGCCTCCCTCATAGGGGACGCCGTCCAGAACGATGAGTGGTGAGCGTCCGGCATTGATGGAGCTGGCTCCGCGGATACGGAATGAGGGGGTCGCATTGGGAGAGCCCGATCCGAACTCCATCTGTACCCCTGTGGTAACACCTTCAAGTGCATTCATAACGTTGGTGACGGGCCTCTTGCTGATGACATCGGTGGAGACAACACTGGCCGAACCGGTGAAGGCAGACCTCTTCTGCTCACCATAGGCCACAACAACAACCTCATCAATGATATGGGTGTCTTCAACAAGGACAATATCAATGGTGGTACGACCAACGCTACTTACCTCCTGTGATATGAACCCCAGGTAATCAAACAGGAGTACTGCATCAGGGGCAACCTGAATGGAGTACCTTCCGTTTGCATCTGTCACGGTACCGTTGGTGGTGCCTTTCTCAATGATGCTGGCAGACATGATTGGCTCGCCCTTCTCATCGGTGATGGTTCCGGTAACGGTCTTCTTCTGCTGCTGTACCCTGACAACAGGCTCAGGAGCAGGCTCAGGCTTGGCCGATGGATTTTTGTATACCGAGACCTGACGGTCTACAATATTGTAGGCCAGCATGGTGTGGCTGAAGGCTTCATTCAGGATATTCCCCAGACTTTGCCTCTCTGCATGGATCGATGTCCTCCGGTTCAGCTCACCGGATACCTCGTCAGTGACGAGGAAGACATAATCACTGCTCTTCTCGATCTCCGCTATCGCGCTCTTCAGCGTAACATCAGTCATATTGAGCGTAAGCTCTTTCTGCTGCGAAAAGAGATTCCCTGCCGGAAGGAGAAAAAGGCTGAGAATGATGATGAGGAACGGAGTTTGTGTTCTTTTTTGGATATTGGCACATTTCCCGGCCGGGGAATGGCCATTAATCAGTTTTACTTTCATAAATTTGGTTGTCTTATTAGGTTAGACATTTTTCAAATGACTGTCAGGTTGTTTGATCACGGATCAGGCGATGTGCCACCATTGCCTGATCCTTCTTTTCAGGGTAACTTCATAGGCTCTCGGTTTTTTTGTTCAGGTATACGGTTCCGTTATCTAAGGTGTATGTTACGGAAAGAACGGCTGCTACAGAAGCCAGCACATTTCCCGGGTTGTCTGAAAGGAAGAGCTTGCCTGACCAGTTCTTTTCCGCGATGGCCAGGTCGGGGCTGATCTCGAAAGAGAGGTTGTAGTAACGTCCTATCTTTCTAAGGACTTCACTGATCGGGGTACTGTTGAAGACAAGGATACCCCTTGTCCAGCTGGTGTATTCATCCACATCAACCTTGCCGGTTGCGATGGTGCCGTTTGTTATCTCGGCCTTCTCACCCGGCAGGAGCCCGGCGCTCTCCTCACCGGCATGTACACTGACATTGCCTGATACCAGTACAACGGTATGAGCTGCGTCTTGCTCATAGGCAGAAACGTTGAATGCCGTTCCAAGGACTTCAACAGCCAGTTTGCCGGTATTTACGATGAACGGCATCAAAGAATCCTTTGCCACCTCAAGGTAGATCTCTCCTGTGAGCCATATCTCTCTCTTGCCGCCGGTAAACCTGGAGGGGAAGTCAAGCCTTGTGCCGGCATTGAGCCAGATCCTGGTGCCGTCTGCAAGGGTCATGGTGGTACTTCTGCCGTAGGGCACAATCAGGCTGTTGATCGAGACCGGATCAAGTACCACCTCCTGCCTGGCCGAGGCGGTATCGGTCACCACGACCCTGGCGCTGCTGGTGACCTGGAGGTCGGCATTGTTGGCAATACTTATCTTCTGCCCGCCTGAGATTATCTGAACCTCCGTTGTGGCTGAGTCTTCAGCCGGGGCGACTGCGGCTGCCCGGGCAGCACGGGTCAGCCGGTCAGCGGTATGGAGCCTGAGGAATGTGATTGAAAAGAAGCCGATAAGGAGAAGAGCCGCGACGGAGGAGCAGGCGACAAGCCAGCGTTTTTTCCTTTCATGCCTGTCGATACGGCCGGTAATAAGCGAAAAGATCTCCTCTTTACTCTCTTCCGGGAGAAGGTCACGGTTCATCTCTATCAGCTCAGCCTTCGCAAGAGCCTTCTCAATACGCTCTTCAAGATGGGGATGATCACGGAGGAACTCTTCGCGCCATGCATCCCTCTCATCAGGTGCGATAAGCTTCCATTTTATCATGAATTCTTCCACTGACGGGAAGCCTTGATTTTCATTCACAGATCTGCTGCTTTGTACCATGACGAACGTAATTTGATTTTGTGGACAGGATTCAGGGATTTTTTAACTTTTTTTATCCTTACCGCCGTGACCGGGGCCGGGAAAGCTCAGTTGCCGTGACCGGGCCGGTAGGGCTCAGTTGCCGTGACCGGGGCCGCTGCGCAGCTTCTCCATGATCCGGTAAACCGACTTCCTGGCTGACTCGGCGGTGATGCCGCAGATATCACCTACCTCATCATAGCTGAGAGTGAACTTGTATCGCAGATAGAGAATCTCACGCTCACGCTCCGTGAGACGGGACAGCAGCTCTTCCACCCTGGCCCTGATCTGTGCTGCCTCTTCCCTGTCAATGATCTGGTCAATAACTGTCACATCAATGGCGAAGGCCTCTGAATGAGGATCGAGCTCACCTGAACGGGAATCCCTGCGGAGAATATCAATCAGCCGGTGCTTGAATGACCTGAAGAGATAGGCAGCCGGATTCCTGATATCGGCCAGCTTCTTCCTTGAGGTGAAGAGTGTGAAGAAAACATCCTGTATAGCATCCTTGCACTGCTCCTCCCCAAACCCGAGATGAATACCGTATGAGAATAACTCTCCCGAGTAGATCTTGTAAAGGGCCGAAAAGGAATACCTGTCTCCGTTGCTCAGGAAAATCTTCCATAAAAGCCCGGTGCCAGTATGTTCATCCTGCCTGATACTCATGGAATATCTGCCCCTTTTTCAACCATGCCGCTTTTGCGAGTTGAAAGATAATGGAAATTGGAACATCAGTTTCGTTTTGTAAGGCATAAAACCTCTCTGCAGGCCTCAGGCATGGCACGTCGTTACGGGGCAGGGTCACCGCAGGATGAGCCTCATCCGGCAACCGGCAGCCACCCCGGCAGAAGGGGGGCAGCAACGGCTTCCCGGGGCAATTGCCGCGGCAAGGGTGATAAATAACACTCCAGCGCAGATGACATGTGTCATTTAAATGTGACAAAGTGATATTATCTTTGCCGACATGAATTTTATTGCATAACGAAAAAAACAGTAAAAGATGAAAACCAGATTTGCAATGCTGATGGTTCTCTCCATGGTTGCCGTTCTGCTGACCGGATGTGACAAGGAGAAAGAGAAGGAAGTGGTGACGGTTACACTGGGGGCACAGGATAATGCCACCTTGCCGGGCTTCTACTCCATTGCCGAGAACAAGACCTATACGCAGAGCCAGGCTGCTGCCAGGCAGGGCAGCATAGACCTCTTCTGTTTCTATGAGGCTGAGAAGGACAATAATGTCTGCCTTGCATCTGCAGGATCGGGAATAAAGGGGATCTTCACGGGTGATGATGCTCCCGCCAGCTGGAGTACCAAGAGGCTTACTGAATTTTTTCAGACCACCCTTACCGCTGCCCAGTTTGATCAGGTTCAGGAGGGGGATGGCCTGATAGAGACCAGTTTCAATTCGACAGACGCACGCAAAAAGGCAAAGGATGTTAAGACAGGCGATGTATGGGCCATCCGGACCGATGACGGCAAATACGGCCTTGTACTGATAACTGCGGTAATCCAGGGAGCAGCCGGCTCAGTCACATTCCAGCTGAAAACGAAGTAAACGGGTGATGTCAGCGTATCTGAGGCTTTTCCTGCTGGTTATCGCGGGGGCCCTGTCTGCCTGTGCCGCTGATGACCCCGGAACCGCACCGCTGATAATCCTGCGGGAGGGAATCGGTTTCACTGCTGACGGTGATGCCGTTGCCCCCGGCGGGACTATCAGGGTCGGTCTGTCGGTATCAGGAGGAGGCGGAGCCATAACGAACCTGGTCATTAGGAGGATCTCTGACGGAAAGAGTATCACTGAGGTTGACCGGGGTATGTATATCAGCTATGGCGGGCTGGATACGACGGTCACCTTTATCAGGGGATACGGGCAGGTTGAAAGATGGGTCTTCTTTGTCATGAACTCATACCGTGACACCGCATCGGTATCCATGACCGTGATGCTGGGAGAGGGATCGGCATGGGGTGAGATAGCCACTCACTCCTCAATCACCATCGGATTGCAGGACAACGCTTCGCTGCCTCACTTTGTCGACCTCCACTCCGGCCAGGCGTGGGATGCCGCCGGCGTGGCAGGTAATGAAGAGCGGGTTGATATGGCGGCATTCTGGTACCTCACATCAGGCAGCTCATCGCCAACCCTGACCTGTCCGGCCTATAACTCTGCCGTCAATTACTATCCGCTTTTCGGATCATGGAGCGTACGTAACCAGACCATGTATGACTACTACAGCTCTGACAACAACCTGATCACGCCGGAGCAGTTTGACAGGGCTGACAATGACAGCCTGCTGGTAAGCGCATACCGTCCGCAGAGTGTCAGCGGACAGTCGAAGTTTGCCTTTGCCGGCAAGGTGATACCTTTCAAGGCTGCTGACGGCAGGTATGGACTGATTAAGATTGTCCATGCCGATGAGACCCCCGCGGGGAAGATGGAGATAGCCGTCAAGATCCAGAAATAACTCCTTAACTGATCACAGTCTGACAATGTCATTAAGATACCTTTTAATAATACTACTGCTTCAGGGTTTCATTGCTCATACCGCCGCACAGGGAACCATCAGCGGCAGGGTGACCGCTGACCCTGACGGCAGGCCTCTTGCCGATGCAGCAGTTATGCTTGACGGAACACGGGGAGTGATCACTGACGGCAATGGCAGGTTTGTTATGGACCGCGTGCCGGCGGGAACCCATACCGTTGAAGCACGCATGCTGGGGTATGCACTGCAGCAGCGGAGGGTGGAGGTGGCTGACGGAGCTACGCTGACGGTCAGCTTCCGGCTCGCTGAAGAGTATATAGATGCAGGCGCAGTGGTGATCACAGCCAACCGCGGCGCAAGCCGTATCACCGATGTGCCGTCACGGGTCACCCTCATCGGGCCGGCTGCCATAGCAGCGAGGCCGGTGACCAGCGTTGACGAGATGCTCTCGACCATTCCGGGGCTGAACATCAGCCGCTCATTCGGCATCTTCTCACACAAGTCGAGCGTGACCATGCGCGGACTGAGCGGCAATGAGCAGGCCAGGGTGCTGGTGATGATAGACGGTGTACCGGTGAACAAGTCAGACGGCGGATCTGTCAACTGGAACCTGCTTGACCCGGCAATGATTGAGCGCATAGAGGTGGTCAAGGGACCGGCATCATCGATGTATGGCGGCAACGCAATGGGCGGAGCCATAAACATCATTACCCGGAGGCCGTCAGAGGCGCTGTCAGGACGGGTATATGCCGGTTATGGTACATACAATACGCTTACCGGCAGGGTCAACATGAGCCAGAGCCCCGGGAGGGACACCGGCCGCGGCTTCTACTATATGATCAACGGCTTTTACCGCCAGAGTGACGGATATATAACGCAGCCTGAGGCTGAGCGTGCCGCCAACCCGTATATTGTGGAATCGTCAATGCAGGAGTTCTCCGGCAGCCTCAAGGCGGGTTATACCTTCAGGAAGGGAGAATTCATAGAGACCGACCTTATTGCCTACAATGACCGCCGGGGCTCCGGCGAAGTGGTATGGCAGCCATACGGGAATACCACCGATCATGACACCTACCAGTTCCGGACACGCTACAGCCTTGACCGCGGGAAGGTGGCTGCCGATGTGAGCCTCTTCTGGCTGCATGAGAACTATAAGAAGGTCAATGAGTACCTCAAGGATGACTATACCTGGTACAAGGTACTCTCGGCCAGGGTTGACGGCGGCATTCTTTCATCGGTTACCTGGAAGGCCGGCAGCAGGCAGACAATCATTGCCGGAACCGATCTCAGGGTGGGCAGCGTTGATGCGGCAGACATCTACTACACATCCACCGATATAGTCTATAACCGCGGCCGGATGATCAGCACCGGAGTCTACCTGCAGGATGCTGTCACCCTGGTGCCTGAGCGGCTGATACTGACGGCGGGGTTGCGCTATGACCTTTCACTCTACCGTGACGGAGCCTTCTATATTGAGACACCCTCGGCCGAGACCTCATTCATGGAAGGAATCGTCAACCGCAACATGGACAACGCATCATGGGGTGCCATCAGCCCCCGGCTGGCACTGAACTACACCATCTCGCCGGGCAACCGGCTCTACCTCTCTGCCGGCAGGGGATTCCGACCGGCGGTGCTTGATGACCTGTGCAGGTCAGGACGTATCAGGGGAGGGTTCAAGCTGGCCAGCGCCGATGCCACACCGGAATACCTCACCAATTTCGAGGCGGGCGGCGATTTCTCCCCGGGAGGGAAGATCAGGGCATCAATCTCGGCATGGTACTCACGGGGCACCGACTTCCTCTATTATGTCAGCAGGGGTGACTCCATTGAGATGGGGTTCGGACTGCGGCCGGTGCTGGTAAGGACCAATATCCCCCTGGTTGAGATAGCCGGAGCAGAGGCTGAGCTGAACTACCCGGTATCATCTTCACTCGCTTTCGGGATATCATACGGCTACAGCCACTCGGTCATTACGGAATACCGGCCTCTCAACGTTGCCGATCCTATTGACCTGACCGGGAAGTACCTGACCGGCGTGCCCTCATCAACCCTGTCATTCTCAGCCAGGTGGAACAGCCGCTATGTGAATGCGGGGCTGGTGGCAAGATACCAGGGAGCAATGTGGGCCAATGACATGAATGTGTATGATGATGTGATCGGCAGTGACCGCTACCCGGCTTATGCCACCATTGACATAAGACTCTCAAGGGTGTTCCTGGAAAAGATAGGGGTAGATCTGGGAATACAGAACCTGCTTGATACGAAATTCTATGACAGCAAGGGGTATGTCTGCCCGGGAAGGTTCATAACCGCCGGAGTGGATTACCGCTTCTGATGAAGTGTCATGCCCCTTCAGTGCAGCCCGAAGCGGTATGAGACCTTGATCAGGAAGATGTTGTGCGGCTTACTGATGCCGAAGAGATCGTTCCACTGCCGGTCAAAGTCGAAAAATCCATCGCCGGTATAGTGGGTGCGGTTCTGTGACCATACAAGGTAGGCTGTGGAGCCCGGCCTGAACTCCCACCTGACAACCAGGTTGTGGAGGAACTCCCCGATACGGAAATCGGGGTTCAGGAATGAGTAGTCAGGTGTGGAGTCAAGGTTCTCATCCACGGTATAGCGTCTCTCACTGATTGTATAGTAGAGCTGCCCCTGCCCCAGCAGCTCATATCTCTCCCTGAACCGTGGGGCCTCCGGGATGGTGACCCGCTTGAACTCACTGTACTCTCCCGACCCGAAGAATGGCTGACCCCAGTACTGTATGCTCAGGTCAGGTGTCAGGCTGTAGTCAGCCTTGAATGAGATGCTGAAGATCTTCTGGTTGATGGTTGCGAAGATAAACCGGTCTTCCGGCCCGGTGCTGCCGGCCATGGTGCGCCGTGCCACATACTGCATCCTGTCGGTGGTGTGTGACCATGACGGCTCTATCTCAAGATTGAGGTTGTCTGACGGACGGTACTCCAGCTCAAAGCCTATATTCTGCCGGGTACGGGCATGGTCAAAGCTCCTGTAAAGCTTGTAGTCAACCTCCAGGTCAATCTTTTTGCGGGGGTCGGTATCGATGCTGAGACCAAGGATGACCTGGCCGGGAGTCTTCATGGTGGGGCCGCCCCGCAGGAAGGTGTTGTCTCTCTGATCACTGTTGACCTGCAGGCTGATGAAGCTGCGCCACTGGTTGCGGTAATTGGCGGTCCACGACTGGGTGATGCCCGTCAGGTTGGTATGGCCGCTGAAGTCCATCAGATGGAGCAGGTTGGTGCCGAGACTCATGCTTTTAAAGACACTGAACGGCCTGAAGATGTTGTAATTGATAACACCCACACCCAGGTACTGGTCAGCCACCTGCATGTAACCGATATCATTTATCTCGAACCCCGGTGACTTCCAGGCTGAGAGGTAGAGGAACTGCCATCTGCCGCCTATCTTGCCGGTCATCAGGTTGCCGCCGAAGCCGCTGAGTGAGGTGCGGGTATCATCATAGGTGAGGTAGCCGGCACCGGGCCTGAGGAAGTTGTGTATCACCGAACGCTGGGTTTTTGCTATCATGGCGCTGGTACCGGTAACGTGGCTGAAGGCTGACCTTAGCCTGAAGATGAAGTTCATGCCTGACGAATACCTGGTGAAGTCAATGGCCGCCGAGGTGGCTGACCGGTGGAACGAGTCCACGGTGGTGCCGTCAAGCGCCCTGATGGTGCTGGTAACCATTCCCCCGATCATGGTCCTGCCACCGCTGAAATCTTTCTGCACCCTTCCGACGGTGTAGTTGGTAAAGGGTTCAGCGGTCATGAGGGTGGTCTGGTCTGTCAGCGGATCATGTATCCTGGTGCTCACCCTGGCCGTTACTGCCTCAATGAGCCCCACTGAAAGCCCTCCCGATGACTTCCCGGTCAGCTTGGCTGAGCCGATAATGGGGGTGAATGAGGGGGTATAGGCAAACTGGCCGGCACCGGGTGAGTGGCTGAGACGTGGACTCCGGCCTATCCTTCTTGAATAGAAGAGATTGTCGTTCCCCTGGGCTCCCTCGCCAAGCCCCAGGTTGAAGTCGGTAATACTCTTCCCCTCAACAAAGAAGGGGCGCTTCTCCCTGAAGTAACTCTCAAAGGCGGTGAGGTTGACCTCTGACGGGTCTGCCTCCACCTGTCCGAAGTCAGGGTTGAGCGAGAGACTGAGTATCATGTTGTTGGTTATACCCATGCGGGCATCGAGCCCGATATTGCCCCGGATGTCTGAGCCATCGTGCCAGGGATTGCCCGCTTCACCCTCATATGATTCATACCTGGCCACCGCGAAGGGGGTCATGTCAAGCAGCCTGCGCGGCCTGATCTCGGTCAGGCCGGTGAGCAGCCCGGCATTATGTACCATCCCCGAGGCGCTCCTGGCAATGGGCTGCCACATATGGGTCTCATCATGACGGTAGATATAGCGGTAGACCTCAAGCCCCCATACCTGTTCGCTCTTGTCGGCAAACCGCAGCTGTGAGAGCGGTATACGCATCTCAGCAGCCCAGCCCCAGTCATGAATGGCAGTACGGGCATGCCAGACAGGGTCAAATGACTTGTCCTGGGCCATACCGTCATCAGTCCAGACAAGATCCTGCCGCACCCCGGCGGCGCTTACACTGAAACCAAATGCGGTACGCTGGTCAAAATAGGAGTCGAATGCCACCGTCACCTCATCGCCGTCAAGGTGATCATGACGGGTCATGCGCGAGACTATACTGTCAGGGGCGGTATCAAAACATTTTACAGCGACATAGATATTGTTGTCATCATAGAGTATCATGAAGACCGTCTGCTGGCTGACCGGCCCCCCCTCCACGGGAGAATACTGCCAGAAGCCGCCCTCCCATTCCCCCTTCTCCCAGGCCTGATCACCCAGGTCGCCGTTGATGACCGGAGGGGTATCGGTACGGAGAGCCCTGTAACTCTTTTTTTCATACTCCTGTGCCTGGAGCAGAACGGATAGTGGTAGCAGGAAGAGAAGAAGAGCTTTCTTCATTTCAGGGGTTATCGACAGTAAGGAAGCCAAATTTATGAAAAATTATTCAGCGGGAAACCGTTCTTATACGATAACCAATAAAAAAATCCCAGGCCCCCAGCCACTGTGAATGTTGTTGCCGGAAACCTTCCGGAGCATAATGATCAGTGACGTGATTGCCGGGGGGAAGGACCTGGCTTAACCACCGGCCGGGTAATTGCCGGGAGCTTCCCGGAGCATAACCGGTTTCATGGCTGGTCGTTTCTGCTGAACTACCTCAGCCCGAACCGGTAGGTGAATTTTACAAGGAAGACATCCCAGGGCTTATGCGAGGTGAAGAGGCTGGAAAGGTTCCGGCCGACGGAGAAGCAGCCTGTGGTATCGTAGTAGCTGCGTGTCTGCGACCAGACAAGGTAGATGGTTGATCCGGGACTGAATTCCCACCTGGCTACCAGGTTCGACAGGAACTGGTCATAGTTGCTGTCAGGGTTGCCGAAGCTGTAGGCAGGACGGTCACCGGTATCAACAATGTAACTGTTGCCTGCAGCCACATAGGTTATCTCATTTTCACCGAAGGTATGGTAACGCTCATCCGGCATATCGGCACGCGGAGAGGTAACTGTTTTGAAGCGGCTGTAATCCATCGCAGCAAGGAAAGGCTGGCCCCAGTACTCGATTGTCAGGTCAGGGGTGATATTATAGTTGATCCTGACAGACATGCTGACGATCTGCTGATCAATGCGTGCCAGGATGTACCGGTCTCCCCCGGCTGCCAGGGTAACGTACTGCAGGTTGTTACGGTTGACCGACCATGAGGGGGAGAGGGAGGCCGAGAATGAGGTTCCCGGATTGATATTCATGCTGAACCCTGCCGAGTATTTTTCCCAGTATCCTTCGCCGCCATGCCCCCCGTTGAGCCACAGTGAGGCATAGAGACTCCTTGACTGGCTGGTCCCCACGTTGATCCACCAGTTGAGGTTTGAAGGCATAAGCATCGCCGGCCCGCCCCTCAGCATGGTGGTGGAGAGCGACCGGCTGCTGTAGCTGCCGCCGATGTTTGTCCACCAGAGGTTCGTGAACAACGCATAGATGCTCAGATTAACGTTTGTGAGGAGATGATTCCCGCCACAGTCCCAGATACCTACCAGGTTGGTATTGGGTCTTATCTTCCTGAAGATGCCGAAAGGCTTGTCGAAGTTATATGCAGACCATACCCCCGCCCAGATGGCATCGGCGCTCTTCAGATAGCCTATATCGTTGAGATCCAGGCCGGGTGACTTGATATAGGCAAACCCCATGAAATTCCATCTGCCACCTGTTTTTCCGCCTTGCAGGTTGGCTCCGAAGCCGTTCAGGCTGGTGCGTGACGGGTCAAGCGTGAGATAGTCTGCATCAGGCCGCTGATAGAGATGGACGGCCGATCGCTGCACCCTCTCTATCGCCTTCATCGAGCCATTAAGGCTGCTGATGACCGCGTTGCCTGCCAGGAACCATTTGCGCTCCTCACCGAAATAGCGTGAGAAGTCGAGTCCGGCCGTGCTGGCACTGCGTACCAGTTCATCGGTACCGGCACCATTGAGAAAACGGTGAGTGTTTGTGAAGGCGCCTCCGATGACGCTTCTGCCACCTCCGAAATCCTTCATCATACGCGTCACCAGGTAGTTGGTAAGCGGCTCAACCGTCTGTGTGCGTCTGTGACCCAGAGAGTCTGTCAGCGCCTTCCCTTCTGCGGTTACCGCCTCAACGATTCCGACAGAGAAACCGCCTGAGCTCTTGCCGGTGAGCTTGGCTGCACCGATGATGGGGGTGGTGCGCGGCATACGCACATACTCATTCTCGCCGGCCGCTGCCCTGAGCTGCGGACTCCTGCCAATCCTCCTTGAGTAGAAGAGGTTGTCATTGCCGAGATCACCGTCACCCACACCTGTTGAAAATCTGGTGATACTGTTTCCCTCAATGAAGAATGGACGTTTTTCCGGGAAGAAGGTCTCATAGGCAGTCAGGTTCACCTCCGAGGGGTCGGCCTCCACCTGCCCGAAGTCGGGATTGATGGTCAGGTCGAGGGTCATGTCGTTGGTGATGCCGAACTTGGCATCCAGCCCTCCGTTGTATTTCCACGTATTGCCGGTGGCAAAGGGGTTACCCTGCTCCCGTTCAAGTGTTTCAAGGCTGCCAACCGCGAAGGGGGTTATGTCGGCCTGCTTCCGCGGCCTGATGCCTGTCAGGCCGGTCAGCTTGCCGAAGTTATGTACCAGCCCTGAGGCGTTGACGTCAACATGCTGCCAGAGCGAGGTCTCCTGGTTCCTGAAGAGCTTACGGAACAGCTCGAGCCCCCAGATGCCGTCGGCAGTGATACGGAAACGGAGCTGGGTAAGGGGAATACGAATCTCGGCCGCCCAGCCCCAGTCATAGAGGGCGGTGGCAGCGTACCAGACAGGATCCCAGGTATAGTCCTCTGACTGACCGTCACGCTGCCAGATAAAGTCGCTCTTTACTCCCGCAGCATTGACCATAAAGGCAAACCCTGTCAGACGGTCATGGTAACTGTCAAACCCGACTCCCACAATATCACCGTCACCGTTATCCCTGCGGGCAATACGGCGCGTGATGCTGTCAGGGCTGCTATCGAAGGCTTTGATAGCCACATAGATATTGTTGTTGTCAAAGAGAATGCTGAATTGTGTCTGCTGGGTGGCCGGGGCACCGTTGTGAGGCTCATACTGGGTGAAGCCGCCCTGCCATCCGGCTGACTGCCATGCCTCATCTTCAAATGAACCGTCGATAACCGGAGGGGTTGAGGTGAATGAGGCGTGATAAACCCTCCTGCCGGTGGTGTCAGAAGAGAGGCCAGGTAACCCGGCAGCAGTGAGCACTACGGACAAGAGAAGGAACAGGAGGGAGAGGGCAGTTGTTTTCATGGCAGACTATGTTCAGGGAAGAAGTGATTGTACGCCTTAATGACTCACTTCCCTGAACGATGCTGCATCATGAGAGAAGAAAAAAAACTGTATACGAAAGACAAATGCTGATTGCCAGGCATATACCGGCTGCTCAGATAAACTCCCAGCTGTGTGCCGGCTATACATAGGAAATCCCAACTGCATACCGGCTGCTCAGATAAACTCCCAGCTGTTTCCGGTATGAGCCAGAAACCTGAAGAGTCCGTCACGGGGAATGATCAGTGAGGCGGTGTTGATGTTGGGATGGAATGAGAGGCGCTCATGCTCCATCAGTGTTTTGTCTATGAAAAGATGAACATGATGTGAGTGATCATTGATCAGTCCGAAGGGAGAGACCGAGCCCGGTGTGAGACCAAGGTACTGCTTCAGCCTTCTGTCTGAGGCAAAGGTGAGCTTCCCCTGGCGTAGCTTCTGCTCCAGGTCCCTGATGTTGAGCTTCGAGTCATGATAGAGTATTACCAGGTAGTGACGGTTCCCCTTGTGGTTCCTGAAAAAGATATTCTTGCAGTGGCCCGACTCAATGTCAGACCAGTACTTCATGGCTTCGGCAACCGTGGGAGCAGGCGGATGCTCAATATACTCATAGGGTATCTGCAGCGAGTCAAGCAGCTGATAGAGTTCGGGCTGTCCTCTTTTGTCACTCATCTGTTTTCGGACAATACCTGAAGGGCAGGCCGCACAGCAGGGAGAGGTCTTCACCTGCGTCACGCAGATCGGTGTCCTCCTCATCATAATGCCATTCCACGGCCACAGGAATGCCTGAGTCGCTGATCTCTTTCAGGTAGCTGAAGATATCATAGAGGAATTTGGCTGTGGATGAGTTGAAATATTCGAGATCCATCTTCATCAGCAGCGGATTCTCCTCTGTATAGGAGTGGCTGACAGTGAGCTCCTCGGTGAACTCACGCATCCATTCAACCACGGGATAGTAGAGTTCGCGCACATCTTCCGGTGCTGACTTACCGGCAAAGAGGAACCTGTTCTCCTCCGGTGAAAGGATGATTTCCGGCGTGTAATCAGTAGCTCTGCAGACAAGACTTTTCATTTCTCCCCATTTTGGGCAAAATTCGCACTTTTTTCATCAATTTCAAAACCGGGAGTTCTTCTCATATGAGCTCTCCCTCATCATCGGGCTGGTATCCGGTGTCATCCGGCAGGTGAGGGGCCCTGGAGGCAGCCACTGCCAGCTCGTCGCATCTCTCATTCTCCGGATCATTGCTGTGCCCCTTCACCCAGATCATGGTTACCCGGTGCCGGCGGTAGGCTTCCAGGAAGCGTATCCAGAGATCCTGGTTCTTTTTTTTCGCAAACCGCTTTGCTTCCCACGCGAATAGCCATCCGTTGTTGACGGCATTGGCGAGGTACTGGGAATCGGTGTGCAGCCTGACCGTCAGTCCGTCACGCTTCAGTGCCTCCAGTCCACTGATGGCTGCTATCAGCTCCATACGGTTGTTGGTTGTGAGCCTGTAGCCTCCCGAGAGCTCCTTGCGGTGAGGGCCCGAGATCAGTACCACCCCCCAGCCTCCCGGACCGGGGTTGCCGCTGCAGGCGCCGTCAGTATATATGGTGATCACCTCTTGTCTCATTGAGGCAGCGATATGCCGGTGTTGTGGGTGAAGAGCCTGATGGCAATGGCAAGCAGAATGATACCGAAGAACTTCTTCAGGATGTGGAGACCGGTGGGGCCCAGCAGCCGCTCAATACGGCTGGTGAGCCTCAGTACCAGCCAGACGACACCCATATTGAGCAGAAGGGCAATCAGAATGTTGATGGTGGCATACTCGGCCCTGAGAGACAGTATGGTGGTGATGGAACCGGCACCAGCAACCAGGGGGAAAGCAATGGGAACCACTGAACCGCCGCCGGGAGAGTCATGCTTGAAGAGCTCAACACCCAGTACCATCTCCATGCCTATGAGGAAGATTATGAAAGCACCCGCAATGGCAAATGAACCTACATCAATGCCAAAGACACTTAACAGGGTCTCACCGAAGATCAGGAAGGCAAGAAAGATGGCCAGGGAGACCAGGGTAACCTTGGTGGCATTGATATTGCCGGTCTTCGACTTGATATCGAGTATGATGGGGATCGAACCCGGGATGTCGATTATGGCAAACAGGACCATGAAGCTGGCTACTATATCAAGAAAATTGAGCTTCATCTGAATTTTTTTGCAAAAGTACTAAAAATATAGCGTCTGCTGCTGCCTGTGCTTTGTCCTGCAGTGGCCCTCATCTCAGCCGGCTCCGGCCGGCGGCAGCCGGTGGCAGCCCGCGCTCTCCCTGTCATGCGTCTTTCCCGGTGCGGCCCTCTCCCTGGCCTGAAGCTGACACTGCCACGGGCGGGCCGGGGCAGAGACACCTGACAAAAAAAGGGAGCCGCAGCGGCTCCCTCCGTATCATTGAACTGATCTGGCGTTCTATTGCCTGATATCCATCTCGTTGAGCAGGTAACCGGCACCTGAATAGATATCCATCACCCAGAGCACATAGCGTATGTCAACGGCGATACATCTCTGCAGGTCAGGTTCAAAGGCGATATTCCCGGTCATTGCTTCCCAGTTGCCGTCAAAGGCCAGTCCTATCAGCTCACCGTAGCCGTTGATGACCGGGCTGCCCGAGTTACCCCCGGTGATGTCATTGTTGGTAATGAAACATACCGGCATGTAGCCGTCGGGGGATGCATAGCGGCCGAACTCCTTCCTGTTGTTGAGGTCAATCAGTCGCTGCGGCAGATCATACTCATAGTCGCCCGGCTTGTACTTCTGGATAACGCCGTCAAGCGTGGTGATCCAGTCATAGTGAACGGCATCATACGGGTAGTAGTCAAGCACCTTGCCGTAGGTGAGACGCATGGTTGAGTTGGCATCGGGGTACTCGGTCTTTTCGGGTACATATTCCATTACGCCGGCAAGGTAGAGACGCTGCCCCTTGGCCAGGTTCTCACTGAAGCTGCTGAGATCTTTCTGGACAGCGGAGGTCACCTCTGCGATCGAGCGTGAGACTATATATGCCGGATCCTTTTGAAGCACCTTCAGGCTGGGCGCCTGCAGGAAGGCATTCAGCTTCTCCTGTGAAGTAAATATTGACTTCGCAAACATGTTGTCAACGAAAGCATCAACGTCTCCCTTGAACTTGGTGTCGATCAGGTTATAGAATGAGGGGTGGAACTGGGGATCGATATCCTGCCTGTAGAGCTTGATCATGGCCTTGGTGGTGGCAAGGTCAGTGGGCGGATTGTAGTTGCCGTAGAAATTGCCTGCAAATGCCTTCAGCCTGCCTGCCATGGCGTCTATCTTCTCCTTGTCCTTGCTTGCCAGCGGCTCCTCGAGCATGCCCAGCTGGCCTGCAAAGTTCACCATCTCCATTGAGCTGCGGAAGGCCTCGCCAAGATACTGTGACACGTTGAATTTCACAGCCCTGCCCTTAACTGCATTCTCGATGAGTGAGAGAGCGTTGCCATACTTTGCCTTGCGTGCCGGATTGGCATTGACCCACTTCATGAAGTCGGCCTCGAAAGCTGCCTTCTTCTCGGCGGTGCGCAGGCGAACCAGTCCGGCGTTCTGCCCTATCGAGAACTTCCAGTAGTTTGATGACCCGGAATATTTCGAGGCATACTGGATGTTGACCTTCGGGTCGGCCATCATATCCTTCATCCATATCTCCTGCTTGATGCCGCGTATCTTGATGCGGTTGGCATTTGTGATATTCATGGCCTCATCCACCTCGTAGGAGGTCATATACCGGGTGGTGCCGCCGGGGTAGCCCATCACCATTGCAAAGTCATCCTTCTGCAGGTTCCTGATCGAGACCGGGAGATAGTACCTGGGCTTGAGGGGCACGTTGTCTTTTGAATAGGCTGCCGGCTTGCCGTCGGGGCTCATGTAGACCCTGAATACAGAGAAATCGCCGGTATGGCGCGGCCAGGTCCAGTTATCGCTGTCGTGGCCGAACTTGCCGATCGAGTTGGGCGGGGTGCCGACAAGGCGTACGTCGGAGAATACCTCATAGACAAGCAGGTAGTACTGGTTGCCGCTGTAGTATGAGGAGACGCTGGCACGGTAATGGGTTCCCTTCGTAGCCTCGGAGGTGATGGCGCTGCTCTCTGCACGTATGGCATCGCGGCGCTCCGCCTCGGTCATACCGTCATTGACCTTGCCCAGCACCCTGGAGGTGACATCCTCGATGCGTACCAGGAAGGTTACCGAGAGGCCGGGGTTGGGAAGCTCCTCCTCCTTTGACATGGCCCAGAAGCCGTTGGTGAGGTAGTCGTGCTCAACGGTGCTGTGGCTCTGTATCTGGCCATAGCCGCAGTGATGGTTCGTAAGAAGCAGCCCCTCGGGGGAGACGATCTCGGCGGTACAGCCGCCGCCGAAGATGACGATGGCATCCTTCAGGCTCGCCTTGTTGATGCTGTAGATATCCTCTGCGGTGAGCTTGAGCCCCATCTCGTTCATGGTGCCGATGTTGAGCTTCTCAAGCAGAGGCAGGAGCCACATGCCTTCATCAGCACGCAGATGTGATACCGAGAAGGTTACAAGAATAGCAATGACTGCTGAAAGTTTTTTCATGATATAATGGGTTATTGGTTTTTCCGATGAGTCAAATATATCAAATTCCGTTTTACCGAATAATGGCTTTTGTCATTTTAGAATAGAGAGAATTGCTGCTGCTGGCCGTACAGGTTGAATGATATCCGGTGATAGGGAGTGGGGCCGAGGCTGGCCAGGGCCTTGCGGTGCCCGGCGGTGGGATAGCCCTTGTTGCGGCGCCAGCCATACTGGGGATAGAGAGCATCCAGCTCCTCCATGTGGCGGTCACGCTCAGTCTTGGCCAGCACCGATGCGGCGGCTATGGCCAGGTAGGTGGCATCACCCCTGACGATGGTGTGATGCGGGATGTTGCCATAGCCGACGAACCGGTTGCCGTCGATCAGCAGCAGCAGGGGTGTCACCTTCAGCCCGGCGATGGCACGGTGCATGGCGGTGATGGAGGCACGCAGGATGTTCATCTCGTCTATCTCGGCGCTGCTGCACCAGGCGACGCTCCAGGCCTCGGCCGAGGAGATGATCTCACTGCGGAGCCTCTCACGCTGACGGGCACTCATCTGCTTCGAGTCGTTCAGATCACTGTTGCGGTACCCCACGGGCAGGATGACCGCTGCGGCATAGACAGGGCCGGCGAGACAGCCACGACCCGCCTCGTCGCAGCCGGCCTCCCGGCGGCCGTCAAGGAAATATGGCTTCAGCTGGTTCACCATGACTGTAAAGATATGCTATTCATTGTGCATCGCATTCACTGCTCCCTCCCTTGCCGGCGGGAGAGTACCATACCCCGTTTCTCCTTCCCTGCCTGCCGGCGGAACAGCGCCATACCCCGTTTCTCCTTCCCTGCCTGCCGGCGGGAGAGTGCCATGCCCCGCTTCTCCTTCCCTGCCTGCGGGCGGGAGAGTGCCATACTCCGCTTCTCCTTCCCTGCCTGCCGGCGGGAGAGTGCCATACCCCGCTTCTCCTTCCCTGCTTTCCGGCAATATATTGCCTTTATTTATGCCTCAAGCGCCCTGGTGATAGAATTCCACATTGCAGCGGCGGCATTTTCCCAGCTGTATCGTGCCGCGTTGCTTATCCCTCCGGCAGCCAGGCGGCTTCGCAGTCCTTCATCGTGCACTGTCTGTTGCATGGCTGCCGCCAGGGCATGCGTATCAGCGGGGCTGACGAAGAGGGCTGCACCGCCGCTCACCTCAGGCAGTGAGGTGGTGTCGGAGAGTATGCATGGGGTGCCGCAGCGCTGCGCCTCAATGACCGGTATGCCGAACCCCTCCAGCCACGGTACGAAGACAAGGGCGGCGGCGGCACCATAGAGGAGCCGCAGCACATCACGGGTCACGGAACCGGTGAAGAGGATATCTCTGCTGTAGGGTGAGAGCCGGAGAAGACGGTCAATCTCACGGGTGAGATAGAGCCTGCGGCCGGCCAGCAGCAGCAGATGGTCACCGATGCCCGAGCGGCGGAAGAGCTCATATCCCCTGATGACCGCCCCGATGTTCTTCCTGGGCGAAAAGTTGCTTACAAAGAGGAAGTAGGGACGCCCGCCGCTGTACCGGCTGCGGGTGGCTTCAGCCTCGCCGGGCAACGGAGGAGAAAAGATCTCAGCCACACCATTTGGAACGATATCTATCCGTTCAGCCGGTATGCCGTACCTCTCTGAAATGTCTCCGGCTGAGAAGCGGGATACCGTCGCCACCCGTGCCGCCCGCTCCGCAAAGAGAGGGAACCTGCTGCGGTAGTAGAGACGCTGGGCAAAGGGTATGTCGCCGGGACGGTGCTCATGGTTCAGATCGTGGATGACCGGTATGGAAGGCGTGGCACTGCGAAGGGGCATCATGCCGTCAGGCGCCAGGAAAAGGTCGGCCCCGAGACGCCTGAGTACCGGAGGAAGCAGATGCTCGTGCCAGGCATGCCAGAGAAGCGGGTGGCGTGTACGCAACGCGATGGTCACATACTCAACGTTGCCTGCCGTGATCGGCAGAGGGTCATACCGGCGGTCACTGATCAGCACGAACCGGTGATCAGGATGATCTTTCACCAGCCTGCCAGCCACCTCCAGGGTGAACCATCCTATGCCGTCACGAGGCACCGGGGTGAGGGTACGGGCATTGATTGCAATGGTCATGTAAGGTTGCCTCCGGGTTTGAATTACAAAAGTGGCAATTAATTCATACATTGGTACCTGTTCTTCCAATCATAACAGCGCGCCTTGAAGCGGAAATTCCTGGTCAATATCCTCTTCCTGCTTACGGTGAGCATCGTGGTAAAGGGTGTATGGGTGCTCGGCATAGACCGTACCGTGCAGAACGTGGTAGGTGAGGCTGCCTATGGCGGCTATTTCTCGCTCTTCAGCTTCTCCATCCTGTTCACCATGCTGCTTGACATGGGGCTCTCAGGGTTCAGCAAACGGAGCGTATCGGCCGACCCCGCTACCCTGCGGCTCTACTTCGGCAACATCCTGCTGCTGCGGCTGATGCTGGTGGCAGCCTATGGTGCCGTCACCCTCGGGGGGGCTCTCCTGGCCGGCTATGACCGGCAGCAGCTCTCCCTGCTGCTGTTATTGATGCTGAACCAGGTGATGGCCTCCATGATCATCTGGCTCCGCTCGAACATCAGCGGCATGCAGCTGCTCTTTACCGATACCCTGTTTTCGGTGGCTGACAGACTGATAATGATTATTATATGCTCCATGCTGCTGTTGCGTGCCGGGCCGGCCTCGCCTTTCCGGATCGGGTGGTTCGTGCTGGCCCAGACAGTGGCCTATTTCATTGTAATGAGCGCCGCCTTCCTTTTCGTGGTCATCCGGGGAGGGGTGAGCATGGTGCGCTATGACCGCGGGCTGCTGAGGGAGGTAACCCTGACCGGCCTGCCATATGCTGCAGTGGCGCTCTCAATGACGCTTTACTGGCGGATTGACTCGGTGCTGATCGAGCGGATGATGAGTGACGGTGCCGCCAGTGCCGGTGCTTATGCACAGCCTTTCAGGCTCTTTGATGCCATAGCCATGATACCGGTGATGTTCGGCGGGATGCTGCTGCCCCTGATGACCCGCGGCCTGTCGTCGGGAAAGGATATTGCGCCGCTGACACGCATGGCCGGTCGTCTGCTCTTGGTTCCGCTGGGGATAGGCGCCGTGACCCTGGCCTCATGGCCCTCGGGGCTGCTTGAGATGCTATACCGGGCACCGGCGGCCGGCGCAGCAGAGGCATTCCCGTTGCTCATGGCAGCACTGATACCCACCGGAGTAACATATATAGGCAGTACCATACTCACCGCAGCCGGAAAGCTGAAAATACTGGCGGCAATAACCATGACAGGGCTGCTGCTCAACCTGTTGCTGAATGTGACGCTCATACCGGCAATCGGTATCAGCGGCGCGGCTGTGTCAGCCCTGGCAACACAGACAGCGGTGGCGGCGGCATGCACGGCAGCTGCCCGGATGACAATGTTCCGGATAGCTGCCCCGAAGAGGATGGCGGCATACCTGGCGTTGCTCGGCCTGACACTGCTGACAGGGTGGCTGCTGCAGCAGACCCGGCTGTCATGGCAGGGAGCCGCAGCCCTGCAACTGGTGACGGGAATGGCACTGGCACTCGCCTTCAGGTTTATGCCGGCAAACTTCATCTCACTCACTTTTACTATCTTTGTGCAAATTTTCCATAGAGATGATAACCAATGATCAGATAAAAGAGCTTGTGGAACGCCGGGATGCGTTAAGGGGGTATCTTTGACATCGACGGTAAGCTGAAAAAGATAGCCGAGAAGGAGGAATCAACACGCGCGGCCGGGTTCTGGGAAGATCCGAAAGAGGCCGAGAAACTGCTGAAGGAGATCTCTGCCATAAAGAGCTGGACCGAAGCATTCGCCGAGACAGACAGTGCCGTTGAGGATCTGCTGGTACTGCACGGCTTTCACAAGGAGGGAGAGGCAACCGACGAGGAGCTGGCCGTTCAGTATGACCGGGCCTACGAGGCGGTTGAGAGGCTTGAACTGCGTAATATGCTCAGACGTGAAGAGGATCGCCTGGGCGCAGTGCTGAAAATCAATGCCGGCGCCGGCGGCACCGAGAGCAATGACTGGGCCAGCATGCTGATGCGAATGTATCTCATGTGGGGTGAGAAGAACGGGTACAAGATTACCGAATCATACTTCCAGGCAGGCGATGAGGCCGGGATCAAGACGGTAACCCTGCAGTTTGAGGGAGACCATGCCTATGGCTACCTCAAGAGCGAGAACGGGGTGCACCGCCTGGTGCGCATATCGCCCTTCAACGCACAGGGCAAGAGGCAGACCACATTCGCCTCGGTCTTTGTCGCCCCGCTGGTTGATGATGATATTACCATAGAGATCAATCCGGCAGACATAACCTGGGAGACATTCCGCTCATCGGGTGCCGGCGGGCAGAACGTGAACAAGGTGGAGACGGCGGTACGACTGCGCCATGCACCCACCGGACTGGTTATTGAGAACCAGGAGTCACGCTCGCAGCTGCAGAACAAGGAGAATGCAATGAGACTGCTCAGATCGCACCTCTATGAGATGGAACTGCGCAAGAGGATGGAGGAGCAGTCACGGATCGAAGGTGAGAAAAAAAAGATCGAGTGGGGGTCACAGATAAGGTCATACACCCTGCACCCCTTCAAGCTGGTCAAGGACCTCCGTACAGGGTATGAGACGGGCAATGCCCAGGCAGTGCTCGACGGTGAGCTCGATGAGTTCATCAAGGCTTACCTGATGGAGTATGGCGGAAGGGAGTGACCGGCTATGATAAAAAGCATGGTTTATTCAGAGTACAACAGGTTAATTTACAACCCTCAGCAACACAGATACTGATGGCTAAGAAAAAGAAGTTATTCGAAAAATTCCCGCCTGTCTCCGCCGGTGAGTGGATGGAGAAGATCACGGCTGACCTCAAGGGTGCCGACTTCAACAAAAGGCTGGTGTGGAAGACCCGTGACGGTTTGTCGGTGATGCCCTTCTACAGGCATGAGGATCTTGAGAAGCTGCCTCATGCATCACTCCTGCCCGGTGACTACCCCTTTGTCAGGGGCACACAGGTTGACGGCAACAGCTGGCTGGTAAGGCAGGATATCACGGTGACTGACTGGGCGGCCGCCAACGGCAGGGCCCTTGAGCTGCTGATGAAGGGAGTCTCATCACTCGGCTTTGTCATCGCTGACCCTCAGTCTGCCACCCCTGAGACGGTAGCCCGTCTGCTGGATGGCATTCACCTTGAGAGCGTTGAGATTAACTTCTCCATTGCCGGCAGGGCGAAGGAGCTGCTGGCAGCCATCAGGGCTCACCTGGTTACGGCGGGTGCCGATCCGGCCGCTGTCAGGATCACCATCTCGGCTGATCCGCTGGGCAGGCTGGCAGCCAACGGAACGCTCTGCGTGCCGGTCAGTGAAGGGCTTGACTACCTGGCCGGCCTGGTCAGTGAGGCGGCCGATCTGCCGGGTGTAAGGTGTGTTGAGCCGGCAGGGACACTCTTCAGCAATGCGGGCGCGGGACCGGTGGCCGAGCTGGCATACACCCTCTCCCTGGCCGGCGACTATATGGCGGCACTGACAGAGAGAGGCATCGATGCCGGGACAGCGGCACGGTCGGTGAGGTTCACCTTTGGCACCGGACCGGACTTCTTCCCTGAGATAGCCAAGCTGCGGGCGGCACGGATACTGTGGGCTACCATCGTGCGGGCTTACGGTGCCCCAAGCGATGAGGCGGCGGTGATGCATGCCCACTCCGTCACCGGCCGGTGGAACAAGAGCCTCTATGACCCCTATGTGAATATGCTGCGAACCCAGACGGAGGCGATGTCGGCCGTGCTGGGAGGAGCAGAATCGGTTACCGTGGAGCCGTTCGACACCGTCTTCCGCACACCGGGAGAGTTCTCTGAGAGGATAGCCCGCAACCAGCAACTGCTGCTTATGGAAGAGGCACACCTCGACAAGGTGGCAGATCCGGGGGCAGGGTCATACTACATCGAGGAGCTCACAGCCATGATGGCAAAGGAGGCCTGGAAGCTCTTCCTTGAGATAGAGCAGGAGGGCGGATTCCTCGAGGCACTGAAGAAGGGAACCATACAGGAGAGGATAGCTGCTGCGGCAGAGACACGCAATACAGATATGGCCAGGAGGAAGGAGGTCCTGCTGGGAGTGAACCAGTATCCTGACTTCCGTGAGAGCAAGGCCACCGGGCACGACCCGGAGAAGCTGCACCCGCAGTTCGCCCCGGCAACCGGTGCCATAGTGAAGCAGATAGTGCCGTCACGGGGTGCCACCGCATTCGAGAGGATGAGGCTGGCCACCGAACGGTCAGGACGCAGGCCGCTGGCATTCATGCTCACCATTGGTGACCTGGCAATGCGCAGGGCAAGGGCACAGTTCTCATCTAACTTCTTTGCCGTGGCAGGCTATGAGGTGAAAGACAATGACGGATTCAGGAGCGTGGCTGACGGGGTGGCCTCAGCCATCAGTGCAAAGGCCGACATTATTGTGGTGTGCAGCTCTGATGATGAGTATGCCACCTATGCACGCGAGGCATTCACCGCCACGGCCGGCAGGGCCGTGCTGGTGGTGGCAGGCAACCCGCCTTGCGCCGATGAGCTGAAGGCTGAAGGGGTGGAGCACTTCATCAGCATCAGGTCGAATGTGCTTGAGACGCTGCAGATGTTCAACCGGATACTGGGAATAAAGTGATGTGATTATGAGCAAGAGACCAAGATTTACCGATATAGATCCCCTGAAGGTCAGCGTGCCGTCAAGGGATACAGGAAAGTGGGAGGCCGGTCACGGCATCAGGCCAGCATGGGAGACCCCCGAGCGGATACGCCTGAAGAGTGTCTACTCCGCTGCTGACATGAAGGATCTGGAACATCTGCACTATGCAGCAGGCATACCGCCATACCTGCGAGGGCCCTACTCGGCAATGTATACCATGAAGCCCTGGACCATCAGGCAGTATGCAGGCTTCTCCACCGCTGAGGAGTCAAATGCCTTCTATCGCCGTAACCTGGCTGCCGGCCAGAAGGGGCTGTCGGTGGCATTCGACCTGGCCACCCACCGGGGGTATGACTCTGATCATGAGCGGGTGGTGGGTGACGTCGGGAAGGCCGGTGTGGCGGTAGACTCGATACTCGATATGAAGATATTGTTCGACCAGATACCGCTCAGCCAGATGTCGGTTTCAATGACCATGAACGGGGCGGTACTGCCGGTGATGGCATTCTACATTGTGGCAGGGCTCGAGCAGGGAGCAAAGCTCGAAGAGCTGCAGGGAACCATCCAGAACGATATCCTGAAGGAGTTCATGGTGCGTAACACCTATATCTATCCGCCTGCATTCTCGATGCGTATCATTGCAGATATCTTCAGGTACACCTCCGAGAAGATGCCTAAGTTCAACAGCATCTCCATCTCGGGGTACCATATGCAGGAGGCCGGAGCCACCGCCGATATTGAGCTGGCATACACCCTTGCCGACGGGCTGGAGTATCTGCGTACCGGTGTCAGCACCGGAATGAGTGTTGACGATTTTGCACCGCGCCTCTCATTCTTCTGGGCCAGCGGCATGAACTTCTTCATGGAGGTTGCAAAGATGCGGGCTGCCAGGATGCTCTGGGCAAAGATCGTCAGCCAGTTCAACCCGAAGAACCCCAAGTCGCTGGCACTGCGTACCCATACACAGACCTCAGGCTGGAGCCTGACCGAGCAGGACCCGTTCAACAATGTGGGCCGTACCTGTATCGAGGCAATGGCTGCCGCCCTTGGCCATACCCAGAGCCTTCATACCAATGCGCTGGATGAGGCGATTGCGCTGCCTACCGACTTCTCGGCCAGGATAGCCCGCAACACCCAGATCTACCTGCAGGAGGAGACCAGCATCTGCCGGTCGGTTGACCCATGGGCAGGATCATATTATGTCGAGACACTCACCAATGAGATTGCTCACCGTGCCTGGGAGCTGATACAGGAGGTGGAGAGCCTGGGCGGTATGGCAAAGGCCATCGAGTCAGGCCTGCCCAAGATGCGTATCGAGGAGGCCGCAGCCAGGGCACAGGCCAGGATCGACTCGGGAGTGCAGACAATCGTGGGCCTTAACCGCTACAGGCTTGAGAAGGAGGATCCGCTCGAGATACTTGAGGTGGACAACAGCGCGGTGCGCGAGGCACAGATAAAGAGACTGAAGCAGCTGAAGGCCACCCGTAACGAGGAGGAGTGCCGCAGGGCACTCGATGCCATCACCAGGGCGGCAGAGACAGGAGAGGGTAACCTGCTGGAACTGGCCGTGGAAGCCGCCTCAAAGAGGGCGACACTCGGCGAGATATCATACGCATGTGAAAAGGTAGCAGGAAGATATAAAGCAGTAATAAGAACCGTGTCAGGAGTATATTCATCAGAGTACAAGTCAGATTCTGACTTTGAGGAGGCAAAGGCCCTTGCAGCCGAGTTTGCTGCCAGGGCAGGCAGGCAGCCCCGCATAATGATTGCAAAGATGGGGCAGGATGGCCATGACCGCGGAGCAAAGGTGGTCTCAACCGGTTATGCGGATATCGGTTTCGACGTCGATATCGGACCGCTCTTCCAGACACCGGCAGAGGCAGCCCGGCAGGCGGTGGAGAATGATGTGCACTTCCTGGGCGTATCAAGCCTGGCAGCCGGGCACAAGACACTGGTGCCGCAGGTGATAAACGAACTGCAGAAGCTGGGACGGGAGGATATACTGGTCATTGCCGGCGGCGTGATACCCCCGCAGGACTACCAGTACCTCTATGATGCCGGCGTAGCAGCCATCTTCGGCCCGGGCACCTCGGTGGCCAGGACCGCCATACAGATACTGTCACTGCTGCTTGCCACAGAATGAAGACCGGGCAGGCAATAGTGATCACGCTGATGATGCTGACCGCAGCCTGCGGTACGCTCAGCCGTGACCGTACCGCAGGCACGGCGACGGAGGGTACAACCGTAGCAGCGGCAGCAGTCAACGATGGGGGAGTACCTGCCATCAGGGCCGCAGAGCCCGGCAGGGAGCACCGGCCACAGGAGGAGGCCGCCGGACATGTATGGGATTTCCGTGATGCAACAACATGGCTGCTGGGAGAGATGAAACCCTCAATGCTGCTCAATGCCCCGCATGACACATGGTACCTCAGTGAGTACGCAGGCTACCAGCCTGATGAAACGGTCATGGCACAGCTGACCGCACAACCGGCTGACGATATCTCAATTACCGTGGTGCTGGGAACATGGTGCCCCGACAGCCGCAGAGAGGTGCCACGCTTCATGAAAATAATTGACCTGTGGGGATTCCCCATGGAGCGGATGAGATTTATCGGTGTGGATATAAATAAGGTGGCTCCGCTGGAAGACTATTTCCTGCTGCAGATTGAACGGGTTCCCACTTTTGTTTTTTTCCGGAAAAATGTTGAGCTGGGACGCATCATTGAGGTTCCTGTGGCGTCTTTAGAACAGGATATGGAAATGATCCTGGAAAAAACTAAGGAACACTAAAAAACCGAATCGATGGAAGAGGAAAGGAAAAATTCACGGTCAGGCCTGGCTGTCGGCACCCTGGTGACAGCAATCATTGCATTTATGCTGGCTGTTATACCCTGTCTGGGGCTGATTGCGATAATCCCGGCAGTGGTCGCCATCATTCTCGCCATTGTCGGCCTGTCGCGGCCGCATGACAATCAGCAGGGGATGCTGGTGGGCGGACTGGTGGTGGCGATAGTGGCACTCATGATAGCCTCGTCACAGGGATACGTCATGGGTAAGCTCGCCAACAAGTCAGGGAGCTGGGGAAAGAATATTGAAAAGGTGATCAGGGAGGTCGGCGATGACCTCGAGAAAGAGTTCGGCGACAAGGAGATCACCATCAAGGTCACCGATGATAATCAGTCGGTGGAGATCAAGGCCGGTTCGAAGGACAGGAGCCAGTTACGTGACCGTCTGCAAGAGCTTGAGGGCGAGACTGACACCCTGCGGCCACTGAATGACTCCACCCGGGGAGAGTGGTGACAGACAACACTGCCGGCCGGCCCTGGTTTACCCTGAACCTTATCCTTACAGGGCTGATTGTGCTCGTCTTTGCATATTCACTGGCCTTTTCCCCCGACAATGACCGCTATCCCGTGCCGTGCGTGCATGAGAAGCTGACGGGGCAGCCGTGCCCCTCATGCGGTCTCTCCCATGCATTCTCGCTGATTATCAGGGGACAGGTGACTGAGGCGACCCGGTGGAACAGCCACTCACCGGTGGTATTCGGCTACTTCGCACTCCAGCTGGTGATGCGTATTGCCGTTGCTGTTGCGGCGGCAAAGCCGCGGCGGGGGCTGAGGAGGGTACTGGTGGCCGATGCAGTAATTTCCGGGGTGATGACACTGGCGGTGTTCTACCCCTTTATGAAGCTGCTTTGGATGACGCTGCACTGATCAGTGACGAGAGATTCAATAGTCAACAATCCTGTTAACCGCATCATAAACCAGGCTGCTCTCAAACCCCCTGCTCAGGGCGTGCCTGATCAGCTTGCCCTTCAGCTCAGCCCTGCTGCCCGCCTTCGTTCGCTTCAGCTTCTGCGTGAGTATCTTCTCCAGCAGGGCCAGGTACTCATCCTCATCAATAGCCTCCAGTCCGCTGGCTATGGCCTCCGGCTCCACCCTCTTCTCTCTGAGTGCCATGCCTATCCTGACCCTTCCCCAGCCGTTGTGCCTGAAGTGGTCAAGGGCAAAGGCACGGCTGTAGCGATGCTCATCAATGAATTTCTCCCCGGTCAGCCGGGCGGTAATACGCTCCCGCAGCCCCGGGTCATCTGCCCCCCACCGCTCCAGCAGCGCATTGATGCCGCTAAGACAATACTCCCTGGCGGAACAGGCCCGCATGGCCCGCTGCAACAGCTCCTCAGACTGGTTGATCTCACTCATCTCATTCAGGTTAATTTTGTTGTTGCTCTGTTGAATTGCCTTCACGTTTCTGAGCCCTGATGAATCTCTCCTTTCCCCTGAAGTCTCTTATGACCTGCACGTTGCTGTACTTCCCGTCGCAGAGGAGGGCGGCCGTTGCCCCCGCATGGTTCTCACTGACCTCAAGCCAGAGGGTGCCCCCGGGCCTGAGACGCCCGTCAGCGATGCCGGCAATGGCACGGTAGTAGAGAAGCGGATTCTCATCAGGAACGAAGAGAGCTTCATGAGGCTCATAGTCAAGCACGTTTCGCCGCATATCCCGCTTCTCACCCATGGTGACATAGGGCGGGTTGCTCACTATCAGGTCTGAGGGCGGAATAAGCAGGGGTGAATCAGTCAGTATGTCTGTGCTGAGCAGCCCGGCTGAAGCTCCCGTACCGGAGATATTCCTGCCGGCAACGGCGAGGGCTCTCTCCGAGTTGTCTGCTGCGATGACTGTAGCCTGCGGGAAGGCGAGTGAGAGGGCCACGGCAATACAGCCTGAGCCGGTGCACAGATCAGTTATGGTGCCTCTGAAACTGCCACTGCCGGCGGTGCCGCTGCTGCCAGCCGGGTCGCTCACAGCTGCCCTGCCGGCGGTGCCGCTGCTGCCAGCCGGGTCGCTCACAGCTGCCCTGCCGGCGG
>CAZAVK010000009.1:0-37361 GCA_964488645.1 uncultured Rikenella sp. | reverse complement strand
TGCCGCTGCTGCCAGCCGGGTCGCTCACAGCTGCCCTGCCGGCATCGGAGCCTCTCCAGCCATGCCGCTCCCTGATATCGCTGATAATCATGGCGGTCATCTCCTCGGTCTCGGGCCGGGGTATAAGGACTCCCGGCGTCACTTCAATCCTGTGGCCGCAGAAGGTGGTATATCCGATGATGTACTGCAACGGCTCTCCGGCAGCAGCGCGGGCCGCGGCCGCGACGATGCGCCTGGCGGTATCAGACCCTGCAGGGCGGTCACCAAAGGCGAGCTGGGCGGCGCTGCCCATGCCGGTGTACTCCCCGATGATGGCAGCGGTCATCGCCAGCGCCTCGGCATGAGGCATCCTCGCGGCAAGCATTTCAGAGATGCTGCGGCGCATTTCGCTTATTGTTTGTAACTTTTCGGCCACGATTCAAAGATAGGCAATTGGCTTTATGACCCATGCTGATGACCATATGTGGATGAGGAGGGCGCTGCAGCTGGCCGCCATGGCCGGGGGGAACACATCACCCAACCCCATGGTGGGCGCAGTGGTGGTGCACCAGGGCCGGATCATCGGCGAGGGATACCACCGCAGGGCAGGCATGCCTCATGCCGAGGCGACAGCCATCGCCGGCGTGAAGGAACGAAGCCTGCTTACCTCATCAACACTCTATGTCAACCTCGAGCCATGCTCACACCATGGACGCACTCCACCATGCACCGACCTGATCATCAGCAGCGGCATACCCAGGGTGGTGACGGGAGCCGCCGATCCCAACCCGATAGTGGCCGGCAACGGAATAATGAAGTTGCGGGAGGCAGGCACGATGGTGACAGCGGGGGTGGAGGAGAAGGCATGCCGGTGGCTGAACAGAAGATACTTCACATGGCATGAGAAGAAGAGACCATATGTAATACTCAAGTGGGCACGCAGTGCCGACGGCTTCATCGATATCTGCCGTGAACCCGGAAGCCCTGCCCGACCCAACTGGATAACCGGGAAAGCCGAAAGGGTACTGGTACACCGCTGGCGGGCAACGGAAGATGCCATCATGGCAGGAGGAGAGACAGTACGAACCGATAACCCGTCACTGACAACCAGGCTATGGACCGGCAAAAACCCTGTCAGGGTGATCGTCAGCAAAAGCGGAGAACTGGCAGGAGATCATGCAGTATTTGATGATGAAGCAAAAACCATCCTTTTCAGCAGCAGGGAGCGGCCCGGCCTGTACGCTGCCGAACAGATACGAATGAAGAGTGACGAAGGATTTGTGGCTGAGGTGATGAAAGAACTCTATAACAGAGGTATACAGTCAGTGATGGTGGAAGGCGGAGCATTTATTATCAGCAGCTTTCTCAGGACAGGTCTATGGGATGAGGCAAGACGATTTACCGGTACGCTGCTCTTTGAAAAGGGGATTCCCGACCCATTCCCGGATCTTATCCCTGAGAGAAGTATCAATCTGGACAAAAGTATTCTCGATTTTACGTATCATTTTTGAGTTATCTCCGTATAACTGTTGATAACCGGGCTCGGTTGTTAATAAATATTTATTCGTATTTTTGGAGCCCGACCTGAAAAGGACCTGTAGGAATGAAGCGAGGATTCACAGTTCTTGTACTGTTGTTTATTGTCGCCTGCCTTGAGCCGGCTGCTCAGCCTGTTCACAAACCTGCCGGGCCAGCCGGGCGTTCCTACCGCAACAACGGGTTTTTCACTGACCGGGTGTCGTTGCTTATCAGTCAGGGTATGTGGGAGATGGCTCTGGCTGCTTCGGATACTGCCCTCAGATACCGCGATGATGCCGTTAATAACTTCCAACGTGCGGTCATCTTTAGTGAGCTGGGTGATGACACCAGCGCGATCCTCTTTTTTGAGAAGGCACTGAAGCGTGACCGTCTGCTGACCGATGCCAGGCTGGCGCTTGCCGGGCTGCTTCTGCAGCGTGGCGATATCAGCAGTGCATTGAAGGAGTGTAATCAGGCTATCAGGTATGATGGTGGCAACGCCGCTGTCTACCGTGCCCGGGCAGCGGTCTGGGAAGCCTCCGGTGACAGCGATTCGGCACTGGGAGACCTCTCGGCTGCGCTGATGCTTGAACCGGGCAGCCAGGATCACTTCGCTGCACGTGCTCTCTGTTACCAGCGTCAGGAGCGCCACCAGGAGGCGGCTGCCGACCTGACGGCGGCACTGGCAAAAGGGAGCCCCACCGCCGCCATGCTCCTCATGCGGGCCAGGTCATATGATGCACTCAGTGAGACTGACAGGGCGGCTGCCGATTATGCTGCGGTGATAGGACTGAGCCGTGGCAGCGCCGCTGACAGTGAGCTGAGGAGAGAAGCTGAAGAGAGGCTCTTTGCCATCAACAGGGAGGAGGAGAGCCCGGAGATCATACTGGAGAGGCCGCCGGTAACGAAAGAGGGGCATATCCTGCTGGGCCCGCACGACGACCGGATCATAGTCAGCGGATCAGTTACCGACCAGAGCCCCCTGGCACTGCTGACGGTGAATGAGAAGCCGGTAAACCACGGGGGTAAAAGCACAGTCAACTTTGAGACCGAAGTGGCCCCGGGCTCGCGGGAGACACTGCACATCGTGGCAAGAGACGTCTATGACAATGAAACGGTGCTGACCTGTCCGATAACCCGTACAGAGAATGATCCGCCCCTAATAGAGATACTCGATCCCCAACTGATGGGAGAGAACCTCCTGATGGTGGAGGATGATGCAAAATCAATTGACATACAGGGAGTCATAAGGGATGAAAGCCTGATAAGATCGGTCAGGGTGGGGAATGTGAGTGCACAGTTTCCGCTCGATGACCTCAACCCGCAGTTCATAGCCCGGGGAATCGATGTGAGGAACAAAGACCGGGTAACCATCGAGGCTGAGGATATTTACGGCAACATGACAGTGAGCAGATACACGCTCAACCGCGCCGGAACCATTATCTCAGAGAACAACCCGATGGGCAACACACTGGTCGTGTTCATAGAGAACAGTGACTATGAGGATTTTGCGGTGCTTCAGGGCCCCCCCAAGGATGCCTCACTGATCACTTCAGTGCTGGAAGAGAACTACCAGGTGCTGCCGGTGAAGCGCCTGCGCAACCAGAGCAAGCAGCAGATGGAGAAATTCTTCTCCATTGACCTGCGTGACGAGATCAGGAACCGGCAGATCAAGTCACTGGTGGTGTGGTATGCGGGACACGGCAAGTTCATCAATGATGTGGGATACTGGATCCCTGTTGATGCACGGCGTGACGAGGAGTTTTCATACTTCAGCCTGAACAGCCTGAAGGCCTCGATGGAGACCTACATGAATTACCTGACACATCTGCTGGTCATCACTGATGCCTGTGAGTCAGGGCCAAGCTTTTACCAGACCATGCGCTCTGAGCTCAGGGTACGCGACTGTACCGACTGGCGTGCCACACAGCTCAAGTCGGGACAGCTCTTTTCATCGGCAGGCTATGAACTGGCCACCGATGATTCACAGTTTACGCGTACCTTTGCTGCCGCACTGCGTGCAAACCCGAACACATGTATATCTATTGAGGAGATCGTCATTCATGTGACAAAGGCGGTCACCCTGAACAATCAGCAGAAACCGCGATTCGGAAGGATAACCGGACTGAAAGATGAAGACGGAACCTTCTTTTTTGTAAAGAAATGACCTGATGCAGAGACGAAGCAGCAAAACCTGGAGAGTCTGTACAACCATCACAGCAAGGCTGCTTCTGCTTACTGTACTCCTTCCGCTCCCCCTCGCCGGCCAGAACTACTATTTCGAGCAATACGGATCGATGGATGGCCTGAGCGCCTCCAAGGTATATACCATCATTCAGGATGCCAATGACTTCATCTGGCTGGGTACCGGCAGCGGGATAAGCCGTTTTGACGGGCTCCGCTTTGAGAACTTCTCTACCTCTGACAGCCTTGCTCCCGGCGGTGTGAAGAGCATCTGTGAAGACGGCCGCGGCAGGCTGTGGCTCGGACACATCGGGGGAGGGATGTCAATCATCGAGGAGAATATCATCAGGAGGATAACCTTCTCGCCCTCAATATTCATAGGGGTTGATTCAGCCCGTATCAGTGACCCCTTCAGGCCTGTCTCCCGGCTCTCGGGCGATGTTACCGGGATTGTCGAATATGATGGCTCCATATGGGTCTCAACCTCACTGGGCGGTGCACTTAGGCTGGATATGCCCGACCCGGGCAGTGACCACATGACCGGTCAGCAGTATACCGGGCGTCACGGGTTGAGCAATGATGCCTACGGCTTCTATACTGACCGCCGGGGCAATCTCTTCTGTATAACAGATATGGGGATAAAGAGATATGACCATGCCAGTGACAGGTTTGTTCCCTACACCCCTGAGGGGCTCTCGCGCTATTTCCAGACAACCACAATATTTGAAGACTCCCGTGGCAACATGTGGTTCGGAACCTACAACGGCGGCCTGTACCGTCAGGATGGCGAGACCGGTCAGATGAGCTTCCTCGACACGCGCAGCGGACTGTGGGGCAACTTCATCTCAGCCATAATGGAGGATTACCGGGGCAACATATGGGTAGCCTCGATGGAAGACTGGGAGAGCCGGGGAGGAATCTCGGTCATATCACCTGAGGGAACAGTGGTCTTCAACAGCAGCAACGGACTGCAGGCGAGGCATATACTGAGCATGATCGAGGATAAGGAGAAAAATGTTCTGATAGCTGACCGCAATGCCGGACTCTTTATCTATAAGGGCGACCATTTCACCTCATTCAATGCCCCACGCTTCCTGCCGTCAAATGATGTGCTCTCGCTGGCACAGGACCGTAACGGGAGGTACTGGTTTGCCACCAGCAAGGGATTGTCGCTCTGGGACCCTTCACTCAATGAGGGGGAGCAGGTGCGGCAGACCGGATTCCCGGAGGCACTGGAGGGGAGACAGATCAATATCATCAGGCCTGACAATAACGGCCTGGTGTGGATTGCCACTGCCAATGATGAGATCTACCGGTATGACCTTGATGAGAAGACCTTCCGGTATGACCTTGACCTTAACGCCAGCATACGCTCTCTCAGGATCGGAGCCATGGTCACCGACATGCGCGGCAACCTCTGGATTGGGACAGACCGCGCACTGATCATGTGGGATGTGCGGCGCAAGCAGAGCATCACCTATACCCAGATCAACGGGCTGACCGGCAACAATGTGACGGCACTCTTCTGTGACAGCCGCGGGTCACTCTGGATAGGTACCGAAGAGCGGAACGGGCTGACGAAATACACTCCCGGCAACGGCCGGTTCACGGCTGTCAGCTTCCGGAGCGACATACACCCCACCACCATTACCGAGACACCTGACGGGGTGGTATGGGTGGGGACGATTGACGGCCTCTACGGGCTGCGCAACGACACTATCGAGAAAAAGCTGACCGAGGTTGACGGCCTGATGATGAACTCTGTCAACCTGCTGCAGCCCGACAGGTCAGGCAACCTCTTCATAGGCACTAACCTGGGGCTTAACAGGTATGACAGCAACACCGGCCGGATCTCATCATTCAATAAGAACAACGGCTTCACCGGTATCGAGACCAGGCATAACGCATCACTGATTGATGATATGGGTGACCTGTGGTTCGGCACCTCCAATGGCGCCATGAGACTCACCCCCTCAAGGCTGCCGCCGGTTGTGACCGAGCCGGTTACACATATCTGGAGAACAATGGTCAACTACGAGCTCTTCCCGATGCATGACGGCATCAGGCTGATGCATACCCAGAACCGGATTATTTTCGATTTCCTGAGTATCTGCCTGGTGAACCCGGGTGCCGTGAGATACCAGTTCATGCTTGAGGGAGCCGACAAGGAGTGGATCACCACCGATCAGGGCAGGGCAATCTACTCATCGCTCAGCCCGGGCAGGTATACCTTCATGGTACGGGCATCAAACAATTACGGTTACTGGAACGAGGTGCCCACCAGGCTCTCATTCTCCATCAGGGGGCCGGTCTATATGACAATGTGGTTCATCATCGTCTGCTTCACAATACTGCTCTCTGCCATCTACCTGCTCATCTCAATGCGTGAGAGAACACTGCGGCGCGAGAAGGAGCTGCTGGAGAAGAAGGTTGAGGAGCGTACCGCCGAGGTGGTCAGCAAGAGCCTTGAGCTGGAAGAGAAGAACCGCGACACCACCGCCAGCATACGGTATGCCGAACGGATACAGGCTGCGATGCTGCCGCCTGAGAACTTCTTCAATGACACCTTCGTGCTCTTCATGCCAAGAGACATCGTCAGCGGCGACTTCTACTGGATGCATGACAGCGGCTTCAAACAGTACATAGCGGCGGTTGACTGCACCGGTCACGGCGTTCCCGGGGCATTCATGTCAATCATCGGACACAACTCGCTGAACAAGATAGTGAGGGAGAGCGGTATATCAAGACCGTCAGAGATACTTGACCACCTGAACATAGAGGTGGTGCATGCACTGCTTCAGCGAAGCGAGAAGGCGGTCAGGGATGGGATGGACATATCAATCTTCTCCTATGATATCCTCGAACATACGGTTGAATATGCCGGCGCCTTCCAGCCGCTCTATCATGTGCGCGACGGCAAGGTCACCGTATACAAGGGCGACCGGTTCCCGATTGGAATGATTGACGGACAGGCGAGGAAGCGGTTCACCAACAACAAGGTGGATGCAAAACCGGGCGACATGCTCTATATCTTCACCGACGGCTTCGGCGATCAGTTCGGCGGAGAGAGGGAGAAGAAGTTCAAGTCAGTGAAGATCAGGACACTGCTCTCGGAGATCTATATGCTTCCCGTTGAGGAGCAGAAGCAGCGCCTTGAGAGCGCCATCAGGGAGTGGATGGGTGATCTTGACCAGGTTGATGATATCCTGTTTATAGGAACGAGGCTGCCGTAGCCTCAGATACGTGCAATTATCTTGGGGTCGGCATGCCAGCCCGTGTAGCTCTTCACAGCGGGCACCACCCCGGCGGCAGAGGTGACCACCTGCCAGATGCCCTGGTGCTCGGGCCTCATGAACCGGCCTCTGACCATATGGTCGAACAGACTGAGCAGAGGGTCATAGTAGCCGTTGATGTTCACAATGACAATCGGTTTGTTGAAGAGACCGAGCTGTTTCAGAGTGATCATCTCGGTCAGCTCCTCCAGGGTACCCACGCCACCGGGCAGGGCCACTGCAGCATCGGCCATCTCCGCTATCACCTTCTTCCTCTCCGACATATCGGCGGTAATGATCATCCTCGTGAGGGAACTGTGGCCCCATCCCTCATCAACCATGAATCGGGGTATCACCCCGGTGACAGTGCCTCCCGCTCCCAGCAGGGCATCGGCAAAGGCCGCCATCAGCCCCATCGACCCTCCGCCGAAGACGCCATGGATACCGTGACGGGCAAATGAGATGCCGAGTTCTTCGGCAGCCCTGCCGTAGGCGGGATCAGTCAGGCTGCTGGAGGCAGCAAAGACAGCCACGTTCATAACCGGTCAGCCCAGCAGGGGAGTGAGCTTGGCCTCAAAGGCTGCACGTGCAGCAGCGCCGACCTGCTTGTCAACCACCTCTCCGTTCTTGAAATAGAGGACCGTGGGGATATTGCGGATCCCGAAACGGCGGGCCACACCTGGCGAATGGTCAACATCACACTTGACGACAAGGGCTTTGCCATCATAAGCCTCGGCTATCTGTTCCATGAAAGGGGCTATCATCTTGCAGGGGCCACACCATTCAGCCCAGAAATCAACAATAACCGGTTTGTCGGATTTCAATACGATCTCATCAAAATTGTTGTCGTCAACATGCTGTGCCATAACGTGTTAAGTTTCTAGTGTTACTTTTTCGGTTCCGCAAAGATATTTAATTTACCTTAAAATCAAGTGCCGGGTTGTCTTCGATCCAGGCGAGGAATTCATTTGACAGGCCGGTCCTTATGCTGCGTGAGAAGAGTTGTATGGTGATTTTCGCATCATGATCATAGATCAGGAATTTCAGCTCTTTGTCGCCGGGGTTTTCGTTAATGACCGCAAACAGGCTCCTCACCAGTTCAGAGTCAAGCAGCGTGGCATCTATCCTTATTGTCAGTGACCTGATCAGGTCATGACGCACCTCGCTGAGCAGGTGTATCTCACGTATCCTGAACTCGAGCTCATCAGGCTTGTATGACCTTCCCTGCACCCTGCCCCTTATCAGCAGTTGGTAGCCATTCCTGAAGAAGTTGCTGAAGCTGACATACTCCTTGTCGAAGAGCAGGAATGTGAACGAGTCGGAATAGTCCTGCAGCGTGAATCCGCCGAAAGGCTTTCCCTTCTTGGTCATACCGTCGCGGGTGGCGGTCACTATCCCTGCCACGGTCACCTCCCGCCCGGTGTACTCTTTCAGATCCTGCAGGTCAGCCAGGGTGGCGTTGCAGAAGGCATTCATCTCCAGCCTGAAGTCATCAAGCGGGTGTGATGAGAGGTATATTCCTATCACCTGTTTCTCCTTGTTGAGTGTCTCCAGCTTGGACCATTCGGGGCTTTCGCCCGGCAGGGGCTTCACCATCTCAAATCCTCCGGTGTCACCGAAGAGTGACTGCTGGCTGCTGTTCCTGAGGCTCCTTGCGCTGTTGCCGTAGCGGATGAGGCTCTCCAGGAAGCTCGATCCCTTGCCGTCAGCCGCGAAGTACTGCGCCCTGGTCAGCCCCGGCAGCGAATCGAATGCCCCTGCCAGGACCATCGCCTCCAGCATCTTCCTGTTGACGGTATTGAGGTTTGCCCTCTCCACCAGGTCATAGATATCCCTGAAGGGCCCGTTCTGTTCCCTCTCCTCGATGAGGTGCAGGGCAGCGTTCTCGCCCATGCCCTTGATGGCACCCAGGCCGAACCTGATTTTCCCCTTGCTGTTGACGGTGAACTTCAGGAGGCTCTCATTCACATCAGGGCCCAGCACCTCGAGCCCCATGCGGCGGGTCTCCTCCATCATGGTGGTTATCTTCTTGATATCATTGATGTTCCGACTGAGTGATGCTGCCATGAACTCAGCCGGGTAGTTCGCTTTCAGATAGCCTGCCTGGTAGGCGACCAGGGCGTAGCCGGTTGAGTGCGACTTGTTGAATCCGTAGAGTGAGAATGCCTCCCAGTCAGACCATATCCTGCTGGTAATACTCTCATCATGGCCATTGGCACGGCTCCCCCTGATGAACTCCTCCTTGAGGGTGTCCATGAGATCCTTCTTCTTCTTGCCCATCGCCTTGCGCATCGAGTCGGCCTGTCCTCCGGTGAAGCCGGCCAGCTGCTGCGACAGCAGCATCACCTGCTCCTGGTAGACGGTGACCCCGTAGGTCTCCTTCAGGTACTTCTCCATGACCGGCAGCGCATAGGTGATCTTCTCGCGGCCATGCTTGCGCCTGATGTACTGCGGGATCTTGTCCATCGGCCCCGGACGGTAGAGGGCGTTCATGGCTATCAGATCCTCAAACCGGTTGGGCTTCAGCTCGCGCAGGTAGCGCTTCATGCCGGTCGACTCGAACTGGAACACCGCGGTGGTGTCACCGTTGCTGAAGAGCTCATAGGTGGCACGGTCATCGAGGGAGAGCCGCTGAAGATCGATCTCTATGCCCTTCGATTTCCGGATATTCTCAACGGCGTCCTTCATGATGGAGAGGGTCTTCAGACCGAGGAAGTCCATCTTCAGAAGCCCCACCGCCTCAACATCATTCCCCTCGTACTGGGTCACATAGAGGTCGGTCTCCTTGTTGGTGCTGATGGGGATATGTTCAGTGAGGCTGTTCTTGCCGATTATTATCCCGCACGCATGTATCCCGGTCTGCCTGACGTTCCCCTCGAGCACCTCTGAATACCTGAGTGTCTTTACCACCAGCGGGTCATCTGACTTCTTCTCATTCAGCAGCTCGGGCACCTCCTCATAGGCGGTGGCCAGCTTGGTGCCCGGCTTCTCGGGAACGAGCTTGGCGAGCCTGATGGCTTCGGGCAGCGGCAGCTTCTGTACCCTGGCCACATCCCTGATCGCCATCTTGGCTCCCATCTTGCCGAAGGTGATGATATGTGCCACCTTGTCATGCCCGTACTTGTCAACCACATAGCGCAGCACCCGCTCACGGCCCTCCTCGTCAAAGTCGATATCGATGTCGGGCATTGATATGCGCTCGGGATTGAGGAACCGTTCGAAGATGAGGTTGTACTTTATCGGGTCTATATCAGTGATCCTGAGTGCATAGGCCACTGCGCTGCCGGCTGCCGACCCTCTTCCCGGCCCCACCCACACATCCATCTCGCGTGCCGCCCTCAGGAAGTCCTGTACGATGAGGAAGTAGCCCGGGTAGCCCATCGCCCTGATCACATCGAGCTCAAAGTCGAGCCGTGAGGTCAGCCCGGATGTGAGCTCGCCCCAGCGCTCCTCAGCCCCCTTGTAGGTCAGGTATCTGAGGTACTCATCCTTGTCGCTGAACTCTTCCGGGATAGTGAACTCGGGCATGATGGGCTCACTGTCGAGATCATAGTGCTCGATCTTCCCGGCCAGCTCCGCGGTGTTGCCTATCACCTCCGGCATATCGGCGAAGATGGCCATCATCTCCTCCCCGCTCTTCAGATACTCCTGCTTGGTATAGCGCAGCCGCCTGGGGTCATCAAGCTCCTTGCCGGTGTTGAGGCAGATCAGCAGGTCATGTGCGTCGGCATCCTCCTCCATGATGAAATGCACGTCATTCGATGCAATGATCTTAATGTTGTGCCGGGCTGCCAGCTCACGGTAGGCTTCGATCACCTTCTGCTGCTGCGGGAAGACGGTGGTGTCAGCCGAGGGGTCACTGGTCTCATGCCGCTGTACCTCAAGGTAGTAGTCATCACCAAACATCTCCTTGTATGAGAGAATGGCCCTCTCGGCCGCATCAAAATTCCCGGCCAGGATCTCCTGCGCAGGCTCCCCGGCGATACAGGCTGACGAAACGATGAGCCCCTCCCTGTACTGGCGCAGAAGCTGCTTGTCGATACGGGGTTTGTAGTAGAAGCCCCTGATCCAGGCCTCAGAGATCAGCCTGACCAGGTTGAAGTAACCGGTCCTGTTTCTGGCCAGAAGGATGAGGTGGTCTCCCGAACGGTCCTCAACAGCACTCTTGTCTTCAAGGCTGGTGCGTGCAACGTAGACCTCGCATCCGATCACAGGCTTGATTCCGGCCCGGATGGCGGCCCGGTGGAACTTCTTTGCACCGTACATGTTGCCGTGGTCGGTAATGGCCAGTGCATTCATGCCAAGACCTGCAGCCCGTTTGACCAGGGTATCAATATCAGAGGCACCGTCGAGGATAGAGAATTGAGTATGTACGTGCAAATGGACGAATGATGACATAAAAACAGGACTTAAAAGGATTATTACCCGCCGTGAAGCACAAAAATACTGAAAATGGGGAAGGAATAATATAATATTTACCAACAACGTTTATCTATTGTTAGTACTTTTAAACAGCGTAAATGCAGCAATGTCATTCAGCAAATTGCTAACCTAAAATCAAATGTATGAAACGAATAGTGTTTTTGTTTCTGTTTGTCTGCGGGGTTCTCACAGCCGTTGCCGGACAGCAGGGAATGATAACCGGCACGGTGACCCAGAGTGAGGATGGAGAACCTATCCCCGGCGTCACCGTTCAGGTGAAGGGAACTTACACCGGTGTGATAACTGATGCAGACGGAAAATACTCGATACAGGCTGCACCCGGGCAGGTCCTTGTCTTCCGGTTTACCGGCCGGAAATCTCAGGAGGTGACGGTAGGCGCTGACAGCAGGATAGATATTGTCATGCAGTCAGACCTGCTGAATCTCGATGAGGTGATTGTGGTTGCCTATGGTGTTCAGAAGCGCGAAGCCAGCACCGGATCGGTAGGTGAGGTGAAGAGCAATCAGTTGCAGAATATACCCGAGACCAGCATTGAGAAGATGCTTACCGGCAAGGTGGCCGGTGTACAGGTCACTGCCTCGTCGGGTCAGCCGGGTGCCTCAACGCAGGTGCGTATCCGCGGTATCAGCTCCATCAATGCCGGTACCGAGCCGCTCTACGTCATTGACGGCGTGCCGGTGATGACCGGTAACCAGAGCTTCTTCACCAATACCGGCAACGCCCTGGCAACGCTCAACCCCAATGATGTTGAGTCGATGTCGATACTGAAGGATGCCGCCGCTGCAAGCATCTACGGCTCACGGGCAGCCAACGGGGTCATACTGATCACCACCCGCAGCGGAAAGGCGGGGGCATCAAAGATCAACTTCCGCACCTCATACGGCGCTGAGCGGCTTGCCAATGATAACGGCTACCGCCCGCTGACCGCCGGGGAGTACCTCACCTTCCAGCGCACCGCAGTGATCAATGCCGGAGGGAACCCCGATGACCCCACCAACCCCAAGTTCTATTACCCGACATCACTGCTCAACGGGCCGGTAACCGACTGGATGAAGGAGCTGACCCGTACCGGAAGCATATGGTCGGCAGAACTGAGTGCACAGGGCGGAAGCACGACCACCCAGCACTACTTCTCGGCTCTCTATGACAGGCATGAGGGGATAGTCTACGGCTCTGACTTCACAAAGTACTCAGTCAGATCGAATGTCGACCATCAGCTTAACAACAGGCTCAAGCTGGGGGTCCGCTTCAATGGCGCCTACTCAAAGGCCAACGATATCGCCATGCAGAACCTCTACTTTGTGAACCCGCTCTTTGCCATGATGATGATCAAGCCGTTCACCCCGCTGAGGAATGATGACGGGACATTTAACCTGATAATCCCTGAGAATGCCTACACCAATCCGCGCGCCACGGCCGAGTATGACCCTCAGTGGGAGAAGCAGTACAGGCTCAATGCCAATGGCTATCTGGAGTACAACATACTGAAGGGACTGACTGCCAGAAGCACCAACAGCATCGAGCTCACCGACGGTGAGGGGGTGAGGTACTGGAGCCCCGAGGCAAACTACGGCGAGACAAAGGGATACCTTCAGTCCTCACGCACCAAGTATCTTTTGCTTACCACCTCAAACGTACTCAACTTCAACAGGGAGTTCGGAATGCACAACCTGGGGGTGATCGGCGGACAGGAGGCTTCACGCTACTACTACAATGAGTTCTATATCATATCACCCAACGTTGACCCGGTCATACCCTTCCCCAATACAGCCACTTCAGACGATGATGATGTCGATTATTTTGAGACGGCACATACCATCATGTCATTCTTCGGCATAGCCAACTACAACTGGAGCGGCAGGTACTACCTGCAGGCCAGTCTCAGGAGTGACGGCTCATCACGCTTCGGCTCCAGGACCAGGTGGGGCACCTTCTGGTCGCTCGGTGCATCATGGAACATACACAAGGAGAATTTCATGAGCGGCGCTGACTTCGTCAATATGCTCAAGCTGCGTGCCAGCTATGGCATCAGCGGCAACTACAACATCGGCGACTATGAGCAGTACGGGCTCTACACCGCTGCCCAGTACAACGGCATGGCGGTGATGGTGCCGGGTCAGCCCGCCAACCCCGATCTCGGCTGGGAGAATAACTCGGAGTACAATGCCGGCATTGACTTTGCCATGTTCGACCGCATCACCGGATCGTTTGACATCTATTCGCGGAAGACGAATGACATGCTTCTGGCATATCCGCTCTCATTCACATCGGGATTCGGCTCGGTGACCACCAATATCGGTTCTATCAGGAATGCCGGCTTTGAGGTGCTGATCAACGGAACCATCATCTCAAACAGCCGCTTTGAGTGGGATGCCGGTTTCAACCTGTCACACAACCGCAGCACCATACTCGACCTGGGCAAGGATGAGCAGTTCGTGCCGCGCAATGACCGGCTCATTCACAGGGTGGGTGAGCGCCTCTACAGCTTCTACCTCTATGACTATGCCGGTGTCAATCCGGCCAACGGGGATGCCATGTGGTACAATGAGGCCGGTGAGCTGACCAACAAATACTCTGAAGCACGGCGCATCATTGCGGGCTCACCCGAGCCGAAACTGACCGGTGGCGTCAACAGCAGGCTGTCAGCATACGGCGTGGCTCTCGACCTGAACCTGGAATACAAGTGGGGTAACCTGGTCTCGATAGAGGAGAACCGCTATGCCAACTCTGACGGTTACAGCTGGCCAAATACGGGCGCCAACACCCAGCTTGACTACTGGACCACGCCCGGGCAGATAGCCCGCAACCCGAAACCGATAGCCGAGAACACTACCAGTTCAAACGGTTACCGGAGCACCAGGTGGCTATATGACGGTTCATATCTGAGACTGAAGAATATCACACTCTCCTACAACCTCCCGAGAGAGATTGTTTCAAAGATGAGGATGCAGAACCTCAAGGTCTATGCCAGCGCAGTGAACCTGTATACCTTCCATAAGGTAGATTTCTGGGACCCGGAAAGAGGTGTTGACGGATGCGGGTTCGGTATTTACCCGATGACAAAAAAGATCATGGGCGGTATTGAGGTGACATTTTAACAAGTAAAGCGGGAATACAATGAAAGCAAGAAACCATATCATTATACTGTCTCTCCTTGCTGTGCTGTTCACTGCATGTGAGGACTTCCTGACCCAGGAGCCGCGGCTGTCGCAGTCGAATGAGACGGCACTCTCAACCTATTCAGGTCTTGACAATGCCACCGGGGGCACCTATTCGCAGCTCTGCAGCTACGGCTGGTACGGATCACAGTTCGTGATCACCGCCGACATGAAGGGCGGCAATGCCAAGAGAGGATCGGTGGTGTCAGGGCGCTATACCGACGAGTACCTCTGGAACAATACCCGGTCATCGACCTCACAGCTCTGGGCGGTGGCATACTCAACCATTGCCAAGGCCAACAACGTGCTGGAGGTGATTGAGGGAGGGTTCTCCGAGCCGGGTGTGGAGCAGGCCGACCTCGATCTGCTCAGGGGCGAGTGTCTCTTCATGAGAGGACTGGCCTACTTCGACCTGGCACGTATCTACTGTCAGCCCTATTCAGCCGGCAGAGACAACATGGGCGTACCGGTGGTGCTGAAAACAGAGAACGGCTATCCGGCACGCAACACCGTGGGAGAGACCTATGACCGGGTGATCACCGACCTGGAGGCGGCAATACCGCTGCTGCCGGTGAAGAACCCCAGGGGCGATGATGCCGCATTCGCCACCAGGGTGGCCGCACAGGCACTGCTGGCAAAGGTGAACCTCTACATGCAGAAGTGGCAGGCCGCAGCCGACTATGCCACCACGGTGATAGGCACATCCGGGCTATCACTCTTCACCGCCGGCGAGTACACCACGTGGGACCATGACGGATACTGGGGCAGCGGAGGCCCCGGCGCCGAGATCATATTCCAGGTCGACGGCTCCGAGGGGAACACATCACACCCCTGGTGGGACGCCATCTCATATATGATGGATCCGGGCGGATATGGCGACTGCGCCGCCTCCCTCGATGTTATCAGCCTCTATGAGCCGGGTGATGTGCGCGCTGACCTGTTCCTGCAACCCGCCAAGTACCCCGGCGAATACTGGAGCCTGAAATACCCCGGCAGGATGGGGCGCACCCCCCACCGCGAGTTCAATGTGCCGGTGCTGCGCGTGGCAGAGATGTATCTCATACGGGCCGAGGCCATTCTCAACGGAGCAGCGGTGCCAACTATCACAGCCATCGATGACTATAACGCCATACGCACCAGGCGCGGGCTCAACGCAGCGGCAGCGGTCACGCTGAATGATATCTATGCGGAAAGACGCAGGGAACTCTGCTTTGAGGGCAATGAACTGTTTGACCTGGCACGCACACAGCGCTCACTCACCAGAACCGACTATTCAGGACTGGCAAACAAGGATATACCATTCATACCCGGCGGGACAGCCCAGACAAACTATCTCTGGGCTATGCCGATACCACAGGCCGAAATTGACGCCAATGTGAACTGCAAACAGAACCCGGGTTATTAATGTAAAACATGACAACGATGAAACAGACCATTTCAATTCTGATTATCGCCGCGGTTACCCTCCTGGTGGCAACCTCATGCGAAGACAAATACCCGGTGATGTTTGATGACTCAGCAGTGGCTGTGGGCGTCGGTACAACCACACTGACACTGCTCGAAGACGGCACCGGCTCATTTGACATCTACCTGGCAGGGGTGGAGGGAACCGCGCCGACCGACGTGACGCTGCAGATCTCCGTTGAGGGTATCGGCAACCCGGCGGTGGAGGGGACCGACTTCACCCTCTCATCAAAAACGATCAACGTGGCCGTGGGTACGGCAACGGTCACCGTGAACGCGATAGACAACGATGAGTACACCGGCAACAAACAGTTCAGGATAGTCATCTCAGGCAACAGCAGGAGTTATCCGCTGGCTGCACAGAACTCCGTCCTCGTAACCATTGTTGATGATGAGCACCCGCTGCGGCTCCTGATGGGGACCTATGACGTCGAGGCAGAGAGCTACCTCTTGCCCGGTGACTATGATGAGACATGGACGGTGACCACCACCGAAGGACCCCAGCCCGGTACCCTGCGGGTTACCGGCATCGCCTTCGGCAACATGAGCGTGATCATGACAGTCGACCTCGAGAAGAAGACCGTTGAGATTGAGTCGGGACAGGCCCTCGGAGAGATCATCCCTGATGATGGCCCCGAAGACGGAACCATCTATTATGCCACTGACAGAATCATCAGTGATGTGGGAGGCTTACTTGATCCGGCAGTACTGGAAGAGGCGGCAGGAATCAAGCTGACAGGTACGTTCGACAGTGACGGTACCATCAGGATAGACCGGATGGCAATCATCATCGATGACTGGGTAGCCTGCTGGGATGTCTATAAGACCGTCTGGCGCAAACGCTGATCTGCTTTAAGGGCATCGCCACGGCGCCACTGCCGGCGGCAAGACCCGTCTGAGAAAACCGGGGGCAGCAGATTGTTCTGCTGCCCCCGGTCTCTTTGCAGTGGCGCCCGTATTAACTGTCCGCTGCAGCTTTCCGCACCGGTACCCGTCTTCTGCTCGGCGATCCGCCTTCCGCGCCGGCGCCCGCCATTCCCATCGCTGCCGCTCTTCCGCCGAGGCACCCGTGATCCGCCCCTGACTGCGTGAGGCCGACGATTTTAATAGGCAGTTTAAGTGTTTGGTAAGAAATTTACACTTATATTTGCACCCTCATAAAAACAGAGATAACACTTTAATCATTTTTTTGAATGTCAGTAAGAATCAGATTAGCTAGGAAAGGCCGCAAGAAACTGGCCTACTACCACATTGTGGTAGCGGATAGCAGAGCGCCACGTGATGGCAGATTTATTGAAAAGATCGGTACCTACAACCCGGTCACTGACCCGGCAACCATAGAAATTGACTTTGAGAAGGCTCTTGAGTGGCTGCACAAGGGTGCTCAGCCTACCGATACCTGCAGGGCAATACTCAGGTACAAGGGCGTTATGATGAAGAAACACCTTCTTGAGGGAGTTAAAAAGGGTGCCTTTGATGAGGCTGAGGCTGACCGCAGGTTCAATGAGTGGCTGAAGGGCAAGGAGGCCAAGATTGATCTCAAGCGTTCAGGTCTTGAGAAGAGGGGTGAGGAGATCCGCAAGAAGCGGCTCGAGGCTGAGACCGTGATCAGGGAAGCCAGGGCGGCTGAGTATGCCAGGAAAGCTGCGGCACTTGCCGCCGAGGCAGAGGCCGCTGCCAGGGCGGCAGCCGGTGAGGCTGAAGAGGAGGTTGCCGGAACCGCTGCCGAAGCAGCCGCCGGCGATGTTGCCGGAGCAGCCGTTGCCGAAACCGCCGCCGAGAGTGCCGGAAATACCGTTTCCGAGGCTCAGGCAGAGGCAGCTGACGAGACCGCAGCCGCTGCAGAAGATGGTGCCGCCGACAGCGAATAGCATTGCATGACCCTCTGCTGCCCGGCAATGAGATCAGCAGGAAGGATAACCAGAACACAGGGCTACGAAGGAGCCGTTGTGGTAAAAAGCCGGGATGGCATAAGAGGTGAACCGAAACAGGGAGAACCGGTATTTATCGTGATTGATGGGATACCGGTTCCCTTTTTTACACGCGAGGCCTGCTCCCCCTCACCTGATACCCTCATAATATCATTTGATGACTACCTGACAGCCGAGTCTGTCATGCACCTGCGGGGATGCGAGCTGCTTGTGCAAAGCAGCGCGGCCGGTGATCCGGATATCCCCGACATTGCCGGATACAGCCTGAAAGATAAGCGGAGCAGCCTGCGCGGCACCATCAGCAGGATTATTCCAAATCCGGGACACCCCATTATCATAGCAACCTTCAGCGATCAGGAGGTCTTCATTCCCATGCACCCGGACCTGATCATTTCCGTGGATCATGAGAGGAAAACCACTGTGATGTCACTGCCCGAGGGGCTCATTGACCTGAATAAGTGATTCCGGAGGCTGCCTGATGCAGCATTCAGGGGGAGGCATCGTCTCTTAGATGTCAAATCACTAATAAGGAGATCGAATCATGAAAAAAACCATCTTTCTGCTGCTGGCTGTGATGGTCCTCGGCCAGGTTGCCCCCGCACAGTCAGACTATCGTGAAAAGAGAGACGCGAGCGGCTTCAGTGCCGTATCATTTGCCCTGGCAGGGGAGGTTGTAATCAGTATCGGTGATAAGTACAGCGTGGAACTGCAGGGCAGAAGGGAAGACCTGAGGGAGGTGATAACCGAAGTATCCGGCAGAAGGCTGGAGATCAGGCGTGAGAGAGGAATCAGGTCACTGATGCGGCCGGTAACCGTACTCATCACAATGCCTGAGCTTAACGGAGTGGCGATTGCAGGCTCAGGCCGGATAACGGTCAATGACCCTCTGGCCGGGAGAGACCTTGATGTGGCTATCAGCGGCAGCGGAAGCGTTTTTATTCATGACCCTTACCTGGAGGTGCTCACCTGCTCCATTGCCGGCTCGGGAAACCTGAATATTGCCGGGGAGGGTAAGGTGCAGGAGGTGGTCCTGAAGGTGGCGGGATCAGGAAACTTCGTGGGGAAGGATATAGTTGTCGATAATTTTGATGCCCGGATTGCGGGAAGCGGCCGGTGTGAATGCCATGTGACAGGAACAATCAGTGCCAAAATCAGTGGAAGCGGAAACATCTACTATACCGGGAATCCGAAGATCATTGCCTCTGTCGCAGGATCGGGAAAAATCAGGAGGAGGTGATCACCCCTTCGCTGAGCAGGTGATTCATCCATACCCCCTCAATGGGTTAATGACATCTGTTGTTTCATGATGTGAAGAGCGTCGTGATGCCGGCAGCGGGGAACCCGGTGATACAGCCACCGGAGAATCAGGTGAGGCTGTGGACAATAATCTGCTACAGCCGGCGGCAGTAAACCGACGGTTCTGAACATGGTTCACCGGGTATTTACTGACGCAGGATTTTCACCACCCCGCTGGCTGATACCTTTATGACCGGCGACGGTTTTGACCTGGTGCGGTCATCCTGTCTCCAGAGGCAGACATAACCGGCGGCTGCCTTCACCTCTTCGCTTATCTCATCAAATATTGCAGGTGCAGTATTGCCGCTGATGTTGGCTGAAGTGGAGACCAGCGGCCTGCGCAGCCCGGTGATGAGCGCATCGCAGAAGGGATCACGGCAGAGCCTGATTCCCACTGAACCGTCACCTGCCATAACCCCCGGGGCCAGATTCCTGCCGCTGTCAAAGACTATGGTCAGCGGACTCTCTTCGAGTTCTGCCATGTGTATCGCCACAGCAGGCGGATCATTGACATACCTCTCAAGCATCGTCACGGAGTTGACGAGGATTATCAGGCTGGTTGATGATGCCCTCTGTTTTATCCGGAAAATGTGCTCTACCGCCTCACCATTGGTGGCATCACATCCCAGGCCCCAAATGGTATCAGTGGGATAGAGGATCACTTCGCCGGCCCTGAGAGCCTGCAGGGCACTCCTGATATCTGCCCCGGATTCGTGGTTTTTTTGCTGCTTCATTACTCTTCTCCTGCTGCAGCCCCTCCCCGGGCTGCGTTATCACCTTTGTCTGCCGTCAGCAGATGCCTGCTTGCGTGGCAATAGCGCTGATTCAGAGCTGAAAGTTAAAAAACAATAATAGCTCTTATTTGGTTTCTGTACTTGAATAGTTAAGATTAAATTTGAGACTCACCAAACAGATCAAGTATGTTTCGGAAAATCCTTCTCATTGCCATTCTTGCAGGGTCGGCCATGCTGATCAGTGCACAGGACAAAAGCGGTTATCGGCTTCCGCCTGAGGCGATCGTCTCACTGGTTGATGCCCCGCAGACACCCTCCGTTCTACTCAGCCGTGACAATCAGACGGTATTGCTGCTTCACCGGCCCGGCATGCCGACGATAGCTGATCTGGCCCAGCCTGAGCTGCGCCTGGCAGGCATAAGGTTCGATCCTGCCACCAATGGTCCGAGCCGCAGCCAGGGGATCAGCCGGATTGAAGTGATGAAGCTGGATGGTACCCCCATCGGAGAGCTGAAAGGGCTGCCGGCCAACCCGAAGCTGGGAGGTGTCTCATGGTCGTATGACAGCAGGCAGATTGCCTTTACCAATACCACTTCAAGCACCATAGAACTGTGGATTGCCGATCTGGCTACACTCACTGCCCGTAAGATTGATGAAGGGCTGAATGGCCTGTTCCGCCGGAGCATGGAATGGCTGCCCGACGGATCGCTCATCTACCTGCGTACACCCCGCGGAAGGGGACCGGCGCCGGTGGCTTCGGCAGTACCTGCCGGCCCGTCGGTACAGGAGAGTGCCGGCGTGAAGGGCGAGTCGCGCACCTTCCAGGACCTGTTGCAAACGGTTGATGACGAGAAGATTTTTGAATACTATGCCACTTCAGAACTGGTAAGGTGGGATGGGAAAAGCAGCGTCATCGGCAGTGAGAAGGGAATCATCACCGATGTCTCCCCGTCGCCTGACGGGAAATGGTTCCTGGTCTCTCTCACCGGGAGACCATTCTCATATGTCGTTCCCTATTACAACTTTCCCTCCCGCACCGAGATATGGAGCATTGACGGACGTATGGTCAGGCGCATGCTGGAGAGCCCCCTTCAGGAGAATCTGCCGAGAGGCTATGATATCGTGCTTCCCGGCCCCAGGAGCTTTTCGTGGCGCAGTGACAGACCGGCTGCCCTGTTGTGGGTTGAGGCGCTTGATGAGGGTGATTATCATACCCATGAGATGCAGTATCATGATCAGGTATATCTGCTTGAGGCACCATTCACCGGCGATCCGCTGCCCTTCATAGCCACTGAGAAGCGCTACCAGGGCATCACATGGGGCAATGAGAACCTGGCACTGCTGAGTGAGGGATTGTCAAAGTCGCGCGTAAGAGTCACCAGCACCTTCAACCCGGCAAACCCCGCCGCCACCCTTAAGAAACTCTGGGAGATCAATACCGATGACAGGTACAACAATCCCGGTTTCCCGGTGACTGAACCGAATGCCTTCGGACGGAATGTACTGCTCTTCACTGACAGGGGAAGGAGCATCTATCTCTCAGGCCAGGGCGCCTCACCTGAGGGTGACCGCCCGTTTGTGGACAAGTATGATCTCAGGAGCGGCAAAACCACCAGGCTGTGGCAGTCGGCCGCACCATACTATGAGACGGTGAACAGGTTTGTCGACCCGGCGAAGGGATTGCTGCTCACCGTGAGGCAGTCGGTCACCGAGGTGCCGAACTATTTCATACGTGACCTTAAAAAGGGATCGCTGAAGCAGATAACCTTCTTTGAGAATCCCTACCCGCAGCTGGCCGGCGTACACAAGGAGCTGGTCACCTATAAGAGAAATGACGGGGTCGACCTCTCATTCACCCTCTACCTGCCCGCAGGCTATGACAGGGAGAAGGATGGCCCCCTCCCGACAATATTGTGGGCCTATCCGCGTGAGTTCAATGACCCGGCCATGGCCGGGCAGATAAGCGGGTCACCCTATACCTTCACCCGCATAAGCCCCTCATCGGTGCTGGTCTATGTCACCCAGGGCTATGCGGTACTCAATGATGCCAGCTTCCCGATAGTGGGGGTTGACGGTCGTGAACCGAATGACACCTTCGTCGAGCAGTTGGTTGCCGATGCTGAGGCAGCTGTCAACAAGGCAGTAGAGATGGGAGTAACCGACCCGGCACGGGTTGCCGTCAGCGGTCACTCTTACGGTGCCTTCATGACAGCACACCTGCTCTCGCACAGCAGGCTCTTCGCTGCAGGAATAGCCCGCAGCGGGGCATACAATCGCTCACTGACGCCCTTCGGGTTCCAGAATGAACGCCGCAGTTTCTGGGAGGATCCCGATCTCTACCTCAGGATGTCTCCATTCACCCACGCAACCAGTGTGAAAGATCCGCTGCTGCTGATACATGGAGTGGCCGATGACAACCAGGGTACATTCCCGATTCAGAGTGAGCGGTACTATGCCGCACTGAAGGGCGCCGGGGCAACCACGCGGCTGGTGATGCTGCCTCTCGAAGCACACGGCTATACCGCCCGCGAGTCACTGCTCCACATGCACTGGGAGTATATGAACTGGCTTGACAAATATGTAAAGAACAAAAAATAAAATCGGACAGAAGCGGCAGAGAGCGATTCAGTCCTGCCCGGCCATGCCACGGACAGCGCTGAATGACAGCTTATTGCCGATTCTGTTGGATTATGCCATAACAAATAATGACATCAGTCATATTGAGTTAGGTTATGTAAAAAATCTCATTAGTTTTGTACCACAAATCTTTAAATTGCTAAACCTATGATTAATAGTCTCTTCTGGATAGCACCCATTGCTGCGGTGCTGGCTCTTCTTTTTGCCTGGATTTTCTACAGGAGCATGATAAAGGCTCCGGCGGGCAATGAACGTATGCAGGAGATTGCACAGTATGTCCGTGAAGGAGCGATGGCCTACATCGGCCGTCAGTATAAAGTGGTTGCGATTGTCTTCGCAGTACTTGTGCTGCTTTTGCTTTTCCTGGCCTATATCGGCGTGCAGAACCCATTTGTGCCGCTGGCATTCCTTACCGGAGGTTTCTTCTCAGGGCTGTGCGGGTACCTCGGAATGAAAACCGCTACCCACGCCTCTTCGAGAACAGCCCAGGGCGCTTCCGAATCACTTAACAGCGGTCTGAAGATCGCCTTCCGCAGCGGTGCCGTGATGGGACTGGTTGTGGTTGGTTTCGGGCTGCTTGACATTGTTCTCTGGTTCCTTATCCTCAACAACTGGGTTTTTACGCCTGAGCATATGCTCAATGGATGGAAAATGCTGGGGCTCACCTTTGTCCACCCGGGCACCACTGATTACCAGAAGATGATTGAGATCACTGCAACCATGCTTACATTTGGCATGGGTGCCTCTACCCAGGCTCTCTTTGCCCGTGTCGGCGGCGGTATCTTCACCAAGGCAGCTGACGTCGGAGCTGACCTGGTTGGCAAGGTTGAGGCCAACATCCCCGAGGATGATCCGCGCAACCCGGCAACCATTGCTGATAACGTAGGAGACAACGTCGGTGACGTGGCAGGGATGGGAGCTGACCTCTATGAGTCGTATGCCGGATCAATCCTGGCAACCGCGGCACTCGGGGCTGCCCTGCCGCTGCTCTCGGCTGCTGATCAGATGAAGGCGGTAATATCGCCGATGATCGTAGCTGCAATAGGCATCCTGCTCTCGATAGCCGGTGTCTACATGGTCAGGACCAAAGAGCAGGCCACCCAGAAGAACCTGCTGAATGCGCTCCTTCTCGGAACAGGAGGCAGCTCGGCGCTGATACTGGTTGCACTGGCCGTGATGGCTTATACCGGATGGATCTCATGGGGTGTGTTCGGAGCCGTGGTGGCCGGACTGGTTGCCGGGGTGATCATCGGACAGTCAACCGAATACTATACATCAGATGAATACAAGCCTACCAGGAGCATTGCCAAACAGACACAGCAGGGCCCGGCAACCACAATAATTGAGGGTATAGCCGTGGGGATGCAGTCAACCTGGATACCGGTCTTCGTCATAGTGGTGGCGATCATTGCTGCCTACAGCTTTGCAGGCGGGTTCAGCGACTTTGCATCAGGCGTATATGGTATCGGCTTCGCCGCGGTGGGGATGCTCTCAACACTGGGTATAACGCTGGCAACTGATGCCTTCGGACCTATTGCTGACAATGCCGGCGGTAATGCTGAGATGTCCAAACTGCCCAAGGAGGTTCGCGAGCGCACCGATGCCCTCGATATGCTCGGCAACACCACTGCAGCTACCGGAAAAGGATTCGCCATCGGCTCGGCTGCTCTGACCGCAATGGCACTTATTGCCGCCTACATGGAGGAGGTGAAGCTGTGGCTCGGCCGCCTGGCTGACGGCACGGCGGAGGGATACAAGCAGATCGGCAGCGTGATGTTCTACAAGAGCACCGTGCCGGCCATCGTCCCCGAAGGGATGACCGCGGTGGATGTCAGCACGGCACATATAAAGGACTTTGTTGCCGCATACGACATATCAGTATTCAACCCGCTGCTGCTCGGCGGTATCTTTATAGGAGCAATGATGGCATTCCTCTTCAGTGCCCTCTCAATGAAAGCCGTCGGACGCGCTGCCGGTAAGATGGTTGATGAGGTGAGACGCCAGTTCCGTGAGATACCGGGAATTATGGACGGATCAGGCAAGCCCGAGTATGCCAAGTGCGTTGCCATCTCAACCAGGGGAGCACAGCGCGAGATGATGCTGCCGTCATTGCTGGCAATAGCCGTACCGCTGATTATCGGGTTGACCCTCGGCGTGGCCGGAGTGGTCGGACTGCTGGTCGGAGGAATGACTGCCGGATTTACCCTGGCGAGCATGCTCAACAACTCGGGCGGCGCCTGGGACAATGCCAAGAAATATATCGAGAAGGGCAACTACGGCGGCAAGGGCAGCGATGCTCACAAGGCCGGAGTGGTAGGAGATACCGTCGGAGACCCCTTCAAGGATACTTCAGGACCCTCACTCAATATCCTTATCAAGCTCATGTCAATGGTTTCGGTGGTCATGGCCGGCCTGACCGTTACCTGGAGCATCATGGGATAAGAGACTGTCAACAGGATTTAATCCCGCAGCGGCGCTGTAACAGGCGCCGCTGCTTTTTTATATTGCTCAAGCTGAATTGATGAATACTCTTTCTGTGACTCCCTGTCGCTGACTACCCGTACCGTTGGCAACAAGATATTACAGGTCCGCCTGTAGCGATTATTTTTTTACATTTATCACAGATTCTTGTAGTATTAACAAGTTGTCCTGTCATGATAGATTTGCAACTTCTCTCCCGACACCGCGTTGCGACATCTCAAAGAGGGCTGATGATGATTCTGTTCAGCTTTCTGCTGTCAATCTCAGTGAATCAGCCCCCAGCCAAGGCCATATCAGCTTATGTTGGTGAACCCTCTCCGCTTACTGTAAAATACAGGGGCTCATTGAATGATACGGCAACCTTCCCTGATGGTGCACCCTCTTCCCTTACTATAAAATACAGGGTGTCAATGGCTGATGCCCTGAATCATAATTTCCGGGTCACGATGAGCCTCGAGGGGATTTCGGCTGATACGCTGGTGCTGAAGATGCCGGTATGGTCACCCGGCTACTACTGGATCCAGAATTATCCGAAGAACCTGAGCCGCCTCGAGGTCAGGGACGCCTCGGGAAAGGAGCGCCCTGCCGTCAAGAGCTCCAAAAATGCGTGGCAGGTGATTACCGGGGGCGCTGCCTCGCTGACTGCCTCATGGGTGGTTTATGCCAACAGCCGCTCGGTGGCTGACGCCTTTATTGATACCACACATGCCTACATTGTACCAGGGGCACTGCTCCTCTATCCTGAGGGCGCGCTGCACTCACCCAGCGAGATCAGCTTTGACCTCTACCCGGGGTGGAGCACCATCTCCACAGGTCTTGAGCGGGTGAAAAACAGGGAGAGGAGCTACAGCGCCTCATGTTATGACGTACTTTTTGATAGCCCGGTGCTGGCCGGGAACCAGGAAGTTATAACCTTCGCCGTCAACTCGGTGCCTCATCATATCGCGGTACTTAACCCGCGCAACTATGACCGGGCAGCACTTGTCAGGGACTACGCAAGGATTGTTGAGAGTGCCTCCGGTATCATCGGGGAGATTCCATACAACCACTACACCTTCCTGATAATGGGACAGGGCATGGGCGGCCTGGAGCATGCCAACTCGATGGCGGTATTCACCGGCCGGGAGGAGGGAGATATTCATCCTTCTGCGCGACCCGCCTTCCAGAACTGGATGAGCTTTATTGCCCATGAGTATTTTCATCTTTATAATATTAAAAGAATCAGGCCGATAGCTCTCGGCCCCTTTGACTATGACCGTGAGAACTATACCAACATGCTCTGGGTCTCAGAGGGGTTTACCGTATATTATGAGAACATAATCATGAACAGGGCCGGTTTCATGACCCCGGAGGAGATGCTGGAGTCGCTGGGCAGATCAATTACAGCATACGAGTCTATACCGGGCAGCAGGGTACAATCGGCTACCCTGTCCAGCTTTGATACCTGGATAAACTTCTTTAGCCGGAGCGAAAACAGTCAGAATACTACTATATCATATTATGACAAGGGGTGCGGCCTGGGCCTGCTGCTTGACCTGAAGATAAGGCACAGTACCGGGAACAGAAGGTCACTTGAAGATGTGATGCGTGCCCTCTATTATGACTATCACAAGGGGCTGGGAAGGGGCTTCACCGATGATGAGTTCCGTTCTGTCTGTGAAAGGGTGGCAGGCAGAGAGCTCGGGGAACTCTTTGAGTGGGCATCGTCAACCAAAAGACCCGATTATGATCGCTATCTGGATTATGCCGGATTGTATCTCAGGGAGGTGGCTCCTTCAGCTCCCGGTGGCAGATCACGTTTTGTGATCATGAAGAGGGAGAAGATGACGCCGGAACAGGCAACGATATATAATGACCTCTTCAGGGAGATTGACTGAGGCCTGATACTCAGCTCACAGTGTACCGGACACTGTACAGGATATTTAATCTGTTTAACAGGATTCAGATATGTCATTCATACCAGCATTCAGTGATATTGAGTCGGCCATGCGGCTGATAGCGCCTCATGTGCATTGCACTCCGGTTCTCACCTCGCGGCAGATTGATGCCATCTGCGGTGCAAGTATCTTTTTCAAGTGTGAGAACTTTCAGAAGGCAGGCGCCTTCAAGTTCAGGGGAGCCACCAACGCGGTTCTGCGTCTCACCGTGGAGCAGTGTGCTGCCGGTGTGGTGACCCACTCATCAGGCAATCATGCTGCTGCCCTGGCTCATGCCGCCGTCTCACGCGGGGTGAAGGCATACATCGTGATGCCCTCCACGGCTCCTGCGGTGAAGAAGAGTGCCGTGGCCGGCTACGGGGCTGAGATCACCTTCTGTGAGCCCACCCTGGCGGCGCGTGAGGAGGCCGCCGCCGCGGTGATGGCACGTACCGGCGCCACCATGATACACCCGTTTGACAACTTCAATATCATTGCCGGTCAGGGCACCGCGGCGCTGGAGCTGCTCAGCGGGCTGCCTGACGCCGATGCCGTCATAGCCCCCGTCGGCGGCGGCGGCCTCCTCAGCGGCACGGCCCTGACCACACGGCACATGGCCCCTAAGGCGAAGGTGTACGGGGCCGAGCCGCTCCTGGCCGATGATGCGGCCAGGTCGCTCCGCTCAGGGAGCATCCAGCCGGCACTGCCTCCGCGGACGATAGCAGACGGACTGCTCACCTCACTGTGTGAGCGCACCTTCACCATCATCAGGGAGAATGTCGATGATATCATCACCGTCACCGAGGAGCAGATAATCGAGGCGATGACCCTCATCTGGACCAGGCTGAAGATCGTTGCCGAGCCCTCTGCCGCCGTGCCGCTGGCTGCGGTGCTGGCTGCCGGCGAACGCTTCAGGGGCAGGAAGGTGGCAGTTATTCTCTCCGGCGGGAACGCCGACCTTTCGAACCTTCCTTTTGGCCGGCCGGCCTGAAGGTGGCAATGATGGGGTAGTGGTCTGAATACTTCACCTTCAGCACGTCAAAGTCAGTACACTCCATCCTGTCACTGAAAAGGATATAGTCGATCCTGTTGGGCGGGTAGTTGCCGCGGTAGGTGAACCCGGCCCCGAACCCTGCATCAACGAAGGCATCACGCAGCCCGCTCCGCATGACACGGTAGGTGTATGAGATGGGAGTGTCATTGAAGTCGCCCGCCACAATCACCGGATAGGGAGAGGTCTCAATATGACGACGAACCCGGTCAACCTGCAGTGACCGGCTTGCAAAGCCCCCCGTAAGGCTATGGTAGATGCTCCTGACCTTATGCGTCGATATACCCTTCTTTTCATAATCGGCAATCTCATTGAACAGGTTCCCTTCAATCGGGCGCAGGCGAAATGACTGCAGGTGGTTGTTGTATATCCGGAAAGTGTCCCTGTCAACCACGATATCAGAATAGATCGTCAGTGATGACGAGCCCGGGTGGATCACATCACCGCGGGCAATGATCGGGTAACGCGATATGGTGGCTATGCCGTAACGGGTGGTACTTCCTCTTTTAACCAGCTTGAAGTGGACATACCTTGTCCCGCCCAGAGCCTCCCTGAGCTTACGTTCACCTGCAGCCGGATCACCCTTGACAAAATACTCCTGGAGACAGAGTATGTCGGGATCTTCAGCGCTGAGGAACGAAATCATCTTGCGGTATGAACCTGATTCACTCTCCTCGTAGAAATTGAAGTAGCGGATATTATAACTCATAAACTTGAGATGATGAGGCTCGGCTCCGCTGTGACCGGTAAACCTGAAAAAGTTGTTGATATACCCGAAACCCGCCAGCAGCGTCACGGCCGAGATCAGTGCATACCATCGCGCACGTGTCATCCACACAATTACCATCACCAGGTTGGCGGCCGCGATGTAAGGATATGCCAGTCCGAACAGTGCGGGAAGGGACGATGATGAGGGATTGATATAGACCGAAAGGTAGGAGAGCAGCAACATCAGAACCAGGATAATATTGACTGCCAGCAGGGTGCTGCGTGTGAAACGCCTGACCCCGCTATCTTTTTTTCTGGCTCTCGCTGAATAGTATAGCTTTTTCCTCTTTCGTGAGACTGTCATAACCTCCCTTTGAGATCTTGTCAAGAATATGGTCTATCTCTTTCTGGCGCTCCGCCTTTTCAGTGTTGTACTCCAGGTCGCTCTTCGGCCTGCCGGGGTGGCTGCCTGCCGCAGCTCCCCTGCCGGAGCTGCTTCCTGCTTTCCCTCCGCTGGAGCTGCTTCCTGCTCTACTGCCGGTTCTGCTTTCTGCTCTCCCTCCGCTGTAGCTGCTTCCTGCTCTCCTGCCGGAGCTGCTTCCTGCTCCTCTGCCTGGAGAGGAGTCACCCGGCCTCCGGTATTTGACCCGCATCTGCCTGCGCGGCCTGAAGATGCCTGCAAAAAAGTCGATAATTGCGTTGAGCCACCTGCCTATATCCTTCCCGTTACGCAGCCCGTTTCCATACGCCACTCCCATCACTGCGCCGCCTATGTGTGCTATCTTGCCTCCGGTATTGACCGAGAAGTCGAATACTGACGTTATAAGGAAGGTGATCAGTGCCAGGTACTTGAGCTTTACCCTTCCGAATATCAGCAGGTGCAGCTCAAGGTCGGGCAGGTAGACTGCGGTGCCAACCACCAGTGCCATGACCGATGCTGAGGCGCCTATGGCCACCGAGGCATGCACTGCCCCGGCAAATGCCGGGAAGAGGTTAAAGGCGGCTATATAGAGCAGGGCACCTGCCAGACCTCCCATCAGATAGATGGCCACCAGCTTCCGCTGATCGAGGTATGCCAGGAAGATGCGCCCGAACCAGTAGAGCCACAGCAGGTTGAAAAGCAGGTGGATAAACCCCTGGTGGGTGAACATATAGGTCAGCGGCGTCCAGGGCCTGGTCGCCAGGGCACTGATCGAGGCCGGCACGGCGAGGTTGGATACAACAGCTGATGCCAGGGCGGTCGAGCCGGCCAGCACTCCTATAACCTCGGTGATCTTGATTATGATGAAGACAGCGCCGTTGATATACATCAGCCGCGTCAGTGTGGTGCCATGCCTGAATGAACTCTTTATCTCGTCCCAGATACCCATCAGTAGAGGGTTTTGGTTGTCTTGCGCCAGAATCTGATCAGCAGGTATCCGAACAGCATCCCGCCGAGGTGCGCCGTGTGTGCGATATTGCTGCCCGGGCTGGTGATGGCAAGGTAGAGCTCGATCACCGCATAACCGATCACGACATACTTGGCCCTGACGGGGATAGGCGGGAAGATGAACATCAGCTGGGTGTTCGGGAAGAGCATCCCGAATGCCAGCAACACCCCGAAGACCGCGCCGGAGGCACCCACCACCGGGACGTTGAGGATCGAGTTGAGCCTGGCCATCTGCATGTTGGTGAAGTTCTTACCCTGGCTGACCGCCGTACCGCCGGAGTCGTAGACGTACTGCAGCTGTTCGGGAGTGAGAACGGCCATCAGCTTGTTGTACTGGATCATCTGTACCAGCTCGAAGAAGAAGGCTGCACCGAGGCCGGTGACAAGGTAGTAGAGCAGGAACCGCTGTGAACCCCACACCTGCTCGAGAATCCTGCCGAACATCCAGAGGGCGAACATATTGAAAAGCAAATGGACAAACCCTCCGTGCATGAACATGTGGGTCACTATCTGCCACGTCCTGAAGTACTCTGACTTTGGGAAGTAGAGCCCCAGGATCCCGTTCAGGTTGATGCCGGCTGCAACATGCAGCAACTCATTCAGCAGCAGCATCACCACATTGATGATGATGAGGTTCTTCACCATCGGCGGTGTGCCTGTCATTATTCGGTTCATATTGACAATCTCGCGGTTTAGTCGGCAAATTTAGCCATTCTGACCGAAAATCAGCTGAATCTGCGGTCAAGCTCTTCCAGGGTTATGATATTCATCACACTTTTCCCTGTGGGAGAGTAGCCCGGCATTGAGCATGCAAAGAGCATGTCGAACAGCTCCTCCATCTCGGTCTGCGACAGTGAGGTGCCGTAGGGTATGGCTGCCGCCCTCGCCATTGAGAGGGCTATCCGCTCGCGTTCGCCTATCGACGGATCTTCAAGCGTCTGCTTGTATTCAGCGATGATGGCCTCAAGTATTGCCAGCGGGGCGGCGTTGCGGCTGCCGGCCGGATAGGCCCTGATGGTCACCCTGTTGCCGCTGCACTCGAGGTCGAAGCCTATCTCCCTGAGCTTGTCACCTATCTCTTCAAGGATCACCATATCTCCGGGATTCAGCTCTGACTCTGCAGGGAAGAGGGTTACCTGGGCCGGCCTTGGCCCGTCGCTCAGCGAGGCGAGATACTTCTCATAGAGTATCCTTTCATGTGCCCTGCGCTGGTCGATCATCATTATGCCTGAGATCACCGGGCAGAGGACATACCTGTTCTTCACCTGGAAGAAGCGGGGTCTGATGCCGCTTCCTCTTACGGTCTCACCTCTGCCGGCCTCGCTGCTGCCGGTCTCGCCTCTGCCATCAGCCTGCCGTTCATCGCCGCTCTCAACTGCTGTGCCAGCCCTCTGTCCGTCATCGCCGCCGCCGGCCTGATTGCTGTCGGCCTGGCCGCTGTGGCCCCTGCCTGCCTCTCCTCCCGAAATCCATGCCCTGCTGTCGTCGTGCTCGGTACCCTGACCAGCAGATGCGGCACTGCGGGTGGTTATGGTGAAGAGCGACTCCCAGTCGCGGGGCGGATTACGTGAGGGGTCCCACTGCCAGCGTGTCCCGTGACCCGGCTGACCGGCTCCCCCGGGTGAGCTGCCGTCCGGCGGCAGGTACCCGGCTCCACCGGCGGGGTCTGTCTCTCGCCGGCGGTACTCGGTTCCGTCAAACGGGTTGAAGCCGGGATCGGTCCCGATCTGCGGCGGCGACGGCAGCGGTGTGTCTGAGGTGATCACCGGTATCTCCACGGCGCCCTCCGGACCAAAATCGAGCGAGGGGACCACGTTGAACCGTCCCAGCGCCTCGCGTACCGAAGCCAGCATGATCTGCCATACTGACCGCTCATCCTCGAACTTCACCTCCGTCTTGGTGGGATGGATATTGACATCGATGGTGGCGGGGTCGGCGCTCATGTAAATGAAGTATGCCGGCAGGGTGTCGGGCGCGAGGATTCCCTGGTAGGCCTCGAGCACCGCCCTGTGCAGGTAGGGGTGCCTGATGAACCGGTTGTTGATGAAGAAGAACTGCTCGCCGGCTGAGCGGCGCGCATGCTCGGGCTTGCCGGCATAGCCCGCCACCGTGACGATGGTGGTTGAGGTCTCCACACTGACCAGGTTCTGGCTGAAGTGCCTGCCGAAGAGGGCGATGATACGCTGGCGATGGTTGCCGGGCAGCAGCCGGTACACCTCCTGGTCATTGTGGGTCAGGGAGAACCGTATGGCAGGATGGGCCAGTGCCACACGCTGGAACTCGGTGATGATGTGTCTGAACTCGGTGGTGTCACTCTTCAGGAACTTGCGGCGGGCAGGAACGTTGTAGAAGAGACTCCTGACACTGAAGACCGAGCCGGCAGCGCATGCACAGGGCTCCTGACGGATCACCCTCGAGCCGTTTATCTCGATCAGGGTGCCGGCCTCATCTTCCTCACGCCGTGTGCGCAGCTCGGTCATCGAGACGGCGGCTACGGAGGCGAGGGCCTCACCACGGAACCCCTTGGTACTGATGCTGAAGAGATCGGCGGCATCGGAGATCTTCGAGGTGGCATGACGCTCGAAGGCGAGCCTGGCATCGGTCTCACTCATGCCGCAGCCGTTGTCGATCACCTGGATAAGGGTGCGGCCTGCATCGCGGATCACTACGCTGACCTCGGTGGCGCTGGCATCAATGGCGTTCTCGGTCAGCTCCTTGACCACCGAGGCGGGACGCTGTATCACCTCGCCGGCAGCGATCTGGTTGGCGACAGAGTCGGGCAGCAGCTTGATAATATCACTCATCAGGATAACCGGAAACGGTAATAAATATATAGGATGAATACTATTATGAGCAGTATAACGATGAGTCTCAGCGTGGTCTGTTTCTGTACCCGCTCCCTGTGGCGGTAGAAATAGTTCTTCATGTCACCGCGCATGATGGTTGACCGGTAGGATTGCTTCCCGGCAGCATCACCGGCCTGCTTCAGTTCCTCCTTACCGGCCTGCTGCAGTTCCTCCCTGCTGGCCTGCTTCAGTTCCTCCTCACTGGCCTGCTTCAGTTTCTCCCTGTCTGCCTGCTCCAGCTCACGCATCCTGATCTGCTGCTCCATCTCCTCCCTGGCGGGATCATAGTACCGCGGGATATAGTTGTAGCCGCGCGGCTTGTTCTGTTTGAAAAGACCGGGGATTGCCATCGCCTCTTTTTTACAAAAATAGCAAGAAAACGCCAAACCCTGAAAAGGCATTCGGCATGAGGTATTCTGACTGCCGGGAGGCAGTTCTCTTTGAGCTGTATTGATTGGACACTTTTTATTATTTTTGGCTTACCAACCCTTGATCCGGCGCAATGAAGATGCTCATAACCTTTGCAGGCTCCTCCGGGCCGGCAGCTGATGCGGCTGCCCGTATTGCAAGGGTTATGACAGGACTGGGCTCGGCATTGACGGTTCTGCCCATGCACAGGGTGGCGTCGCTGAAGGGGTATTCAGTTGTTGTGGCCGGCAGTATTGAGCATGGCGGGAGCTGGCTTCCTGAGGCGCTTGAGTTCGTCAGGCGCAATCAGCTGCAGCTGGCCAGGAAGCAGTTTGCCATCTATACGGTCATACCGGCACTGGCGGGCGCCAAGGGAGCTGAGACACGCATGGTGGTGATGCAGTATACTGCTCATGTCAGGGGAATGGTACATCCTGTGAGCGAGGGGTTCTTCAGTGGTGAACCGGGTTCCAGGGAGGAGGTATCGCCGGGTGAACGCTCCAGGTTCAAGCTGCGGCTGCTGCTCGGACTGTTGCGTGAGGGAGAGACCCGCAGCCAGTCAGAAGCAGAGATGTGGGCTGCCAGGCTGCATGATAAACTGTCAAAGGCATCAGCCGCAAAGGGCTGACACCTTTTTTCCGGCGTGTTCAGGCACATGCTTTGGGATGCAGGAGTTGCCGTGCAACGGGAAGGCCAGAAGCTCAGCTTTTGCTGAAGGCGCCTTAAGTTCAGCTTTGGCTGAATGTGCCTGAAGTTCAGTTTCGGCTGAACATACCTGAACTTCATATATGTGGCAGTCAGGCCTGGCCAGTGATAACCGCAATTCCCTACTTCACCCTCACATATTTCTCGCAACGGTAATTGCTCTTGTCAATCTCGCCCGTCTCGCTGGCCGGCCACACCTGGATCAGGGTGTCATTGGCAACCACTATTCTCATCCTTAGTGTTTTCCCGATATACTCCTGGTCTACATGGTACTTTATCGTCTCCTTATAGACGATTCCGTCAAGTGTGTATGAGCCTCCGCCGTAATTGGCTTTTGGAACCGAATCGCGTACCAACTCGCCGGTGAACATCCAGTAATTCTTGCACCACATCTTGACGTTGCTTCCCTGGTAGGTTACAGGGAATGTCGAGATGGTTGAGTCATTTCTCACCTGCTTGGCATAGATCAGGTCCCATGCGCCAACCACAGGGTTGACAGGCTCCTGTTTGCATGCCGCAAGCATTACCAGGAGCATCGTGCTGAGAATGGCTAATTTCTTCATAGGCATATATTCTATAGATTAGAAAGCTCTTCTGCTTTATAAATTTACGCCATTTGTCAATCCGAGTCAAATTTATTTATCAATTGCCTCTCCTTTCATGGTCATATCAGATGGCGGCTGAGCGGCGCCGGCAGCACTGCAGACTGTCTGTGCAAGGTGCCAGACGCATCACACCGTTCTTGCATAGTGTCTTGGAATGTATGAGTTGCTATGCCCTGGATAGAAAACCATTCAGTCTCAGCTGGATGCGGAGAAACCAAGCCGGGAAAGCAACAATTTCCCTGTTAAGGGTTGACTTTGACAGAAACCTGTCTTTTATTTGAGATGCTGCATTTCTAAAACTTTTAACATGTCGCTGTCGAAGTACATTATGCGTTTGCAACGTATGGACTCGCTCATTGCCAGGCAGGCAACCGGACCGCCTGACGAGTTCGCCTGCAAGATGAACCTGAGCAGGAGCATGCTCTTCGAAACCCTCCAGGAGATGAAATGGATGGGTGTTGATATCAGGTATTCCACCCACCGGGAGACCTACTATTACGCTGATTCACGGAGGATTATAGTGAGGGTTGAAGATGCGGTTAAGGATTAGTCATTCATGTGGTAATGACGAAATCATTCTGTGTTAATGGCTGAAAATGTACAAAAAAAAAGTAGCACTACACTTTAGGGAACTTTTCACAAAGCAGTATTCAAAGTCCGATATTATTGGACTGCTTATTATTTACTTGCTTATGCAGATCTAGTTCAATAACTCTTTCTGCAGGCGGATGCCGAAAAGCCAGAACAGAGTAGGTTGTCTAAAATGTCTCGTTATGATGAAGTTAACGAAAAATCAAAAGCAACATCCCAATCGATCCATACTCAGCTGGATTGTAAAAGCGGTGTTGATGCAGGCTGAATCAGACATACTTAGTTTTTATCAAATTATTATCAAGGATACAACATGATTTTATATCACTACTGTCAGACAAGAAAAATAAACGGCGTGATACTGTTTTAAGATTTCCTCTAAGGGCCGAATTTGGTGCTTGTCGTAACTAAGTACAAAATAGGTGAGGGAAATGAAGCCAAACTTACAACTGTATTGCTTCCAGGTAGAGAATGTAAATTCGACTTACACGCAGATGCATTGCACATTGATGACTCAATTGTTATTGTCTGTAAAACAGAAGATCGCACAAGCGAAAAAAGTGCTTTCAGTTGTAGTCTCACTTGTCAGAATATACTTTATATGTGTGCAGGAAATAAATGAATTCCATTGTGGCCCACTGTGGGCAATGAAGCGTAAGTCAATCCCGCCGGGTCTGCAGTTATCCTTTAATATAGTGAGTCTGTTTGCAAAAGGAAAAATTGTAATTGTTAATCAGGTGCTTATACAAGCAAATTGTGAGTCTAAAAGATTTATCGGACCATAGTATTAAAGAAGAGTAAATTATGAATAACGGAAGTGAGTGAGAAAAAATAAGCCTCCATCTCCCGAAAAGCTAAGACTTTTCAAAGACTGAAATTTCAAAGAATGTTTAATCATGGAGGTCGGAAAACTAACGATACGAACTCCTTAAACTATAAAAAGTCATGAAACACAATAGTATTAAGTACTTATTAAAGACAAAAGTATTTATTTATGCCTTGGTAATGATATTTGTTTTTCAAGCATGTGAAAAAAAAGAACAAGTAGAAGTTGATGGTATTTTAATGACAAAAGAACTCTTTCTGGATAATGAATACAATACAGACTTTAGTGATTTTGCGAAAGCAGTACGCAATGCGTTGAACAAAAGCCCCGACTTTCGTGAATTTGTAAAAGAAGAGGCATTATTAATGATTGATGGGGATTATGATGTTGTTTTACAAAAAGTAATAAATAAAAATATTGCAGTACCCTCAACAACAAAATCTGCTAAAGTCAATTTTACCGTTAAAGATTTATTAGAAGATTGTTATTCAGAATCAGCGCGATTAAAATTGAAATCAACATCGACATCAATTATTGATGAATTATTAAATAAGTATCCGGATATGCAGATTGCTGTTCCGGTTCATGCTGAGGAGTGGGATGTAGAGAACTATATCCCTACTGTTACTTTCTTGCCATGGGAATATGAAGATGCAACAACTACTACTATTACGGGTTATGATTCTAAAGGAAATATTGTAGCTATTGACGTTATAAATGAGCCTGCCCAACCTGTTATTGTTATTAGTGAAAACGAAAGATTTGTTAATTCAGTAAATGATCCCGATAATCCAATAGAGCCACCTACCCCAACTAATCTTAATGGAACATCAACAGAATCTGGTATCAGATTAACATGGGAGATGCCAAGCGAGACCAAGCCTATTAATACAACGGGGTATTATATTTATAGAAAAAGTGCGGGAACTATGAATTACATAAGGATACAAACAGTTTTGGGAGCATACGAAAGAAGTTATGATGATAAGAGCATTGTGGCAAGCCAGTCCTATTCATATTATGTTATGGCATACTATCAAGGAACAACTTCCTCTCCTTCAAATTACATTACCGTGACTGCACCAAATTATCCTAAACCCGTTTTGTCGTTTAATGCAATTCAAAATCATTAGTGTCCACTTAAATTATTGATCGACACTTGTATTAATTTGAGTTTAT
>CAZAVK010000008.1:0-121030 GCA_964488645.1 uncultured Rikenella sp. | reverse complement strand
CCGGCCGGGTCAGACTGATGAATCTTCTCCCTTGAGCGGGTCTGCTTCATTGCAGCATCTCCGGCCGGGTCAGACTGATGAATCTTCTCCCTTGTGCGGGTCTGCTGCATTGCTGCATCTCCGGCCGGGTCAGGCTGATGAATCTTCTCCCTTGAGCGGGTCTGCTGCATGATCGGATCCCCAGACGGATCCTGCGTCCTGAGCTGATCCCTTGCCTGTTTCCTGGTCGTTAACCGGTCAGTCTGCGGTGCCTGATCGTTTGCCCTGACCTGCTGCCGGGCTTCACTCCTGGTCTCTTTTTTGGTCTTAACCCGGTTATCAGGTTCTGACGACTGTGCGATGACGCCGGCACTTATCAGAAGTGCTGAAGCGCCTAAAAGAATTAACTTTCTCATTTTTGTTCTGTTTAAGGTTTTATTCTCTTGTTACAGATCAAAAATGCTCTCTTGAAGATGAAGTTACAGTGAAATTCAGGGGAAAAAGAAAAAAAACTGCGTCCCCTTGCCCGGATCTGACAGGACCCTGATGTCAATATCATGAAAATCGGCAATTGATTTGGTGATTGCAAGACCAATGCCGGTGCTTTCTGCTTTCTTTCCTGATCTGCTGCTGAAGCGTGTAAAGAGCCGGTTGAGCTGTTCGGGCAGCATTCCCTCGCCATTGTCGCAGACAGAGACTTCAAACCGGCCCTCCTTCACCCGGGCTGTGATCTCAATCGCTCCCCCTTCAGGGGTATGCCTGACAGCATTGTTGACAACATTATAAAGCATAGAGAAAAGGAGTGACCGGTTGGCATTTTCTATTGTATATGCGGTATCACATGAAAGAGTGATACCAACCCTGCCGTCGTCAGCCATAGGAGCCAGTTCATCAGTTACTTCACTTACCAGTTCGCAGATATCAACACTCTCGTCTCTCAGGTACTGGTTGCTCTCGAGCCTTGCAATCATCAGCAGTGAATTGACCAGTGTCTTGAGCCGGTGCAGTGTCCTGAGCGATTCCTCAATAGCACTCTCCGTTGCCGGGTCGAGATTCTCGGTGAGCAACATATTCTCAAGCTTGCTGCGCAGAACTGATACAGGGGTAAGCAGTTCATGGGAGATATTGGCGGTGATCTCCTTCTCTTTCCTGAAGAGCTCACTGATCTTTTTCATCATCTTCCTGAGAGTGTTGTCAAGCTGTATGAAGTCGTCGGTTGATGTGATCAGCGGCCCCTCCGTGTAGAAAGAAGAAGAGGAGGTATCTCCGAGTCTGCCGGTGATGACCCTGAGGGGGCGCAGTACCCTGACCGTAAATGTCAGGTCTGAGATGAGGGTGACAACAATGAACAGCACAAGGAATACCAGGATGACATTCCGTATTTGCCTGGCTGAGGCCGTGATACTTGACAGGCTTTTGCCGATCTCCAGCAGATATGAGACACCGTCAATCTTCAGGGAGTAGTGAAGTACCCGGTAGTCAATCACCTCATCATCAATACTTCTCCTGGTGATGTCAATGTAGTTCCACTCTTCATCATCAGCCGCTTTTTCAAGGCTGATATACTCCTCCTTCAGGATATTGTAACTGCCGAACCCTGTTGTGCTCTCAATATTGACAAAGGGCTCAATACCCACTTCAGAGATGAGTCTGATTACCTCCTCACGCTTGTATATCAGGTCGTTGTCTGACAATCTGATATTAACAAGCTCAATTATCAGCGGAAGGAAGGCTATGAACAGTGCAGAAAAGGTCAGCTTTGAGACCAGGTTGAAGAGTGCGAGTTTTGTCTGGAGTTTCATGATACCCCGGATGGTCAGTTACTCTGATCGCTAATCCTGTATCCCACCCCCCTGACTGTCTCCAGCCATGGCGACGGACCAAGGGCATTCAGCTTTTTTCGGATATTCCGAATATGAACATCGATGAAATTGCTGTCATACTGATCATCAAGAGTATTTCCCCAGATATGTTCATAGAGCTGGTGCCGCGTCATGACCTTATTCCTGTTGATGGCCAGATAATAGAGCAGATCAAACTCCTTTTTGGTCAGCTGCACTTCCCGGTCACTGAACATCAGTTTCCTCGCAGAGATCATCATAGTAAAGCTGCCGAGTGGCATATCCGGTGAGTTGATACGGAACTTCCTCCTTGCGATCGCCATGATACGTGCATGCAGCTCGGCCAGGGCAAACGGTTTCGGAAGATAATCGTCAGCACCGAGGTCAAGCCCTTTTATTCTCTCTTCAACCGCGCCGCGGGCAGTGATGATTATGAATGCGCTCTCTGAATTGATTTCTCTGGCCTCGCTGATAAGGTCTATGCCGTTATAGTCTGGCAGCCCAAGGTCAAGAAGTACAAAGTCATAGAGGTTGACAGCAATCTTTTCGGATGCCTCGGCTCCGGTATGGGCAATTTCGCAAAGGAAATTCTCCCTTGTCAGATAGCGTGCAATCTCATCGGCCAGACTCTTTTCATCTTCAACGATCAGGACATTCATTGCACTAAATTAAAAAATCCTGAAGAAAAGGGATGCCTGAAACAGGAATCTGCCATTCCGTGGCAGCTCCTTCCCGGGATAGAGCGGGATGATGTAACCGGGTTCCAGCTCCAGGGTAAAAAAGTCATAGCTGAAGGCTGCCGGAAGCCCGAGATCAAGTTCTATCAGGCCGAAAGAGCTGGTGATGGTTGTTCCGGGAGGCTGGTTCCTGCCTTTCCGCTCCCTCTTCCATGTGCCTGAGCCTGTGTCTGCTCCTGTTCCTGTTCCCTGATTCATACCCGTCCCGATGGCGCCTTGTGATGGTTCAGTATGGAATATGCTTCCCGTCAGTATATTGACATAGGGGTCAATGGAGAAAAAGGCCTTGTTTCCAGGGAAAGAGCGGGTCTCAAAGTATCTTGAGAATCTGGCCTGCACGTAGGGGAGAGTGCCGTCTGCCATGTAGAGCCCGGCAGAGAGCTGTGTGTAGAGGAGCCTCCAGTCAAGCCCGATCGTCGCGTAAGCATAGCTGAAATTGCCGAAGAGCGTCTCTCTGAGTTTTTCTGCCACATTATATCGTGAGAGACCCGTGTTTATGTCAAACCATGAGTTGAAAGTATGACTGAAGCTCAGGTCAAGGCTGTAAAAGGCGATAAATGGCGAGAGTCCGCTGATGGTATAACCTGTTGCCGAGAGATAGAGCTTCTCCTTAAGTCCGTATGCAGCTGAAGCATAGCCAAAGCTATTGCCCTGTGACATTGTGGCACCGAGGTACAACAGGTTGTTGCCATAGCCACTGCCGGCATATAATGAGCTCAGCCTGCCTCCTGCAACGGAGTCGGTTGCCCCGGTATGGGGTGTGATACTCCTTGCCGGGTTTGACTGTGCAGCGCTGTGAGGTGTCAGCGTCAGCACCGCCATGATGCAGGCAATTATGTACTGGAGTATCCTCTCTGATCTCATGACAATCGCATGATGTGAATTTACCTTCTGCCGGGGCCCCTGACGCCTGCCGGCCGGCCTGCCCCCTTTGGGATCCTGGAGCCGGAAGGCCTCTCAATGGATGCCGGACGGGCTCCTTTTGCCTTGCTCCAGTCGGGCCTGGCACCCTGGATCTTCTTCGGCGACCCGGCAGTGGTACCTTCAGGCTGTGAATCAGGTCTCATACCCCTGGCTGTCTGTGACTGCCTGCCGGAGGCACTGGCTCTGTCTCCTGTCTGCCCTCGCAACCGAGGCTGGCTCTCTTCTCCTGCCTGGTTCCTGTTGCGCAACCGATCAGGTACCTTCTGCTCAGTTTGCTCCTTCTGCTGCCTCTGAAGCGTGACAGAATCATGACCTGATTTCAACTCCTGTGCATTCAACATTATTAATGATGAGACAGATACTATTGTCAGAAGCATGACACTACGCCTTCCAATACTTCTAAGTGTTATCATAGTTCTTAATTCTTCTTATTTTGTTGCCTGATAAACCTGCTTCACCCTCTTTGCAGAAGAGCTGTTTCAAGACCGCTTACCGGCACCTTAAATCGCTTTTTTCATATTCACTGCAAAGTTAAAAGTTGTATTATGAAGAAAAGATGAAAATATTTTTATAAAGTGTATATATTACATTTAAAAATTATTTAACTTGCGATGACAAGTTCAAGAGCGAAAAGCGGGGTTTTGTTATGCCTGTTGCCGGGATTGGTTGAGGGGGGGCGGGAGGAGCTCGTGTTTTGGTTGAGGGTTGGCGTTTTTCGGCGGGTGATGGGGTTGTGATTGACAAGAGCGGGTTTTCTGGGACAGGTCTGATCAAACAAAGTAAGAATAGAGTAGATTACATTCCATAACTAACCTAACACGGTAAAATCATGTTAATACTTGACTGGATTGTTCTCGGAGCGTTTGTCCTCGCCCTGGTTGCCTTTATAGTGCTATCTATGCGATCAAAGGACAAGACCTCTACTGATTATTTCCTTGCCGGTCGTGATGCCACGTGGGTAGCCATTGGCGCCTCAATCTTTGCATCCAATATCGGGTCTGAGCATCTCGTGGGTCTGGCCGGTGCCGGTGCCTCTTCAGGCATGGCGATGGCTCATTGGGAGATGCAAGGGTGGCTTATTCTGCTGCTGGGATGGCTGTTTGTGCCATTCTACTCGCGTAGCGGTGTCTTTACCATGCCTGAGTTCCTTGAGAAGAGGTACAACAAGGAGTCCAGGTCAGTTCTCTCCATTATTTCACTTGTCAGTTATGTCCTGACCAAGGTTGCCGTCACCGTTTATGCCGGCGGGGTGGTCTTCAAGGATGTCTTTGGCATTGAGTCCGTATGGGGTATTGATTTTTTCTGGATTAGCGCTATTGGTTTAGTTGTTATCACAGGCCTTTACACCACTTTTGGCGGTATGAAAGCTGTTTTGTGGACTTCGGTGCTGCAGACACCGGTATTGCTGGCTGGTTCGATTGCCGTGCTGGTAGCCGGGTTGATCAAGGTAGGCGGATGGGATGATCTGATGCATATATGTCGTGCCGTCCCGGTTAATGAATATGGAGATACAATGACGCAGCTTATTCGTTCGCCAAAGGATGCCCAGTTCCCCTGGACAGGTGTGTTGCTGGGTTCGGCAATCATTGGTTTCTGGTATTGGTGTACTGATCAGTACATTGTACAACGTGTTCTCTCGGGCCGTGACCAGACCCAGGCGCGCCGCGGCGCTATTTTCGGCGGTGCTCTCAAGCTGACTCCGGTATTTATATTTCTTATCCCGGGTATGCTTGCCTATGCTCTCAATCAGCAGGGTGTCATCCATCTCTCCAGCTCTGACTCGGCTTTCTCAACCCTTGTCAAGGAACTGTTGCCGATGGGTTTCAAGGGATTGGTGGTAGGTGGTATACTGGCTGCCCTGATGAGTTCGCTGGCATCTCTTTTCAACTCTTCGGCGACTCTCTTTACCATCGACTTTTACCAGAAGTACCGGCCTGATGCCCCGGAGGAGAAGCTGGTCAGGGTGGGCCGTATTGCCACGGTTGTAGTTGTGGTTCTGGGTATCCTCTGGATACCTGTAATGAAGGGTATTGGCAAGGTTCTCTACGCTTACCTGCAGGATGTTCAGTCACTCCTTGCCCCTGGTATAGCGGCAGCCTTCCTGCTGGGTATACTGTCAAAAAAGATTACGCCTGCTGCCGGTCTGACCGGGCTGCTGACCGGGTTTGTCATCGGGATGCTGCGCCTGCTCTTTATGATATTCAGCGGAGCACTGAACCCGGAGGGAGTTGTGTACGCCGTTTTTGTCGGGACCAATTGGCTGCATTACGAAATAATTAACTTCGCGATAGTAATCGTAACCATGATAGTGGTCAGTTATTTCACTCCGAAAATTGATGAGAGCCGTATTGTCGGGCTTACCCTCGGATCGGCCACTGCCGAGCAAAAAGCCATTACACGTGCCAGCTGGAACAAGTGGGATGTAATATCTTCAGGGCTGATCATTGCTGTGATACTGGCATTCTACGCATATTTCTGGAACTAATTCTTTAATCTCTAAAATATTATCTGTCATAATGAAACTGGAAAACATCGAACTATGGTTTATAACGGGCAGCCAGCACCTTTACGGTGAGGAGACCCTCCGGCAGGTAGCCGGCAATTCGAAGGCCATTGCAATGGCGCTTGACAAGTCTGACCTTATACCGGCGAAGGTTGTCTTCAAGCCGGTACTAACCTCAGCCAGCTCCATCACCGCCCTCTGTATGGAGGCCAGCAACTCACCCGCCTGTGCCGGTCTGATAACGTGGATGCATACCTTTTCTCCTGCAAAGATGTGGATCTCCGGCCTGAAGAGGCTGAACAAACCCATGTTGCACCTGCACACCCAGTTTAACCGTGATATTCCGTGGAATGAAATCGACATGGATTTCATGAACCTGAATCAGTCGGCTCATGGTGACCGAGAGTTCGGATTTATTTGTTCGCGCCTCCGGATCGAGCGGAAGGTTGTGGTGGGTCACTGGCAGGACCCGGAGGTACAGCGCTCCATTGGTGTATGGTGCAGGGCCGCTGCCGGCGCTCTTGAGAGCCGTAGCCTCAGGGTTGCCCGGTTCGGTGACAACATGAGGGATGTGGCCGTTACCGAAGGCAACAAGGTCACTGCCCAGGCAAGGCTTGACTATGAGGTACAGGGATATGGCACCGGAGACCTGGTTGCCGCGGTGAACAGGGTTACCGACAAGCAGATAGCTTCACTGGTAAAGCGCTATGGAGATGATTACAGGGCACCGGCAAAGGTTATCTCCTCACCGGCAGTCAGAGAGGCGGCACGCATTGAGGCGGGCATGAGGGCATTCCTTGAGGAGGGAGGCTTCAGAGCCTTTACCACGAACTTTGAAGACCTGCACGGCCTGGTTCAGCTGCCCGGGCTGGCAGTACAGCGGCTGATGGCCGATGGTTATGGTTTCGGCGCTGAAGGTGACTGGAAGACCGCGGCCCTGGTACGAGTCATGAAGGTGATGGCCGCCGGCCTGCCTGGGGGCACCACCTTTATGGAAGATTACACTTACCACCTTGATCCTGAGAATATGGCTGTCCTTGGTGCACACATGCTGGAGGTATGCCCCTCGATAGCCTCAGGCAAGCCACGGCTCGAGGTACATCCGCTGGGCATAGGAGGCAAGGATGACCCTGCAAGGCTGGTCTTCACCACCGGCACCGGTGAGGCTGTGGCAGCTTCACTGGTGGAGATGGGTGATCGCTTCAGGCTGATCGTGAATACCATGAAGGTGATCGACTGTCCGCCGATGCCAAAGCTGCCTGTGGCAAGCGTATTGTGGAAACCATATCCTGACCTGAAGAGTGCTGCCACCGCATGGATTTATGCTGGGGGAGCACACCATACCAGCTTCAGCCAGGCCCTCACCGCCGGACATCTTGCAGATTTTGCAGCCATAACCGGCACCGAATATGTTCTGATTGATGAAAAGTGTGATTTAGAGCAATTTAAGAAGGAGCTGAGATGGAATGAGTTATATTACATGCTTAAAAACAGGCTATGACACCTCTTTATGCAAAACATCCTAAACACTACCTGGCAGTAGACTGTATCATCTTCGGGTATCATATCCTGGAGAAGGAGCTCAAGCTGCTGCTTATCAAGCGAAGCTTCGAGCCGGCTCTCGGGAAGTGGTCGCTGGCGGGAGGGTTTGTTCAGGATGACGAAAGCCTTGACGATGCTGCCTGCCGTATACTCTGTTCGCTGACAGGCCTGGAGAACCTATATATGGAACAGCTCTACACCTATGGAGACGTCAACAGGGATCCTGGCGCAAGGGTAATTTCAACAGCCTATTTTGCGCTGATAGGGATACATGAGCTCGATCCTGAGATTCGCAGACAGAACGGTGCTCACTGGCGCTCCATATCTGACCTGCCAGAACTGATTTTTGATCACAAGATCATGGTTGACAGGGCCCTGAAAGAGCTTGTTGAAAAGGTGAAGGTCTATCCGGTTGGGTTTGAACTTCTTCCTGAGAAGTTTACACTGGTTCAGCTGCAGGATCTTTACGAGGCTATCTACATGAGACCCGTTGACAAGCGCAACTTCAGGAAGAAGATACTCTCTATGGAACTGCTTGATAAGCTTGATGAAAAAGAGAAGGAGACATCCAAGAAAGGCGCCTGGTACTACAAGTTCAATATGAAGAAATACGAGGAACTCACCAGGAACGGCTTCTTTTTCAACCTTGCAGTCAGCTGACACCCGTGGCAGCAGGGCCATTGTTAAACCAAAATTGCTTAAAATATGCTTGAAAAGCTGAAGGAAGAGGTATTCAGGGCCAATCTTGACCTGCTGAAGCATGGCCTGGTCATCATGACCTGGGGCAACGTCAGCGGTATTGACAGGGCTGAAGGGCTTATGGTTATTAAACCATCCGGGGTCTCTTACGATGAGATGCGGGCTGATGACATGGTTGTAACTGATCTTGAGGGGAATATTGTTGAAGGCCGATTGAAGCCCTCTACTGATGCTCCTACTCACCGTGCCCTCTATAAGGCCTTCCCGGCTGTCGGTGGCATTGTCCACACACATTCGACCCATGCCACCGCATGGGCTCAGGCCTGCAGGCCGATTCCATGCCTCGGTACCACCCATGCCGACCATTTCCACGGTACGGTGCCCGTTACCAGGAAGCTGACACCAGAGGAGGTTGCGGGCGACTATGAGTACAATACCGGTCTGGTAATCACCGAGACCCTTGCCGGGGCTGACCCCCTCTTCATGCCCGCCATTCTTGTGGCATCACACGGGCCATTTGCCTGGGGTACCACCCCCGCCGGTGCCGTGTACAATGCGGTGGTGCTTGAAGAGGTAGCACGGATGGCCGCCATCACAGCCAGCCTGGCTGATGTGAAAGAGATAGATAAATACCTGCTTGACAAGCATTACCTGCGCAAGCACGGTAAGGACGCCTATTATGGTCAGAAGAAAAAGTAAATAAACCTGGAAATGCACAGATATTCTATTGGAGTTGATTTCGGAACCCTGTCGGGACGGGCTGTCCTGGTTGATACCACCACCGGTGAAGAGGTTGCCGTCGCTGTTCACGAGTACGCCCACGGGGTGATGGATGAGAGACTGCCTGACGGCACCCCCCTGGGGGTTGACTGGGCGCTGCAGCATCCGAACGATTACATTGAGGTCTTCCGGATAACCATCCCTGCCGTTCTCACTGCTGCCCGCGTGACTCCCGATCAGGTGGTCGGGGTAGGCATTGATTTCACGGCATGCACCATGATGCCGGTCAAAGCTGACGGTACACCACTATGCTTTGTTGAGAGGTTCATCAACAGGCCCAACGCCTGGGTCAAGCTATGGAAACACCACGCTGCACAGGATGAGGCCAACAGGCTGAATGCCATTGCTGAAGAGAGAGGAGAGAAATTCCTGAGGCGTTACGGCGGCAAGATATCATCTGAATGGATGATACCCAAGATCTGGCAGACCCTCAATGAAGATCCGGAGATCTATGATGAGGCTGACAGGTTTATTGAGGCGGCAGACTGGGTAGTCTGGCAGCTCACCGGCAGGGAGACCCGCAATACCTGCACTGCAGGATACAAGGCTGTATGGCATAAGCATGACGGTTATCCCACGAATGAGTTCTTCGGAGCCCTTCATCCGAAGATGGAGCGGGTGGTTGATGAGAAGCTTTCACGCACCTTGCTGCCGGTAGGTACCAGGGCCGGAACAATCACCGCAGCCGCATCAGAGCTTACCGGCCTGAAAGAGGGAACGGCCGTGGCAGTGGCCAACGTAGACGCACACGTCTCAATCCCGGCTGTTGGCATTACCTCAACGGGCAAGATGCTGGCCATTATCGGTACCTCAACCTGCCATATGCTCCTCGGCGATACTGAGAAAGAGGTGCCGGGCATGTGCGGTGTGGTTGAAGATGGCATCATCCAGGGCTTCTTCGGATACGAGGCGGGGCAGAGCTGCGTGGGAGACCACTTCCAGTGGTTCGTTGAAAACTGCACACCTGCCGGGTACAGGGCTGAAGCTGATACACGCGGTATTGACCTTCATACCCTGCTGACTGAAAAGGCGAAGGCACTGAAGCCGGGTGAGAGCGGACTGGTAGCCCTTGACTGGTGGAACGGCAACCGATCGGTGCTGGTTGATGTTGACCTTACGGGTATGATCGCAGGAATGACACTGGCAACCAAACCGGAAGAGATCTACAGGGCACTGATCGAGGCCACTGCTTTTGGCACCCGGATGATAATCGAGACCTTTGAGGATAATGGTGTGCCTGTCAATGAGTTCTATGCTGCAGGAGGGATAGCGGAAAAGAATCCGTTCGTGATGCAGATTTACGCTGACGTAATCAACCGCGAGATAAAAATATCAGGCTCGCCCCAGGCACCAGCCCTCGGCTCGGCCATGTTCGGCGCAGTAGCTGCAGGAAAGGCTGCAGGCGGATTTGATACCATAGTGGATGCGGCTGCGGTAATGGCAAAGGTGAAAGAGCATACATACCGGCCTGTCAGTGAGAATGTGGTACTATATGACAGATTATTTGCCGAGTACCGCATACTGCATGATTATTTCGGGCGCGGCGCCAATGATGTAATGAAAAGACTCAAACTCATCAGGAAAGAGGTCAGGGGCTGACATGACAGACTGCAGCATCAGCCCTGAATAAGCAATCCTCCCTCATTCCACCATAAAAGAGATCTGACAACAGCCTGGCAGGAACGGGTGAATGAATTGCAGGGGAAGAGATATGGATAGAATAATGACAATATTGTTGCTCACCCTGGTGATGACACTTAATGGGTGCAACCCGGAGGTCCACCCTGACAGTGTGCAGCCTTCCTGGCTGAAGACGCCGCCACTGCAGGCCGTAACGGTTAATGACCACTTCTGGAAGCCGATGATTGAAAGGAACCGGACGGTAACCATTCCCTACGCGTTTGAGAAGTGTGAAGAGACGGGCCGGATTGACAATTTTGCCATCGCCGGCGGTCTGATGAAAGGCAGGCATACCGGCGAACGCTACAATGACTCCGACCTGTTCAAGATCATTGAAGGGGCATGCTATTTCCTCATTGAGACGGAAGATGCGAATCTGCGCCGCTATGTCGACAGCCTGGTGGTGCTTATTGCCGCGGCACAGGAGGATGACGGCTACCTCTACACCACCCGTACCATTGACCCGGTAAATATGGCGCCGGGTGCCGGCAGGGAGAGGTGGATTGATGAGCGAGTCAGCCATGAGCTCTACAACGTGGGGCACATGTATGAGGCTGCTGTGGCACACTACATGGCAACCGGATCAGACAGCTTCCTGAAGGTGGCCCTGAAAAATGCTGAACTGATACGTTCAGAATTTGGCTGGGGCCTCCGTGAGATCGCTCCCGGCCACCAGGAGATCGAAATAGGGCTGATCAAGCTGTATGAGCTGACCGGCAACACTCAATGGCGTGACCTGGCACGCTTCTTTATCGATGTCAGGGGCAGGCAGGAGCCCTATCTCAGGCACCCGCCCGGGTCGCGTTTCGAGGTTTACAATGATTCACTCTACCTGCAGATGCACCTGCCGGCAGTTGAGCAAACCACGGCTGTCGGGCATGCTGTCAGGGGAGCCTATATGTATACCGCCATGGCTGACCTCTCAAGGGTAACAGGTGATGTGAGCTACCTTGAGGCCTCGGAGAGGATCTGGGATGATGTGGCAGGCGGAAAAATCTATATAACCGGGGGCATCGGTTCAAAGGAGTATGGCGAAGCCTTCGGAGAGCCCTATGAGCTCCCGAATATGACAGCATACACAGAGACATGTGCCTCGGTGGCGAATGTCTTCTGGAACCACCGGCTCTATTCGGCCACCGGCGATGCGAAGTATCTCGATCTCCTGGAGAGGACCCTCTATAACGGACTGATATCCGGTATAGGGCAGGATGGGTGCAGCTTTTACTATCCCAATCCGCTCGAGTCTGACGGAAGCTTTGAGAGGGCAGGCTGGTTTGACTGCTCCTGCTGCCCGGGGAATATTGCCCGCTTCATGCCGGCAATGAAGCAGTATATCTGGTCTGAGACCCCTGACGGCATCAACCTCAATCTCTTCATCGGTTCGGTAGCACGCCTGAATACCCCCTCGGGCGGCGTTGAGGTGGTTACAGATACAGAGTACCCCTGGAGTGGTGTCATCAGACTGACCATCAATCCCGAGCATCCTTCCGGCCGGTTCACCCTGGGTGTCCGGCTGCCGGCCTGGACCGGCGACGCCCCGATGGAGGGCGGACTCTACAGTTATGTCACCCCCGCAAGAGGCACAGTCAGGATCAGTGTAAACGGTAAACCGGTCAGGCCGCGGTCAGCCAGAGGATTTGCCCTGATTGAGAGGCGGTGGGGGAGGGGAGACCTGGTCGAGATTGAGCTGCCCATGGAGCCCAGGTTAATCAGGGCCAGGGAGGAGGTGGCCGCCGACAGGGGAAGGGTGGCACTGGGAATGGGGCCGATGGTCTATTGCCTGGAAGAGGCAGATAACGGACCGGTAAGAAGAGTTACCATAGATGAATCTGTAACACCGTTTTTTGTCTATGAACAGCATTTGCTTGAAGGGGTGGGAACGCTGCGGTTCCCGGTTAAGGAGGAAGATGGCAGGGGCAGGGAGGCAAAGGCAGTACCCTATTACTCATGGGCCAACAGGGGCAGGGGAGAGATGACGGTATGGATAGAAATCAACAAAAAATAGAGAATGAAGAAAAGTACAATTGTTGCAATCGCAGCAGCATCGGCTGCCCTGCTGCTTGCCTCATGCAGTTCAGGAAGGGGTGACGGCAACTACCCGATCAGGCCGGTGCCCTTCACCTCGGTGAAGATGACTGACAACTTCTGGGCACCACGCATAAAAATCAACCATGAGGTAACCATACCCATAGCCTTCGGCTACTGTGAGTCAACAGGCCGGGTAAAGAATTTTGAGATTGCCGGCGGGCTTGATACCGGGCGGTTCCAGACAATCTATCCATTCGATGACTCTGATGTCACCAAGATCATCGAGGGTGCCAGCTATTCACTCCAGACCTTTCCCGATCCGGAACTGGAGGCCTATCTTGATACCTTAATATATAAGATCGGACTGGCGCAGGAGGATGACGGCTATCTCTATACCAACCGTACCATTGCAGAGATGGGATATGGAAGGGTTCATGACTGGGCTGAGGGTGGTCGGTGGGAGAAGACCAATATACTCAGCCATGAACTGTACAACCTGGGCCATATGTATGAGGCGGCAGTAGCATACTACCAGGCTACCGGCAAACGCGAGCTGCTGGATATTTCAATAAAATCGGCTGACCTTGTTGACAGGGATTTCGGTTGGGATGCCTTTGTCAGCTACCCCGGACACCAGGTGATCGAGATGGGCCTGGTGAAGCTTTACCGGGCCACCGGAGAACGGAGGTATCTCGACCTGGCAAAATTCTTTCTCGATGCACGGGGCCACCGTGATGACGGCCAGGAGTACTCACAGAGCCACAAACGGGTGGTTGAACAGACCGAAGCGGTGGGACATGCTGTCAGGGCTACCTATATGTATTCAGGAATGGCAGATGTGGCAGCTATACTGGGCGATGAGGAGTATCTCAATGCCATAACCCGGATATGGGAAGACCTGGTGTACAGAAAGATGTATGTCACAGGCGGTATAGGAGCCTCAGGCGGCAATGAAGGATTTGCCGAACCATACTACCTGCCCAATATGTCAGCCTACTGCGAGACCTGTGCCTCAATCGGCAACATCTTCTTCAATCACAGGCTATTCTCAATGCATGGCGAAGGAAAATATTTCGATATACTCGAAAAGACCCTCTATAACGGCGCCCTCTCGGGTGTAAACCTGAAGGGAGACCGCTTCTTTTATCCCAATCCGCTCGAATCAAACGGTCAGCATGAGCGCTCGGCATGGTTCGGATGTGCATGCTGCCCCTCAAATGTGTGCAGATTTATTCCTGCAATCCCGGGCTATATCTATTCGACAACTGATAAGGATCTTTATGTCAACCTCTTTGCGTCAAACAACGCTGATATCTCCTTCGGCAGGCATGCGGTGAAAATCACACAGGAGACCAGCTATCCCTGGGAGGGGAAGGTTGCCTTCACCATTGACCCGGAGCAGGGCGGAAAATTCGCACTCCGTCTCCGTATACCCGGGTGGGCGAGGAATGAGGCTATTCCCGGTAATCTGTACAGCTTCACCGGCGAGTCCGATGAGAAATGGTCTGTTACCGTCAACGGCAGGCCCTTTGAGGCGCGACTGGACAACGGTTATGCCGTAATTAACCGCAGGTGGCAGCAGGGTGACAAGGTAGAGCTTGATCTTCCCATGCCTGTCAGAACCGTGATCGCTGATGAGCGGGTGAAGGAGGATGAAAATAAATATGCCATACAGCGCGGCCCGTTGATGTTCTGTGCAGAGTGGCCGGACAACGCCGATGGCTATGTGCTTGGGTCAGTGATTGATGAGAATCCACTGTTCACCGGTACATTTGAGCCAGACCTGCTGAACGGCACCTATATAATCACCACCAGGGCAAGAGAGGCTTCCCGGAATCTTGACGGATCAGTGTCGCTTGGCGATTACCATGACCTCACACTGATCCCCTACTTCCTCTGGAACAACCGTGGCCCGGGAGAGATGAAGGTGTGGCTCCCTTATAGGGAAACCAGTGCCAGGCCCAGGCCTGCACCCACCATCGCCTACAGGAGCAAGGTGACGGGCAGCCTGCAGAACCGTGCGCTTGCCGCGATTACCGACCAGCTTGAACCTGCGCATTCCAATGACCATACATGGCCATATTACCACTGGTGGCCTAAGAATAGCAGCTGGGAATGGGTGAGATTCGATTTTGAAAAGCCTGAAACAGTCTCAAGAGTCAAGGTATATTGGTTTGATGATGGTCCCTTTGGAGGATGCAGGGTTCCCGATGCATGGGAGATAGAATACCTGACGGGAGGAGTATGGCGCAAAGCAGCCCCCTTAAGCCCTCTGGCCGTGACAAAGGATGAATGGAACATTGCAGAATTTACCCCGGTCACAACAACCGGGATGAGGATCAGGGTCAGGCTGAGTGACACATTCTCATCAGGTATGCATGAGGTGATCATTGAGTAGGTAGTGGAGTCACTCTGAGCCGTACCTTCTACAGACTATTCAATAACCCGGGGAATACTTTGTGGAAAAGTCTCCGGGAACTGCCCGGAGCTTTGAAAAAGTATGAAAACAGAGCTATTCACCCTCGCCGGTCACTCTGATAACAGAGTCAGGAGAGAGTGATCCGGCGGGGCTGAATGATGTTTCACGGGCCTGTTTTAAAACGTTTGCACTTTTTTCAACAAATTTATTTGGATAATTAAAAAAATATTATCTTGCATCAAAATCAAAAGTGTGAAATATACACTTAAATAAAACAATGATGATACCGGTTTTTATATTGAATCTAAGGGTTGAAGTGTGACTGAAAAAGTGTAAAAAACACACTATAGAATAGATGTGGCTTTAGTTAACGGGTTTTTAACAGAAAGAACTAATCTTTATGGAAAAAAAAAGCATTTTCAAACAAGAGATCAAGGGCAGCCGTTTGGTTGGATCTCATCTGACCCGATCCTTTTTGACACTTTTGATGTTGCTTTTATTCATCAATCTGCATGCGCAGACCAGGCAACTCAGTGGTGTAGTGAAGGATCAAAATGGAGAAACGGTCGCCGGGGCTGCGGTCAGGGTGTTGAATACTGTTAAAGGTGTTGCTACTGATGCTGATGGGCGCTTTAGTATTGCACTTGCTCCCGGAGAGGATGTTATTCAAGTCTCTTTTGTGGGCATGAAGACTCTCAATGTTAATGTCAAGGGTATGTCTGATGTTGTGGTGACACTACAGTATGACATGCTCGGCATGGATGAGATTGTGGTTGTTGGATACGGTGTCCAGAAGAAGGGTGATGTGACCAGTTCAATATCCAGTGTCAAGGCTGACGCTTTTGTAAAGGGTGCCGTCAAGGATGCTGCCCAGTTGATTCAGGGTAAGGTTGCCGGCTTAACTATTTCGAACCCGTCGGGCGACCCTACTTCCAATGCTCAGATCATGCTACGTGGTATCACCACTCTTTCGGCAAGCACTGAGCCGTTAATACTAATTGACGGGGTTCCTGGGAGTCTCTCGACAGTAGCTCCGGAAGATATAGAGTCTATCGATGTTTTAAAGGATGGTTCAGCAGCTGCCATCTATGGTACCAGGGGGACTAACGGGGTGATCATAATTACTACCAAAGGGGTTGGGCATGAAATTAAACCTACTGTTGAATACAATGGCTATGCTACTGTTCAGACAATTGCCCGCAAGATGCCTTTTCTTAATGCTGTCCAATACAGACAGCATTTGGCCGATGTGCCAGGTTTTGTCGATTTGGGCAGCAGTACTGATTGGTTGGGAGAGATTACCCGAATACCTGTCAGCATGAACCACAACCTCACTCTGAAGGGAGGTAATGAAAGATCTAATTACACTGCATCAGTGAACTATCGTTATTGGGAGGGTCTTTTTATACGTTCTGACAATCAGCAGGCCTCGGGTCGGATAGGGATTAACCATACCGCGCTTGACGGTATTTTGAAGATGAGCTTCAACTCGATCATACGTGATCGTAAATACTGGACCGGAGGTGATGGTTATTCATTCAATAACTATGTTTATAGACAGGCTATAATACGAAACCCGACTGATGCTATTTATGATAATAACGGCAACTGGCAGGAACGCAATATTTATTTCTATGACAATCCGGTTGCTTATATCATGGAATCTGATGGTGAGAACAGTGATCGTGAAATACAGATGAATGGAAGGGTTACTCTGACACCTGTCAAAAAATGGAATATCAATCTTCTGCTTTCCAATAACACTTACAATCAGACTCGTGGTTTTGCCCAGACCAAAAAACATGTATCAACTACAAAAAGTGGTCGTAACGGATATGCATCAAGAGGAACAGCAGCTAATCAGAGCAAGCTTCTTGAACTCACGACAGATTATGCCCGCACCTTTGGAAAGGGCAATCTTGCTCTTATGGGCGGTTACAGCTACCAAAACAACGTGTATGAAGGATTCTGGATGACGAACTGGGATTTCCCCACTGATTTCTATTCATATAACAGGATGCAGAGTGGTGATGCCCTCACCAGGGGAGAGGCAACCATGAGCAGCAACAAGAGTGAGAACACTTTGATTGCATTTTTTGCTCGGGCAAGCTATAACTTTGATGACAAGTATCTTTTGATGGCTAGCCTTAGGCGTGAGGGATCATCAAAATTTGGAGCCAATCATAAATGGGGTACCTTTCCTGCAATTTCCCTTGGTTGGCGCCTCAGCCGTGAAGCATTTATGCAGAATCTTGATTTGATAAGTGATCTTAAGCTCCGCGTTGGATATGGAATCACCGGTACTGCACCTGGTAGCTCCTACATGTCACTGATAAGCCTTAACTATGGAGAAAGATTCTTATCGAACGGTGTATGGGTTCAGGGGCTTGCACCAAATCGTAACCCTAACCCAGATCTTAGGTGGGAGAAAAAGGGAGAGGTAAACATTGGTCTCGATTTTGGCTTGTTTGAAGGAAAGATTAATGGCACGCTTGATTTCTACCACCGTCGTACCAATGACATGCTCTGGAATTACCAGGTTCCCACTCCTCCCTATCTCTATTCTTCTATTACCTCAAATGTGGGTGTAATGGATAACCGTGGTTTTGAAGCTTTTATTCAAGGTACGCCAATCGCCAATGCAAATTTGAACTGGATAACAGGTGTGACCTATTCTACCAACAAGAACAAGCTGGTCTCACTATCAAATGAACAGTTTGAAACGACCAATGACTTTTTCTATACTGGCCATACTGGAGAACCAATTCAGCAAACAACTCATATCGTAAAGATTGGTGATCAGATCGGTAATTTCTATGGATGGAAGTCGGTTGATATTACTGATGCAGGGATCTGGATTATTGAAAATGCTGAAGGTGAGCATATTCCTATTACAGAGTCGGATCAGGATGACAGAAAAGTACTTGGAAACGGTCTGCCAAAGCATTATCTCGGATGGAATAACTCATTCAGATACAAAAACTTCGATCTCGAAGTCAACATGAGAGGTGCTTTTGGATTTCAGATTCTCAATTTCCAGAGAATGTATTATGAAAATCCGAGAATATTTCAATACAATATGCTTACAAGCGCATTTGACAAGGTCTATGGCAAGGCAAGACTTACATATGACCTTGCCTACGTCAGTTATTATATAGAAGACGGAGATTATTGGAAAATTGATAACGTTACACTTGGTTATACTATCAATTTAAAAAGCAAACAGTACATTAAGAATGCACGCGTTTATGCATCAGGATTGAACCTTTTTACTCTTACTGGATACAAAGGTATTGACCCTGAAGTGAACCGTATCGGCCTTAACCCCGGTAATGATGAGAGGGACAAATATCCAACTACCAGAACCTTCACACTGGGTCTCAATCTTACATTTTAACCTCTAAAACAAAAAGCAATGAAAAACCATTTAATCAAATATATTGGTGGATTACTAATACTCGTTGCGCTTTTTGTAACGGGTTCATGTACTGATCTTTCAGAAACTGTCTATTCAGAACTTCTATCTGAGCAATTTGTTCCCTCAGAGAAGGATATTCCATCAATAATTGCACCGGTTTATACCGTTATGCGAGGAATGATGGCCGGTTGGCAGGGGATGTTTGACCTGCAGGAGGAACCAGCAGACCAGATTGTTACGCCAGCACGTCCAAACGGGTGGTATGATGGCGGGACCTATCAGAGAATGCACAAGCACACCTGGACACCAACCCAGTGGCAGCCCCAGAACCTTTGGAATAACTGCTACAGAGGGATTAATACTGCGAACAGGGTTATTTACCAGATTGAATCGGGAGAAATCCCCATGACCACAGGAAAGGACAATCTCCTTGCTGAGCTACGTGCTGTTAGGGCCTATTATTATTCGGTTCTTCTCGATACTCATGGAAACGTCCCTCTGGTTGATGACTATAAGAATGTAGAGCTTCCTCTTCAGTCCAGCCGAAAGCAGGTTTACGAGTTTGTAGTGTCAGAACTCACTGCAGCAATCCCGTATCTGAATGAAACGGTTGATCAGTCAACTTACGGACGTTATACAAAGTGGGCTGCCAAAGCAACACTTGCAAGAGTATATCTTAATGCTGAAGTATATACCGGCACTCCACAGTGGGCGCTTTGCCTCAACGAGTGCAATGATATTATTGCCAGTGGAAAATATCAGCTTGAGAACTCTTACCGGGATATATTTAAAACCAATAATGAAAAGTCGAAGGAGATTATATTTTCGGTTCCTTATGATGAGACCAAAGCTACCGGATGGCAGATCCACATGAAGACTCTCGATCCGCTTAGCCGGTTGGTATTCAAAATGGAGGCACAACCCTGGGGCGGCAACTGTGCCGTTCCCCAATGGATTGATACATATGATCCGGATGATCAGAGATTGAAAGACACATGGATAATGGGGCCACAATTCAATCCGGATAATGGAGCTTTGGTGATTGATTACATCAAATTTGTGAAAGATATTGATCTTGCAGCCTCAAATCAGGGTTACCGTATTGGCAAATATGAGATCAAGATAGGAGCAAAAGCGGCATTAAGCAATGACTATGTGGTATTTCGATATGCCGATGTGCTGATGATGAAGGCAGAGTGCCTGCTCAGGACCTCCCGTGAGAACGAAGCCGCCCTGATTGTTACAGAGGTGAGAGAACGTTCATTCAAGGCACATCCGGAAAAAGCCTCTGTTAGTGGTACACAGCTTCTCCAGGGTAGTGCCTATAACTATGGCTACGTTGTAAATGGTGCAGTGACCGAGGCTGAAGGCGGCAGTGATATTCAGTATGGAAGATTTCTTGATGAATTGGGATGGGAATTTGCAGCCGAGGGAAGAAGACGAACTGACATAATCAGGTTTGGAGTATTTCATACAAAGACATGGTTCAACCATAGGCCCACTAGTATCGAGAAAATTATTTTCCCGATACCGCAGGATGAAATTAATAAAAACCCGAACCTTAAGCAGAACCCTAGTTACTAAGATCTGACGGGACACTGTCTCCCTGGCATCAAAAGGGCTACATTTTGACTATGAGGGTGCGGGTATACTCTTCCGTACCCTCATTGTCTTTTAGAAGCTAGAATGTTATGTTGAAAACTGCCACAGCTATTGTACTTTTTGCTCTTTCTTCATTAGTGTCAGGGCAGGAGATTACTCTGTCGGGATATGTGAAATGCTTTAACACATTTGGACTGCAAGATGTAGAGATTATTAAAGGTAACACGACAGATGATATCCGCAGCGACAGTATCGGCTGGTTTATGGTACACCTTAACAAGGGAGACAAGCTGTCTTTTGTTGCCAAAGGATTCAAGACATTTACATTCAGACCAGTTAAGTCAGACACTGTTAATATCAATCTCGTATTCAAGGGTAGAAAAAAAGATGAATTAGTGGCTATTGGCAACGGTCATATCAGGAAAGAAGATCTAACCTTTGCTGTCAATAACCTTCAGCAGGAAAATAACGAATTCTCAAATTACTCAAATATTTTTGATTTATTGAGAGGCCGCTTTCCGGGTGTGGAGGTAATAAATACTCCTATTGGGCAATTCATTCAAATTAGGGGGACCAATACCCTTACCCTTTCCAGCGAACCGCTTGTAATAGTAGACGGTGTTCCAGCAGATGATATTTCAACTATTGAGCCTGTAAATATCAGATCGATAACTGTTCTGAAAGATGCTGCTGCAGCTCATTATGGCACTCGAGGTTCAAACGGTGTAATTATTATTGACACTCACTTCAAGTAGCAATTTGGGAATGGACTACACTAAAATAGATCTCGTCTCTTTTTGTCCGGCTTTTCAATCTGGCAGATTTTCTGCAGCTTTTTGTGGGTCTTAAAGCCGGGAGATGTAATGTTCAGTCACAAAAGGACCTTGAAAGAATGGACTACAAATTTCATCACAAATCATGAGTAATTCTCTTATCTATTTGGCAGTATTGCAGGTCAGCTTTCTCTTTGGCCCAAGAGGTGAAGCGACCGGATGGGTACAGGTACGTGATGGCAGGGGCGCAGGTTTCCGGTTCGATCCGTTTCATGTATAGTATTCTGGATTGTATTCATGGAAAAATTGTGATTAAATAAATTGATAACCTTTAAAAGTCTGAGGATGAGAGAAAAAAGGAATGTACTGATTGTTGCCAATTTCCTTTTGGCAATCATCGTCGCATCATCATGTGTTACTGACAAAACCGTTATTTCTGCTAAAGATAATCTTGCTGTGCTTGCCTGGTCGTCGCAATTAACACGAGGAGGTAAGCGAGAGATAAAAGAGCTTAATGACGGGCTGATTCCTGACAGTGTCAATACTGAAATGAGGCAAAGGATCTCTAATTATGAAAAATCAAACCGGCAAACAGGCCTTGGTGTGATACAATATGAATATGAATGGGAACAGCCTGTCACCATCGATGAAACAGCATTATTCTTCTATAATTATGACGACCTGATCAGATTGCCTTATGCCTACAGGTTCAAATACTGGAATGGAGAACAGTATGTAGATGTTGAAAATCCGTCTGGTCTGCAGGTTGAGAGTGATAAATTCTGTTATACCACTTTCAATGCAGTTTCAACTACCAGGTTGTTGTTAGAGTTGGATTCTTTAGGAAGCCTCTTTTCACCTCTTGTTGAATGGCAGGTGTTTAAACCCTACAACTCACCCGATGTTGCTCCGGTTGTAGCTGCCGGAGTTGACCGTCAAGTTGTAAGCGGCGGTAAGACTTATCTTACAGGACTTATAAAAAGCGTTGACAAGTTGAAAAAAATACGTTGGTCTGCGAAAGGGCCTGGCACTGTCAAATTTGAAAATCCCAAGAGGGATACTACTACAGCCACTTTCAATGTGCCCGGAGAGTATTTACTGACTTTGTCGACATGGGCAGGTAAGATGAGATCCTCATCATCACTTAAAGTTACCGTAGTTACTCCCCCTGGTAGTAAGAGATTGGATGTAGTTTATACTCGCCGATACAAGATTGACAGTCCATTTTGGAATGATCGCATCAAGGCACTTATAGTCAACTGGATACCTCATTGTATAGAAATGATTGAAAGGAGTGATCTCCCAAGGGGACAGGGTGGTCTTGACAATTTTGTTGAAGCAGCCAAGGCACTTCGTGGTGAACCCCATGGTCGACATCTTGGCTATGTTTTCTCCAATGCATGGGTACACCAGACGATTGAATCAATGTGCATTGCTCTTATGGTTGATCCGGAAGGAGACAGGGAGATCATTGCTGCCCAGGAAAAAATGAAAAAGACCCTTGAGAAATGGATTCCGATCATCCTGGCCGCACAGGAACCTGATGGTTATTTGCAGACTGCATTTACACTACGTGATACCTCACGTTGGAAGGAAAGATGGTCTCCTCAGACAAGAGGCAACCATGAGGGTTATGTGGCGGGTTATTTCATTGAGTCAGCTATCAATCACTATACGCTCACCAACGGGATTGACACCAGGCTCTATGATGCAGCAAAGAAACTTGCAGACTGTTGGGTAGAGAATATCGGCCCGGGTAAAAAAGAGTGGTTTGACGGACACCAGGAGATGGAACAAGCCCTTGTGCGTTTCGGCCGTTTTGTTAATGAAATTGAAGGTAATCGCCGCGGAGATAATTACATTGACTTAGCTAAGTTTCTGCTTGACAGTCGTAATAAAGGTTCTCAGTATGACCAGAGTCACGTACCGGTACAACTGCAATATGAGGCAGTAGGTCATGCAGTAAGAGCGGTTTATAATTATTCTGCCATGGCTGATATTGCTGCCGAAACAGGTGATCCTGACTACCAGAGTGCAGTACTTTCACTCTGGGATAACATGGTTAACAAGAAGTATTATGTAACAGGCGGTATTGGTAGCGGCGAAACTTCCGAAGGTTTTGGAGCCAACTATTCGCTTCCTAATAATGCATATTGTGAATCATGTTCAAGCTGTGGATTGATCTTTTTTCAGTACAAGATGAATCTTGCATATCATGATGCAAAATTTGCTGATCTCTATGAAGAGACAATTTATAATGCACTTCTCGGATCAATCGATCATTCTGGCCGGAATTTCTATTATACCAATCCCCTTGCATCGAACCGTATGCGCTCTGAATGGCACGCCTGCCCCTGTTGTGTTGGTAATATTCCCAGAACACTACTCATGATTCCAACATGGACCTATGTGAAAAACAATGAGGGTATTTTTGTTAATCTCTTCATTGGAAGTACCATCAATGTTGAGAAGGTGGCAGGCACTAATGTGGAAATGGTCCAAAAAACCAATTACCCCTGGAACGGAGAGGTTTCAATCACGGTTAATCCTGAAGAGTCACGACGCTTTACTATTTGGATCAGAATTCCTGATAGGAGTACAAGTGATCTTTATACTTCTGAACCTAGACTAAATACTATCACTGCTCTTGCCGTCAATGGCGAGGCAGTGACAGGAATGGTTAAAAAAGGCTATTTGCCTTTAACCAGGGATTGGAAAAAAGGTGATATCATCACTTTTATTGTTCCTATGGAGGTGCAACAGATTACTGCAGACGAGAGAGTTGTTGCAGATAGGGGTAAACTTGCCTTAAGGTATGGTCCGCTAATTTATAATGTTGAAAATGCGGATCAGCCTGACATTAGCCTGCCTGTTGGAGATACCACGTTTACTGCTGAATGGAATGACGATCTGTTCGGAGGAATCATGACCATTAAAGGTACATGGAATGACGGGAGTGATCTCCTGGCAATTCCCAATTACCTCAGACTGAACAGAATTACTGCTCCAAATGCCCCCAAGGAAGGCGAAATCACTGGGGACTTGAATCCAACCTCTACTGTTTGGATCAATAAAAAAAAGTGATTAACTATATAAAGAAAGATTTCATTAAGGAGATACTTACGGCCACTGTCGGGCAACTGTTGAGTGAAATAGCCTTTGAGTAAAACCTAAAAGATAGGATGAAGCTCACACACCATTTTTAAAATTGTCACAGTGTTTATTGACAATTCAGTTTGTTAATTAAAAAAATATTATCTTGCATCAAAATCAAAAGTGTATTTTTTACATTAATTTTAATCGAAGTTGTGCAGGAGGAGTGTGTTTTTTCGCTGAAAAAGTGTATAAAATACACGTAACATTGATGGGGACAGATTGATTTCTTCTTTGCAAGTAGCAGATTATTAGTGTTCAACAGAAGAGAATATATTTTGATTTAATCTAACCAACCTCAGAAAAATGAAACCAGACTTTATCGCGAAGTTGCGTTTGCGTGCCCTGATGTGTCTGCTCATCCTGCTGCCCCTAATGGCAGCGGGTCAGCAAAAGAGCATCACGGGTAAGGTAGTTGATGAATTTGGAGAAGCTCTCCCGGGGGTAACCATTGTGGTTGATGGTACTACCAGGGGAGTATCCACTGACATTGACGGTAACTACAGGATCATCGCTGCCCCTGGTGAGGTTCTGGTGTTTTCATCCGTTGGGATGAATACCCAGAAGATCACTGTTGGCGCCCAGACGGTTATCAATGTCACCCTTGTCGAGACTACCTCGGAGATTGAATCCGTGGTTGTTGTCGGTTATGGTGTTCAGAAGAAGGAGACTGTTGTCGGAGCCATTTCCCAGATCTCGGGTCAGCGTCTCAAGGATGTCAAGATGGGTGGCGCCATTGAAAACACCCTCCAGGGTGCCATCCCCGGTCTGGTTGTCCTTATGCAGGATGCCACTCCGGGTGAGGAGTCGAAGTCTATCACAATGCAGATCAGGGCTGGCGCCTCCATGGGGAGCAACTCGCCTCTCATACTTGTTGATGGTGTTCAGCGTTCGTTCACCAACCTCGATCCGGAGGAGATTGCTTCCATCTCCATCCTCAAGGATGCCTCGGCCACCGCTGTCTACGGGGTCAAGGGGGCGAACGGCGTTGTTATCGTAAATACCAAGAGGGGGAGTGAAGGCGCACTTCAGCTTGACTTCACTGCCGAGACCTCACTCAAGAAGGCCACCCGTCTTCCGAAGTTCATGAATTCGTATGAAACAATGCTGCTCAGGAATGAGGCCTACAAGAATGATGGCAAATGGTCAAGCCTGATCTCTGATGAAGCACTGGAACATTACCGCACCGGAGATTCCCCCTGGCTTTATCCCAACTTTGACTGGATGGCTTTCTACTTCAAGCCGGCCATTGACCAGAATTATAACATCAATGCCAGGGGTGGCAACTCGTATGTCAAATATTTCGTTTCTCTCGGCTACCTGAATGAGACTGACATATTTACCGTTGGGAGTCTTTTCCCCTACAAGTTTGAGAAGAAGGATGCCTCGTACTGGCACAACAGGTATACGTTCAGGAACAACCTTGACTTCAACCTTACCAGGAGTACCAAGCTGACTGTCAACCTGGCAGGTAATATCAAGGTATGGAACAAGCCGGTTGATGATTACAAGCAGGAGCAGTGGTATGAGGCTTCAACGGCCTTGCCCTATTATCCGAAGGAGGCACTTGAGGCTTTCCCTGACAACAAGATTCCATATGATCAGGATGGCATCCGTTACTATGAGAATCCGCAGCAGGGTGAGGTCAGGCTCATGTGGATCGGAGGCAGGGGTTTCAGGCGAAACAAGAGCAACGGGGTCTCTACCGATGTCAACCTTGAGCAGAAACTTGATTTTATTACTGAGGGCCTGAAGGCATCGGTTCTCTATTCCTTCAACAATGACAATTACTACATGAAGGAGTATCCGCTCGAATACCTGTTCGGATATTATCTCAATCCGGCTGACAGCAGCTGGTACAGGTATACGCCGAACCAGGTGCTTGATTATGACACACCCCAGCCAAAGCTTATCACCACCTCGAGCGAAAGACTTATGAGTGCTGGAAGGAGTGTCTACTACAGGGGGCAGCTTGACTATGCCCGCAGTTTCGGGCGTCACAACGTAACCGGGGTGGGAGTGTTCAGCCGCAGGCAGAGTCGTGGGATTTCAAGTTTTCCTTCTTATGAGGAGAACTGGGTAGCTCGTGCAACCTATAACTATGATGAGAGATACCTGTTTGAAGCGAGCGTAGCATATACCGGTTCAGAGAAATTCGCTCCGGGGCTTCGTTTCGGGACTTTCCCCTCATTTGCGCTGGGATGGGTCGGTTCTGAGGAGAGTTTCTGGAAAGAGAAACTGCCCTGGTTCAACCACTTCAAGAGTCGCTTCTCATGGGGCATGGTTGGCAGTGATGCCGGGATAGCCCGCTGGCTCTATATCTCTGAGTATTCAAATGCAGGTGAATATATTGGCTTCGGGTATCCCGTGACCTGGTATCCTACAATTCAGGAGGGGACCATTCCTGTTACCGATGCCACCTGGGAGACTGCAGTTAAGGCCAACCTCGGTTTCGAGATGGGCTTCCTGCAGAACCGCATTACGCTCAACGTTGATCTCTATGATGAGCATCGCAACAACATACTTCAGGTCAGAAGGTCTGTACCGGCCTGGGTGGGTGTCTCTTCGATCTCGGGCAACAGTGGCGAGACAAAAGCCCACGGCGTTGAGGTTGACCTGGGATATAATCACCGCTTCTCAAAGGACTTCACCCTTCAGTTAAGGGGTATCATGGCTGCAAATGAGAGCCGGGTGGTATCTTATGATGAGCCTGCTGCCAAGCCACAGAACGTTTCGGTGGAAGGTAAGCCGGTGGGAGTCGCACAGCGCATGGAGGGGTATTCTCCCATCTCGGCGATTCAGGATGGCGGATTTTACCAGGATTTCGACGAGCTGTTCATCTGGCCGCTTGCTTCCGGGCCATCTCCCATTGTCGGTGACTTCAAGTACATTGATTACAACGGAGACGGGGTGGTCAATGATCTTGACAAGATCGTTCCGCGTAACCCGTATGTTCCAAGGTTCACATGGGGTGCAAACCTGGCAGCCATATACAAGAACCTGACTCTGCGTGTCGACTTTTACGGTATCGGATCAACAACCTATGCCATGAGGCAGGGTGGTATGTTCTACCTCTATCCCTTTACCCAGAACAAGGACAATGCCATGAAGGCTCATGCCAATCACTGGTCTCCTGACAACAGGAATGCCGAGTGGCCCGCAGTACATTCAGTAGCTACCAGTCAGTACAACTACCTCGGCAATGCCTTCTCAATCATTGACGGGCGTTATATAAGGCTGAAAAACGTTGCACTCAGCTACAGGCTTGAGAACAGCTTCCTCAATAAGGCCGGCATCAAGCTGGTTGACATGACGCTTACGGGTACCAACCTGGCCACCTGGACTCCCTTCAAGCTCGGAGGTGATCCTGAAGGTTTCAACTCCGGGGTTGACTTTGGTGCATATCCGATGATGAAACGGTTCACATTGGAAATAAGGTTGTCTTTCTAACAGGAAAAAGCAAAAAACAATGAAAAGGATAGCCCTAATAATTGCTTCACTGGCCCTGTTCTTCCAGGGATGTGAAAAGTATCTCGACAAAGTACAGGAGTCTACCGGTATGGATGAAATCCAGGTCTTTACTGACTATAATAATTTCAGGAAGTTCCAGGACAGAATGTACAAGGACATCCATAACTACCTGGCAGACTATGATTACGGGATGATCGCTGCCATGTGTGATGAAGGCACTACCGAGTCGGCCCAGTGGGAGACGATGGGTGTTGTACAGTCAGGTGACTGGCTTCGTGCCTACAGCACTGCCCAGGCCCTTCAGTTCTCGACCATCTGGAACGCCTGGAAGAGTATCCGCATAGCGAATATTTGCCTTCAGAAGCTGCCTCTGCTTGAGGGTCACGCCACCCAGGCGCAGCTTGATGCTCTTGAAGGGCAGGCTCTCTTTATGCGTGCGTGGTATTACTATGAGTTTCTGATCAGGCAGGGAGGAATGCCTTATCTGACAGAGCCCCTTGGCGGTTCTGACAATTATGCCATGCCCCGGCTCTCATTCCATGAGACTGTATTGAAGATAGCAGAGGACTGTGATGCTGCAGCTGCACTTCTGCCTGCCGAGTGGGATATGGCCAATATCGGAAGGCCGACCAAAGGCGCTGCCATGGCTGTCAAGGCCTCAGCAATGCTATTTGATGCCAGCCCCTCAAACAATCCGTCAGGCAATGCCGAGTACTGGACGGCCGCGGCACAGGCAGCCTGGGATCTGATCAACTATGCACAGACAACCGGCAGATATAAACTGGTGCCCTCAAAAGGCACTGACCAGGTCACCTATATGACCCCCGGCGGTGTTGAAACGATAACCTATTCCAGCGGTTTTGACAGCATTTTCATGTACACTCCGTATAATGAGGAGATTATCTGGGAGCTGCGCAGCGCAGTGACTGCAGGCAATCAGTACAGCACCTTTACTGTGGCCAGTCTTGCCGAAGGAGGAATTATTCAGGGCTATAGCCCCTCACAGAATATTGTGGATCTGTTCGAGACAAAAAATGCACTGGCGATAGGTGATGATCCGGAGTATGATCCGCAGAATCCGTATGTGGCCAGGGATCCCCGCTTCTACCATTCAATACTGTTCAACCGTGAACGATGGACCAGTGGTACAGACCTTTACCTTGAGCTCTATAATGGAGGGCGTGACCGGGCCAGCGGAGATCTGAAACATTATTCCTACACCGGTTACCTGGCCCGTAAATTCTGGGGCAGGAATGTCGATCTCTGGTCGGGCGCCGCACCACCTTTCACCCATACCATCTTCTTCAGATATGCTGATATCCTGCTGATGTATGCTGAGGCAGCCAATGAGATAGGTGGTCCCGGTTTCACTCTTCCCGGAGCTACCATGTCAGCTGTGGAGGCAGTGAATATGGTAAGGGAACGTGTCGGGATGCCCGCCGTACAGGCCCGGTACCTGACAGGTAAGGAGACATTCAGGAACAGGATCAAGAATGAGCGTGCCGTTGAACTCTTCCTGGAGGGCAAACGCTTTTTTGACCTCTCCAGATGGGGTGATGCCCATAAAATCGAACACAGGCAGATTTATGGGGTTGACCTGATTGAGAACAGCGGCAGACCAACAGGGTATAACATCTCACGTACAGCCTTGCCGGTTACGACTCTTGTATTCGACCAGAAGCATTACAAGTGGCCCATACCGGTAAAAGATGCCCTGATGTTCAAGGAATTCAAACAGAATCCGGGTTGGTAATAAGGAAAATATGATCGTTCCCAGAGTAAGAAAAAAGATATGAAAAACAATATATTCAGAAAGTCGTTAATCATCTCCGCCCTGTTGATGCTTATTGCAGGCAGCACTCTGTCAGGACAGAAAAGGGAGGTGCCGACTACCACAGTGAAAGGCAGTGTGGTTACCATAGATGACCGGCCGGTAAAGGGTATTGTAGTGAAATCATTCAATACCAGTCAATCTGTAGTTACCGATGCCCTGGGGAACTACGAGATCACTGTTACAGCTGCTGAGACTGACAGAATATCTGTCAGTTATGACGGCTATAAGTCGCAGGTGGTTGAGGTTGTTCCGGGTACAACTGCCATTGATCCCATCGTTCTGGAGAAGTATCGCTATGTCAGTCCTGATAATTCTGTAGGATTGCCCTACAGAAGTCTCAGTAACAGCCGGAATGTATCTGCCATTACCGTTATCAGTGGTGATGAGCTGATGTCATATCCGGCAGCATCCCTTCTTGAGACACTGTCAGGCAGACTGCCCGGGCTTACCATAGAGAGTTACTCGACCATGCCAGGTCATGAATCATTTGGTGCCTTTATCAGGGGGACCGGTGCCACCGTATATATTGACGGTATAATGAGAGACCTGACAGGCCTCTCGGTATCGGAAGTTGAGGAGGTGCAGGTTATCAGGGATCTGCCTGGCAGGGCGGCTCTCGGACTCTCCGGCTCGGGCCCTGTATTGTGGATCACTACCCGGAAGGGCACCAGTTTTAACCGTGACATGAAGGTTTCGGCTGAGTATGGTGTGAGCACTCCGGCCACCATGCCAAAGTATCTCAACTCCTATGATTATGCAAGACTGCTCAATGAGGCACTTGCGAATGATGGTTATGACCCATGGTATACCTCTTCAGATCTGTCAGCATACAAGGATCACTCAAATCTTATCACCCATCCTGATGTTGACTATTATGGTGAGTATGTCTCCAGGGTTGCTCCATTCCGCAGGGGCAGCGTAAGCTTTGAAGGCGGAGACCGGCGGGTCACCTACTTTTCAATGTTCGATTACCTGGGCGGGGCCGGTCTTGAGAAGGTTGGCGAGAAGATCAGGAATGACAGGTACAAGCTGCGTGGTAATGTTGCCATCAAGCTGAATGAGGTCATGCATCTCAGTATCAATATTGCCGCCTCGCTTAACAAGCAGCGATTCCCGAATATTGCTGGCGGTGCGGGTGTTTACAACATGTTTGACATCATCTCCGTGTACCCCTCAAATGCCCACCCGATCTATGTTGACAGCCTGCTCATCAGGAGTGACAACTTCCCGGTCAACCTGACCAATGAACTGGCGCACTCCGGGTTTGGAGACGGAATGATACTCAATGCCCAGAACAATGCCAGGCTGGTGATTGATCTCGGAAGCATTGCTAAAGGTCTTACTGCTTTCGGCAATGCTTCATTTGATGTATCAAACAACATCATCAACAGCAAAGGAGGCACTGCTGCCCTTTACAGGCTCGAGGGTCTGACTCCCGTGAGGGTGGTTGAAGCCGTGGTGGTGCCCAGCATGTCACTGGGTGCATACCAGGTGCTGAAGAGAACTGCCGGATATGCAGGCCTGAACTATGAAAGCACCTTCGGAAAGAGTGCCCTGACAGCAGATGCAGTCTTTTATGCCGCCCTTGAAGAGGTTAATTCGAATGACAGATGGTATCAGCCTTCCAAGGTTGAGGACCTCTCTGTGAGGGTGAATTACGGGTTCAATGAGAGGTATGTGGCACAGATGGATATGGCCTATTCAGGCAGTAACAGAATGCCCAGGGGGAAGAGATTCTCACTCTATCCCACCGCCGGGTTTGCCTGGATTGCCAGCAATGAAGCGTTCATGTCAGATGTTAAGGCAATTGATTTTCTCAAGCTCTACGGCTCTGCCGGAGTGATGGGCGTAAATGATTATTATCTCCAGGGCTACAACCCGTTCTATCTGCATGAGACCCTCTGGACAAGGTCCGGCAGCTGGAGATCAGGTGTCGCTTCCAACAGGGGAGAGAATATTAATATCTATAAGCTGGTTCAGACCGGGACCGATGATTTTGTATTGCCCAAGAGACGTTTGATCAATACAGGGGTTCAGGCACAGCTACTGGGCAGGTCACTCGATGTTGAGATCAATTACTTCAATGAAAGGAACTATGACAAAATATCCAACAAGAGCGCTCTGACACCTTCAATAATTGGCAGCCCCCAGTTCCTGCCGGCCACCAATTACGGTGAAGATGTGAGATGGGGTATCGATGGCCTGGTACAATGGAGCAGGACCATAGGAGACATCACCTGGGGAGCAGGCGGCAACTTCCTTTACATGCGTGGTAAATACCTTGTTGTCGACGAGCCTGATGCCCTGCCTGAATACCAGAAACGGGCCGGCACGGCAATGGATGCCTTCTGGCTCTATGAGGCAGACGGGCTCTTCCAGACGGTCGGAGAGATAGCGTCACACAGCATAACACAGAGCTGGGGAGCACTGCAGCCGGGTGATATCAGATATGTTGACCTCAACGATGACAAGATGATTAACGAGTATGATGTTCACGCCACCGCCTATCACTCTCCCAGATTCTTTTACGGGCTCAATGCTTCAGCCGCCTGGCGGGGCTTCGGCATACTGGCGGTCGGTCAGGGCAGGGCTGACGGAAACGTGATGCTGGCCTCAAACAGGTATTTCATGATCAGCGGTACAGGGCAGAACTATTCCGAGCTGATGCTCGACAGGTTCCCGGAAACGAACAACTATCCGAGACTGACAACGATGTCACCCAACAATTACCAGTATTCAACCTTCTGGGTGGCCAATGCCGCCTATTTCAGGCTGAAGAACGTCGAGCTGAGCTACACCTTCCCGGCAACTGCTTCACGCAGGCTGGCGATGAATAACCTGAGGATTTATGTCAGGGGAACCAACATTGCCGCATTCTCCTCACTGAAGAAGTACAGTGTTGACCCTGAGAACATCAATGCTGGCATCAGCGGATATCCGTTGTTCAGAACTGTCACCGCAGGACTCTCATGTAAGTTTTAATTCCAAAAACTACCGAAACAATGAAACGAGCGATAATAATAATCATTACGGCAATCGTGGCAGTCTCATGTGAGTTCCTTGATCCCAGACCGATTGAAGATCTTACCACTGATGAACTGCTGGGTCATGCCGATTATGGTGAGGGGTTGCTGGCACAGGCCTATGCGATTCTCAATACTGATTACATAGACTATACTGAATACTACACTGACAATGCGGTGCCATCTGTTCCGGGTGGTAATTCGCTTGCACTTGGCAGCTGGACCCTTCAGGGCAATCCTATTGGTAACTGGGATTCCTGGTATGAGGCCATTGGTTACCTGAACATGTATATCCATGATTGCAGGGGTCTGATTTACAGTGTGTCAGATGGTGCTCTCAACAAGATACTGCAGAAGCAGCGGATGGGAGAGGCCTATTTCATGCGTGCCTGGTATCAGTGGCTGCTTCTGCGGACCTATGCTGGCTACCCGGCTGGCGGCAGTGAGTGCCTTGGGTATCCCATCGTCACGAAGGTGCTTACCACGGCAGACAATCTCGATCGCCCTCGCAACACCTATGAGGAGTGTGTTGCCCAGATAGCTGCCGACTGTGACTCAGCCATTGCGCTTCTGCCAAAATGGTATAACGGCAGCGCTTCCTACAACAACAACTCCAATGCCGGCAGGGGCAGCGGGATGGCTGCCTGGGCCCTCAAGGCAAGAGTATACCTCTATGCTGCCAGCCCGGCCTACGGTCCCTCGACACATGACCTTTGGGTAAGGGCTGCTCAGGTAGCACATGATGCCATAGACTTCTATGGAGGCCTGAACCTGCATGATTTTGACTATACCACAAACAACAGCGCCAGCCTTAACAATATCTGGATTCAGCCTGAGTATTCATCAAACAACTGGGAGTACTCATTCTATCCCCCTTCTCTCTTTGGCTACGGCTCATGCAACCCTTCACAGAACCTGGTCGATGCCTTTCCTGCCAGCAATGGCTACCCTATTGACAAGACCAGCCTCTATAACCCTTCAAACCCGTATGCGAGCCGTGACAGCAGGCTGGAACGGTTCATATTCAGGAACGGTACCCGTTATAATGGCAAGGATATACAGACTTATGTAGGGGGGGCTGATGCCCCGGGCGGACTCAGTCTTCAGGGAACACGTACAGGGTATTACCTGAAGAAGCTGCTGAATCCCAATGTCAGGCTCACCCCGGGTGATGTCACAACCGGTTACCGCTTCAAGGTGTTTCTCAGCAAGACTGAGCTCTACCTCAACTTCATTGAGGCTGCAAATGAGGCTTACGGTCCTGATGATGCCACTCTTGGCTATTCAGCCAGTACCGTGCTTGCCCATATAAGGAACAGGGCGGGGATTGACTCCGATCCGTCAACCCCCGGTCAGCAGGATCAGTACAGGCTTGACCAGGCAAATGCAGGGAAAGATGCATTCCGGGAGCTGATACATAACGAGAGGCGCATTGAGCTCTCTTTTGAGGGCCACCGATTCTGGGACATGAGAAGATGGAACATGCCTCTTAATCATACCGTGAAGGGTGTCAGAATAACGAAGTCAGATCTTCCCGATCCGGTCAACCTGGCACTTGGGGCTACTGTTTCAACCGACTATTGCTCACCATGGGAGAAGCTCACCGCAGTTAACGATGGATTCACTCCCACCTCGTCATCAGACAACTCTCATGGCAAGTATGGCAACTGGTACAGCGGCGGAGAATGGAGATATCTCCGGTATGATTTTCCTGAGCCCACAACTGTTGCCAAGTCTGAAATCTATTGGTTCACCGATGGAGGAGGGCTCCTCCTTCCGGATGAGGTCTATCTTGAATACTATGATGATGCTGCCGGTACCTGGAAGAGAGTTGAGAACCCGTCAGGCTACATGGTGACCATCAATAACTGGACCACCACGGTATTCAACAGCGTGACAACCACTGCAATACGTATCAATTTCGTCAGTCACACAGAGTCTTGCGGTGTGATCGAGTGGCGTGTCTGGAACATCAACTATGACTCCTATGATTATGTCAACGTTGAAACCCATTCCTTCCAGGATTATATGAGGTATGTTCCGCTGCCTTACAGGCAGACACTGATAATGAGCAATCTGAAACAGAACAGCGGATGGTAGCACCTCCTCCCCAGAGTAATGATAAATAAGGAAACATGAAAAAGATACTTGTAATACTGATAATGGCACTCTTTCTGACAAGCTGTTACGAAGAGTTCAGAAATGACTATCCTTACACCACCATTGCTTTTTCAACCGCCACAGGTGGACTGAGCACGTCCGGGGAGCTTGGACGGACTGTGGTGAAGGATGAAGGGCTGAAGCTCGATATCGGTGTATATCTTGCCGGTGTTCTTGAGAATAAAGAGGAGCGCTGGGTACGGTTTGCAATTGACCCGACACTGCTGGCCGGTACTCCCTATGATTTGATGCCTGCAGATTATTATACTCTCAGTAATGCCAATACCATAGTCATACCTGCCGGTGACTTTATTGGCAGGCTCACCATCACCCTTGACTCAGCCAGGTTTTTAAGTGATCCCGAGACTGTCAGGTACCATTACGCGATTCCCTTCAGGCTGACCGGGTCGTCGGCTGACAGTGTCAATGCAGATCACTGCACCAAGATCCTGGTTGTCAAATATATCACCAGGGCCGAGGGGTTCTATGACCATTCAGGTACCTATAGTACCTACGATGAGAATGGTTCGCTTATGGGCAGCGGTTCAATGACCAGCGTTATTTCTGCATCTACCATTGCGGCAGACTCCATTGAGGCGAACGGTATTTTGCATCTCTATGGAGCCGGATACACCATGCGCTACAAAATACACCCTGACAATACGGTTACATGGAAGAAGCTGCCCAATCCGCCGCCGACCCAGGTGAACCTGGCAATTGAATACAAACCGGCGGTGACAACAAATTATGTCAGTCCGTGGGAGACTCTTTCGGCAGTCAATGATGGCAAGGTGCCGGCCAAGTCACTCAGTGACTATACCTATCCAAAGTTTGGAAACTGGTACAGCGCCAATCAGTGGGGATGGATACAGTATACTTTCAGCCGTCCTTTCAGGATAAGTGCATCAAACGTCTTCTGGTGGAGTGATGGCGGAGGCCTGCTGTTCCCGACTGACCAGTATGTCGAGTATCGCGATATGACAACAGGTAACTGGGAGAGGGTTACCAATCCGGCAGGTTACGGAGTAGCGCCTGACAAGTTCAATGTCACCACCTTTGATGAGGTCCTGACTGATGCAGTAAGGCTGAATTTTATCAACTCCTCTGAATCGGTGGGCATATCAGAATGGCAGGTAATGGGTATTGGTGATCCGATCACGCCGGAAGAGGCCCCGATTGCCAATGTGTTGCCCAATGGCAGCAATACGTGGAATCCGGCAACAAGTACTTTTACCCTTAATTACCGGGTAATATATGAAGGTGCAACCTATTATACAGACGCAAGCTCAAAGCTCGTCTGGCGTAATCGTATACGAGACGGAGTAAATGAGTGGAGAAGGTAGTTTTTTCATGTTTTAGGGTTTGGTTGAAGTAAAAGGCCGCTTTTTACCGGCCTTTTACATTTTACAAACAGAGAGACATCAAATCAATATACCATATGAGAAACCTCCTTATATTTTTGGCAGTAATGATGGTCAGCTTCTCATGCAGCAGGGCCGGAGAAGAGACCGGGCTGATCCCGAATCCTTCTGCAGAGAAGTTCACCGGCTCTTCCGTAGCGGGTTGGAACAGCGAGACACGTGCTGGCGGCATGATCGCTTTCTATGATTACGAGGCACATGAGGGCAGAAGAAGCCTGATGTTGCAGAGTAACCAGCCGGCAGGCGGACGATGGATGACCAGGGTAATGTTAAAGCCCTGGTCAACATACAGGTTCACCGGCTGGGTGAAAACCGAAGGGGTACAGGTGCGTGATGGCAGGGGGGCAGGGTTCCGTTTTGATGCATTTGATGCGGAGTATACGGGCCTGACTGGTACAAATGACTGGACCAGGATTGAGTTTACATTCTCCACTGGCAATGATGACTCTTCGGTCTTGTCATTGCTGCTGGGCATTGATGGACCGGCTTCAGGAAGGGCCTGGTTTGATGACATGGCACTGGAACTCATCTCAACTGAGAAGATCTCCACCGCAATCACTGTTGACCTTACTGACAGAAAGGAGCCTATGTCTGAATACATCTACGGGCAGTTTATTGAACATCTCGGCAGGTGCATTTACGGCGGTATCTGGGCTGAGATGCTTGAAGACCGGAAGTTCTGGTATACGCCCGGCAGCAGGGAATCACCATGGGTTGTGAGGGGTCGCAGGGAGCTGTTTTCGGTTGATCGTAACTCTCCTTACACCGGAGAGCAGACACCCGTGCTGGGTGCTGATGCCTCTGGCGCTGCCTCTATTATGCAGCATGGGCTCGGACTGAAGCCTGATCTTGACTATAATGGACACATTGTTCTTAAGGCGACCCCGGGCATCACAGCAGTAAAGGTGACACTCAGGTGGGAAGAGCACTCAGAGACGGTAAGCATAGAAAACCTTTCCGGCAGTTTTGCATCTTATCCGCTGGAGTTCCATTCCGGCGGGCTGACGCACAACGCCTCAATCGTAATTCTGCCCGAAGGCATTGGCAGGGTCTGGGTAGGCACTGCCTCACTCATGCCGGGAGACAATATTGAAGGATTCCGTTCTGATGTCATTGCGCTTCTCAGGGAGCTGGATGCTCCGGTCTACCGCTGGCCGGGAGGTAATTTCGTAAGCGGCTATGACTGGAAAGACGGCATCGGTGACCGCGACAGGCGTCCGCCACGCAAGAATCCGGCATGGCAGGGAGTGGAGCATAATGATGTGGGGATTCATGAGTTCATGACATTCTGTGAGATATTGGATACCGAACCCTACATTGCGGTCAATGCCGGCCTGGGTGACTCGAAACAGGCCCGGGAAGAGGTGGAGTACTGCAATGGGTCTTCTGATACACCCATGGGCAGACTCAGGGCAGCCAACGGCCACCCTGAGCCCTGGAATGTGAAGTGGTGGTCTATCGGCAATGAGATGTACGGTGACTGGCAACTTGGCCATATGTCAACCGCTGACTTTGTGAAGAAGCACAATGATTTCGCAGAGACCATGAGAAGCGTTGATCCTTCAATAGTTCTCATAGCTGTGGGCGAGCTGGGTGAGTGGGACAGGATGGTTTTAGCCAACTGTTCAGAGAGCATGGATATGATCAGTGAACACTTTTACCGGCAGGACTGGCATGGCGGGGGGCTTATGACACATGTGAAACAGATAGCTGATGCCATCAGGGAGAAGGCTGATGCCCACCGGCTATACCGGCAGGAGATACCCCAGCTGAAGGGGAAGGATATCCGTATCTGCATGGATGAGTGGAACTACTGGTACGGTCCGCATATCTACGGTGAACTGGGAACGCGCTACTTCATGCGTGATGCCATGGGGATTGCTGCCGGACTTAATGAGTATGCCAGGCAGAGTGACATGATATTCATGGCCAACTACGCACAGACGGTCAATGTGATTGGCTGTATCAAAACCAACAGTACAGGATCGGTTTTTGATGCCACCGGACAGGTACTTAAGCTCTACCGTCAGAAGTTCGGCAGAATCCCTGTTGGCATCAGCGGAGAGACCCGTCCGCTTGATATAGCAGCAACCATCGACCCCGAGGGTAAAAAGCTGATGATCTCAGTGGTAAATGCTACCTATGATAAGGTGAATCTGCCGATACGAACGGTGAACGGCTCAATCTCAGCCAGTGGTGAACTGTGGCAGGTGACGGCACCTGATGACATGGCTACTAATGAGCCTGAGAGGCCGGAAGCTGTAACAGTCAGCGGCCCCGTAACGATATCAGCCGGCCGTAACCTTACGATTGCACCAGCAAGCATCAATCTCTTTGTGTTTGATATTACCGACTGATCAGCCGGGTCTGCGAGATAAATAAAAGTGCTATTCGGAACTGCACGGCGGAGAGCCGGTTGTGCCGCTTAAGTCATTATGAGTGAAAAAAGAGATAATTGATATGATCAGGAACAGGCAATTATTCCGTGGAATTATTCTCATTTTGCTCTTCGTGCTATGCAGGGCAGCTTCTTCAGCACCTGTCCCGGACAGAGAAGAGGAGCAGGTACTCCAGGGTAGCAGAATGAGAGCCGTTATAACCGAGCGGGGGCTGATCTCGGTTACCGACCCCCTTGATCGTCACCGGGCAGACATCGTGAGTCGCCGTGCTCCATGGGGCAGGCTGAAGCTGGTATGGCGCAGTGGAGGTGGTTCGTGGTCGGAAAGAGCTTCAGGCAAGCCAAACCTCATTACCACTGCTGACGGGGTGGTATCACTGGAGTCAGACGATCCGGCTGATCCATTTACCATTGTCCAGAGATTCTCATTGGCCGGGAATGCCCTTGATTATGAGATAGTCGTCACTCCAAGGGCGGGAGCAGCAGTTGAGATAGGAGATCTGGCCTTGCTGCTTCCCTGGAGCACCTCCGGGGGAGAGAATCCTGACACAATTTTTGAGAAGACCTTCACCAAACACCATTATATTTCGGGGAACGGATCATTCCTTTACTTCACCCGGCCATCAGGCGAGCCGCCATATCTCATGATTCTGCCGGGAGAAGGGACCGGCCTGGAGTATTTTGACGGAGGCAGAGGAGGATACAAGGCATATGTACATTCAGCCGTGGCCGGCGAGAGTGTTCCGTCAGGCACCTGGAGGCAGCCTCATACATCAGCAACCATCGGAGGGCCTGGTGGCAGAGAGAGGCTAATATACCGTTTCCGTATCACCTGGGCTGATAGTTATGATATGATGCGACAACTTCTTTATGATGAAGGGCTGTTTGACATCAGGGTGGTGCCGGGTATGACGGTGCCTACAGATTTGAAGGCCCTTTTCTCGTTGCATACCAGGAATCTTATCGACTCAATCGGGACGGAGTTTCCGGCCCATACTTCGATCAGTTACCTGGGTGAGAAGCAGCCGGGGTACCACCTCTATGAGGTGAGTTTCACAAAGCTGGGAGAGAATATGCTGACCATCTTTTATGGCAGCGGCGAGAAGACCTTTCTGGAGTTCTTCGCTACTGAGCCGCTTGAAACCCTTGTTAAAAAGAGGAGCGCATTCATTGTCTCCAGGACTCAGCACCGTGACACCACCAGATGGTACAACGGTCTCTTCTCTGCGTATGACATGAAGAATGGCGTTCTGCGGGGGCCCGATGATACTGACGGTTATGACGGCTGGTGGGGTTACGTGCTGGCCTGTGATGATCCCGGGCTTTGCAAGGCACCCTATGTGGCGGCCAAAAACGTCTATTTTCCCGTACAGAATGAGATTGAAGCCGTTGAGTACTACCTGGAAAACTTCGTCTGGGACGGATTGCAGCGAACCGATAAAGATGATCCTTATCCGTACGGTGTCTATGGTGTACCCAACTGGAAGGTGGCGCGTGACCCGGTTGAGAGGGCGAAGATTAGTACTGCAAATCTTGACAAGATGAAAATATGGCGCTCATATGACTACCCTCATATCACCATGCTCTACTATCACATGTATCAGATAGCCAGGATGTATCCTGATAAGGTTAGTTATCTTGATGCAGCCGGCTACCTTGAGCGCGCATGGCAGACTGCCAGGGCTTATTTTATCTATCCCTATGAGATCCTGCCATGGTATGAGACCTACAAGTGGGGTTGCTACAATGAACTGGTTATCGAGAACCTGATAGCTGACCTGGACAGGGAGGGGCGCAGCGAAGAGGCAGCCTGGCTTCGCGCCGAGTATGAGAAGAAGGTGAAGTACTTCATCTATGATGACAAATACCCGTTCAGGTCTGAGTACGCCATTGACCGTACCGCCTTTGAGTCATCGTATGCCTTTGCCAGGTATGGTACCCTCAATGATATGAAGCCTGACACCAACCTCTGGTTTGATAAGAACAGGGAAGTCTGGTATTCTCATCCATCGGTTAGCAGGGATGCTGCCCGGGACTTCATGAACCGCCAGAATCTTGCTGCCCTGGCTGTTCGCGGTTGGCTTGAAACCAAGTATTTTCTGCTTGGAAGTGACTTCACCTACAGCTCAGATAATCATTGTCTGAGTTATATGGCGAGGATGGGAGGCTGGTCCATACTTGATTACGCCATCAGGTTCGCATCCATACCTTATGAATGGCTTCAGCTCGGCTATGCCTCCTACCTTGCGCCATATGCCCTTATGAATACCGGCACACCTGAGTCAGGCTACGGATTCTGGTTCCCCGGCAGGGAGAATGATGGTGCCATGGGCTGGGCATTCATGGAATCAAAGAGGGGCAATGCGTGGATTAGGAAAGAGATAGACAGGGGAGCATGGTTTTACGATGGGGAGGCCGATCTGGGCAATGGAGCCATCTTCCGGACCGCCCAGACTGTTCTTACCGATGACCCTCTGTTCGGTTGGTTTGCCTATGGCGGAACCCTGCGAAAGAAGGGGAGAAGCTTCCTGGTAGAGCCACGGGATGGTGTCAGGGCACGCTTCTCTGCGGTAACAGAACGGGCGGGATTTATGGTAGAGCTTGAACGAGATGGCTTTGCCTCCCAGAGGGAGCTTGCCATAGACAAAAAGCTTGGGAGAATGGAGTTCCTGCTGGAGAACCGTTCCGGTGACAGCCACAATACAAAAGTGCGGATCACCGGGAATGCCAGGATAAAGCTCAGGATTGACGGCAGGAGGGTAAAAGAATCAGTTGATGAAAATGGTGCTAAGCTGTTCATTTTACCTGTTACCAATAAGCAGCATAAGATCTCGGTAAGACTGAAGCGGCTGAAAAACGTCAGCGGGTGGCAGAGGATCTGACCCCTATGTATGGTACCGACGACCCCTTCTGACTTTTCACCGGGAGGAATGATACCCGGGGGCAGCCTGAACAGGCAGCAAAAATGTATATTTGCATATATCTTAACAACTGTGTGAAAATGAAAAAAACAAGAGTGATCCTGTTGCCGGCACTGCTGATTGTAATGGCAGGGCTGGTATCATGCGGTAATCCAAAAGCAAGAGAGATGGTGACAACTGAAAGCTTCGGCTCATTTGACGGGAAAGAGATCTTCCTCTATACCCTTACCAACAGTGATGGCAATATTGTGAAGCTCACCAACTATGGTGCTGCCATCGTAGAGATCAGCGTTCCTGACAGGAATGGCACCAGGGCCAATGTTACCTTTGGCTATGATGATCTTGATGGTTACCTGGCCGGTGACGCCTACTTCGGCAAGGTGGTGGGGCAGTATGCCAACCGTATTGCCAGGGGCCGGTTTACTCTTGAAGGCACAGAGTATACCCTGGCCATAAACAATGGCCCCAATGCGCTTCATGGCGGCCCTACCGGCTGGCACAGCCGTGCCTGGGAGGGCGAAGTGCTTAAGAACACTGACTATCCCGCGGTACGGTTCACCTACCACAAGCCTGACATGGAAGAGGGCTACCCCGGCAATGTGACTGCAGAAGTTGTCTACACCTGGACTGACGGTAATGAGATAATCATGGATTACAAGGTCACAACCGACCGACTCACGGTGGTCAATATCACCAATCATGCCTACTTCAACCTGCATGGTGCCGGTGTGGGAGACATCCTTGACCATGAGGTTGTCATCAGTGCCTCTGCCTTCCTTCCGGTTGATGGCACCCTGATACCCACTGGCGAGGTGAGAGGGGTTGAGGGTACCCCCTTTGATTTCCGCGAGCCTCATACCATTGGTGAAAGAATAGGAGACCAGTATGATCAGCTGGTACTGGGTGGCGGTTATGACCATTGTTATGTGCTCGATGACACTGTGGAGGTTGTTGCAGAGGTTTATGACCCGTCATCGGGCAGGGTGCTGCAGGTCGGGACAGATCAGCCCGGCATGCAGTTATATACCGGCAACTTCCTCGACGGTACCCAGCAGGGGCGCGGCGGCGTGGTATATCAATACCGTTCGGGGCTCTGCCTTGAGACGCAGCACTTCCCTGACAGTCCGAACCAGAAGGCCTTCCCGTCAGTTTTTCTGATACCTGAAGAGCCATTCCTCTCAACCACCACCTACCGGTTCCTGGTCAGGTAGGGGGTGGCGGGCGGCTGCAATCCGAAGCTTTTACAGCTCCCTTATCCTGATGCTGCGGAAGCAGACCTCGTCACCATGATCCTGCAGAAGGATATGGCCTTTGTCTGCTTCGCCGAAATGGGGATATATACGGTATTTGCTCTCACTCACCAGCCTGCGGAACTCTTCGCTGTGCCGGTCATATTCAAGCACCCTGAATCCGTTGAGCCAGTGCTCCACATGACCGTCACGTGAGACGATGCGTCCCGTGTTCCATTGCCCGATGCCGTTGAACCGCTTGTTTGCCGCCGGGATCAGATCATACAGAGAGGCGAGGGTGCGGTTTCCGTTGCGGCCCATCGTTGCATCAGGATGCCGCTGGTCATCGAGGATCTGGTATTCGGGTCCGATGGCAGAGCCGGCAGTGGGGTACTCCTCGGTGACGAAATACTTCACGCCGCTGTTAGCCCCGGAGGTTATCCGGAACTCAAAGAGGAGCTCGAAATTGCCATACTGTTCCAGTGTAACGATATCTCCCCCGGCCTGTGACTCGGCTCCTCCCGTTGCCTCCACCCTCAGGCAGCCGTCAACAACATCCCAGCCGCTCTCAGGGAAGCTTTCCCGGTGAGCGCCTCTCCAGCCTGTCGTGGTGCTGCCGTCGAAGAGGAGCTTCCAACCCTGGGCCTCCTCATACGGCGAGAGGGTATTGGGAATGAAGTTTGCCTGCCAGATGGTCGCCGGATCCTTCACCATGAATCTTTCGAGATTCCCGGTAACAATCCTGATATCTCTCCACATCACCCTGGTACCTGCCAGGTGATCAGGCACGCCATGCACCTGGAAACCGATCAATCCTGAGGCATCGGCATCATCGAGCAGGTCAGCCACCGGAATGCCGTTGATCCACGTCCTGATACGGTTGCCGATCGCCTCGACATGGTAGCTGTTCCAGCCGTGTCTGTCGAACGCTTTTACCGCCGCAGGATTTCCCGGGGTGACCGGGTAGAGCCAGCCTCTTCTCGACTCGTCATAGATACCTCCGCTCCAGCCGCGATCGGTAGGATCTATCTCCACCTGGTAGCCATAGACCACCGTACGGTCGCCGCTACGGCTGCTGTGACTCCTTATCTGTACGCCGGAGTTGAGCAGGGTATCCACCTTAACCTCAAACTCGAGGATAAAGTCAGAATATTCCGCGGTGGTACACATGAAGCTGTTCGGTGTGCCGGGCGTTGAGATGCCCACCATCACACCATCTTCAACAATGTAATCTGCCTCGCCGCCCAGCTGGACAAAGCCGTCGAAGTCGCGGCCGTTGAAGAGCTGCTGCCATCCCTCCTGGCGGCAGCCGGTGAGAAGTGCAGTCAGTGCCAGTGAAAGAATCAGGGTTTTTGTTTTCATCGGGTCTGTTTGTAGTGGTTAATATCTGGGCAGTATCCATGGCTCATTGTACCGGGGCGTGATCAGGGCATTGGCCTCCTCCTCGCCGAACCTTCCCCGGGCATTGTCCCATGTCAGGGGTCTGTTGCGCAGGCGGCATGAGATGTTTGCCAGGTGGGTCATCTTTGCCACCTCTGCGCCGATGGCCACATCGGCGTTGGGCAGCCGTCGTGTGGTCATACATTCGAGGAAGTTGGCCACATGTGCACCGAGCCCGCCGCCGGCCACGGTCTGGCCCGCAGTCTGCTCGCTCTTCTTTCTCAGCGGCACCGCCTCCATACGCGGGGCGCTGTCGGTCTCCGGTGTCACCTCCCAGCCGTTACGGTCGAGCACCAGGGTGCCGTTCTCGCCGATGAATGCCAGGCCATGTTCACGGCCGTAGGGGCCGTCACTGATCCCGCAGGCATGATCCCAGCTGATGGTGAAGTCGTCATAGATGTATGATGCCAGCAGTGTGTCGGGTGTCTCCATGGCATCACCGGGATAGGCGAACTTGCCGCCGGCCGTGAACACCGCTTTAGGGAGGCCGGTCTTCATGCCCAGCAGCGCATAGTCGAGCAGGTGCACTCCCCAGTCAGACATCAGTCCGCCCGCATAATCCCAGAAGTACCTGAAGTTATAGTGAAAGCGGTTGGGGTTGAAGGGTCTGTGCCGGGCCGGTCCGAGCCACATCTCATAATCGACCCCTTCAGGTACGGGGCCGTCAGGCTCGACCGGCAGGCTCTTCTTCCAGATCATGTATGCCCACACCTTTACCGTGCGTATGCGTCCCAGCTTGCCCGAGTGGATGAATGCCACCGCCTCCTGCCAGTGAGGGTCGCTTCTCTGCCACTGGCCGGTCTGCACTATGCGGCTGTGGCTGCGGGCAGCCCTGACCATGGCGTCACACTCGGCGATGGAGTTGGCCAGCGGCTTTTCGCAGTAGACGTCCTTGCCGGCCTCCATGGCCCCTATGGCCTGCAGACAGTGCCAGTGATCGGGTGTGGCGATGATGACCGCATCGATGTCGCGGTTGTCGGCCACCCTCCGCCAGTCCTTCACCAACTGCCCCGGCCTCCTGCCGGAGAGCTTCTCAGTATCGGCAGCCCGTTTATAGAGCCACTCATCATCAATGTCACATATTGAGACACACCTCACCTGCGGAAATTTCAGGAAAGCCTCGAGGTTTGTCCATCCCATGCTGCGGGCACCTATCAGCGCCACATTTATACGGTCTGAGGGGCTCACCTTTCTCTGCCCAGCGCCGTAGAGTGATGCTGCCGGACCCAGTCCTGCAATACCGGCAGAGGCGAGCAGGCTCTTTTTAACAAACTCTCTTCTGTTGTTCATGATCTGATGGTTGATTGGATTTCCAGCTGTCGATTCAAAGATAGGCAATCACTCATACTCTCGCAGTCATGAGACAGCCGGTGCCTACAGGATGCCGGGAGCCGGCTCTTGCATACCGGCGGCACACTTACCCTTTTCTCTTCAGGGTCACCACGGCTGCTTTTTTGACCACAGGTATCACAAAGGCGCCTCTGCTGTTTGATTTCAGTCTGCCTGTTGAGTAACTGAATGCACCGGCCTCACGTGACTGATTGCTGATCCGCAGCAATGCCTCCGGTGACCATGCTTCCCCCTTTTCAATCACGATCTTCAGGGCTCCGGTCGAGGTGTTGTAAGATACACTCCTGAATCGTCCGGCATCAAGGGTAAGAAGCAGCCCTGCAGGGGCGAGGTAGAAGCGTGACCGCGCAGCGGTGGTCAGGTGAACCGTGACCCGGTCACCGCTGACGCTGCAATTCCCGCCGAAAGCGAGCCATCCATATTCGTCACTATGGGTCAGATAGGTTGAGCTGTTGGTAGAGTAGCCAAGGAAGCCACTCCCGTAGTCACCGGAGATGCCGTCATTCTCCAGCACCTCCGGGAAGGAGTGGAAGGCCACAGGGGCGAAGCCATCATCGGTAATGTTGGAGATTGCCCCCAATACACCGCCATAACCTACACGAAGGAGGTAAAGATCTGAAGGTGTTTCGCGGTAACGATGCAATACCGGTATGGAGTTGAGAGCTGAACCATAATGGTGTATCATCCTTTCAAATCTGGTAAGCTTTCCGGCAAATATGAAGTCCCAGAATCTCCTGGCATTGCCATTGTATGCCCAATGAGGTACGGTGGGCATATAGGCGAGGATAGCATTCAGTGTCACCATCGCTTTCTCGTCAAAGCCGAAATAGCTTGTCCACATGTATACCTCCTCCTGCCCGGTAGAGTCCCAGGGCATCTCGCTGCCGAAGGGATACTTCAGTTTCATCCAGACATCAACACGTCTCTTCATGGCAGCCTCAAGCCCGGAAGCCATCTCTGTCATCCCTTCTGCTTTCAGGTCAGCCAGTATGAGCAGGAAGACCGATCCCTCCATCTGTCCGAACTGTGCATAGTGCGGGGCAAGCCTTATCATTGCCATTGTGGTATGAAACGCATTTTCAAGGTACCACTGCCACTCCTGGCGGGTGACCAGCCCCTGGTAGTTGCGTGCCAGCCGGTACATCACCCAATGGGCAGCAGCCACATGCGGGTAGTTGTATGATCTTCCCACCGACCTGGCTTCACTGGTATTCCATGAGGGGAAGTTGCCGTCAGGGGCCCACCTGATCTCGTTATCATAGGTGCCTTCGGGCATTGATTGAGGCTCATAGTAAAAGAGACTCTTTCTTACCCCGTATCTGAGGTCACCCTCATTGTACTGTATCCCTCCCCAGAGAGTTCTTTGGACAAAATCCTCCATTTTCCTTATTTCCCCCGGATCAGGCATGATAAGCTGCTTCATGATTGCTCCCAGCCAGCTGCCCGCACCCGCCTCATCACTCAGCCCGGCTACCCATACCCGCCTGTCCTGCCTGACCTGCTCTCTTTTTTCATAGTCATATGTGATTACTGATGGTGCTCTGCCGAAGGGGTCATTCTCTTCATCGAACCACTGTTCGGTTGTAAGGAACCGGCCATATGCGGCTACCACCTCGCTCTCGGGTCTGATGATCTTGTAACTGATGGTCTGCTCCAATCCGTCTTCATAGGTGATCGTCAGCCTGACCCTTCCCCGTTTCCTTCCCTGCAGCTCATATTCATGCCATCCCCGGTGATTGATGCCTAAATCGCTGATCTCAATGGCACCATCCGGTGCCGGCTTTACTTCCCTGACTTTTTTCCCGTACTTGATGAAGAGTCTGGCATTTACATCTTCCGGCACCACATAACCCGGTATCCCCACTGCCACCGGCCTTCCTGCAGCAACAAGTGCTGACTCAATGTCACGAAGTGAGTCGGCAAGGAGGAACCTGACTCCATAGGAAACGGTTTCGCCGGGCTTGATGACCTTTGATGTTGGTCTGTTCCACTGTTCGGCATTCTTCCATTCGGTTTCGGCATAGGCGGCGGTATGTACCATCCATTCATGCAGCCCCTCATAGGTGTATCCGGGAGGCAGAGGGTCATCGGTCAGAGGGCGCCACGCCTCAAAGGGTGTTTTTCCCTCTGGAATGACCAGCAACACCCTTCCCTCGCCATGAAGCCTTACCACCTGGAGCCAGCCAGCATCAGCCCCGATACAGGGGTCAAAGAAGACACTCTCGGCATGGGCTTTGTCAAGCGATTTGCCATTGAAATTATTATTGAATACCATCGGTATACCTAATGCTCCTAACTCAACCGGCAGGGCAGAATGATTGGTTAAGGCAAACCTGAGAATTATACTTTCACCATCTTTTTCCCATGACCTGATAACCTGCAGCGGGATAGAATCAGGCAGGGTGGCCGCCAGGCTGGCAGCCGACAGAAAACCCGGTCGATGAAGAGTCAGCGGCTCCACATCATGTCGGTTACGGGCAGTTGAATAGAACTCCCAGGCACCGTTACCCCTTCGTAAACCAATGTTCAGGTCGCCAAGATGGTAGAAACGGTTGGCTGCCCTCTCTTCAAGCCTGTCTCCGGGAGTGAAGTCAAACCCTTCACTGTCATTGGTCCTGAGATATGCTGCAGTCTGGGTCGCATTCAAAATCCCCAGTCTGAAAAGAGCTGTCTCAAACTCCTTCGCACCTTGTTCAAGACCTATCACCGGCGGCCGTCGCTCACGCCGCTCTCCCCGTCCCTGGGCCTTGCCATTAAGCGGTAACAGCATTGTTGCCACCATCATGATGATCATTGCAGGTAGTCCGATCCTTTTCATGTTTTCTCCTTTGAAGTTAATTTATCTCTCTCTTGTAATGAAAACCCTGTCTCATTCAAGTGTCTAATATACACTAATTTTATTTATTGCCGGATACGAATAAAAAAAGTCTTGCAGGTGCATGCTGAGCGTTCCGTACCCGTTCCTCAGCACATTGCTTCACCTCGGGGTCAAGGCAGACGGAGAACACCGGCACTGGCCAGGTTGTGCCAATCAGAAAAACATAATAAATGTTAATTGTACATTTAAATGAGTTATGTCAGCAAAGGCGCATTGTTACGGCATTAGCTTTGCCACCGTCTATTTAATGTTACGCTTAAACTGCAACCATATGCATACCTGTCGGTGACAGGTATGATTTCATAAAGCAGTTTAGGTTTATAGGGGTTATTTGCAGATGCCGCCCCGGCGCCCGCCGGGGTGGCATTTTTTATGACTTTTGTTTGGTTCCAATAGTTATCTTTGTCCCCGAAATTACTTATGATGTTGCCCCCGGAGTTTGTAGAACGGATAGATACTCAGTCTTATATGGACAGTGGTAGCCTGTTTCTGGCTCTTTCTGCCGGGGGCTCTGTTTCGGTCAGGGTGAACAGGCGCAAATGGCCTTATCAGGTCACCGGTTATGAGCAGGTCGGGTGGGAGCCTGACGGCTATTACCTTCCTTTCCGGCCGCTTTTCACTGCTGATCCGCTCTTTCATGCCGGGGTATATTATCCGCAGGAGTCGTCATCAATGTTCCTGGGTGAGATGTTCAGGCAGCTGGCAGGTGAGAGGCGCGGTCTGCGTGTGCTTGACCTGTGTGGTGCGCCGGGCGGCAAGAGTACGCATCTCTCATCACTTATCGGTGATGAGGGTCTGCTGGTGGCCAATGAGATCATCAGGTCACGTGCTGCAGTCCTGGCTGAGAATATCACGAAATGGGGTATGGGCAATGTGATGGTGACCAGCGCCGACCCCTCCCGCTTCGCAGCCTTGCCAGGCTTTTTCGATGTGGTGGTGGCAGATGCGCCCTGTTCGGGGGAGGGAATGTTTCGTTCGGCTGCAGCAGTCAGTGAGTGGTCTGTGGCTAATACCATGCTCTGCCGTGACCGGCAGCGAAGGATAGTGATGGATGCCTGGCCTGCGCTGAAGGCCGGAGGCGTGTTCATATACTCTACCTGCACCTTCAATCCTGCCGAGAATGAGGAGAACCTAGCCTGGTTCAGTGCCGCGACAGGGTCTGAATCGCTCACTCTCAGTCTCCCTCCGTCATCGCCGGTGGTGACTCTCAGTTACGGCGGTGTTACGGGTTACGGCTTTCATCCGGGAAGGATCAGGGGAGACGGGTTTTTCATCGCTGCCCTTAGAAAACCGGAGCGGTCCTTAGCCTCGGATGAGGGTCCACGCGGCGTATCAGCGGTTTCGTCTCCGCATCCCGGCAGGAAAGCCGGCATGCGGCCATCGGCCAGGGCAGCCGAAGTGATCAGCAGCTACGCTGATTTTGATCCTGAAAGGGTTGTGATGAGTGATAACAGGATCATTGTGCTGGCTGCTCCCGACCGGCTCGCCGGATATATCATTGATCGCCTGCCGGTGATCAAGTCAGGCACCCTGGCGGGTGAGATGAAAAAGAGCGGCTTCGTCCCGGCTCATGACCTGGCCATGTCTGTCAGACTAAGGGATGATGCCTGCCCTGCCTGGGAGCTGACCCGTGAACAGGCCATCTCATACCTCAGCCATGAGCGGCTGGAAGGAGAGGGTGCCCCGGCGGGGAGGGTGGTGGCGAGATACAGGGGCGTGCCGGTCGGCTTCGCCAACAATGCCGGGAACAGGATAAACAACGGCTATCCGGCAGGATGGCGGATAAGGATGACCCTGCAGCGGGAGACGAGAGAAGTGTTGAGCTAAACTTTCACAATATAGATTTGTTAATAGGAGAGAATAAAAATAAACTACTCAAACAATTGTAACCAAGTATGAAGACAGACATTGAAATTGCCCAGAGTGCCAATATCAGGCCAATCACCGAGGTTGCACAGAAACTGGGTCTCAAGGCGGACGATCTTGAGCTTTATGGCAAGTATAAGGCCAAGCTTCCTCTCTCGCTCATCGATGAAAAGAAGATGTCAAAGGCCAAGCTGATCCTTGTCACTGCCATCACCCCGACGCCTGCCGGCGAGGGTAAGACCACCACCTCCATAGGGCTTGCACAGGGTCTTAACCAGCTCGGCAAGAGGGCCACTGTTGTACTCAGGGAGCCATCGCTCGGACCGGTTTTCGGCATCAAGGGCGGGGCCGCCGGCGGAGGGTACTCACAGGTAATTCCGATGGAAGATATAAACCTTCACTTCACGGGAGACATCTCGGCAGTGGAGAAGGCACACAACCTTCTTGCCGCAATGATTGACAACAATATCCAGTCACGTGAGGGCAACCTGGGGCTTGATCCGCGTACCATCACCTGGAAGAGGGTTATGGATATGAATGACCGTTCTCTGCGTGATATAGTCATCGGCCTTGGCGGTACGGCACAGGGCGTACCCAGGGAGACCGGCTTTGATATCACTGCCGCTTCGGAGATTATGGCCATTCTTTGTCTTGCAACCAGCATCACTGACCTGAAAAAACGTCTTGGCAATATCTTTATCGGTTACACCTATGAGGGCAAGCCGGTGTTTGCCCGGGATCTCCGCGCCGAAGGAGCCATGGCCACCCTGCTGAAAGATGCCATCAAGCCCAACCTGGTGCAGACCCTGGAGGGCACCCCCGCAATAATTCACGGCGGACCGTTCGGAAACATTGCACAGGGTACCAACTCCATCCTTGCCACCCGCATGGGCCTCTCACTGAGCGACTATGTGGTCACTGAGGCCGGCTTTGCCAGTGAACTGGGTGCCGAGAAGTTTTTCAACATCAAGTCGCAGGTGGGAAACCTGAAGACTCATGCGGTGGTCATTGTCGCAACCATCAGGGCACTGAAATATCATGGCGGAGCCAAGCTGGCAGACCTGGCCAATGAGGATCTTGGTGCACTTTCCAGGGGCTTCGAGAATCTCGACAAGCATATTGAGAACATGCACTACTATGGTTTCAGGCCGGTAGTCGCAGTGAACCGCTTTTCTTCAGACACCGATGCCGAGGTGGAGCTGTTGAAGAACTACTGTGATGAGCACAATGTGAAGGTGACCGTAAACACGGCCTGGGCAGATGGCGGCAAGGGAGCGATTGACTTTGCAAAGACCGTCCTGGAGGCTGCCGAGGCATGCACCGACTGTTTCACCCCGCTCTACGATCTCTCATGGTCACTCGAGAAGAAGATTGACACCATTACCTCCCTCATGTACGGGGCAAAGAATGTTGAATATACTCTAGAGGCCCGAAACCAGCTCAAGAAGATCAATGAGCTTGGTCTTGACAAGCTTGCTGTCTGTATAGCCAAGACCCAGAAGTCAATCTCCGATGACCAGTCGCTGCGCAACAGGCCGCGGGATTTCACCGTCAGGATCCGCAGCGTGGTTCTCTCCTCCGGTGCCGGGTTCATTGTTCCCATTGCCGGTTCGATCATGCGCATGCCGGGTCTGCCTGCAGTGCCGTCGGCAGTGAATATTGACATCAATGACAAGGGACAGATTAGCGGACTATTCTGATCGGGCTCTATCCTGACATATCAGCCGCGATAGTGGCGGGTGGAAAAGCCTCCCGCCTCGGCGGGATAAACAAGTCGATGACAGTGATTGACGGGGTCACTGTCATCGCTCGTATTACCCGTCTCCTGGAGCCTCTCTTCAGTGAGATCATCCTGGCAGGCTGGCCTGCCGGTGATCCGCTTCCTGACGGGGTGGTATATGTCAGTGACAACTACCACCGTATCGGGCCGCTGGCCGGGATTGAGGCTGCCCTCCGCGTCGCACGCTCACCGCTGCTGTTTGTTGTCGGGGGCGACATGCCGTGGCTCTCGGCAGAGCTGATAGGGGAGCAGATCACTGACTACCGCCGGAGACCGACCCCCATTCATGCCATCAGAACCGGCGGCGTGGCCGAACCGCTGCATGCCATCTACAGCAGGGAGATCCACCCTCTGCTGGTGAGATTTATCGAGAGCGGAGCCGGCAACGCCATCATCGACTTCCATAAAGAGGCCGGTGCTCTATATTACGATATTGAGGCTACCGCGGAGAGACGCAGGGCCCTGTCAAGCATTAACCGCCCGGAGGATCTGAAGCCCCCGTCAGGTTTTTTTCATACTTTTGGGAATAACCCAAATTGAACTGCCATGTCAAGGGCCTTCGTTATGATTGCCGCAATGGCAATTATCTCCGTCTCATGCCACAGGTATCACGATTACAGCAATACTCCTTGGAGTGACAAGGCTCTTCCGGAATGGGAAGATCCTTCGGTCAACACGATCAATACCGAAAGGCCCCATGCCACCATGGTCAGTCATCCTGACAACGCCTCGGCCTTGAGGGCCGGATGGAGGAGGTCAGTGAATGTACTTGCTCTCGACGGGATGTGGAAGTTCAGCTATTCTCCCACTCCGGCTGAACGGCCCTACTGGTTCTTCAGGGATGACTACGATGTTTCCGGCTGGGATAATATCGCTGTTCCGTCAACCTGGGAGAGGGAGGGATATGGTGTTGCCCTCTATGTTGATGAGGGATATACCTTCCCGGCCAACCCTCCCCATATTGATCATTCCGATAACCCGGTTGGCTCATACAAGCGTTCATTCAGGCTGCCGGCCGGATGGAGGGGAAAGGAGGTTTTCCTCATTTTTGACGGTGTGAGCTCAGCTTTTTATGTCTGGATCAATGGTGAGCCGGCTGGCTACAGTGAAGATAGCAAGACAACGGCAGAGTTCAATATCACCCCGTTCCTGAAGAGGGGCATCAACAACATAGCTGTAGAGGTATACCGGTACAGTGACGGCAGTTATCTTGAGTGCCAGGACTTCTTCAGGCTGAGCGGCATACAGCGTTCTGTCTGGCTCCATGCCCGTCCGAAGAGTTATATACGCGATTACTTTGCCCGGGCTACCCTCATCAATGAGTACCATGATGGTCTACTTGACCTTACTGTTGAGCTGGCCGGCCGGGGAGGCTCCCTCTCCGGTTCGAGGGTTGAGGCGGCTCTCTTTGACGGTGACACAAAGATTTTTGGCGAGACCCGTGAGGTGACCGGCGCCGATACGGCTGCCATGCTGCGGCTCACCGCCGGTGTAAGCGGGGTGAAGCAGTGGTCGGCTGAGTCGCCTTCGCTCTACAGGCTTCTGCTGACACTGGCTGACAGCCGGGGCAGGGTTCTTGAGAGCATCTCGGGGAGGATAGGATTCCGCACTTCAGAGGTGAAGGAGGGGCAGTTCCTGGTCAACGGCAAGGCTGTCTGTCTCAAGGGAGTCAACTATCATGAGCATGATCAGGTCACCGGTCATACCGTAGATGAGACACTGATGCTCAATGATATCAGGATGATGAAGATGCACAATATCAATGCGGTGCGCACCTCACACTATCCTCAGCCCGAGCGTTTCTATGAGCTGTGTGACGAGTATGGCCTTTATCTGATCGATGAGGCCAATATCGAGTCTCACGGCATGGGATACCATCCTGACACCACCCTGGCGCATAAGCCCGAATGGCTGGCACAGCATATGCTGCGTACGGCAAGGATGGTTGAACGCGACAAGAATCACCCCTCCGTAATAATCTGGTCACTGGGCAATGAGGCGGGTGACGGCAGCAACTTTGTCGCCACCTACCGCTGGATCAAGTCAAGGGACAGCAGCCGGCCGGTACAGTATGAGAGGGCCGAGAAGCGCACCCACACCACCGAGAGGCATACCGATATATGGTGCCCGATGTACCCGACTATTGAGGCTATCGAGGCCTATGCCCTCAATGCAGGCAAGCCCGGCTATGACCGGCCGCTGATCATGTGCGAGTATGCCCACTCAATGGGCAACAGCACCGGCAACCTGCAGGACTACTGGGATGTGATTGAAAAGTACGATATACTGCAGGGTGGTTTTATATGGGACTGGGCTGACCAGGGGCTGCTGGAGACCAGTGATGAGGGTGAGGAGTACTGGGCTTACGGAGGCGACTACGGCCCGCCCGGCACGCTCAGTGACGGCAACTTCTGCTGCAACGGCCTGGTCGGGCCTGACCGTGTTCCTCACCCGGCGCTTTTTGAGGTGAAAAAGGTATACCAGTATATCAAGTTCACACCGTCAGACCTGGGGCGGGGCATGATTACCATCACCAACTGCTACGACTTCACCAGCCTGGAAGGTTTCAGCATCAGCTGGGAGGTGCTTGCCAACGGCGTCCTCTTCCGCTCAGGGCACCTGGGGCCATTCGCCATATCTCCCGGGGAGCAGATCAGTGTTGCCATACCTTTTGGGGAGATCGATCCGGATCCGGCAACCGAGTATCACCTGAACCTCTATGCCTCCCGTTCCGATGAGTGGGGTATCATTCCCCAGGATCACCTCTATGCTGCCGAACAGTTCCTTCTGCCGTTCAGTGTGCCAGCCGGGCCGCCTGCCGGGGAGCCTCTCACGCTGCTTGACATACGGCATGGTGAGAGCGACCTTGCCGTCGCCGGCGAAGGGTTTGAGGTAGTGTTTGATATGGTCACCGGGAGGATGAGGTCATTCAGGTATGGTGGCCGTGAGCTGATCCTGTCGGGTCTCCGGCCCGACTTCTGGCGGGCACCTACCGACAATGACTACGGCAACGGGATGGAGATACGCAATGCACCATGGCGTATGGCCGGCCCGGACGCAGTGCTGAAGAGCGCACACATAAGCCAGCCTGACATGGGGACGGCTGAAGTACGGTTCTCCTTTGACATTCCGGGCAGCGGGGAGAGGCCCATCGCCACCCTTGAAACCGGCTATACCATCACTGCAGGCGGAACGGCAGAGGTTACCTTCCACCTGGTGAAGAGAGAACTCACCCTGGAGGAGATACCGAGGGTGGGCATGCAGATGCTTATGCCCGGCCGGTACAATAACCTGACATGGTTTGGACGGGGACCGCACGAGAATTACTCTGACAGGAAGCAGTCAGCCTTTGTGGGGATATACGAAAGTTCGGTGGCAGATCAGTATGTACCCTATGTGAGACCACAGGAGAACGGTTACCGCACCGATACCCGATGGCTGGCCGTCACCGACAGGGAGGGACACGGGCTGCGGTTTGAGGGAGAGCCGCTCTTCTCGTTTGCAGCCATGCACAATCTCACGGAAGATTTTGAGTCGCCGGGCAACCTTGCCTGTTACAGGCCCGATGCCCGGCTGGCCAACACGCATGTAAGCGATATCGTCCCCCGTGACCTGGTACGTGTGAATATTGACTATGGTCAGATGGGAGTTGGCGGAGACAACTCATGGGGCAGACGTACCCATCCGCAGTACTGCCTCAGGGAGAAGGAATACACCTATTCATTCAGGATGGTTCCGCTCTAGCCGGGAGTGTTGCCGCCTGCCTGGTTGCCGTTGACATCGCCTCCCTTCAGGATGACGCGGTCATAGAGGTAGAGCAGCAGGCTGGCAGCGATGGCTATGGCTGAGAAGAGTATCCATACCCGTGACGGGTGATAACTCTCCCAGAGATATGAGGTGAGCTGCTGATTGTCCATGCCGAACAGCTCGCCTGCCCGGGTGAAGTAATCGGTCCGGGTGAAGGTGCCGGATATCTCAGGTATGTCGAATCCTCTGTCTGCCACTGCCTTCTGCAGCAGCGTGAGCTTGTCTGCCCTCACCTCATAGGGTCTGCCCGAGAGCCACCCCGCACCCATGTGGCCAAGTGCTATAGGCAGGTATGACATGCCCATATATAGCGCTTTACGGTCTGCAGGCGCAATGCCGCCGAGATACTCCTGCACCTTGGGTGACGAAGCCATCTCACCTATACCGAAGATAAGCACTCCGAGTATGATAATCCATGGATTGAGATTGGCAAACATCATTCCCAGCCCGAAGGCGAGTATGAAGATACCTGTCATGATGCTGTTGAGAGGCCTGAACCGGGCAGTGATGGATGAGATAACCAGCTGGAACACTATTATAAAGAATGCGGCCAGGCTTGAGATGGTAACCGGGGTGATGGTGCCCGGCTTCAGCCCGAGGGAGACCGACATCGTATCCAGGTTAACCCATGATTCCAGGAAGACAGGGAATGAGTAGTAGAGCTGGTTATAGGCTGTCCAGAAGATACCTATGATAAGCAGGAATACCAGGAACCGCCAGTCTGCCAGGGTGATGCCGATATTTCTAAAGGCTATCCCCACATTCTTCAGGAAGTCACCGCTCTTTCCGGTCACGGCCGGTTCGCGATAGAAGAAGAGCGTCAGCACCAGGTTGATCACCATGGTTCCGATGGCCATATAGAATACCGAGTCCCAGCTGTTCCTGTAGAGGAGGCTTGCCACAAAGGGGCCGATAAACCCTCCGATGTTGATCACCATATAGAAGATCCCGAACCCCAGTGAGGCGGTCTCCCTGTTTGTTACCCGTGCCACCGTGCCGGAGATCAGGGGTTTGAACAGTGCACCGGCAACGGCCAGCAGAATGAATGCCGCGAAGATGGCGCCATAGCTCTCCAGCCTGCTCAGCAGGAAGAATGAGAGGATATATGTAAGGAATGATGTTATGAGCACCTTCTTGTATCCCACCCTGTCGGCAATGGCGCCGGTGATCACCGGCAGGAAGTAGAGTATCATTGATGCGGTTCCCATGATGGCCCCCTTCTCAACGTGTGAGAAGCCGAGGGCACCCTCCTCGCGGGGAGAGGTCAGGTAGATGGCAATGAAGCCGTTGTAGAAGGCATACCATCCCCACCGTTCGAAGAGTTCAATGATATTGGAGATCCAGAAAAGAGATGGGAATTTCTTGATGGTTCGGGTAAAGGTGCTCATCAGGTAAGGTTTTGGTGGGCAAAAGTAGTGAAATAACCTTTATGTGGAGCTTTCCCCGTTTCCTGATGAGACATAGAAATAGGCCTCTTCCCGGTCGGCGTCATCCCAGGTGTATATCTCCCTCCTGCGGTAGCGGGTGAGTGCAGCGAGCATTGCCGCATCTCCGGCACACATTAAGGAATGGGTCATGATGGTCAGTGCGAGCACCCATCTCCACCATGCCCCGGTTAAGAGCATAAGCAGTACCAGTATGGCTGTTATGGTAACCAGCGGAGTGATGGCCACCACCCTGAAGAGGCGTTTGCCGGCCACGAAGCGGTGAGCGGTCACATAGACGATACCCTGCCGCAGGTCGGCGCCTACCCTGATATCCCTGGCGCCTGCCAGGGCGTAGGGTATTATGTGGAGTCCTTCATGAACGGGAATAAGCAGTGCCGGCAGGAAAACCAATCCGGTTACCAGGCCTGCGATGATGCCGTATCCTTCAGCCGGAGTGATCAGGCCCGGCCAGAGCAGTACGGAAAGCAGCAGTGAGAGCGCAGTCAGAACCCAGACAATCATCACAGGGGCAGCCGGCCTGAAGATGTTCGCCATGACAAACGGTGCTATCTCGCCGTATGGGATGGTGATCACCTTTTCATAGCCGGTGCCCTCTTCCAGCTCTTCTATTGCCGGTTTCCTGTTCATTTCTCCCCAAACATACATAAAATCGCTGCATGGTCGTCAGAGACGACTCTTCTCAGCCGGCGCCTCACTACACCCTCTTTTTGCTGCATCTGAAACCTTTGGCATGACTATTGGTTAAATTTGCTGTTGATTATGAAGAGGCCGGCACTCATATTGATTCTTCTCTTACCCGCCGCACTCCTTTCGGGGCAGCAGCCTGACACCACTGCGCGGGAGCTTCCTGTGACGGATACGCTCTCGGCTTACCATATGCTGAAGCTGGCTACATTTGATGGTATGACATTCCCCCTGGTAGAGCTTGGGGAGGTGCTCGTCACTGACAGGATGCCGCGCTGGGCGAGAGTTGATTACCGTCGTCATGCACGCCTGGTTTACAATGTCCGCAAGGTATACCCCTACGCACTCATTGTCAGGCAGGAGTTCGGGAGGATCAACCGGTTGCTGGAGACCCTGCCTGATGACCAGGCCCGCCGTAACTTCCTTAAACAGTATGAGAAGGAGCTGCTGGCACAATATGAGGGTGACATGCGGAAGCTGACCTTCACCCAGGGCAAGATACTGATCAAGCTCGTTGACAGGGAGACCCAGATCACCTCATTTGAGCTTATACGGCAGTACCGGGGCGGATTCTCGGCCGCCTTCTGGCAGGGGATTGCCAGGATCTTCGGTACGAACCTGAAGACGGTTTATGATGCTGCCGGTGAAGATTACCTTATCGAACAGATAATAACCGAAATCGAAGCGGGCCGGCTATAGTGGTTTTCTCCCGGCCAGCTCCATGACCGCCTTCACCAGGGCGTCGGCGTCACGGGCTATTTCAGAGATAGTTGCCTCGAGCATATAACAGGGGGTGGTCACAACCAGGTTTTTCCTGTCAATGCTCACCTCACCATGCCGCTTCTCCTCGTGCCTGCCGCCCAGTTTCCCGATATCTTTGACTGTCTGCGGGTCGCTTCCCACGGTCACTGTCACCTCACCCAGCACCTTTGTGACCAGTACCGGCGATATGCACAGTGCCCCGATAGGTTTGCCTGCACGGTGGGTGTCACGTATCACCTGCTCCACAATCCGGTCAATGTGGCAGTCCGGTCCGTCAAAAGCATAGGTACACAGGTTCTTTGCCACCCCGAATCCGCCAGGGAATATCACGGCATCAAACTCCTCGGCCCTGTACTCATTCAGTGCCCTTATTTTGCCCCTGGCAATGCGGGCAGCTTCGGTAAGTACATTGCGCGACTCCTTCACCTCCTTGCCTGTCAAATGGTTGATGACATGGTGCTGTGCCACGTTCGGAGCAAAGATCTCATATGATCCGCCATTCTTGTCAATAGCCCAGAGCGTCATGACTGCTTCATGTATCTCCGCACCGTCAAATACGCCGCATCCTGCAAGTACTACTGCTGTTTTCATATCATGGAAATGATTTTTGTTTCGGACCAATAAACTTACAAAAAAAGATGCATATAATGATGCCGGCCCCGGTCAGGCACCTCTTTCTGAAAGTCAGAAAATTGAGGGGCATTTTCAGTATCGCGGCCGCCATCGGGAGCCTCACGATACGATAAAATGTGCATCACAAAGGGTTAAAATTCATTAAAAAGATATTGAGGTTTTCCAAAAATTCACTTCTTTGGCCGGATAATTAGGCATAAAACAAAAAAGGCTTACCTTGTATATGTTTTATCCGGCAGCGGCCCGTTTGTGTGATCTTTCTGTCGGGTGCTGTCTAATTAACTTAATTACAGTATGTTAAACTAAAACTCTAATCAATGAACAGATTGAAACTGTTTTTGTCACTTCTGCTCCTCTGGGGTTTTACCGCCCTGATGGCCCAGAATGTGACGATTAAAGGAACCGTAACAGCGGCCGATGACGGGCTTCCCCTCGCCGGTGTTGCTGTCACGGTAAAAGGAACTACCCTCGGAATACTGACCGATGCATCGGGCCAGTATACCATTACTGTTCCCGAGAGTTCACCGGCGCTTACCTTCACCTTTGTCGGTATGAAGACCGTTACTGAGAATATCAGCGGCAGGACCACCATCAATGTTGTTATGCAGACTGACATGCTTGGTCTTGACGAGGTGGTGGTTACCGCCCTGGGTATCACCCGTGAGAAGAAGGCTCTGGGTTATGCCGTTCAGGAGGTATCGGGCAGTGAGCTTGCCAATGCTGAGGAGACCAACATCGTCAACGCCCTTCAGGGCAAGGCTGCCGGTGTTCAGATCACCCGGGCATCGGGTGCTGTCGGCTCCTCAGCCCAGATCCTTATCAGGGGTATCAAGTCATTCGGTGACAACCAGCCTCTGTGGGTGGTAGACGGTACACCCATCTCCAACGCAGCCACCGGTGCCAACCAGTGGTCAGGGGTTGACTTTGGCAACAACGCCTCTGACATTGATCCCGAGACCATCGAGTCGATCTCAATCCTCAAGGGTGCCAACGCTGCCGCACTTTACGGCAGCCGCGCCCGCAACGGTGTTGTTCTGGTGACCACCAAGAGGGGCAAGGCAGGCAAGATCAGGGTGTCACTTTCGAACAGCACCTCGTTTGACCAGGTTGCCTGGCTGCCCACCTATCAGAATGAGTATGGGCAGGGTGTCAACGGAAGCGAATTCCTCTGGAAGGATGTCACGGCTCCCGGCAAACCCCTTGAGGGCATGAGCTACCAGGAGTTTGCCCACAGGTACTCTTTCCGTTATGTTGACGGTATGGGCGGCGGCATGAATGATAATGCCGACGAGTCATGGGGTCCGAGGCTTGATGCCGGACTGAAGCTCAACCAGTACTTTGCCCCGTATGATCCCTCATTGTCGCTTTTGGAGAACCTCGACCGGACAGCAGCACCCTGGGTGTCACATCCCAACAACGTCCGTGACTTTTTCCAGACCGGTATCACCTCGAGTTCAAGTGTATCGATGGAGGGCGGAACAGAGAATATGACCTCACGCATGACCTATTCTAACGTGCTTGAGAGAGGTACCATTCCCAATACTGACCAGAAGAGGAACCAGATCAACCTGAGTACAGTCATGAACCTCAGTTCAAAGTTCAAGGTTGATGTGGCACTCAATTATGCAAAGACCAATAATGACAACCTTCCGGGTCAGGGGTATGACGTCCAGAACGTTATGCAGTCTATCGGCGGCTGGTTCGGCCGCCAGGTTGACATGAAGCAGCTGAAGGATAACTGGGAGACCATCATGCCCAACGGCATGCCCTACAACTGGAACAGCAACTATCACAACAACCCTTACTGGACGGTTTACAAGAACCTGGCCAGCCGAGACAGGGAGAGGGTCTACGGTAATGCCACCGCCACCTACCAGCTTACCAGCTGGCTCAACATTATGGGCCGCTACGGCATGGACTACTACACCGAGTTCCGCAAGCAGGTGGTTTATGAGGGCTCCAATGACGCCCCCTACGGTACGGGAGGCTACTTCTGGCAGAACAACCGTAACAACAGGGAGACCAACGCTGATATCTTCCTGAATTTCCAGAAAGATTTCGGTTCACTCTTCCAGGTATCAGGAAACGTTGGTGCCTCTTACCGTAATGTCAAGTACAACTTCATGTACCTGGCGGCAGACATGCTTACCGTGCCCAACTTCTTCGTGGTCTCAAACGTTCAGGGAGCCCCCGGCACCAGTATGTCGAGGTCAGAGTTTGAGCAGAACAGTGTCTTTGGCGCCCTTAACCTGGGCTATGCCAGCCAGCTCTACCTTGACCTTACCTATCGTGTTGACTGGAGTTCCACCCTTCCCAAGGAGGCGTGGTGGTATCCATATCCGTCAGCATCGCTGGGCTGGATCTTCACCGAGACCTTTGGCCTGACCGGGTCAGCCTTCTCCTTCGGCAAGCTGCGTGCCAGCTATGCCAAGGTGGGTAGCGATACCGCCCCCTACAGGCTCTCTGCCCCTTACCAGGCTTCAACGCCGGCGTATGACGGCAACACCCAGTTCGCATATCCCAACACTCTTCCCCCGCTCGGCTTGAAGCCTGAGTTCAGCTACTCAGCGGAGGCAGGGCTTGAGGCAAAATTCTTTGACAACCGTTTCGGATTTGACATTGCCTTCTTCAACAACCGCACCACTAACCAGATCATCACCGCTGATATCTCAGGCTCATCGGGCTTTACCGCCATGGTGATCAATGCCGGCGAGATCCAGTCAAAGGGTGTTGAGCTGCAGCTCTATGCCGATATCGTAAGGACCAGGGACTTCGGATGGCGTACCACCATCAACTGGTCAAAGCAGAAAACCATGGTCAATGCGCTGGCAGAGGGTGTTACCAGTTATGTGCTGAACAGTTCGTGGTCACCGACTTCCATTGAGGCACGTCCGGGTGAGCCGTTCGGCCAGATCTATGGTATAGCCTACCAGCGTGATGACCATGGCAACAAGCTTCTTGAAGATGGTTATGAGATTCCGACTGATGCCCCCGTGGTTTGTGGCAACATCATGCCCAAATGGCTGGGAAGCATCAACAACAGCTTTAACTACAAGCAGTACACTGCCAATGTACAGGTTGATGCCAAGTGGGGCGGTGACATCTACTCAGTAACGAAATGGTTTGGTGATTATGCAGGTGTCACCCAGACTTCGGTGGCCAACGGAATCCGCGAGAACGGAATCATAGCCGATGGCATTGACGTCAACACCGGGCAGAAGAACACGATTGCAGTTGATCCGCAGGACTATTTCAGCAACTACTGGGGCTTCACCGAGCCGGCAGTCATTGACGGTTCATACTTCAAGCTTCGTGAGATCAACCTGGGATATGATATCAAGTTCAGGAACCAGATGATCAGCAACCTCAATGTCGGTATCTTTGCACGCAACGTTGCGGTGCTCTATCTGCATCCGAGCAATGATATCCGGATTGACCCCGAAACCGGATACGGAACCGGTACCGATGCACTCGGCATAGAGCAGTATCAGTTGCCGCCAGTTCGCAGCATGGGTTTCAAATTGAGAGTTGACTTTTAATCAAAACCCCAAAAGAAAAGAATATGAAAAAGATAAGAATATTTGGTCTGGTCTTTCTCTCTCTCCTGGTGCTTGGTAGCTGTACCAAGGGTTGGGAAGAGATGAATGTTGACCCGAATAATCCGACTGATGTGCCGGGGTCGAACGTACTCACCTATGTTGAAAGAGCACTGACAAATACCCTGTTTGATGTGTGGTGGACAGCCAACAATACTGCCACCTATGCCAACCATCTTACCAAGATCCAGTACATTGATGAGAGCCGTTATGCCGAGCGTGACGGTATCATTGCCCGCTGGAACACCCTGATGACCTATGTGGTTGAACTGAACAAGATCATTGCCAAGGCACAGGAGGAGGAGAATCCTGCCATGGAGGGTGTTGCGATGGTTCTCAAGGCACAGATCTTCCATATCATGACTGATACATGGAAGGAGATACCCTATAAGGACGGTGCCAAGGGTGAGGAGGGAATCCTCCAGCCTGGCTATGACAGCCAGCCTGAGGTCTATGCCGGTCTGCTTGCCGATCTGAAGGCAGCCAATGCCAAGCTGATCGAGGGCGGCTCAATCGAGGGTGATGTGCTGAACGGAAACAGTATCATGCTCTGGAGAAAGTATGCCAACTCACTCCGTCTGCGCATGGCTATCCGTATGTCAAATATTGATGCTGCCGGTGCAAAAACCGTCATCAGCGAGATCCTGGGCGATGTGTCCACCTATCCGCTCCTTGCTTCCAATGCTGACCTGATCGGGTTCGAGTGGGTCGGGGTAAGCCCCTACTTCGAGCCCTATTACAGTGATAAGCTTGGAGGAAGGGATGACCATGGCGTCTGCAAGACCTTCATCGATGCCCTGCTGGCCACCAGTGATCCCAGGATCGGTGAGTTTGCCCATCCTGCTGCCTCTGATGGTGTTTACAGAGGGCTGCCGGCAGGTATCCCGAGGAATGAAGAGGGGTTTGCCCTGGGATCAATCAGTCGTATAGGCACCCGGTACCGTGACCTTCCCAACGGCACAACCTATTACATGCGCTATGCCGAGGTTGAGTTCCTCAAGGCAGAGGCCTACCTGCGTTCCGACCTGCTCGGCGATGTCGCCAAGGCAAGGGCAGCCTATGAGGCAGGGATAGCCGCATCAGCCACCGAGCATGGCGTCACCGCAGCTGCCCTGGCCACCTATATGGGTAACACAAACGTGGCATGGGATGCCACCGGCTCATGGGGCTACAGCAATCTTCAGAAGATCTATTACCAGAAGTGGGTCTCCCTCTTCAAGCAGGGGCATGAGGCATGGGCTGAGACACGCCGCACAGATATCCCGAGGCTCTCGGCAGCCACCGGATCATCATTCACCGGCCACACACGGCCGCCTTTCCGCTGGCCTTACCCGGTCTCTGAATATACCCTTAACCAAATTGTTGTCAAGTCACATGACGGCGCAATAGCTGACCGTTTCTGGGGTGACAAGATGTGGTGGGATACCCGCACAGGGGTAAACTGACAATCAGTTAGCGTATAACAGGGAGGCTGCCTCACACAAGAGAGCAGCCTCTCTTTTTGTGAGACGGAGATTGTATGAGACAGGCTGCCTGCCCCCTACAGCTATCCTGACCGGATTGGTCAGGTTTCTCCGGCTCCTTTTCCTATCTTTGTCTCCGGGTTGCATGGCCTCCGGCAGGCGGCAAAGCCTGCCGGCAGCCTCCTGCGCCGCACTCCCGGATGGGGCGGCAAACCTGTACAACAACTACTGCAGCGCTATGAAAATCAGACTCACGATACTTCTTTCAGCGGTTATCCTGATGACCGTCCCGCCTCTGGGAGCACAATCGGGCTGCCGGGTGCTGATGCCGTCCATCTCTGACATCTATACCGGCGAATGCCGGCAGGGTCTGGCTGACGGCTACGGCGAGGCTACCGGCACTGACAGTTACCGGGGTCAGTTCAGGAGGGGTCTGCCTGACGGAGAGGGTATCTATACCTGGGCATCGGGTGCAACATACAGGGGGCGATGGAAAAAGGGGATGCGTGACGGAATGGGTACCTACAGCTTCATGGTTAACGGGAGGGATTCAGTACAGGCGGGAATATGGAAGAAGGATCTCTTCAAGGGAGAGGAGCGGATCGCTCCCTACAAGATCACATACAACATCGGCGTCCCCAGGAGCTCATTCCTGAAGCAGGCCACCACAGAGAAGTATGTCACCTTCAAATTTTACCGTGCCGGGGCTTCCTCATTCGATATCCAGGGCCTGCTGATGCAGGGCAGCTCAGGTGTGGAGACCACCACCACCGCCTTTACCGGTTTTGATAATCCCTCATTCCCGTTTGAGGGCAAGGTACAGTTCAAGGCTCCAAATCTTATGAACACCGCCACCAACAACTATGAACTGCGCTTTGTGATCAATGAGCCGGGCGGCTGGCAGATCACGATATACTACTGAGTCAGAGTCCTTTCCCCTTTATGATTGCGCCCAGAGTATAGGCGATAATCTTTGTATCAAGAAATAGGGATGCATTCTCGACATAGAGCAGGTCATAGGTAAGCCTCTGCAGCATTGTCTGGATATTTGATGCATATCCGAGCTTCACCTGCCCCCAGCAGGTTATTCCCGGTTTGACAGCCAGTACCCTGTTGTACCATGGTGCCTGTTCCCGGATCTGTTCAATATAGTACTCTCTTTCCGGTCTTGGCCCTACCAGTGACATCTCCCCCCTGAGCACGTTGATGAAGTTGGGTATCTCATCAAAGCGGTGCTTTCTCATGAACCTTCCCACCCTGGTTATCCGTTTGTCACCTTTCACCGCCAGCCGCGGGCCGTCAGATTCTGCATCTTCTTCCATTGATCTGAATTTCAGTATCATAAAGGGTTTGCCGTGCTTTCCTATCCTCTCCTGCCTGAAGATCACCGCTCCTTTCCCCGACAGCCTGATAAGCAACGCCAGTACCGCCATAAGCGGTGAGAGTAAGATCAGTGCCACAGCTGACAGGAGATAGTCGAGAATCAGCTTGGTCATTGCCTGCCAGTGGGGCATCCCGCGATATGATACCCTCAGCAGCGGTGTGGCATGGATAGGGCCGGCCTCAACCTGACCCGAGATACTCCCCCGCATCACGGGAAGAGCCTTGACCACCACATCCCGGAAACAGAGCTCATTGATGATCTCCTCCACCAGGTGATATTCCTTCTCCTCCAGGGCCAGAATCACCTCATCTATCCGGTACTCATCAATGATTGCTGCAACCGAGCTTACCGGCCCCAGCCATCTCAATCCGGCAAGCAGCGGCCTGCCGGGGTTGCCTGTCATGCCGGGGTTGCCTGTCATCCCGGGGTTGCCTGTCATGCCGGGGTTGCCTGACCGGGCCGCCATTATGTTGTCAGTTTCATCCCTCTCTCCAGGTAAAGGTCTCTCCCCGGCAGTGGCATATCCGGTGAGCAGGTTGCCGGTCGCCGGCTTCTCGCTCACAATCTCTGCTACCAGCCTCTCAGCCCTCCGGCCGCTGCCGGCAATGAGGGTTCTGAATCCTGTACGCCCGCTGTGAATCATGCCGGTGACCAGTGAGGTTATGATCAGGCGGGGTATATATGTGAGGGTGAATAACAGAAGGAAGAGCCGGATAAATGAACTGTGATAAGGCGAATAGCGGTCATGCGGATCATTTATCAGCAGCAGGAAGAAGAGGATCAGTGTGACTGTCAGGGTTGCGATGAATGATTTGCCACCCTCGAGCAGCCGCGAGCGACGCAGGGGATCGGTATAGAACCCGGCCAGGGCAGAGACAAAGAGGGAGAGCAGCGGAGTTAACAGGAGGCCGGGGATGAGCCCGGCGCTATCCCTTATCAGGCCAGTGTCAGATATTAATCCGCTGCCGTTCAGATTATTGCTGATCAGGAAGAGAGATGCCCAGGCGGCAACAGAGCCTGTAATGTCAGCCACGATATAGGCGGTCCGAATCTTCCGGGCAAATAATTTCATCGCAGTTTCGGGCATAAATGCAAAGATATCTGTTATTTTAGACGAAATTCATTGTGCAATGGTCGAAGAGTCCTTTGAGGCAAAAGGGCTGCGGCGGCGGCTCATTGAGGAGCTTCGCAGCAAGGGTATAGCCGATGAGCGTGTCCTGGAGGCGATGGGACGGATACCGCGTCATCTCTTCATGGATGATGCCTTTCTCCGGCATGCCTATCAGGACAAGGCTTTCCCCATTGCTGCCGGCCAGACTATTTCACAGCCCTTTACCGTTGCGGTGCAGACCGCCCTCCTGAATATCGGCAGGAGGGACAAGGTGCTTGAGATAGGAACCGGGTCGGGCTACCAGGCTGCCGTGCTGGCAGAGATGGGAGCCAGGGTCTATACCATCGAGCGCCAGCGTGAGCTCTACCGTAAGGCGCAGCTGATGCTCAACAGCCTCGGCTACCGGATACACTTCTTTCTGGGTGACGGCTATGAGGGGCAGCCTCAGTACGGGCCCTATGACGGGATCATTATCACCGCCGCCACCGATGAGGTACCCGACCGGCTGCTCAGACAACTGCGTACGGGAGGAAGGCTGGTGGCGCCGAAAGGCGGTCGCCGGTCACAGATAATGACGCTCTATGTTCGCCGGGGAGAGGATGATTACGAGATCACCACCCATGGCCATTTTGTGTTCGTGCCCATGCTGAAGGGCATAGCAAACGGAAACGAAAGGGATTGATATGATTAAGATATTCAGGGAGGTGTTCTCACCCATCGAGGTAAACACATATATCGTCACCGGCGATGGCAAAGAGTGTATAGCAATTGACTGCGGATGCTATGGCGAGGCTGAGGAGAAGAGGCTGGAGGCTCTGCTTGAGGAGAAGGGGCTCACCCCGGTGATGCTGATAGATACCCATTGCCATCTCGATCACGTCTTTGGGAATAATTTCATGCAGAGGCGGTATGGATTGCGGCCCTGGTTCCATGAGGGGGATACCGGCAACTACCGGAATGCCCCGGCCCATTCGATGCTCTTCGGGCTGACTATGGAGCCGCAGCCTGATCCGGCCGGATACCTGACTGACGGTGAAGTGATCGCTGCTGCCGGCCTGAGCCTGGAGGTGATAGCTGTTCCCGGCCACTCCCCCGGCGGGATTGCCCTCTACTCGAGAAGCGGAGGAGTACTCTTTACAGGTGATGCACTCTTTGCAGGAAGCATAGGGAGGTCAGATCTCCCGGGAGGCGATCACGAGCAACTGCTTAAGAATATCCGTGAGAGGCTGTTTGTACTGCCGCCTGATACCGTCGTCTATCCCGGCCACGGGCCTGTGACCACCATCAGGCTTGAGATGGAGCAGAATCCATACTTCAACGGTTTTTAGCCGGCCGGAGGCCCTTTTTGTTGTTTCTGCACTTTATGCTAATTTCGCACCCTAGTTTCCTTTGAGATCAATAAACCATTCAGAATATGACATCAGATCGTTTTGTAAACCGCCACATCGGGCCGCGTGAGAGTGATGCTGCCGCGATGTGCAAGGCCATCGGCGTTGATTCGCCTGAGCAGCTTATTGACCAGACCGTACCGGCCTCCATCAGGCTTGACAGGCCGCTTGACCTGCCGCCGGCGATGACCGAGTTTGAATACCTCTCCCATATAAGGAGACTGGGTCAGAAGAACAAGCAGTTCCGTTCATTCATCGGACAGGGTTATTACGGGGTGGCAGTGCTGCCGGTCATTGTGCGCAACGTACTGGAGAACCCGGCATGGTACACCTCCTATACTCCTTACCAGGCTGAGATTTCCCAGGGCAGGCTTGAGGCGCTGCTCAACTTTCAGACGATGATCGCCAGCCTGACCGCCATGGATATTGCCAATGCATCTCTTCTTGATGAGGCCACCGGTGCGGCGGAAGCTATGATCATGATGTTCAATGCCCGCTCGAGAGACAAGATCAAATCGGGCGGTAACCTGCTGATGGTGGATACCTCGGTCTTCAGCCAGACGCGTGACGTGCTTATCACAAGGGCAGCGCCGCTGGGCATTGAGATAAAGTTTGTTGACTACAGGCAGATGGAGCCTGACCCGCGTCTCTTCGGGGTGATTGTCCAGTACCCTGCTGCCTGTGGTGAGATACGTGATTACCGTTCACTGGTTGAGATGGCTCATGGTGCGGGTGCCCTGGCAGGTGTGGCTGCTGACCTGATGAGTCTCACCCTGCTCACTCCCCCCGGCGAGTGGGGCGCCGATATTGTCTTTGGCTCCAACCAGCGGTTCGGGCTGCCGATGAGTTACGGCGGTCCGCATGCCGGTTACTTTGCCACGCGTGATGACCTGAAGCGCAGCATGCCGGGCCGCTTGATAGGCGTCTCGGTTGATGCGCATGGCAACCAGGCTCTCCGCATGGCCCTCCAGACCCGCGAGCAGCATATCAAGCGCGAGAGGGCAACCTCAAACATCTGTACCGCCCAGGCGCTGCTGGCAACCATGTCAGGCATGTATGCGCAGTACCACGGCCCTGAAGGGCTGAAAGGCATAGCTCACCACATCTACTCGGCTGCATGCACCCTGGCCGGTGCGCTGAAAAAGATGGGTTACCCGCTCAAGCATGAGCAGTTCTTTGATACCGTCACCGTGAATACCGTGAAGGGTGTTACTGCAGCCAGGATTGAGAAGATTGCCCTCGGCCGTGGAATAAACCTCACATATCCCCATGATGATGCAGTTGCCATCAGCACTGATGAGATAACCACCCTTGATGAGGTGAATGAGCTGATCTCGGTATTTGCCGAGGCTGCAGGAGTGAAGGCGGAGAAAGTCTCATCTCTCTGTGGCTGTTTCAATGTTGACAGGAAGTTCCATCGCACAACCCCCTTCCTTACGGAGCGCACCTTCAACTCCTACCACAGTGAGACCGACATGATGCGTTACATCAAGATGCTTGAACGCAAGGATTTCTCGCTTGCCAACGGAATGATCCCCCTCGGTTCCTGTACCATGAAGCTCAATCCGGCTGTGGCCATGTTCGCCCTTAGCTGGCCTGAGTTTGGCAACATCCATCCCTTTGTGCCGGCAGATCAGGCACAGGGGTATTATCAGCTGATGGATGAGCTGGGTGAGGCCCTCAAGGTGATAACCGGTTTTGATGCAGTCTCCTTCCAGCCCAACTCCGGAGCTGCCGGTGAGTACACCGGGCTGATGGTGATCAGGCAGTACCATATCAGCCGCAATGAGGGGCACCGGAATGTTGCGCTGATACCCTCATCGGCACATGGCACCAACCCTGCCAGCGCTGCAATGGCAGGCATGAAGGTGGTTGTGGTGGAGTGCGATGAGAACGGCAATATCAGTGTAGATGACCTGCGTAAGAAGGCTGTTGAGCACCGTGACAACCTCAGCTCGGCAATGATAACCTATCCCTCGACCCATGGTGTCTTCGAGGAGGCCATTATCGAGATCATCAATATCGTGCATGAGAATGGCGGACTGGTCTATATGGATGGTGCCAACATGAATGCCCAGGCCGGTCTTACCAGTCCCGGGCATATCGGGGCAGATATCTGCCACCTCAACCTTCACAAGACCTTTGCCATACCTCATGGCGGCGGCGGACCGGGCATGGGCCCCATCCTCTGCAACACGAAACTGGCTGAGTTCCTGCCTTCACATCCGCAGGTGAAGACCGGCGGCAGCCACGGTATCACCGCCGTGGCCTCAGCCCCCTTCGGGAGCGCGCACATACTCACTATCAGCCATGGCTATCTCATGATGCTTGGTGAGGAGGGTCTGAAGAAGTCAACCGTTTATGCCATCCTGAATGCAAATTACCTCTCATCGATGCTTGGCGGTATGTACAAGGTGCTCTATACAGGTGCCAATGGCCGCTGTGCCCATGAGATGATACTTGACTGCAGAGGGTTCAGGGATGCCGGCGTGGATGAGTCAGACATAGCCAAGAGGCTGATGGATTACGGGTTCCATGCACCCACGCTCTCGTTCCCGGTTCATGGTACGCTGATGGTCGAGCCCACCGAGTCAGAGTCAAAGGCTGAGCTCGACAGGTTTATTGATGCCATGAGAAGCATCTGGAACGAGATTGAGGAGATCAGGCGCGGTGAGGCTGATCGTGCCGACAATGTCCTTAAGAACTCTCCGCATACCGCTGCGGCGGTCGCTTCCGATGAGTGGAGCCACCCCTACCGTCGCGACAAGGCGGCATTCCCGCTGCCATGGAGCGTTGAGAACAAGTTCTGGCCGGCAGTGGGCAGGGTCGACAACGGCTATGGCGACCGTAACCTGGTCTGCACCTGCGCACCCATAGACTCATACAGGTCTGATACATTTGCCTTTGACGAACTCAGCCTCTGAGACATGCCGGTGACCGTCCGGCGCCGGGCGGAGAGAACCTGCTGACAGTCGGCAGATGGAGACAAAGAGGGTATCTCATATGCAAATGGGATACCCTCTTATCTTACCTTGGATCAGGCTCCCGGTTTTTTCGGGGATCAGGCTCCCGGTTTTTGGGGAATCAGTTTGCCCGGCTTGTGGGGGATCAGGTTGCCCGGTTTTTTCGTGTATCAGTTTGCCTGGTATTTTGGGAAACCAGGTGTCTTGTTTTTTCAGGGATCAGTTTCCTTGTTTTTCGCGAATCAGGTTGCAAGACCCAGATCAGAAAAGATCTTCGATCACCATTGAGTACAGGTCTGCTTCTGAGATACCGTAGACAGCAGCCTGCTTCGGGATGATACTCTCGGGGCTCATGCCCGGAATGGAATTGATCTCAAGGAACTGCGGTCCCTTTTCAGTGACAATGAAATCAACCCTCACAATACCCCGGCATCCCAGCAGGTCATATATCTCAGAAGAGAGTTCCCTGATACGGCTGGTTATCTCTTCAGGCATGCGTGCCGGGGTGATCTCATCAGCCTTGCCCTTGGTATATTTGGCTTCCAGGTCGAAGAACTCATTGGCAGGTACCACCTCCGTCAGCGGAAGGATGATCTTCCCCTGCCTGGTTTTAACCACCCCGCAGGCCACCTCAGTGCCATTCATGAATGACTCAACCATCACCTCGTCCCCCTCAGTGAAGGCTGTCTGCATGGCCGTGTCAAACTGGCCGATCTCCTTGACCTTGGTCACTCCGTAGCTTGAGCCGCTCTCATTGGGTTTGACAAAACAGGGGAGGCCAATCTGTTCCACTATGGACCCTGAATCATATTTCTGCCCTTTCCTGATAAGCAGCCCGCCGGTCATGGGTATGCCGTACTCATTAAGATAGAGCTTGCATGCCTGTTTGTTGAATGTCAGTGCAGATACAAACGGGTTGCAGCCGGTATAGGGTATGCCGGTCATCTCGAGGTAACCCTGCAGAAGCCCGTTCTCACCCGGGGTGCCATGAATCGCAATAAAGGCAGCATCGAAGGATATGCGCCGATCATCAAGTTGCAGGGTGAAATTGTTCTTATCCACGGTGAAGAGCCTTCCCTTCGGATCTTCCCAGTACCACTCGCGGCCCCTGATGGTTACAATGTAGGTTTCATACCTGCCAGCCAGTGCCGCGGCAACAGCACGTGCACTGCGTACAGATATCTCATACTCTGATGAATTACCTCCTGCAATAATGGCAATTGTCTTCATGGCTTATCAATTTTGCTCAAAAATAGTATAATTATTTACGTTGCGGGAGGCCGGAACGGCGCCGCAGCAAATGATTGGACAGACCTGCCTGTTTTACCGGTGTTGTGATCTGTTTTACCATGGTTTTATGTAAGTTTGGACCCGGATTAAACAGAATGAAAATGAAAAGCAAAAAGAACAGTACCTTTGTTACTATTGCCGTTCTTGCGGTGGTGGTTCTTCTTGTCATCTCCTGGGGAGTCGGTATCTATAACAAGATGGTTCCGCTGAATGAGAAGGTATCCACTGCGTGGAGCAATGTCGAGACGCAATATCAGCGGCGTGCTGATCTGATTCCCAATTTTGTGAATACCGTCAAGGGTGCTGCCGCCTTTGAGCAGGAGACGCTTACCAGGGTGATTGAAGCCCGTTCACGGGCTTCACAGATAACCATTGACCCGTCAAACATCACCCCTGAGCAGCTGCAGCAGTTCCAGGCAGCCCAGGGTGAGATCAGTTCTGCCCTGCAGCGTCTTATGGTTGTTGTTGAGCAGTATCCTGAGCTGAAGGCCACCCAGAATTTCCGTGATCTTCAGGTTGAGCTTGAGGGAAGTGAGAACCGCATTGCGGTGGCCAGAAACAATTTCAATGAAGCGGCCCGCACATACAACACATTCATTAAGCTCTTTCCCAACAGTTTTATTGCTTCTCTGACCAAATTCACCGAAAGGCCCTATTTCGAAGCCCGTGAGGGCAGCGATGCCGTTCCGGAGGTGAAGTTCTGATTTTTTCAGGGCAGTGAAAGCATCCACATTCTTTTCGGCAGGGCAGCAGGAGGCCATTGTCAGGGCCATCGCCGAAGCGGAGGCTCGCACCTCTGGTGAGATACGGGTGCATATCGGCACCTCCTGCCGGGTGAGTATCCTTGATGAGGCAGCCTGGCTCTTCCGCAGGCTGGGCATGCACCGTACCTCCCGTCGTAACGGAGTGCTTTTCTACATTGCCCTCCGCGAGCGCAGCTTCGCGATCATCGGTGATTCAGGGATCAATGAGGTTGCCGGTCAGGGCTTCTGGAACTCGGTGCGCGACCATATGGAGCGGCGTTTCAGTGAAGGGCTGTTTGCCGAAGGGCTCAGCGAGGGGATTCTGATGGCCGGCGAGAAACTGAAGGAGCACTTCCCGCACACCGATGATGATGTCAACGAGTTGCCTGACACCATCTCGTATGATATACCGGAGACAGAAGAGTGATGATCGGTCGTAACGGTATACTGCTCATTATTGTGCTCCTCTTCCTGGGGGCAGCACCGGCGGCCGGTCAGCCTCTGCTGCCCAGGCCCGTCCCGCCACGGCTGGTGAATGACTTTGCAGGTATCCTGCCGCCTGCCCAGAGAGAGGCTCTTGAGCGCAAGCTGGTGGCATTTGATGACACTACTTCGAATCAGATTGCTGTGGTTATAGTGAGTGACCTGCAGGGTTATGACCGCTCCGAGTTTGCCTACCGGGTGGCCCACGAGTGGGGTGTGGGACAGGGCGACTTCAACAACGGGGTGCTGGTACTGGTCAGGCCCAAGAGCGCATCGGCAAGCGGCATTGTCTTTATAGCTACCGGCTACGGTCTTGAGGGGGCCATACCGGATATAGCCTGTGCCGAGATCATTGACCGGGAGATGATACCCCGGTTCCGTGAAGAGGACTACTACGGCGGTATTGATGCCGGCACCGATGTGCTTATGGCATTGGCTGCCGGCGAGTACAGCCATGACCGTTACCGCGATGCGATGCCCTCCTCTGTCATACCTGCCATAATCATCTTCATAGTCATACTTTTCATCGTCATAGCCATTGCCTCGGGAAACTCCAATAACCGGCATATAAGCGGGAGCGGCACATCCAGTCTTCCGCCCTGGCTGCTGATGGAGATGATGGGCGGAGGCCGTTCGCACGGTGGCTCATGGGGAGGCTTCTCCGGCGGCGGCAGATCCGGCGGGGGCGGCTTCGGCGGCTTCGGAGGAGGGGGCTTCGGAGGCGGCGGGGCAGGAGGGAGTTGGTAATGATACCTGCCGGCGGGGCAGGAGAGCTGCAAGTCGTACTCCCGGAGCCGGAAACCTTGCCGGACAGTGGTTTGATCTGCGCCGTCGGAGCAGGAGAGCTGCAAGTGGTAAGCCCGGGGTAACAGCAGGGAAGATCAGACCTCCCTCCCTGCAATATAGTTACGCCACTTTTCGATGACGGCGATCATCTCCTGGGGTACCGGCGACTCAAATGAACAGCGCTCCCCGGTAACCGGATGATTGAAGGAGAGGGTGCGTGCATGCAGTGCCTGGCGCGGCAGCAGGTCGAAGCAGTTGCGCACAAACTGCTGATACTTTGCAAAGGTGGTACCCTTCAGAATACGGTTGCCGCCGTACTCCTCATCATTGAAGAGCGGATGTCCCTTCCATGCCATGTGTACCCTTATCTGGTGCGTACGTCCTGTCTCCAGGCGGCACTCCACAAGGGAGACATATCCCAGCCGTTCGATGACGCGGTAGTGTGTCACCGCATGCTTGCCCTGGCTTCCGTCAGGGAAGACCTGCATTATCCGCCGGTCACGCAGGTTACGACCCACATGGCCGGTGATGGTTCCCTCTTCCGGGTCGGGCGTTCCCCATACCAGAGCCAGGTATAGCCTGCCGGTGGTACGCCGGTAGAACTGCCCCGAGAGGTTATTGTGGGCATGCTCATTCTTTGCGACCACCAACAGCCCGGAGGTGTTCTTGTCGATACGGTGCACCAGCCCGGGGCGCAGCTCGCCGCTGTTGAAGAGAGGCAGATCGCGGAGGTGGTACATCAGGGCATTCATCAGGGTGCCCGAGTAGTTGCCATAGGCCGGATGGACAACCATTCCGGCCTCCTTGTCGATGACGATCAGGTCATCATCTTCATAGACCACCTTCACCGGTATGTCCTGCGGTATGAGCTCTATCTCGCGCGGAGGATTGGGCAGCAGGATCTGGATGATGTCATACGGTCTGACCCGGTAGTTTGGTTTTATCGGAGAGTCATTCACCAGGATGTTGCCAGCCTGCGCTGCAGCCTGGACCCTGGTGCGGGAGACGTTCTCAATGCGTGCCGAGAGGTATTTATCTATCCGGATAAGGGTCTGTCCCGGGTCGACCACATACCGGTAATGCTCATAGAGCTCCTGCTCAAGCTCCTCGTCACGGCTGCCGTTGGCTTCATCGCTGCTCATGGCCGCTGGTCAGTTGATCTTTACCACGCGTTGCAGTGAGAGCGGTTCGCCGGTTCGGCGCCTGACCAGCAGGTAGTAAACTCCGGGTGACAGGCTGCTCAGATCGTACTGCTCAGCCCTGGTGAATGATCTTACCCTTACCCCTGTATGTGATATCACCTCAATGAGGAGGTCATCAGGTGCGTTTTCCGGGAGTGTCAGTTTCACCTCTCCCCGGGTGGGATTGGGGTAGATGGCATAGTGGCTGCTGTAGGGTATCCGGTCTTCTGCCGCTGTGATGGTGCCGCTGCCCTTCATCACCGGCCTGACCATGATGGTGCCGGGAGCGAGGCTCTCCTGCCATTGCCCTGCGAGATGGTAGTAGTGCCGCCCCTCATGCGGGGTATTGAGATCAAGCCCCACATTCAGGAAGGTATCTGAATTTTGCCGCCATCCAACCCAGAAATAGTCGGATACACTCACCGGCTCATCGAAGGGATAGGTGACAAATCCGTTCAGCTCATCGCCGGGTGATGCGACCGGTCCCTGGCTGCTGCCCAGCAGGGTGCCCGGCCTGCCGTTGTCATCACTCCATACCATTATGTCAAAGGCTCTCTGGTTGGCCCTGTTGAATGCGTCATTGAAACAGATGTTCAGGGCGGTCACCGAGTCAGGAATGAATGACCTGAACCTCAGGGCAGCCATTGCGTTGCGTGATCCCTGCCCGTTGATGCCGTAACCGGCCTCGGCACTGCCGTCATCAATGGCAAAGTAGTCGGCAAAGCGCTGTACATAGTACATGGTGTTGTTCTGGCGGGGGTCAGACTCATCGGTAATAAGCGATACCGTCACCAGGAAACGGGCTGTATCAGCCCCGGGGGCGGTATTATAGGTATAGAGCAATGGTGCATCATAGGTTATATCGGTCAGCGGCGAGGCGTTGGCTGCACCGGCATCAATATCACGCACCACACTGTTGTCTGACAGGTCAGTGATGGTCACGTGCCTGGTGACGTTTCGTACTATGGTGTCATTGTTGCGATATCTCAGCGTGACCACAGGCCGCATGGCAGAGAGGTATGCCTGCCTGAAGTGACGCCATGGCATTGACTCATACTCCTTCACCAGCGACCTTACAGGCAGGGTCAGCGCGACATCATGCAGAACGGTATCATGTAGTGATCTTCCCTTGTCAAGCAGCACCTGGTCTATATTCCACTGGTCTGCATTTCCTGCCTGCGAGGGTTCTGAGACCGCTCCGGCCAGGGAAGCATAATTGGTGAATCTGAAGCGGAAGCCCTCCTGCAGGAACCTGGGGTCGGTAACCGGTATCATCACTCTTCTGAAGCCATTGGTTGCTTCTCCTCTGGCCTGCCATACGCTGTGCCACTTCCCTTCAACGGGGGCCCAGAAGCTGAGTGTCAGGCTGTCTCCCTGCTCGGGCAGGTCAGCTGATCCCCCTGCCTCGTAAAGGAAACTCAAGATGATACTGTCAGATGGCAGGTAACCGAGTGCCAGAGGCAGTGAGGTGAGGTGGTCAGCCTCAAACACCGTCTGTGAGGCATGGTCATAGAGTAAGCCGTTCTCATCGAGGCAGTCTAAGGTGGCCACACCCATTGATGGCTGTCTCACCGAGAAGGTGTTGTTGACAAAGACCTGCCGGTCGGCCCACCTGGCGGCAGAAGGGTATGGGCCGGAATCGGAGAAGTCATCACTGAAGGGTAACGGCAACGGATCATCGGCCTGCAGGCTCTTATGCCGGGGCAGCTCTTTCTGGGCAGCGGCAAGCTGCCGGTTCACCTGCAGCCGGGTAATGACCTCCTGTGCCTCTGCCCTGATGGTCATCAGTGAGGCAATGACGAGGGTGATTATAACTGGCTGATATCTCATCTGGTCAATGGCAGTTCACTCTCATCTCCGGCAGACCCGGGACCGGTGACTGTCAGCCGGGCTGCGAGTGTGTCGGCCGGCAGCTTCAGGCTGTCAATTGTCAGCCATATGTATATTGCCGAGCCGAGCTGTACCGTGGCATCAGGCCGGTACTCAGGGTTCTGCTTGTAAACGAATGCGGCGGCTGAGTCAGCCTCAGTTTTCACCGTGCCGTCAAATACATATGCCCCCAGGTTGAGTGATGCGCTGAGCAGTTCATAGCGGGCCTGATCAAGGGTACGTCCGGTCAGCAGCGGCAGCGGCGTACGCTGGCTGCTGAGCCCCCGGCCAAGGACCAGGTCGACCACCATCCCTTTCTGTACCGAGTCTCCCGGGGCGACCTCGCGGCCGTGTATCATCTGCCTGAGCACATAGTCAACGGTGAGATCTGGAACATAGTTCAGCTGGCCTATCTGCAGCCCGGCGGTCTCGATCATTGATAGCGCCTGGCGGCGGGGCAGGCCTACCAGGTCAGGAACAGAGACCATCTCGGGGTTGAATGCATTGATGGTAGCCTTGATGGTACGGCCCTTTTTTACACCGTGCCCGGGCAGGGGGCTCTGCTCGGCAATGCAGCCGCGGGGCACGACAGTTGTGTATACTGAGTCAATTATCTGGAGCTTCATCTTGCTTTTGCCTGTGACAAAAAGAGCCTCTCTGATGGTCAGCCCCCTGATGTCGGGGGTGGGCCTCGATTGCCCGTGCCGGGTGTAGATATTTGTCCAGATGATGAGGATTATGACCACGGCCACCCCGATGACCAAAGCCAGTCCTGCCTGTCTCCAGAATATCCGGCTCTTAAGAAATTCCCTGACGCTCATCGCGTGATGATCTATTAGTTGTTAACGGTGAGTCAAAGATAAAAATTATATTGCCGGAATGGGGTTGATTACCACTCCTTAACCGTGTTATAGTTGGTATCACGTTCAACAGCCCTGAATCCTGCCGACTCTATCATTGCGACCAGCTCGGTGGTTGAGAGGGCGGGGCTGGTCTCCTCTGCGCCCGCCATGGAGTATATCCTGGTTGTATCATCAATAGTCCCGTCGAGGTCATCGGCTCCGAAGGCAAGGCTCATGGTTGCACTGTTTTTTCCGATGGCCGGCCAGTAGGCCTTGATATGGCTGAAGTTGTCAAGGAATATGCGTGACAGTGCATAGTTGCGCATATCTTCCGTAACCGGCACCTCTCCCAGGTCTGACATCAGGTTGTTCTCATGTCTGAACTTGAGCGGTATGAATGCATTGAATCCTCCGGTACGGTCCTGCAGCTCCCTGAGCCGCAGCATATGGTCTATCCTCTGTGCCGGACTCTCGGCATGGCCATAGAGCATGGTGGCGTTTGAGCTCATGCCGAGGGTATGGGCCGCCTCATGGATGGCAAGATAGGTCTCTGCATCAGCCTTATCGGGACTGATCTGTTTACGCAGCACGGGGTCGAAGATCTCTGCCCCGCCGCCCGGGATGGAGGCGAGTCCGTGGTCACGCAGCAGCGCCAACCCCTCGGTGTAGCTCATCCCGGCTTTTCTGATCATATAGTCAAGCTCAACGGCTGAGAAGGCCTTGATGCTGATATCCGGCCTGATCGCACGTATCGATGCGATGATTCCTGCATAGTAGTGTATGTCACGGGCCGGATGCACGCCGCCGGTGATATGTACCTCGGTTACGGGCACACCGTCAAAGCGCCTGACGATATCGAGCATCTCCTGCTCGCTCAGCTCCCAGCTCCCGGGGTGCCCTGCCGGCTTGCGGTATGAACAGAAACGGCAGTTGAAGGCACATATGTTTGTAGGTTCAATGTGGAAGTTGCGGTTGAAGAAGACGGCATCGCCGCTTTTCCTTCTCTTGACCGTGGTAGCCAGAAACGACAGGAGTGAGAGACCGGCCTTGTGATAGAGGATGAGTGCCTCTTCAGTCGAGACCCGCCTGCCGTCAAGAACTGCCCCTGCAATCTCTTTTACCTCACCGTTGCAACTATTGAGTATCAGCTCCTTCATCTGCCTGTATGACGTAAAGTTAACCTTATGTATTATAACAGAAATAAAAAAGCCGCCTCAATTGTTCATCAAGACGGCGATTATTGTGGTCTGACCCTTTCAGCTCTTGTGTCCTATCTCGTCAGAGACGGTGAGCTTCCTTCTTCCCTTGGCCCTGCGTGCAGACAGGACGCGCCTGCCGGTGGGAGTTGACATTCTCTTCCTGAAGCCGTGAGTGTTGGTCCTTCTCCTTCTTGATGGCTGAAATGTCCTTTTCATCTGCTAATGATATTTCGTAGTTTACAATTCGGATTTTGAGACTGCAAAGGTAGTTATTTTTTTTAATAATGCAGCAGTGCCCTATTTTTTTACCTCAGAAGGGTATGTAGACTACCTTTTTGGTTTCAAACCAGGGGTCATCGAACCAGGTGCTGACAGGGGTCACCCCGGCGCTGGTGCCATAGGGTGCCAGTTCAGCCTCCAGCACGCCTCCCTTAAGCATTATCCAGCCATTTCTTATCAGGTTGAATGATCTCATTGAGCGCAGGTGTCTGGTCATTTTTATGAATTTCGGGGTCTCCGTCACCGCCCTTCCTATAATGAAGTCATACTCACCGGTGATATTCTCTGCCCTCCCTGTTGCCACGGTCACGTTGGCCACCTCTGCCTCTGCGGCGATGGCTGCCGCAACGGCGGTTTTCTTGCCGGTTGAGTCGATGAGTGTGAAGGAGCTGTCTGGGAATAGTATGGCCAGGGGTATGCCGGGCAGTCCGCCGCCGGTGCCCACATCAATTACTGCGGTGCCGGGAAGGAAGGTTATAAAGCGTGCTATGGCCAGTGAGTGGAGCAGGTGTCTGACATCGAAGTGATCTATATCCTTGCGGGATATCACATTGATTTTCCGGTTCCATTCCGTGTAGAGGGGTCTGAGTGCCGCAAGCTGTTGTCTCTGCCTGTCTGTCAGTGACGGGAAGTATTTCTCTGCTGCTGTGGTCATATGCTGCCCGGAACGTTGCCCGGCGGCGGGGAGAGGCTGTCAGATGCCGCTGGATTTATTCTGCACCATGTTCTGGATAAGCACCTTGGCCCTGAAAAGCCTGGCTTTGACGGTTCCTATCGGCAGACTCAGCTCACTGGCTATCTCTTCGTAAGAGTACTCTTCGAAGTAGCGCAGTTCGATCAGCCTGCGGTATCTTGGTTTGAGTGTCTTCACGATCCGGTTGAGTGATGCTGCCGTCTCACGGTTGATCATCACCTCGTCAGGTGCAACCATGTCAGAGGCCACTGTCGCCTCTACTTCGTCCTCTTCTCCCTCGTCATGATTGAATGGCCTGGGGCTCTGGCTCTTCCGCCGCATGAAGTCAATACAGTTGTTGGTCGCTATGCGGAAGAGCCACGTGCTGAAGGCGTGTGACGGCACATACTTGGCCAGGTTGTGGAATGCCTTTCCGAAAGCTTCGATGGTAAGGTCTTCTGCGTCTGACGGGTTGGTGACCATTCGGAGCATCACGTAATAGACAGAGTCACGGTAGCGGTTAAGCAGTTCGGTGTATGCCCGGCTGTCGCCACTGAGGGCACGCTCTATCACCCGCAGATCATATTGTGCCTTGTCTGATAAGCCGGTTTCTACTTCCATTTCTCTCTGCCCTTGCCTTTCCTCCTGCTTGTCAGGAACAGGAACCCCGTTAAAAACGGCGCCAAGATATCAAAAAAGAGCGAAATAAACCATATCCGCGGTTCATTGAATGTGGTTGCCGCCCTCTTCATGATAACCGTTCTCATCACCAGTCTGGCCAGTGCCAGGAGTGCCACGACCGGCCATGATGCCAGCATTATGATCATGGCGGCCAGCAGCCCGTACCAGGCTACCCGCGATACCGGCTCTGCGGCGAGCCTTATCTTGTCACTGCTCCTGTAATAGGCGGCTGCGGTCAGATGCCTTCTTTTCTGCTTGACCCATTCAATGATGGTATGTGACGGCACCGAGCGGGTGAATGAGTCAGGTGCGTGCATCAGGGTGCAGTTGTCACGGGTGGCATTGCGGTTTACAAAGAGGTCGTCATCGCCAGACATGATGTGGTTGTGCGGCCCGAACCCGCCCTTGTCGAAGAAGAAGCTCTTGCGGTATGCCATATTCCGGCCCACTCCCATGTATGGCCTGCCGGCCATGGTCATGCCGAAGTATTGCATTGCTATGAACATGGTTTCATACCGTATGTAGCTGTTGAGCAGCCCCTTTTCTTCCATATATCCGCCATATCCAAGCACCATGTCACACTTTTCCCCGGCGGCTGCCCCGGCCACCGCGTGCAGCCACATATCCGATACCGGGCGGCAGTCGGCATCGGTAAGCACGATAAGGTCATTGGAGGCCGCCTTGATGCCTATCAGCAGCGCCAGCTTCTTGGTATGCCTGAAAGCGGGATCCTTCTGTATCATAGAGACCTTCAGATGCGGATACTGCTTCATGAAGCCGCCTAGAATGTCGTAGGTGTTGTCTTCAGAGCAGTCATTGACCACCACCACCTCAAAAGAGGGGTAGTTCTGGTTGAGCACATCAGGAAGGAACCTGCTGAGGTTTTCAGCCTCATTGCGTGCACAGATGACTACGGAGAGGGGCGGCGGGTCATCAACGGGGGTGACCGGCAGAGCCTTTGCCCAGGCAGCCCGCCTGTAATAACCCAGCCAGTACCGGGCCTGTATCAGGAACATGACAACAAGCAGCCCCAGGAGTACCAGGTGGATTGTCTCTGTTGAGATGATCATAGATGAGTTCTGTTGTGCGAAGCAATATTAAAAAGAATTCAAGGATGGTGGTGAGAATCTTTTCAACAATCGGGGGCAAGGTTATGAATATAGCCGGTCCTCTGCCGCCCCGCAGGGCTCCCGGTGTCAGCGGCTGATCACGGCCGGTCCCGTGCCTGCCCCTGTGCATGACCTTTGCCGGCGCCCGGAATTTAGGTGGTGTTAGTTCAGAATAAGGTCCGGAAAGTGTACTTTTGTGACCACTGATGTTCAGATGATGTTCACCATTCAAGCGAGAGACCGTTCCACTTCGGCCAGGGCCGGTACACTGCATACCGCCGGCGGCGATATACCCACCCCGGTCTTCATGCCTGTAGGCACGGCAGCCACGGTCAGGGGGGTCTTTCACCGCGACCTGCGGCAGGAGGTCGATGCTCCCATCATCCTGGCAAACACCTATCACCTATACCTGCGCCCGGGCACCGGAATCATCTCCCGTGCCGGCGGCATTCACCGCTTCATGGACTGGGACCGTGCGGTGCTGACCGACAGCGGCGGGTACCAGGTCTTTTCACTGGCTGCCAACCGCAGGCTGACCGAGGAGGGAGCCATCTTCAGGTCTCACATTGACGGATCGAAACATCTCTTCACGCCGGAGAGGGTGATCGATATCGAGCGTGCCATCGGTGCTGATATTATCATGGCGTTTGATGAGTGTGCTCCCTACCCGTGTGATCATGCCTATGCCAGGCGCTCCATGGAGCTGACCCACCGCTGGCTTGACAGGTGTATTACCCGCATGCGTGAGAGTGAGCCGCTTTATGGTCGTGAACAGATGCTCTTCCCCATTGTGCAGGGCGCCGTCTACAGTGACCTGCGCAGAATCTCCGCCGAGAAGTGCGCCTCAACCGGCGCGCCCGGCATCGCAATCGGGGGGCTCTCGGTGGGCGAACCGGCAGAGGTGATGTATGAGATGACCGAGGTGGTCAATGAGATACTGCCCGACGACAGGCCCAGATACCTGATGGGGGTGGGAACACCCGCAAACCTGCTGGAGTCAATTGCCCGGGGAATAGATATGTTCGACTGTGTCATGCCCACCCGCAACGGCCGCAACGGCATGCTCTTCACCGCTGACGGGATTATCAACATCAGGAACCGGCAGTGGGCTGATGACCTCTCGCCCATTGACCCGCACTCTTCCTCTCAATACAGCAGGAGATACTCAAAGGCCTATCTCCGCCACCTGGTCATCTCGGGAGAGATGCTGGGAGCGCAGATCGCCTCGGTACATAACCTCGCCTTCTACCTCTCACTGGTCAGGGAGGCCAGGGAAAGAATAGCTGACGGAACATTCAGATCATGGAAAGAAGAGACCGTGCGAAGAGTTTCACAGAGAGTCTGAAGGCACTCAGACCGGGGATACTCGACTGGTACATCATCAGGCAGTTCCTGGGCGCATTCGGCCTGTCACTGGTGCTTATACTTGGTATAGCAGTCATCTTCGACTTCTCCGAGAAGATTGATGACTTCATCCAGAAACAGGCGCCGCTGAAAGCGATCATCTTCGACTACTATCTCAACTTCCTGCCCTACTTCGCTACCCTCTTTGCCCCTATGTTCGTATTCATCTCGGTGATATTCTTTACATCAAGAATGGCCATCAACACCGAGATAACCGCCATGCTCAATGGCGGAATGAGCTTCAGGCGACTGATGGTGCCCTACCTGATCACTGCAGCCTTCATTGCCCTGGCAACCTTCGCCCTCGAAAACTATGTGCTGCCGGGTGCCAATATAAAAATGCTTGATTTCAAGGAGAAGTACTACCGCGCTTCCGATTTCCGGAGGGTCAATGTTTCCTCGGTGCATCGCCAGGTATACCCCAATGTGTACATCTATATGGAGCAGTATAACCGCATCTCGCAGAGCGGACGCAATTTCAGCATGGAGAAGTTCAATGACGAGGGGCAGCTCGTGTCAAAGCTGACAGCCAACATGATACGATGGGACAGCGTCGAGAACAAATGGGGGGCATGGTGGTACTATATAAGGGAGATAGATGGCCTGGAAGAGCATATCACCGCAGGCCGGCGGATAGATACCGTGCTCAACGTGGGCCCCGATGACTTCACCCGGTCACCCGAGTTTGTCTCCACCATGGGGCATCGCGAGCTGAACGACTACATAGAGGTACTCAGATTACAGGGATCAGACGAGATCAAACTCTACCTGAATGAGAAGCACCGCCGCATAGCCTCTCCGTTTGCATTCTTCATACTGACCGTGATAGGAGTGTCACTCTCTTCACGCAAGATCAAGGGAGGGTTCGGCATGCAGATAGGGCTGGGGCTGCTGCTTACATTCTCATATATACTGTTCATGCAGTTCTCGTCGCAATTCTCGCTCAAAAGCGACCTCAATCCTGCACTGGCAATGTGGATACCCAACATTATCTATACATTCATTGCAGCAGGAGTCTACTATACCGCCCCGAAATAGCACATTTTGCACCCATTTGTGCATATTTGAAATTTGTTTAACTTTCCCCTCTTAATTTTCAACAGGTACAGCCTTAAAAATCCGGATTGAATTATGGCACTTGAAAAGAAGATACGTGAACTTAAGGAGAGGCGTGAGAAGATGCTTCTTGGCGGAGGTGAGGAGGCCATCGTCAAGCAGAAGTCGATGGGTAAGAACACTGCCCGTGAGCGCATCGTGGGGATTCTTGATGAAGGATCATTCAATGAGTATGACATGTTCGTGGAGCATGATGCGCGTGATTTCGGGATGGACAAAAAGAATCTTCCGAGTGACGGGGTGGTTATCGGCACCGGTACCATCAACGGTCAGCCGGTTGCCGTTTTTGCGCAGGATTTCACTGTTGCCGGCGGCTCTCTCGGGCTGATGCACTCGCGCAAGATCACCAAGATCATGGATCATGCCCTGAAGATGCGGATCCCGCTTATCGGCATCAATGACTCGGGCGGAGCCCGCATACAGGAGGGGGTCAACTCGCTGGCGGGCTACGGTGAGATCTTCTTCAGGAACACCATCTCCAGCGGGGTTATACCTCAGATCTCGGTCATTCTGGGTCCCTGCGCCGGCGGGGCGGTCTATTCACCTGCCCTGACCGACTTTGTGTTTGTTGTTGACAACATCTCCAAGATGTTTATCACCGGGCCTGAGGTTATCAAGACCGTGCTTGGCGAGGAGATCACCATGGAGGCCCTGGGTGGTGCGCGTGTTCACTGTGAGACTTCCGGCAATGCCCATTTCTTTGCCTCGTCGGAAGAGGAGTGCTTCAGCCAGATCAAGCGCCTGATCTCATTCATTCCGCGCAACAATGAGGTTAGGGCCTCGGTTGCCGAAACGGTCCCTCCTGATGAGCGGTATGACATCAATGCCATTGTGCCGGGTGATGCCACTCTTCCCTATGATGTCAGGGAGGTGATCAGGGCGGTGGCTGACGGGTCTGACTTTTTCGAGATACAGGAGATGTATGCCCGCAATATGGTGATCGGGTTCGGCCGCATCGGAGGCCGTACGGTGGGTTTCGTTGCCAACCAGCCTCTTGAGATGGCCGGCGTGCTTGACGTCGACTCATCAGACAAGGCTGCCCGCTTTATCCGTTACTGTGATGCCTTCAGCATTCCCATCGTCACCTTTGTCGATCTGCCCGGTTACCTCCCCGGCATAGACCAGGAGCATGCCGGTGTGATCAGGCATGGTGCCAAGGTTCTCTATGCCTACAGCGAGGCCACCGTGCCCAAGCTGACGGTGATACTGCGCAAGGCCTATGGCGGAGGGTACATTGCCATGGGCTCGCGTCACCTGCGTGCCGACTTTGTCTTTGCATGGCCCACCGCCGAGATAGCCGTTATGGGGCCTGAAGGGGCTGCAAACATTATTTTCCGCCGCGAGATCACCTCCGCATCCGACCCCGATGAGGTGCGCCGCCAGAAGGTGGAGGAGTACCGTGAGAAGTTCGCCAACCCGTATGTGGCTGCCTCCAGGGGCTATGTCGATGCGGTGATCGAGCCCTCCGAGACACGCCGGCTGCTGCTGCATGCACTCGAGGTCTCTGCAGGCAAGGAGGTGCAGATGCCGCTAAAGAAGCATGGCATCCCGCCGTTCTGATCAACCCTGTGTCAAAGTGAACCGAGATGGAAAAGAGAGATAACGGAAAGCTGCTGATTGACAGCACTGCATACAGCACGCGGATAAGCCCGCAGTATGCATCGCGCAAGCCTTATGAGCCCCCTCAGCCCGGAAGGATAGTCAGTTTCATCCCGGGGACGGTGGTTGAGGTCTTTGTGAAAGAAGGAGACGCTGTCACTGAGGGAGATGATATCCTGGTGCTTGACGCCATGAAGATGAAGAACCGTCTGAAGAGCCATGCGGGGGGCCGTGTGACGGCGGTTCACGTGAATCCGGGTGACAGGGTGCCTAAGGGGTTCGTGCTGGTGGAGATAGGGTGAGGATTCAGATGACCCGCGGAACAGGTCTGGCCCTGCTGCGGTGAATGCACCGGCGCTGATGCTGCATGGAGATATACCGGGCAGGAAAGAGGGCAGCTACGGGGAGCACTTCAGACGCTCCTGCTCATGGTGAGGCGGTAGCGTGCCAGCTCGGGGGGCAGGTCGGGCTCAGCATCAAAGATGCCGTACACGGCCGAGCCGCTGCCCGACATCGATGCATATAGTGCGCCGGCCTCATAGAGACCCACCTTCAGCCTGCCGACCTGCGGATGGCTCCTGAAGATATTCAGCTCAAAATCATTAATGACCCTTCCGCGCCATTCGCTTACCGGCAGTACCAGCAGCTGCCGCAGCGAAAGCCCTGTCGGGCAGGGGACACACCCCGCATAGGCCATGGCCGTACTGATGTTTGTGCCGGGGTAGAGTATCACAATGTGATAGCGGCTCAGATCGAGCGGGAACTCTGACAGTATGTTTCCCACTCCCTCGGCAAAGGAGGGAGTGCCATCGATGAAGAAGGGGGCATCACTGCCTACCACCCCGGCAAATGAGCGCAGCTCTTCACTGGTCAGCCCGAATCCGAAATACCTGTTCAGCAGCCTCAGCATCCCCGCGGCATCGGATGAGCCGCCACCCAGCCCCGCACCCACCGGTATGTTCTTGTGAAGGTGAATCTTCAGGGGCGGGAAGTCAAAGGAGTGCCGCATGGTCTTCACCGCCTTCATCACCAGGTTGTTTTCCGGGTCGGTTTCGGTCATCAGGCCGGTGACCCTGATAGTGTCACCCTTGCGGGCATCCTTCCTGACGACAAACTCAAGCGCATCGGAAAGGCTGACGGGATAGAAAAAGGTCTCGATGTTGTGAAAGCCATCAGGCCTCTTCTCCATGATCCTCAGTCCGATATTTATCTTTGCTCCGGGAAAGACCAACATACCCTGCCACTCTAGTCAGATCAAAAATATATGAACCTTTTTGATTTTCCATAGCTTTGCCTCCGATTTCTGTTATCAACATATTATAAACACCCGGCGGTGAATATTAAGTCCCTCTTTTTTCCCCTCCGCTGCTCCCTTATTGTTAAATTAGCGTCCCGCAGCCTGAGGCGGCATTTATTATTCTGTTGATTGAATCATAACCTTTTGTATTTATGGCACAGGGCACATCCAGGGGGAAGCAGGAGAAAAAGCAGTCAGTGGTGATCATACCTGAAGGGGGGCGTGTTCCTCCCCAGTCGCCCGAGATGGAGGAGGCTGTTCTGGGTGCAGCCATGCTTGAGGTTGATGCCACGCGCACCGTTGTCGACATGCTCAGGCCTGAGGTTTTTTACTCTGCAGCGCATCAGTATATTTTTGCGGCCATTGTTGAGCTGAGCAGGCGTGATGAGCCTGTAGACCTTCTTACGGTTACCAGTGAACTGAAGCGGACGGCTCGTCTTGAGGAGGTCGGCGGTGCCGTTTACCTGACCGAGCTGACCTCGCGTATTGTCTCGGCTGCCAATATTGAGTACCATGCCCGCATTGTGCTGCAGAAGTATATCCAGCGGGAGCTGATACGTGCCGCCACCACCATTCAGAACATGGTTTATGAAGATACCCTTGATGTGACCGAGCTGCTTGACCGGAGTGAGGATGAGCTTTTCAGGATTGCCGAGGGGAACATCAAGCATGAGGTTGCTCCCATACATGAGATCATAAAGCAGTCGCTGCAGGAGATAGAGGATCTTGGCAAGCGCGAAAACAACCTGATAGGGATCCCGGCGGGATTCACCGAGCTTGACCGTTACACCTACGGCTGGCAGAAGTCGGAGCTGGTGATCATTGCCGCCAGGCCTTCGATGGGCAAGACAGCCTTTGCGCTGACCATGGCCAGGAATATGGCCATTGAGCATAAGAGCAAGGTGGTGATCTTCTCCCTTGAGATGTCTGCCATACAGCTTGTCAACCGGCTGATCATCTCCGAGACGGAGATACCGGGCGAGAAGATCCGGAAGGGCACTCTCTCTTCTGAAGAGTGGTCACTGCTTGAGTCGCGCATCAAGTCACTTACCGAGGCCTCCATCTACATTGATGACACCCCTGCCATATCGGTATTTGAGCTGAGGGCCAAGTGCCGCCGGCTGAAGGCACAGGGCAAGCTCGACCTGGTAATAGTTGACTACCTGCAGCTGATGACCGGTCCGCCCGATGCGGGCAGCCGTGAACAGGAGGTGAGCTCCATCTCGCGGTCACTGAAGAGCATTGCCAAGGAGCTCTCGGTACCGGTGCTGGCACTGTCGCAGCTTAACCGTTCGGTGGAGACCAGGGGCGGCAACAAGAAGCCTATGCTGTCTGACCTGCGTGAGTCAGGCGCCATAGAGCAGGATGCCGATATGGTGGTTTTCATTCACCGGCCCGAGAAGATGGGGCTTAACCAGTTGGAAGACGGACAGTCAGCCAAGGGATATGCCAATATCATCCTTGCGAAGAACCGCAACGGCCCCACCGGAGAGATAGTACTCTATTTCAAGGAGGAGCGGGCAACCTTTGTTGAGCCTGACAACTTCGGCGAGCCGGGGGCCTTCTCCGATCTGCCGTCAGGCGGGGTCTTCACCATGAGGTCGAGGATGAATGATGACATCACCTCCGACTACAGTGACTTCTCGCATGATGACAACGGCCGTACTCCCTCGTTCTGAGATCGTCCGTTCATCTGTCAGTTGAACCGCAGTATCACCCTTACCCCGGCTGATTCAAATCCCCGTTCACTGAATCCGGCCCAGACGCCTGTTGTTCCGGCGAGGAAGAGCTCACTGAGCCAGTATCCTGCCTCACCATAGATCCCCGATTCGGGAGACCAGAGCAGTGACACTCCCAGGTTCTCCCTTATCAGTGTGCGGCTCAGGGGTGTGATACGCTTCAGCAGTATCGTATAGCTGCCATAAGAGATATGCCCCTCGGCAAATGATCGTCTGGCAGCGACCGACCCGGATGGCTTCAGGTAAAATGCATCCTCATAGTTGTCAAGCAGCACCGGTGATGACTGGGTGTTGAAGTAATACATGTCCCGGAGCCTCACATTGCCGCTGTTGATGAACCCGCCGGCACGGATCCTCCACCGGAGTTCATTCATCGGTCCGAACCTGCCGGTGCGGTTTATCTCACCGTATATCAGGTCATAGCCTCCCGAGAGGGTGTCATTGTAGTTGTAGCCGTGCTTCCAGTTGAGTGTGAATGTTGGCCAGTCAGAGGAGGCGTAGATCTTTGCACCCGAGCTGATGCGGTAGTGCCGGCGCGGTGTCCAGACCAGTGAGGAGCTGACCGAGAGGTGCCGGTGGCTGAATGAGATCTCCGGTTCATACCCGGCAATGGTGCCACTGACGTAGGGGTTGTCGGGCAGGTTGGGCGACCATGGCTTATCCCGCCTGAAAAATGAGAAGGTGGCATTGTTGTCCAGCGGGTCACGCAGCTCATACATGCCCGAGATGGTGAGGGTCAACCCGTTGGCCAGGTCGGTGGTGTGGCCGGCAATCAGGTACCGGCTGCTGTAGAGCTTCATCATATTCTCCCTGAAGAGGAGGGTGGAGAGGGTGTTCACCAAGGGGTTGATGCCTGTAGCCGGGAACTCATCCGAGTGGCTGCCTGCCCTCAGGAGGATATTCCGGCCATGCAGCGGGTCATAGAGGAATGCTGCTGAAAGGTTCCACATCAGGCTCTGCCGGCTGAAGGCATATCGTGCCGACGGGGCGATGTTTATCCGGCGTGAGCCGGCCATACGTGCTGACAGCGTCAGTCCGGTGCCCGCCACAAATCCGTCAACGGTATTGTATGACAGGCTCCTCATATCTATCAGCCCCTTGAAGTGTAGGCTTGTGCTCTCTGACAGCTGCCATCTCTTCCCGGTCGCCACCTCCCTGATGATCCTGGCTGCACTGCTCCCGCCGTCAGTACGGCGGTCCTGGTTGTTGCCGCGGGCGGCTTTGCCTATAGTGATGGTCACTTCGTTGCGGTTGGTGCCGGCCAGTGCCGGCAGGCTGTCTCTTATCACCGACAGGCTGGCCCTCTCCTCCGGGGTGAGCGGTATTGGCCTCATTGCGGCCCACCAGCTGGTATCCCTGGCACTGGCCTCATCATCAGTAATGTATGTGGTCTTGTCCTCTATCTCCAGGGGAGCCTTGCCGCGTGCCTCCCTGACGCTCTTCTCATTGAGCCGTGCCAGCTGAGCCATCTCGCGGGCTGTGATCTCATCCTTCTCCAGGATAGCCTCTATCGTGCGGCGGTCTCTCCTCTCCGGGTGCTCCTCCTTCTCTTCAACGGCCGCTGCGGCATATGCCGGCGGCAGGGGCAGGCTCAGGTCGGGCTCAACCTCATAATAGGTTACGGCGCTGGTATAAGCTGCCCTCGCCTTGATACCCATAATTGAGAGGTCGATGGTGAACTCATGGCTGACCGGCATCCATATGCCTGCCTGTACCGGGGCATATTGCTGCCTGATCCTGATGCGGCCGGCAAGATTGTCATTGACCAGGTCAAGCGAATGGATAGCCCAAAGATCCTCCACGATATAGATCGTACCACTGAAGAGCTGCTGGCTCCTGGTGCGCGGCGTGACCCTGATCTTGTCAATGACATAGTCGTCATGCAGAGATGATCCGAGGAAGGTAAACCGGTAGTGTGAGAAGGCGTTGGGTGCCAGCGGGGATACGGCCATTCCGGCGAGTACCGGCTGGTAGAAACTCGCTTCGATATAGTCCATGGGGGAGACCTCCCCGTTGTCTGGCCTTTCACTGCTGCTTGCCGAGATGAGCCTGTTCACATACCTGTCGGGTGCTGTGAAGGTGATCTCGTTGAGTGTCTCGGTGAAATAGTAGTGTCCCTCTTCCAGCTGATTGCCATTGGCCTCTGCCTTCAGCCGTCTCTTAAGGTACCGCGGTATCCGGTCAATGCTTCCTCCCCCCTTTATATAGACCCCGGCCCTGTAGCTCTTCACCTGGCTGAGGTGGTAGGGAGCCATTCCTACTGCTTTGCGCATAATGTAGAATGCAGGGTCCCTGCCTGAGGCAGAGACGCGTACCGCCGGGATATCATAGAGCTGTTCGGTCATGGTGATATCGGCGGTGATACTCTTCTCCGCGATGGTAATGTTCCTGGTTACGGTGGCAAACCCCAGGAACCGGTAGCTGACGGTGTAGCTTCCCGGCGCCAGGGTAATCTCATAAAGGCCGTTGTTGTTTGTTGTGGTACCCTGCTTCAGTTCGGATATGTAGACTGATGCAGCAGGCAGCGGGAGGCCCTGATCATCGGTGATCCTTCCATGCAGTATCTGTCCGCGGGTGAGAACGGGAGAAATGATCAGGAGTGCCAGCAGAATAAGCGCCCTGTCTCTCATGATCATTCCGTTTGGGGGGAGTGTTCCTTCAGTGATGTTCCTGCCACCACTATGACAAATTCACCCCTGGGCTGGGTGGTGCGGAGGTGATCTGCCAGTGATGACAGTGTCCCGTGCACTGTCTCTTCAAACTTCTTTGTTATCTCCCTCGAGAATGTGGCGCGCCGTTCGCCTCCCATGACATCAGCCAGCTGCTCAAGAGTCTTTACCACCCTGAAGGGTGACTCGTAGAATATCATTGTACGCTCTTCTGCTGCGAGTATGTTCAGCCTCTTCTGCCTCCCTTTCCTGTGTGGCAGGAACCCTTCAAAGCAGAACCGGTCTGAAGGCAGCCCCGATGCCACCAGGGCTGGTACGAAGGCTGTGGGGCCGGGGAGCGCCTCCACCGGTATGTTACGCTCGATACAGCTGCGTACGAGCAGGAAGCCGGGATCAGAGATACCCGGTGTGCCCGCATCGGAAACAAGTGCGGTGACCTGCCCCTCACCGATGGCTTTGCACAGTCCGTCAAGCGTGCGGTGCTCATTGAATTTGTGGTGTGACCTGAGCGGAGTGGTAATGTTGTAGTGATCGAACAGCACCCTGGTGGTCCGGGTATCCTCAGCCAGCACCAGTGATGCAGTGCGTAGCACCTCCAGGGCGCGCAGGGTGATGTCGCCGAGATTGCCAATAGGGGTTGGTACCAGTATCAGTTTAGACATTCAGGCTGAATTTGCGTCGCACCACCTCTACGAATGAGCTCTGTGCAGCAGGATCGGAGCCCATGACGGTGCTTTCGTCGAGAATCTTCATCGCTTCGCCGAGTGAAGCTGCGCCGTTCAGCCGTCTGATGGTGTCACTGTAGGCAGCCGAGTCACCGCTGAAGAGCTCCCTGATGAAATAGAAGCGATCATTCATTCCAATGGCATCAGCGATATCGGTGACGGGCCTGGCGTGTATCACTGATGAGACCAGCTCATCATGCCGTCCGTTGGAGATCTTCTCTCCGAGGGTGCCGCCCTGCTGAAAGCGGTCGGCCAGTATGGCGTGTGCCGCCTCCTTCTCCTTCTTAAGGTTGCCGGCAGCCCGGGCAGCTGCTCTCCCTTCCGTTTCCGGTGCCGCTGCCGGCACAGCTTCGGCTGATACCGGTTCTGAGGTGCTCCCTTCCGCCGGGGCCGGGCGGCTTACTGCCGGTTCTGAGGTGCTCCCTTCCAGCGGGGCCGGACGGCTGACCGCCGGTTCTGCGGCTTCCCCTTGCGCCGGGGCCGGACGGCTGACCGCCGGTTCTGCGGCTTCCCCTTGCGCCGGGGCCGGGCGGCTTGCTGCGGGCTCTGCGGGGCTCTTTGATACAGGTGACGGGGCAGCAGCCGGTACCAGGCCGTGCAGTACCCCGAGAAGGCTTGAAGCACTGGTGATGCGTGACCTGGCCAGCTCCACGGCGGCCAGATCGGAGCCGGACATGCCGGAGAGCTGTTCGAGCAATCCCTTCGCCTCTTCCAGATCCCTTCTGATAATGTTGACAGCTTTCAGGAAATCCATTTTGTCTCGTTTTTAATTCTGAACCTTTTCTTTATTTTGCAAAAGTAATCAATATTACTCTTTCCCGTTTTGAATATTGGATAGAGTGCCATTAACGGCGTGGTTGCGATCTGAAGTATGGAATTCATAGAAAATTCTGTTGACAACGCGGGCAAGCGCGGATCCATTGAGGTCATTGCCGGTTCGATGTTCTCCGGCAAGACCGAGGAGCTGATCAGGCGGCTCCGCAGGGCAATGTTCGCCGGCCTGAGGGTTGAGATCTTCAAGCCTGCCGTTGATTCGCGCTATTCTGAGGACAGGGTTGTATCACATGATGAGAATTCCATACTCTCCACCCCGGTTGACAATGCTGCATCCATCCTTCTGCTGACCAGCGTGGTTGAGGTTGTGGGGATCGACGAGGCACAGTTTTTTGACAACGGGCTGGTGGAGGTGTGCACCAGGCTGGCTGATGCCGGCACCAGGGTTATCGTGGCAGGGCTGGATATGGATTTCTCGGGCAGGCCCTTCGGTCCCATGCCGGCGCTGATGGCAGTTGCCGAATATGTTACCAAGGTGCATGCCATCTGTGTAAGGTGCGGTAACCTGGCGCAATACTCACACCGCAAGACAGATGATGACAAGGTTGTGGTGCTGGGCGAAAAGGATATCTATGAGCCGCTGTGCCGCTCCTGCTATATCAGGGCAACAGGCAGGTGACCATCAGCCCATCTGGCTGATCTTCTCGAGCTTTTTCGGATCAACGATGCTGATCTTCTTCCCGTCAAGGGCGATCACCTCTTCTGATGCAAACATCGACAGGGTACGTATTGCGTTGGAAGTGGTCATGTTGGAAAAGCATGCCAGGTCTTCGCGGGATACATAGGCTCTGATGGTACGCCCGTCATTCTCAAGGCCGTAGGTATCACGCAGCACGAGCAGCGACTCTGCCAGCCGCCCACGGATATGCTTCTGGGTAAGTGAGACGGTGCGCCAGTTTGAGAAGGAGAGCTCAAGGGCCATCATCCGCATCAGCTTCATGGAGAGGTCAGGATTGCGTCGTATCAGCTTCATGAAGGAGATTTTGTCAAACCTGCAGATGTTTGACTCCTCGAGCGCCACCGCCGATGCCGAGTAGTCAGTTGATGAGATGAACGCAGCAAACCCGATCAAACCCTGTGGCCTGACCATCCTGATGATCTGCTCCCGGCCGCCGATACCCTCCTTGAATACCTTGACCTTGCCGCATGCCAGACAATAGACCCCGGAAGGCTTGCTGCCCTCATGAAAGATCATCTCTCCCTTTTTCAGTGAAATCAGTGAATGGTTCTCTGCAAGCAACTCTTTTTCCCTCTCGGAAAGATCATTGAAGAATGAGAAGGGTCCTTCAATACACTGCTCGATGTAAGGATTGGAATAGTGCATTGGCATCTATGTTAAACAACATACAAAGATAGAAAAAAAGTGATTGCATTTGAAAATTAACGTTTTTTAACACACTAAGATTCAGCTAGTTGTATGACGGCCGGTGTCACTGGCGGATACCCGAAACCACTGGTATTCTTCTGCCTGTGCCAAAGGCTTTGGATGAGACCCGGAGTATTGGCGGGGCCTGTTTTCTTTTGAATTCGCTGGCACTGACCATTTTCACTATCCTTCTGACGACAGTCTCGTCAAATCCTTCCGCTGCTATCTGTTCTGCATTCATGCCGAGGTTCAGATATCGGTAGAGTACGGGATCGAGGATGGTGTATGGTGGCAGGGAGTCGGTATCAAGTTGCCCCGGCCTGAGTTCCGCTGAAGGGGGCTTGACGATTATCTCTTCCGGGATAAGCACCCTGCCATGGCTGTTTATCGCGGCGGCCAGCCGGTAGACCTCCGTTTTGTAGAGGTCTCCTATTACTGCCAGTGCACCGCTCATGTCTCCGTAGAGTGTGGTATAGCCGGTAGCCAGTTCGCTTTTGTTGGAAGCATTGAGCAGCATCATGCCGAGTTTGTTGGCAAAGGCCATCAGCATGATGGTCCGGATGCGCGGCTGGATATTCTCCTCTGTGGTGTCGGGTTCCCTCCCCGCAAAGAAGGGTCTGAGTGTTCTCCCGATGGCTTCCCTGGCCTCTTCGATAGATACTATGTGGTACGGGATGTTGAGATTTTCGGTCAACCGGATCGAGTCATTGACTGAGTGATCTGATGAGTAGCGTGACGGCATCATCAGTGCCAGCACATTCTCCGGACCGAGTGCTTCGGCCGCCAGTGTGGTCACCACTGCCGAGTCGAGTCCGCCCGAGAGCCCGATCACCGCCCTGCTGATGCCGCTTTTCCTGAAGAAGTCCCTTATCCCCGTCACCAGAGCCTGGTGTATGCCTGTGGTCATCTCCCCGGGCTGCGGCCCCGGCAGGGTGAAGCTGCCGTGATCAGGTTTGTGGTCGAGTGGCAGGTCGATTATCCTTATCTCCTCACCGCAGAAAGTCAGTCTCTCGAGTATGGTTCCGTCAGGGCCGATGACCACCGATGAGCCATCGAAAACCAGTTCCCCCGATCCTCCTGCCTGGTTGACCACTATGAGTGGCACGCCTGCTTTTGCTGCTCTCGCGGTGAAGACGCTCTCGCGGTATGCTGCGCGGTCGTGCGCAAAGGGTATGGCCGCGAGGTTTACTATCAGCGCGGGTGACTCCTTCATCAGCATGTTGAGCGGAGAGATGCCATAGAGTGGCGTGGTGCCCCTCTCATTGAACTGATGCTCATCCCAGATATCCTCACAGATGGTTATTGCGATCCTTGCGCCGTTGAGCGTTACCGGCCTGAACTGTTCTGCGGGCCTGAAGTACCTGGCTTCATCGAAAATGTCATATGTCGGCAGCAGAGCTTTGCTTACCACTGCACTGATCGTACTCCCGGTCATGAAGAGCGCCGAGTTGTACATGCTTTTCCCCCAGCTGCCCATGTTTGGCGAGGGTCCTCCGACCACTGCGGCTATGCCGCGGCAGTGGAGGGCTATCTCCTCTGCTGCCGCCATGGCCTCAGCCAGCATCCCGCTTCCCAGCAGCAGGTCCTGCGGCGGATAGCCGGTTATGGCCATCTCGGAGAAGATCACCAGCTCAGCTCCGCCTGCGCGGGCCTCTTCTATGGCTGAGATGATACGGCTGCTGTTGTATGCAACATCACCGGGGATATAGTTCAGTTGTGCGAGGGCGATTCTCATGGCGCCTGATTCAGAATTTCAGGCCCAGTCTTATCCTGACCATCCTCAGGCCGGACCGGTCAGGAGGCTGATTGACGTTCTTCAGGTCTTTGGTCAGGTCAAAGAAGTCCTGCGAATAAAAGAGTCCGCCCACCAGGGAGGCATCGATAGGCAGCCGGTACTCCACTCCTCCGCCCACGTGCCAGCCGGCATTCATTCCATACACCTCTTTCCTGGCATTCTCGCGCGTGACACCGAGTGTGGGGAGATCAATTGTTGACTTCAGCAACATCCTCAGATCAAAACCCATGTCAGTAAAATAGATGAAGTATCCGACCGGATTGGTCTCAAGCCTGACACCGATGGGGATATTCAGGTATTTCAGGTTATACCTTACCTCATCACCTTTTGGTATCATCCTGGCAAAATTGTTGAACACCAGTGTATGATCTTCATTCACGCTCTGTCTTCCGCCGGCTGACATGATACTGATCCCGGATGAGACGGCATAGTTGTTTGCAAAGTAGTGGAGGACATTGAGCCCGATGTCAAACCCGGGCCTTGCTCCGCGATTGGTGTAGACTGTCTCGTTTGAGCCGATCCATGAGATGACCGGGTCAACGTGAACCGCAAACTCCAGGTCCTGCGCCGGGAGAATCAGTGATGGCGTCAGTGCCATTGTCACGGCTGCCAGCCGAAGGGCTACCAGGTTGATTGTTCTTTTCATCTTCGCAGTGAATGCCGGATCAAAAATACAAATAAATGTCCTTTATTTGTAACTCCAACATCAGATCAGGAACTCTATGATCCGTTATTTTCCCCCGTGTGGCAGGCTGTTTCTCATCATCCTTCTTATGGTGCCTGTCTCATGCCGCCGCGATCCCTATAAGATCAATCTCTCCGGCATCGAGCTTCATCTGCAGATACGTGATCTTGGAAGCGATATATTCAACACTCCTCCCAATGAGCTGGCTGCCAGGGCCGAGTGGCTCAAGTCAGAGTATGGGGCTGCCCTTCAGGCATACAGTGCAGTGACCGGCCTGGGTGATATTGACGGAGAGCGGTGGAATTCAGCTTTCATTCTCTTTGCCAGTGACCTTCGCAACCTTGACCTGTGGGATTCGGTGAGGGCTGTCTGGCCTGACAATGAGAGGCTTCGCCGTGACCTGGAGGGTGCCTTCAGGCATTACAGGTATTACTTTCCACTGAGGGAGGTGCCTGAGATAATTACATGTATAACGGCATTCAGCAACAGCATAATCGTGGACGACTCGCTGCTGATGATCAGCCTCGATCGTTATCTCGGTGCCGGATCGGTCTATTACCCCTCTCTTGGCATCTACAACTACCAGGCCCGCAGGATGACCCCCGAGTATGCTGCACCGGATGCTGTCTACGCCTGGGCAGCCACGGAATGGGACTACAACTCAGCCGGGTATGGTACGAAGACATTGCTCAATACGATGCTTCATGAGGCCAAGCTGGTCTATTTCACCAGGCGTATGATGCCATCACTGCCTGATACTCTGCTGTTTGGGTTTACCGGCCGGCAGCTCCAGTTCTGCCGCGACCGGGAACAGATGATCTGGGAGTATCTTGTGGGCAAGGATCTGCTTTTCTCATCCGATGCTTTCCTCATCCGCAAGTTCACGGGTGAGGCACCTTTCACCAGCTACTTCACCGAGGAGTCTCCCGGCCGTGCGGTGGTCTGGACAGGCTTCCGCATCATTGAGCGGTTCATGAACAACAACCGTGATGTGACTATGGAGGAGCTGATGGCGATGACCGATTTCCAGGCCCTTCTTGCAGGGGCCAGGTACAATCCTGACTAAAAAAAAGGAGCCGTCCCATCGGACGGCTCCTCCCTCGTTTTTACTTGGAATGCGGTCTATTCCGGATGAATGGCCTCCGTCGGACACACGTCGGCGCAGGCGCCACAATCGGTGCACAGGTCCGGATCGATGACATAAATGTCACCTTCGGATATGGCTTCAACCGGACATTCATCTATACAGGTTCCGCAAGCAGTGCAATCATCTGAAATTTTGTAAGCCATTTTAAACTGATTTTAAAGATTACGGTGCCAAAAGTATCTTATATTTTTATTCTTTCCTAACATAAATGTCATCTCTCTCATTGACTCTTTTCAACTCCGGAAACAGTGGTCAGGCACCGGCGGATTATCTCTCCCCGGGCAGCATGGTTACTTTGATGTCTGTCAGAAGTCGAGGCTGAATGAGAGGTAGAATATCCTGGGAAGGATATATCCGCTGTCTATGCCCCAGGCAAAATCTGCCCTGACGAAATAACCGAAGAGCTGTGCCCTGGCTCCTGCACCGAAGCCCATCACCAGCGGGTCGCGCATGGCATCAATGGTCACTTTTACCGGTCCGTTGACAAAGACCTTGTCATCCCAGTAGTTGTCGGTACCCCACGGATCCCATCCTGACCATGCCATTCCCACGTCGTAGAATCCGACCAGTTGGAAGCTGTTGAGCAGGTTCGACCTGAGCGGATGGCCTGCAAAATATCTTATTACCGGCCATCTGATCTCGCTGTTTACCAGGGCAAAGTTGCTGCCATTCCGGATGTTCTGCGAGAATCCCCGCATATTGGTTGCGATGGCCTGGAAGCCGTAGTTGACATTGGGATTGACCGGAACGCTCTCATCAAACATCGGTACCTTGTTGAAGAGAATTCCCATCCAGTTGTCTACTCCGCCCATGTAGTAAATGAGTCGTGAGGGTCCGAATGAGGTGCTTGCCGCGAACCGGTTGGCCCATATCAGATCGCGGTGTATCTTCTGGTAGTGCCTGAAGTCGGCCCCCAGCACGAAGAGATCGCTCTTCTTCTTGTCAACTTCGCGGAAGTACTCACCGAACACCTTGAAACGCGCTCCGTAATAGATGTTGATGGTACGCTTGCGGGTGTTGTCATAGATCACCTCACCTTTCACTCCTGCCCAGTGCCTGGTCAGTGAGGGAGCCGCAAGAGAGATAAGATCGGTTGACTGAACCACGTAGTTGTCATAACGGTAGGTGAGGGTGCCCTTCACGGCGAGTACCGCACTGAACGGCTTCCTGAGCGAGAAGTAGCTGGTAAGGCTCTTTATCTTGTAATAACTGGTGTTGTCATAGCTGTCGAAGGTCTGTTTGTGGAAGACCAGTTGTTTGTCAAACTTTCCTTTCAGTGCCTCCAGGCTCACCAGGTACTCGTTGCTGTCGAAGTTCCCGGAGAATCTGAAGCCGCCCGTGATACGGTAATCCTCAAAAAGGTCGAGGGTACCGATCTTGAAGAGCATGTTCAGGCCGGGATTGAAGTAGGGTGCCCCGCCATTGTATGCCTGGTAGGTGTTGTTCAGGAAGTTGAAGTCTACCTGTGTGGCGGTGTAGTTATTGTAGAAAGCGGGCCGGTAGACCAGCGCATCAGGCATCTTCAGCCTTGTGGTATCAAGGTTGATATCCATGTAGTCTTTCCGCCACTGCAGCTCGTAGTAGTTCTCCTTCTCCTTTTCGAATACATAGTTGCGGAAGTCGATCGGTTCATCGGCCGGTGCATAGTATTCGTAGAGTGGTTTCTTAAGGGTATCGTTCATTCGTGCCCTCTCTGCGAGCAGCATATCCCTCAGCTGGTTGATGCTGTCTGCTGCCCTGAGCATTGCCAGTTCCTCGTTGCGCCACATGGTGGTTCTGACGCGGTCACTGCTGAAGATCTGCGACTCATCGGTCCTGCCTGCCAGGAGCCGGTACCGTCCCTGGCTGAAGATCACGGCTGCCTCCTGCCCGTTCTCCCTGTCATATGCCTCGAGATTCCTCGGGAAGTCGGTTTTCTGCCGTGGCGATATATGATATGAATAGTGCAATGCCGTGTCAATGAATGCGATGGTGCTGTCTATGGTACCGGTATAGAAGTTGGTTATGCCGTTCCCGTTTCCGAGGAAGCCGGTGGCAGTGGCTGCCGGCTGCACCGCCCTGGTCATGTTCTGCCATGAGTTTTCACTGAGCCGTGTCAGCCTGCCGTCAGCCGCCCTGAGGTCATAGGTGAACAGGTCATAGGTCAGCCCGGTTCTCTCCTGTGGGTCGCCCCTGTTGCTGAGCGTGTCGGTCAGCCGGTTTGATGAAAAGATAATTGTTTCGTCTCTGCCCTTCACGAATGAGGGGTTGAGGTCATCAGCCACGTCAAAGGTTATCCGTTCGTTGGTGCCGCTGATAATGGTATGTATATAGATATCGGTCATCCCGTTTGCCACAGCCGAAACCACCAGTCGTGATCCGTCGGGTGAGTATGCGAGTGAGAGCACCTTCTCGAAGAAGGGCAGGGTGCGCTGTTCTGACTTTCTCTCCCCGATACGGTGGAAATAGAGCCGGACACCGCCCTTCTCCTCGTTGGCGAAGGTCAGGATGTTCCCCCCGGGATGCCATGTCAGTACCGGATAGGTATGGTCAACCGACTGCTCATACTTGGGCTCAACGGTGAAAATATTCCGCCGCTTTCCGCTCTCATTGTCATAAAGCCATATCCTGCGCTTGCCCCAGTTGTTGGAAACCCATGCGATGTATCTTCCGTCAGGGCTGATCTTCACATCAGTATATCTTTCATAGGGTCTCCCTTTTATCATTTCAGGAGGAAGCTGATAATCCTCTCCGGGTTTTGTGGCGTAGTATTCGCTGAAATAATTCCTCCAGTCACGGTAGGTATCCCTGATCCGTTTTCCCAGCCCATAGAGGAACCCGTCTTCAATGTTGCGGTAGATCTTTGAGAGATAGAGAATATTGGGTATTATCGGGTCGCCATAGGTCTCTCCGATATATTTCCAGAATGAGTGTCCGGCATAGACTGCCTCATCATATTCGAGGTTGTCAAGATTCCTGTAACGGTTGTTCTCGAATCCGTCCCTGACACGGTTGTCGGTCTCGCTGTCCCAGCGATAGGCCACATAGCTGATCAGTCCCTTGATATACCAGTCGGGTATCTGTATCTGGTTCTGGCTCGTAATCCGGTCACGCAGGTCGGCATTATAGATCATCTCGTATACCACCACCTCGGCAATTGCTGCGGCAATAAGCTTCCTGAACTCCTCGTGGTCACCGTTGAACCAGAGCATCACCTTGTTCTTGATCACCCTGCTGTAGCCTCCCACGTTGTAGTCATCCTCAGCCGAGATAAGCCCGATGTTGCTCTGCCGGAAGTCATTCTTTTTGTTGTATATTATCAGGATAAGGCGTTTGTTGAGCGAGTAGTCGAAATAGTCTTCAATTTCATTGAGTTTCTCAACGGCGACGCTGGTTGCAAACTCGGCCACCTCACGTCCGAACTCATTGTAATAGCAGTCTATCTCATCAAACCTGAAGTAGTTCCAGTAAAAGTTGCCATGCTGCACCCTGTTTTTGCCGAAGGTCATCTGCATGCCATTATAGAACTGACCATTGGCGGTAGCGATGATCAGAAATGTGAGGATGGCTATGAAAAGAGTCTTCCGTATCATAAAAGCCGGGTTAGCGCCCCGGTGGTGCGCGCAAATTCTGTTCCAAAACGGGAGTGCCCCGGAGGCAAAACTAATTCATAAACCAATAAAAACACAGCTACTCATACTTTTTTATTAATTTTGGAGGTTATTATGGTACAGCCGTTCCGGCCCGATCTTTGCATGTCCGGATATTCCGGCATCGCACCTGCCGGCGGCGGCAGTAAACATTAAAACCATCATGAAAAGGATTCTTCTGTTTCTGATCTTATTACCGGCTGGCGTGGGTCTTACTGCCCAGCCAAACCTCAATTTTGCCAGCACCCGCCACAACTACGGTACCATTAAGGAGGAGGCGGGCAAGCAGGAGGCTGTATTCAATTTTACCAATACCGGTAATGAGGTGCTGGTTATTACCAATGTTCAGTCGTCATGCGGCTGCACTGTTGCAGACTATACCAAGTCACCGGTGGCGCCGGGAGGCAAGGGTTTTGTCACTGCGGTCTTTGATCCGAGGGGTTACAACGGCCGTTTTGCAAAGAGTCTTACGGTCTATTCGAATGCCAAGCCCGCGGTCACCGTTCTCATCATTGAGGGTACCGTCACTCCCCGCGAGAAGAGTATTGATGAGCTCTACACTTTCGCGGTGGGCCCGGTAAGATTCCAGTCGAATCACCTGGCATTCACCACCACTGCCAAGGCTGAGAAGAAGATCAGGGTCATGCCGGTGATCAACACCTCCAGGGAGCCGGCCACCATTGAGTTTGAAGGTGTTCCGCAGCATCTCAGCCTGAAAGTCTCTCCCGCAACGCTCAAGCCCGGAGAGAAGGGGATTATCGAGGGCACCTATGACGCCAGGCTCAATCCTGACAGCTGGGGCAATGTGAATGACCTGATCAGGCTGAAGGTAAATGGCCAGCCGCAGCCCAACATCTATCTCTATGTCTCGGCCAACCTGGTTGAGGATTTCTCCGGACTGACCGCCCAGCAGCTGGCGAATGCGCCGGTCATGAAGCTGCAGTCAAACACCGTTGATTTCGGCAAGCTGCCGCAGAATGCCTCTGCCGATGTTGAGTTCTTTTTCACCAATGAGGGCAAGAGTGATCTGATCATCAGGCATGTGAAATCAGGATGTGGCTGTACTGCCCTGATGCCTACTGAGAACGTGATCAAGCCCGGAGCACAGGGGTCGGTAAAGGCTCAGTTCCATTCGGGCGGATACAAGGGGCAGATCTATAAGAATATCTTCGTCTACACAAATGACCCCAGGAATGCTGAGGTTATGCTGATGATCAAGGGTGAGGTGCTTGTCGGCGATGACAAGGCCAACTGATAATTTTTCCTTGAGCAGGTTCTAATGGTCAGCAAGAAGCAATCGTCAGGCGCTCTCTCGGTGCAACAGGGTGTACCCCAGCCTCCGAGCATCAACCCTGACATGCTGGCCCGCCTGCGGAAGAGCAGGCGCAGGAAGCTTACTGCTGACGACTATGTTGATGGTATCCTGCGTGGCAACCGTACCATTCTCAGTCAGGCCATCACTCTTGTTGAGAGCAATCTTGCCGAGCACTATGATCTTGCACAGGAGGTGATTGAGCGTTGCCTGCCTGCCAGTTCACGTTCCGTCCGTCTGGGTATCACCGGTGTTCCCGGTGCCGGGAAGAGCACCTTCATTGAGACTTTCGGCACGTTGCTTACCCGCCACTATGGCCGCCGGCTGGCGGTGCTGGCCATTGACCCCAGCAGCCAGCAGAGCCGCGGCAGCATCATGGGCGACAAGACACGCATGGAGCAGCTGAGCACCGACCCCGATGCCTTTATACGGCCCTCGCCATCGGCCGGCACACTGGGCGGTGTGGCCAGGAAGACACGTGAAACCATAATCCTGTGCGAAGCCGCAGGGTTTGATACCATCATGGTCGAGACCGTAGGCGTGGGACAGTCAGAGACGGTGGCACACTCAATGGTCGATTTCTTCCTTGTACTGATGCTGGCCGGTGCCGGCGATGAGCTGCAGGGGATCAAGAGGGGTATAATGGAGATGGCAGACACCATCATCATCACCAAGGCTGACGGCAACAATGTCTCCAAAGCTGAGATGGCACGGGTTGAATACAAGAACGCCCTCCACCTCTTCCCGCCATCACCCTCGAAGTGGAGCCCGAGGGTACTGACCTGCTCATCACTCGAGAAGACCGGCATGGCCGAGATCTGGGAAACGATACGTGACTATGTGAGCATAACCAAAAGCAACGGCTGGTTCTGGGAGAGAAGGCGTGAACAGGCGGTTACCCGAATGCATGAAACCATTATGGATACCCTGCAGCAGTCATTCTACACCCACCCCGAGGTGTCAGCGCTGATCCCCGAGCTGACACGCCAGTTGCGCGAGGGTGAGACCACTTCATACAAGCCTGCAATACTTTTGCTTGACAAATATTTCGGCCGGGAAAGCAGATAATCAAATTGTTTATATCTTTGTGCCCTTGAAAACCAAAGGTTATTAAAGGACATAAACTTTATCAGATGAAAAAAATCATTATCATTCTGTTGGCTGTGGTTGTTGCATCTTCATGCGCCAATGAGCCAAAGTACAAGATCACGGGAACCATCCAGGGGGGAACCGATGAGATTGTCGTTCTTCAGAAAAGAATCTCCGGCGGCTTCGAGGTACTTGATTCCGTCGCACTTTCAGATGGCACTTTCAAGCTGGAGGGTGCCATTGACTATCCGCAGATGGTCACTCTCGCCGTAAGGGGCAAGAGGGGTGGCCGCAGCTTCTTCCTCGAGAATTCTGAGATTACCATCAACGGGCATCTCGATTCACTCTACACCGCCTCTGTCAGCGGTTCCAAGGCACAGGCACAGTATGATGCCTATATGGGCACCCTCGAAGAGACCAACTCTGAGATGACCAAGATCTATGACAGGTACCGCACCGCCTATTCGGAAAACAATGAGGAGCTGATGGCATCAATCAGGGAGGAGATGGATGCCCTGAGTGACAAGCAGACCCAGCTGAAGAAGGATTTCATCAAGGCAAACCCCGCCTCATATGTTACCCCGACAATCATAAATGAGATATCCTATTACCTTGAGCCTGAAGAGATGGAGGAGCTGCTTGGCGGACTTGACCCCTCGCTTGACAAGGTGCAGACTGTCATCAACCTGAAAGACAGGCTTATCAAGCTGAAGGCAGTTGCCGTGGGCCAGAAGGCTCCCGACTTCACCCTCAATGACCCCGATGGCAATCCGGTATCGCTCTACTCGCTGCTTGACGGCAGCAGGAAGCTTCTGCTGGTTGACTTCTGGGCAGCATGGTGCGGTCCCTGCCGCCAGGAGAACCCCAACGTGGTGAAGACCTGGAAGGAGTACAACAAGAAGGGATTTGACGTATTCGGTGTCTCACTTGACCGTACACGTGAAGACTGGCTGAAGGCCATTGAGGATGACCACCTCACATGGACCCATGTCTCTGACCTCAAGTTCTGGGATTGCGAGCCTGCCAAACTCTATGCAGTGAATGCCATCCCCTCAAACTTCCTGCTTGACGGAGAAGGCACAATCATTGGCCACAACCTGCGCGGTGATGACCTGGGCAAGGCAGTGAAGGAGTACCTGGAGAGCAAGTAACAGGATAAACCCATTAACAAAGAAAGCCGTTGGGTCAGCAGTCTCAACGGCTTTTATTTACTAATCAGATAACCAACGTGAGCAGGAGAGATGAATTCCGTGAGCATATAGAGAGCGGCTATGCCTGCAAGGGCGATCATATTGTACTGGGAGGTGCCCTCCTTGACGGAGAGGCTGTTCCCGGTGCCGGCATACATATACCCCTGAAGACGCTCAACCGGCACGGGCTGATCGCCGGCGCCACCGGCACCGGCAAGACAAAGACGCTGCAGGTGATTGCCGAGCAGCTGTCACTGAAAGGTATACCCTCACTGGTGATGGATATCAAGGGTGACTTCAGCGGTATCGCCATGCCCGGCAGTGAGAGTGATTTCATCAGGAGGAGGCATACCCTGATGAACCTCCCCTATGAGACCATGGGGTTCCCCGTCGAGCTGCTGACCATCTCTGAGCAGGAGGGGGTTCGGCTGCGTGCCACCCTCTCAGAGTTCGGGCCGGTACTCTTCTCACGGATACTCGATCTGACTGATGCACAGGCGGGGATCATGTCAATCATCTTCAAGTACTGCGATGACCATAAGCTTGCGCTGATTGACCTCAGGGACATGCGCCGGGTGATACAGTATATCACCGGTGACGGGAGGGAGGAGCTCGAGAGGGAGTATGGAGCCATTTCCACCGCCTCCACCGGGGTGATCATGCGTAAGATTGTTGAGCTTGAGCAGCAGGGGGCAGAGCGCTTCTTCGGTGAGCTCTCGTTTGATATCCGTGACCTGATGCGGCGCGATGCCAGCGGACACGGATATATCAATATCATCCGTCTCACCGATATCCAGGACCGCCCCAGGCTCTTCTCAACCTTCATGCTCTCGCTGATGGCAGAGGTATACTCAACCATGCCCGAGAGGGGTGACCTGCCCAGGCCTGAGCTGGCCATCTTCATTGATGAGGCACATCTCATCTTCAGCCAGGCGGGCAAGGTTCTGCTTGAGCAGATCGAAATAATCGTCAAGCTTATCCGTTCCAAGGGGATAGGGCTCTTTTTCATAACACAGAACCCGACCGATGTGCCGGCGTCAGTACTTGCACAGCTGGGGCTGAAGGTGCAACATTCCCTGAGGGCTTTCACCGCCAGGGACAGGAGGGAGATCAGGCTGACCGCCGAGAATTTTCCGCTCTCTGACTATTACCGCACCGAGGAGGTGCTCACCTCACTGGGTACGGGTGATGCACTGGTCACGGCACTGAATGAGAAGGGGGTACCTACGCCGCTGGCGGCGATGATGGTGAGGGCGCCGATGAGCAGGATGGATATACTCACCCCGGAAGAGATCGGCTCAATAAACCGCTCATCACAGCTGGTGCCGAAGTATGCGCTGACCATTGACCCGGAGAGCGCCGCCGAGATACTGGAGCGCAGGATGACCGGCAGCGGTCAGGGCAGAGCCGCTGCCGGCAGGGGAAGCACCACGGGCGGCCGAACGGGACCCCCCCGCAGGCAGCCGGCCAGACGAAGGAGAACCATCCACCCGGTGGTAAAGGTGCTCACCTCGGCAACATTCATCAGGGGGGTTATGGGAATGCTGAACAAAGTGATGAAATAAACTGAGGCACACTTTTTGTAAAGCTGACCGGGTCAAAGAAAGAGGACCGGGGCCGGAGGAAGAGAGATTGCCGGACAGAGTTCCTGCAGGGTGAAAAAAAGTGAACAGAGCTGCCTGGCAGCTCATGAGACGATAGACGGAATCAAACAAACCAGATAGAAATGAAAATAATTGCTAAACTGAAAATCGGAGTTGTTGCCCTTCTTACAGTATCGTTACTGCTATCAGGGTGTGCTTCAATGAACAGGGCCACCAAGGGTGCTGCCATCGGCGCTGCTGCCGGCGGCGTACTCGGAGCAGTGGTGGGCAAAGCCACGGGCAACACCGCGGTGGGTACCATCGTTGGCGCCACCGTAGGCGGTACCGCAGGCGCAATCATCGGGCACAAGATGGACAAACAGGCTGAGGAGATTGCTGAGAACGTACCCGATGCCAGGGTAGAGCGTGTCGGTGAGGGGATAGTTGTCGAGTTCAGCAGCGCAGTGCTGTTCGGCTTCGATCAGTCAAATCTCTCGGCCGATGCCAAAGCAACCATCGACAAACTTGTCACTGTGCTCAATACCTATCCTGACACCGATATTGAGATTCAGGGTCATACCGACAGCAAGGGGGCTGACAGCTATAACCAGGCCCTCTCGGAGAGGCGTGCGAAGGCTGTCTCTGACTACCTGCTGGCCAGCCGGATCGACGGCGCACGGATCACCACCAAAGGGTTCGGTGAGTCAATGCCCAAGTATGACAATGAGACTGAAGAGGGCAGGGCACAGAACCGCCGGGTGGAGTTCCTTATCACCGCAAATGAGAAGATGATCGCTGATGCCGAAGCTGAGGCCAGGACCGGAAAATAGCGCTCAGCGGTAATAATCTCACAAATTAAATTTTCAATTATGCAAAACAGGATTATCACAATGGTTGCCGCCATGGCATTGTCAGTTGCGGCTCTTAATGCACAGGTGGGATTCGGCATTGTTGCAGGCCCCGGTTTTCAGAACATGGTGGGAAAGAAGGCCAATGGTGACCAGATGACCAACGGCCTGCTGACCGGGTTTCATGCCGGTGTGACAACGAGCTTTCCCGTAGGAAATGATCTCGAGTTACAGACCGGACTGCTCTTTTCGCAGAAAGGTTCGAAAAACAATATGGGCGTGCTGCCGCTGAAGTCGTCAGGCGACTACAATACTACCACCCGTATCTCCTACCTTGAGCTGCCGCTACACCTGGTATTCAAGCCGGCCTATGGCAGCGGGTATTTCCTGATCGGGTTCGGCCCATATCTCGCATACGGCATAACCGGCACACAGAAGACTCAATATGCCCACCTTCCTGCCATGGAGCAGAAGGTGAGATTCAGAAACAGAATCACCCAGTCAGACCAATGGAGCCTCGAGTACTCCTGGTACCGCGGTTTGGATGCAGGCGCAGATATATTTGTAGGATACGGTTTTGACAACGGTCTTTTCTTCAGGCTGAATGGACAGCTTGGCCTGCTGAACATGATACCAGATGTTGAAAACGATGATCATGAACCAGTCCTGAAGAATACCGGATTTGGTGTGTCGGTAGGATACAGTTTCTGACCGGCCTGATACGGCTCCGGATATTAAGAGCCGCCTGCCAGGGGGCAGGCGGCTCTTTTATTGCATGCCCGGCAGATGGTTCTCTTGCCTCATGCCCTGCAGGCGGCATTTTTCCACGATCCTCTCTACAGGAATGAGATGCTGATTCCGGCCGTAAAGGGAGAGAGCCTGACAGCCCTGCCGCCGGTTATCCGGTTTCCAGCTGACCTGATCCAGGGATATTGGTGCAGTTTAAGCTGGTAGCCTCCGAAAATACCCACCGACCACTGTTCCGAGAAGGCATTCAATCCTGAGTGGAAGATATATTCGAGGTTCACTCCTGCTACCGCCATCGCCTGCCTGAAGCGGAGATCGATCTCCCGGTTCTGCAGGTACTCCTCAATCGGGATCTTCCGTTCGCCGCTGAAGTTCTTCAGCCGGCTCCTGAGCAGCCTGACCGAGACCAGCGGGGTCAGCCTCACTCTCTCAGAGTTGATGAGGTTATAGCCCAGTGAGAATTTATAGAGAGTATTGGTCAGGTCCACAATGATTGTGTCTATTTTTTTGTGGTAGATATATCCGCTGCCAATACCTATGTCTGTGTATAAACGGGGGAATGAAGCGCTGATCTCAGGGCCGGTAAGGGCGAAATAGTTCAGCGCTTCCGTATTGTGTTCACCCAGCAGGCTGCTGTAGGCGGAGAAGTCGGCGGTGAATATATCCAGCCCGAGAGTAGCCCGTATGATCACCCGCCCTGTCGCCTCCTCCACCGGGTCACCTCTCAGTTCATGGAAATCATAAAACATCGGTGTCATGGTGATCTTCAGCGGGAAGGCGGTGCTGTCGGTGATCACCGCCGAAGCAGGATTGAATCCCGGGCAGGTGACCCTGAGGAGCATCTCATTGTCGGGCTCCAGCAGCAGCTTAAACATCCCCTCCGGGTCAGTGGCAGTGCAGTTGGCGCTGTTGCCCTGGCATACGCTCACCCCGGTAATGGAGACTCCGCGGTTGTCGGTGACAACACCGGTGGCCAGGATCCCCTGGGCAATACCGGTCACAGGCAGCAGAGAGAGCAGCAGCAGGGCGGGGAGGCTTTTCAGAATTAATCGGTTTTTCATAATCAGAGAGGGTTGATCTTCACGGGTCTGACCGGATCTGGCAGCTGACGGAAGCAGCGGAGGCTGCACCCGCCGGTCACTCCGGCTCCGCACTTCACCAACGGCAAAGGTAATCATTCTGAGCCGCAGCCCCATAATTCCCCTGAAGCAGGCAGGGCTGCTGTGTCTAATCACCCCTGAAGCTCTAAAACATCTTTTGCAGAGTCAATAAAATGCTATTTTTAATGCCTGAACCAATATGTGCCCTGAGATGAAAAGACTTCTACCACTCATTCTTGCCCTGCTTCTTCCTCTCACTGCTCTCCCGCAGCAGGTAAAAAGGGCGATGACGATCGATGACCTTGTTACATGGAACCGTATCTCTGAGAGGGTCATCTCAGATGACGGCTCACTCATCGCCTTCACGACAGAGCCTTCGAAGGGCGATCCGGTGGTAACACTCTATGATGGCAAAGGCACCCTGAAGGGGACCTTCCGGTGTGCCACGGGGATACGGATCTCTTCTGATTCGAAGTATCTCTTTTTCACCATAAAACCGCCCCAGGATGAGGTGCGCGGGCTTAAGCTGAAGAAGACGAAGAAGGAGGATATGCCCCTTGACATGCTGGGTATCCACAATGCTGTCACCGGCGTCACCGACACTATTGCCAGGTTGAAGTCGTATAAGGTGCCCTCCCGCCGGGCCGGCTGGGTTGCATGGCAGAGTGAGCCGCTCAGGGAGAAGCCGGCAGCCCCGGCAGACAGCTCATCCGGTAACGGTGAGAAACCAAAAAAGAGCAAAAGTCAGTCTGCCGAAAATGGCTTCACTCTCTGTATCAGGGATCTTCGCAGTGGAAAGACCGACAGTGTCAGCTTTGTTACCGACTATCTCTTTGCAGAGGAGGGGGAGGTACTGCTCTATGCCACCACCGGTGATGACAACGGCACTGAGCCGGGCGTGGTGGTTGCCGATCTGGGCAGGGGCACCCGGGACGTGATCGCCACCGGCAAGGGGCGTTACAGGCAGTTGACCCTTGACAAGAAGGGGGAGAGGGCAGCCTTCATCTACACGGCAGATGAGAAGGACAAGACGGGAAACAGCTACTCGCTCTATTCATGGAACGGTTCCGGCACCGCGGTGGTGGCTGCCACACAGGGCACTGCCGGCCTGCCGGAGGGGTGGATCATCAACGAGAACGGCAGGCTGAGCTTCGCAGAGAAGTCGCCTCGGCTCTTCTTCGGCACCTCGCCGGCGAACAAGATCAAGGATACCACCCTGCTTGATGAGGAGCGTGCCGTGGTTGACGTATGGCACTGGTCAGAGGGTATCCTGCACACTGCACAGGTGGTCAGGAAGACACGTGACATGCGCAAGTCATATACAGCCGTCTGTCATACCGATCGTGGCCGTGTGATACAGCTTGCCACTGATGTGATGCCTGAGGTGCAGCTCCCCGAAAAGGGTGACGGCCCCATGGCGATAGGCACCTCCTCGCTGCCCTATGACCTCGAGTCGATGTGGAGAGGCAGCGCGGGCAATGATGTATGGCTGGTCGATATCGAGACCGGCAAAGCCGAACAGATCAAGGAAAATTTCAGTGCCAGGATGCGTTTCTCGCCGGCAGGCAGGTATCTCTACTGGTACCAGCCGGCTGACAGCTCGTGGTATACACGTGATCTTGCCGGCGGCAGCGAGGCCCGTCTCACCACGCCGGCCACCCTCAGGGTTTGGAATGAGCTCAATGATGTGCCCGATCTGCCGGGCTCATATCCTGCCGCGGGGTGGCTCAAGGATGACAACGCATTCCTGGTCTCTGACAAGTATGATATCTGGTCGCTTGACCCGGCAGCCGCCCGTCCGCCGCAGAGCGTAACCCTCAACGGCAGGAGGGAGGGGATACAGTACCGCCTCCTCAGGCTCGACACCGAGAATGAGTATATTGATCCGGCAGAGAAGCAGTATCTGCAGGGTGTCAATGAGAAGACCCGTGCGGAGGCCTTCTATTCGCTGGATATGCGCAGGAAGGGTGCTCCCGTGCGGCTCACCGGCGGCGACTACTCGCTGGGCAGTCCCGTCAAGGCACGAAACTCGTCGCGGCTGATCTATACCCGCGAGAACTTCGGTCTCTTCCCTGACTACCTGCTGACAGACCTCACCTTCCGGAACGAGACGAGGCTCACCGATGCCAATCCGCAGCAGAAGGGGATACTGTGGGGCACGGCCGAGCTGGTGAAATGGACGTCACACGACGGCCTGGAGCTCGAAGGGCTGCTCTACAAACCCGAGAACTTCGATCCGTCGCGCAAGTACCCGATGATTGTCAACTTCTATGAGAAGAGCTCTTCAGAGCTGAACCGCCACCGCATACCCGAGCCGGGCCGGTCAACCATCGACTATCACTACTACACCAGCAACGGCTACCTGGTCTTCAATCCCGATGTCTATTACAGTGACGGTTATCCCGGCCAGTCATGCTACAACTGTGTCATGCCCGGTGTCATGTCGCTCATAGAGAAGGGGTTTGTTGATGAGAAGCATATCGGTGCCCAGGGTCACAGTTGGGGCGGTTACCAGGTTGCCTACCTGGCCACCCGCACCAACCTCTTTGCAGCCATTGAGTCGGGTGCGCCGGTGGTGAACATGTACAGTGCCTACGGGGGCATACGCTGGGAGTCGGGTCTGAACCGCTCCATGCAGTATGAACATCAGCAGAGCCGTATAGGTGCAACCATCTGGGAGGCACCACACCTCTACTGGGAGAACTCGCCGCTCTTTGCCATGGATAAGGTGCAGACACCCATACTCATCATGGCCAATGACCAGGATGGTGCGGTGCCATGGTACCAGGGCATAGAGTATTTCATTGCCCTCAGGCGCCTGGGCAAGCCGGCATGGCTGCTCAACTACAACGGCGAGCCGCACTGGGCACAGACGCTGCCCAACCGTATCGACTTCCAGACGCGGATGGCGCAGTTCTTCCACCACTACCTGAAGGGTGAGCCAATGCCGCCATGGATGAAGGATGGCGTTCCGGTGACCGAGAAGGAGTTTACGCTGGGATACTGATCAGCCTCCCTGATGCGGCGTCTCTTCGAGGATGAATCCCATCCCCCGCAGGGTACGCAGCGTGATCCCGCGGTCAGGGGCAAGGTACTTGCGGAGGCGGCTGATGAAGACATCCATGCTCCGGCCCAGGAAGTAGTCATCTTCGCCCCATATCTCGGTGAGTATCTGTTCGCGGGTGAGGGTCTTGTTCTTGTTCATTATCAGGTGCCTCAGCAGCTGCGCCTCGCGCAGGGTTAGCTTCTCCTGGCCGGCGGGGGTGGTGAGGGTCAGTGCGTTGTAGCTTAATGTGGTACCTGAGATGGTGTACTCATCCTCAGCCACCGAGTATACCCTGCGCAGGATATTGTTGATACGCAGCAACAGCATCTCGGGGTCGAACGGCTTGGTGACATAGTCATCAGCGCCCAGCTTCAGCCCCTTGATCATATCATCCCTCATGCTCTTGGCGGTGAGGAATATGAAGGGTATCCCCGGCTCCTGTACCCTTATCTTTTCTGCCAGGGTGAAACCATCCATCTCCGGCATCATGACATCGAGTATGCAGAGGTCGGGTCGTGACGACAGAAATGCATCCCACGCCTCCCTGCCGTCACGTGCCAGCGTCACCTCAAAGCCGCTCATGGTGAGGTATTGCGACAGGATATTTCCAAAATCGATATCATCTTCGGCTAACAGCAGTTTCATCATGGTCGCTCAATTGGAATTCTTATTGTAAAGGTTGTGCCCTTTCCGGGCTTGCTTGATACGGATATCTCGCCGCCATGTGCCGCGGCGATACGTTTGACATAGTAAAGCCCCAGCCCCAGCCCCTTGGTCTTGTGGATGTTGCCTGAGGGTACCCGGTAGAACTTGTCGAAGATGTGCCCCAGATGTTCCGGCGGTATGCCGCTGGCGTTGTCAGCCACGCTGATCACCATATCATGAGCGGTGGTGGTCATGGCAACCCGTATCACCGGCCTGCCGTTACAGTACTTCACCGCATTTGAGAGCAGGTTGGTGATCATTGCAGTGAAGTAAACCACATCAACCTCCGCCTCAGGCCTCTCAGTGTTGTACTCTTCGGTTATTGCCGCACAGTCGTCGCATGAGGTAAGGAATGCAGCGACAATCTGGTGCATCAGTTCACCTATGACTACCACGTGCCTCTCCAGCTCGAACTCTTGCCTCTCGAGCAGGCTGACATCCAGAATCGTATTGATCAGCTGGTTGAGGTGTATGCTCTGTTTGCCTATCAGCTGTGCGGTCTCAGTCACCCTTGCCGGGTCGGATACCACCTGCTCCTTCTGCATGGCCCTGGCTGCCACGGTGATGGTTGAGAGCGGCGTCTTCAACTCATGGGTCATGTTGTTGATAAAGTCGCTCTTCAGCTCCGAGAGCCGCCGCTCTTCGAGCAGGTTGCGCCATGCCAGTCCCAGCAGTATGAAGACGATGACCACGCTGCCGGCAATCAGAATGAGTGAGAGCAGGGCCTCGCGCAGCACCATGCGGTTCTTGTGGGTAAGATCGATAAGGTAATAGAAATCAATTTTAAAGTTGTCATGCTCCTCCCTGAAGGCGTTGACCACGATGATATTCCTGGCCGGTTTTGAATAGAGGGTGTCGGCCAGTGTCATCTCCCCGGCCGGTGTGAGCAGCCCAAGCCTCACAATGGCAATATGGCTGATGAAGTCGGTATCAAAGCCGGTGCTGCCTATGAATGAGCGGTAGAAGGGGGTCAGCTCCTCGTTCTCGGCCAGGATGCTGTAAACCTCGTTCAGCGCCAGCCTGGCCAGGGCAGTGCTGTCAGCGGCATCATCAAGGGTGGGCAGCTCCTCGGTGATCAGATAGTCGGCAAACCGGTCAGTGACATCCATCGCCTGCTCGAAACCATCACGGTTCTCTTTTGAGATCAGATAGGCGAGACCCTCACGCGCGAGGTTGCTGTAGCGCATCATGATGATCTCCTCCTTCTGCCGCCATGCACTCCCTATCAGGAAGATCTGCACGGCCAGGAAGAGCATGAGGGCTGTCAGTGAGATTGCCAGGAAGAGTTGCCGTTTCATCTGGTCATTGCCTTTCGGCCAAAATTAATTCTCCCCTCTTACGGGGGCAAGGATTAACCTTGCATTAACTCTTTATTAACCAAGTGATATGGTTGACGGATATATTTTTACATCGTCAAACAGACCAATTGTGAAGTTATGAAAAAACCGATTAATATTTTACTGACGGCCATTCTGGCCCTTATGCTCTCTTCGCCGGCTCTTCGCGGGCAGGGCGATGCCGTATGCAGGCCTGACTACCAGCGTGGTGGTCCTCAGGCAGCGAGCGGAAGGCGGTATGATACACGGCAGGGCCGGGATGCCCTCTCTCCCCAGAAGCTCACCGAGGAGCAGCGGAAGGCCATGGCTGAGCGGGCCGCACAGCGTGAGGCAGAGCAGCAGAAGCTGACCGAGGAGCAGAAGAAGGCGATGACCGAGAGGGCCCGGCAACGTGAGGCAGAGATGCAGAAACGGGCCGAGGAACAGCGGAAGGCGTTTGCCGAGCAGATGAAACAGCGGCAGGAGCAGATGGAGGCACGCCGGAAGGCCATTCAGGAACGATTGGCTGAGGCCGGCGCTGACACCTCTCTCCGCGGCCGGGACTCAATTTTCTTCAGGTACTGGGATGACTACTTCAGGCACTCGCGCGATAACAGCGACTCAACCTGGTTCTACAGATACTGGCAGGATTTTGCGGGGCGCTCGCGTGACCGCAGGGCTGAACCACCCATGCCTCCTGCAGGCATGCCGGGCCGTGCCGAGCCTCGCAGGGAGTATACACCTGAGTCATATCCCTATAACATTCGCGGGTACGGCGCCAGACCCGGGTCAACCTGGAACTATTCACGGCAGGTGACCGGCGCCACCTTCTCCAATGACCTTACCCTCTATGCCGGCGATGAGGAGAATGTGAGCCTGGCCATCTCGGGCCGCTGTACAGATGGGACCATCTCCATCGAGGTGATCTCACCCGACGGCAAGCAGCTGACGGCGCTCGAGCTTGACAAGACCGGCAGCCTCAACTGGAGGAAGAGCCTCAAGACCGCCGAAGGGAAAGGCTGGAAGGGCGGTAAGTGGACCTTCCGGGTGAAGGCGAAGAATGCATCAGGAAACTATAATGTCTCATTGACATCCTATTGACAGAAGGTCTATGTGAGCCCTGACCGGTATGGCAGGGCACTCCGGCCGGAAAGAGAGCGTGCCGGGGGAGAGACAGGGCAACGGGGGCGACGGGGCAGGTGCAGGAGTGAGAATAATCAGTTCCTGTACTTGCCCTGTCTTGTCATATTGTTAATTTTGCAGTGCCTAATCGGTAAGGTATGAGAAAACTGATGATACTGACGGCCCTGGCAGCCGTCACCGCCCTCTCATGCGGCCCGCGCCAGCCCCGTGCCGGCGGCCCTCCGGTCATCACCGTGACCATCCCGCCGTTTGCCTGGTTCGTTGAGCAGATAGCCGGTGATGACTTCACGGTCAATGTGCTGCTTCCGCCCGGTGCCGACCACCACATCTGGGAGCCGCTGCCGGCGCAGATAAGCGCCCTCTCAGGCTCAACAGCGCTTATCATCAATGGGGAGCTTGACTTTGAGCGCGCCTGGATGAGCCGCTTCATGCAGGTGAACCCGGGGATGCAGGTGCTTGACCTCTCACGCAATATAAGACTGATAGGCAATGGAGAGACTGGTGACGCGCATTCCCACGATGATGGTGACTCTCACGGCGACGCGCATTCCCACGCTGACGGTGACTCTCATGGCGACGCACATTCTCATGATGATATACGCTCTCCCGGGGGTGCCCGCATCCACTCTTCCGAAGGTGGTCATTCCCACTCTCATGGCGGTCCTGATCCCCACTACTGGATGTCACCGGTCGCAGCCCGCACGATGGCCTCCGATCTGCGTGATTTTCTCGCTGCCCTCAACCCTGCCTCAGCCGCGAAGTATGATGCCCGCCTGGCTGAGGTCAATCACCGGATAGCTGAGCTCGACTCGCTGGTACGTGATGCTGTCAGCCACTACCCCGGTCATACGGTTTTGATCTACCATCCTGCGCTGGCCTATATGGGTCGTGACTACGGCTTTGAGCAGGTCTCATTTGAAGATGAGGGGAAGGAGCCCTCACCGGCACGCATGAAACAGCTGATCGACCTGGCCAGGGAGAGGCAGATCGGTATAATCTTCATTCAGGCTGAGTATGATGTACGCAATGCACGGTCACTGTCGAAGGAGACCGGTGCCAGCCTGGCAGTGATCAACCCCATGAACGGCAACTGGCCGGAGGCGGTTGCCGAGGTGGCAACCACCCTCAGGGCGGGCCGCTGATAAAAGAAACAATCCGTCTGACGGTCAGCAGGGAGATGAGCACACTTTTCAGGATAGAGTCGGTCACCGCAGGCTACGAGGGGAAGATAGCCCTGCGCGATGTCACCATGGCGGTTGAGGAGAATGACTTTATAGGTATCATTGGTCCCAACGGCGGTGGCAAGACCACCCTGCTGAAGGTGATCCTCGGTCTGCTGAAGCCACTCGCCGGCAGGGTAGACTACTCTCCCGGCAGCCTGCAGATGAACCAGATAGGCTATATGCCCCAGGTGGCACAGGGTGATACCCTCTTCCCGGTCACCGTTGAGGATGTGGTGTTGTCGGGACTGATGCATGGCCGCGGCGCCACGGTACGCATGGGCCGCAGCGAGCGGAGGCGTGCTGCCGGGGTGATGGATGAGCTGGGGCTGACGCCGCTGGCACACCGGGCACTCAATGAGCTCTCCGGCGGACAGCTGCAGCGCGTCTACCTGGCGCGGGCGATCTCAGGGTCGCCGCGCCTGCTGCTGCTTGATGAGCCGGCCACCTTTGTGGACACGTCGTTCGAGGCTGACTTCTATGACAAGCTGAAAGAGCTCAACAGCCGCATGACCATCATGATGGTGTCACATGACGTCGGTATGGTGTCGGCATGGGTGAAGTCGTTCGCCTGCGTCAATGAGAAGCTCTTCTATCATCCGCATAGCAAGATCACCCAGGATGACCTGCGGCTCTACGGCTGCCCGATACAGCTGGTGGCCCATGGAGACGTGCCACATGTGGTCCTGCATAAACATGAGTGATGACCGGACTGTTTGAATACTCGTTCATCGTACGGTCGCTGCTGGGAGCGCTCTTTGCCAGCATCACCGCCGGACTGGCCGGCACATATATCGTCTCACGCAGGCTGGTCTTCCTCAGCGGAGGGGTGACACACGCCTCGTTCGGCGGGATAGGGCTGGGCTACTACCTGGGCATAAACCCCGTTATAGGCGGTGCCATATTCGGACTCGGCTCAGCCCTCGGAATGGAGTACATGTCAGCCAGGGGGAAGATGCGCGAGGACAGCGCCATCGGAATACTATGGGCCCTGGGGATGGCACTGGGGATAATCTTCATTTACCTTACGCCCGGCTATGCACCCAACCTGATGAGCTACCTCTTCGGCAGCATACTGACCGTCACCGACGGCGACCTGATAGCGCTGGGCATCGTCTCGGCAGCACTGATAATCTATACCGCGGTATTCTACAGGACCCTTCTCTATATCTCGTTTGATGAGAACTATGCACGCACCTTTACCCGCCATGTCGACCTCTTCAGGTATATCTCGGTGGGACTGGCCGGACTGGCGATAGTGCTTAACATACGGATGGCAGGGGTGATAATGATCATTGCACTGCTCACCATTCCTGCCAATATTGTCATGCTCTTCACCCGCAGGTACCTGCGCATTGTCTGGCTCTCAACGGCAGTCAGCTTCGTGGGTATAGGCGGGGGATTTGCCATATCGTGGTTCACCAATCTCCCCACCGGCGCAACAATAGTGGCGCTGCTGGTGTTGTTCTGGCTGGTGGCACGCGGCGTGCGTAGCCTGATGAAGAGCTTCAGGATGGGAAAGATGATGGAGGGCTGATGAGTGCAGTGAGAAGATGTGCGTAGTGCCGGACGGCCGGGGTGACATCACCGGCAGAGAGCCGGTGATTGCAGTGAGACCGTATGTGACCTGCCGGCAATTTGGAGTGACATCACCAGCATTGAGGCGGCGATTGCAGTGAGGCGGCGGTGAATGGGCGGGGCGGCGTGCTGACAAATGATGCAGAGTAGTGATATTCAGGATAGATAAACCTTAAGACAGAATGATATGAATGAGTATGATCTGATTGTTATCGGCAGCGGTCCGGGCGGATATGTTGCTGCCGTCAGGGCTTCGCAGTTCGGTATGAAGGCGGCTGTTATTGAGAAGGCTGAGACGGGCGGTATTTGTCTCAACTGGGGCTGCATACCCACCAAGGCGCTGCTCAAAAGCGCCCAGGTGCTTGACTATGCACGCAATGCGGCCACCTACGGCATACAGGCCGGTGAGGCGGCGCCCGACTTCGGGGCGGTGATAGCACGCAGCCGTGGTGTGGCAGAGGCAATGAGCAAGGGTGTTCAGTACCTGCTGAAGAAATACAATGTCCCTGTAATCAGCGGGTTCGGCCGCCTGGGCGGCAACGGCACCGTGGAGGTGGAGGCTGCCGACGGAACGAAGCAGAGCTACTCGGCCGGACATATCATCATAGCCACCGGGGCCCGCTCACGTGAGCTGCCCAACCTGAAGCAGGATGGCAGGAAGATCATAGGTTACCGCGAGGCGATGACCCTCCCGTCACTGCCGGGATCGATGGTGGTGGTGGGCTCGGGAGCCATCGGCAGCGAGTTCGCGGGCTTCTACAGCTCTATGGGCACCGAGGTGACTTTGGTCGAATTCATGCCACGCATACTGCCGATAGAGGACGAGGAGGTGTCACGCACCCTGGAGCGCTCGTTCAAGAAGGCCCGCATGAAGGTCAAGGTGGGCTCGTCGGTTGAAAAGGTTGACATCACGGGTGAGAAGTGTGTGGTCACCATCAGAACCCCCAAGGGTGAGGAGGTGGTTGAGGCTGACATAGTGCTCTCGGCCGTCGGCATCACACCCAACATCGAGGGTATAGGCCTTGAGGAGGCCGGCGTCGCCACCGACAGGGGCAGGATTGTGGTGGATGAGTTCTACCGCACCTCGGTGAAGGGGGTCTATGCAATAGGCGATGTCATTCCCGGCCCGGCACTGGCACACGTGGCCTCGGCCGAGGCGATCGTCTGCGTAGAGAAGATTGCCGGCAGGAGCCCTGACCCGGTAGACTATACAAACATACCCGGCTGCACCTACACCACCCCCGAGGTGGCCTCATGCGGCATGACCGAGGAGGCGGCAAAGGCGGCAGGCATCGAGACAAAAACCGGCAAGTTCATGTTCATGGCTTCCGGCAAAGCCAGCGCCGCCGGCGCACGTGAGGGTTTTGTCAAGCTGGTGTTCAATGCAGCCGATGACAAGCTGATAGGCGGGCACCTGATCGGGATGAACGTGACCGAGATGATCTCATCGATCGTGACGGCGAGGAAGATGGGGGCCACGGCACATGACCTGGCGGTGAGCATCCATCCCCACCCGACGATGTCTGAAGGGATTATGGAAGCCGCAGCCGCAGCCCTGGGTGAGGCTATACACGGCTAGAAAAACCGGACTAAATTTTTTCGTCAACGCAACCTTCGGCCCGCTTTTGTCATCACCTTATTGATAAGGTCGGATTTTATTTCTTACCTTTATAACTCGACCAAAAATCGGGTTTGGCCAGGGATAAGGACATAATTGACGGCTGCTTATCCGGCAGCAGGCGCGACCAGGAACTGCTTTACCGCAGGTATTCCCCGAGGCTCTATGCCGTTTGCCTTCAGTATTCGGGCAATACGGAGGAGGCCAGGGATGTGTTGCAGGAGGGATTCATCAAGATCTTTGAGAACCTGTCGCACTTCAGCCATGAAGGTTCTTTTGAAGGATGGATGAGGAGGATCATCGTCAA
>CAZAVK010000007.1:0-121670 GCA_964488645.1 uncultured Rikenella sp. | reverse complement strand
TATCAACCTTAAATTTAGAAAAATCTCACTTTACACACTTTTTGGGATAGTATCCCTCTTAAAGGTAAGAAAAGAAAAGAATCCAGCAAACTATCTGACCATCACAAAGACGTGATTAACTGGCGTAATTTCTATTATTTTATTGATTGATACCAGAGTTTTCAATGAATCGGCTTACCTCAATAAGAACAGCCTCCTTGTCATATGTCTTCGAGAGATCTGCCCTGATTACCACAACACCATCCTTAATAAAATAAAAGCAGGGTGCGGTAGGAATGAGGAGCCCGAGATTAACTACTTTATTTTCCTCATCAACTAATATTTTATCAAGATCGAGATGATATTGTTCAATAATACTGCGTATAGACTTCCAGTAGCGGGATATCAATACGAGCAAAAATTCATTTTCTGCGGTAACCGAGTATCGTAAGGAAGGTTCAATGCATATATCACATCCATCTGCCGGAACAAAACAGATGACCTTGTAGTCTTTTAATTCTTTCCCATAACTATCTAAATATTTAGCAATAATTTTTGTTTCAGGGTTTACAGTGCAACTTAAAATAATCAGGAAAAGCAATAAAAAGACCGGCCACAGACTTTTCATATAATCATTTTTTGTTCAGCCTGAATAGGCGAAATCTCATATAATCTTCATCAAATGCAGGATTCTCAGGGTTATCCTCAGACAGATACAGCCCTTCAGGTGTTACAAACGAAAATGCTAATGAGTAAACATTATCCGGCAGAAATACCTCTCCAAGGTATTCAAGATCTCTGCTTAAGATCAGTATAAAACCATTTGGGTATTTCATTTTGAATGACAAATCACGGCCCGAACTGATCTTTCCCTCCCTTTTCATAATTAAATAATAATAGCATTCACGGTACCTGTCATATATGAGGTCTCTTCCCAGGTCATGGAGGAGTTTATGGCTTAAATATTTGAGCGGATCTGTCAAATAGGGGAAAGCATCTTTGCAGAACCTCAACCTATAGTTACTTACAAGGGGTACTTTCCTGAAAGTGGTGTGATCATCGGTCAGGTAGAGGTAATATTGATTATAAAAATGGTAAACAAAAGTATTATTGTAACCGATAGTTCTTAGAGCATCCGGAGTGCTATAAAACTCATTTCCAACCATCTCTTCTGGTAGCTTAAGCGGCATGGTGACACTCTCCCCGGTTAAAGTGTTGAAGGCAACATTAAGGTATGCATCCTTCTGTATATCTTTAGTGAGTATACCGCTGCTTTGTTCAATCATTCTAGTATATGATTGATAATAATTAATAATATGACCGGTTTTCAAGGGCACCGCACCAAGCCACGGAACGGTAAGGATAAACTTTCTTCCGTAAATATCTTCAGCATATGACATTCTTTTCAGAATATTTCCCTCTCCGTCTGATATTCCAACTACCCGTTCCCAGGCACAGTCAACAAGCAGTGAATCAAGGGACTCAACATAGAAATTAGTCACGCCGCCAAGCGCCTGAGGGCCTTCTCTATAAAATACTATCTCTCTGAATAACAATTTCGTATCAAGATTGTATATCTCAATTCTGTTTTGTTCAAGATTCAGAATAGCCAGATAGTCAATATTATCTTGTCTAAAATATTGGGAATAGACAACGAAATTTGTTGTCTGACTTCCTATGGGAACCACCAATGGATCCTCAGCAGGTATAAGAGTATAGACATTTTTATACTGTTGATCGCTCTTACAGGCTGTTAAAGCCGTGAGCAAAACAGTGAAAACAAAAATAGAATTACTCATAGAGATCCATCTCAGTGATGGCATAAACGATATCAATGATTCTTTATATTATGATTGATTTCTAATTGGTAACCACAATTAAATCGTCACATATTATTCCGCTGCCACATCTGGACAGCACACAATACATTTCTCCAAGATTACAAAGACACTCACCAAACAAATTGAAATATCTACACTCTAAAATCATTCCTTCAGTAGCCTCAACATGTTCAAGTGTATATATCTCTTCAACCTTGACAGCGGTACTTTTGAAGCTAAAATTAAGCACGAGTAAAACAGTAACTCCTGCAATTGCCAAAACTAACTTTACTTTTTTCATATCCCAAATTGTTTAAATTTTTTCTAAAATCGTAAAAGATATGGAGCCAGTCAAGTGATAAAATGTAATCAGCATTGTTTTTTAACGAATGACATTTTTTTGCAATGAAATGAGAATTAATTGCATCAACTAATTGTTGACAGTAACTTTGATTTACCGTGCGCCAGCTACTGTCAGTTTTACTCTTCTATTATGCACTGGCTAATGTTAGTTTTACTCAACCGCTGCCGGCGAGCATCGTTTTTTAACCAGCCCTGATCAGGATCATGATATGTTGCAGAATAGTATATTTAAGGTCTGCTAATTCGCATATCAGACTATTTTTGTTGTTTAACCGAAACACTTAACCAATATGAAACTATATCAAAGAGTACTGGGTGGCGCAGCAGCACTGCTCTTACTGTCTGTCTCTCTTACAGCCTTTTCCCAGTGGGAGAAGGAGATCGATCCTGACGGTCCCGGCTATGCCGAGAACTGTACCTGCATCATGGTGGGGCGGCTTGCCACCACCGACGGTTCCGTAATCACCTCGCACAGCTGTGACGGACGTTACCGTACCTGGCTTGAGATGGTTCCCGCCAGGAAGTTTGACCGTGACACCACCCACAATGTCTACTGGGGCAGCATGCATACCGAAGAGGCATGGGACATCACCAACCTGCGCCTGAAGGGGACCATTCCGGAGGTCAGGTCGACCTATGCCTACCTCAACACCGCCTACCCCTGTCTCAACGAGAAGCAGCTTGCCATGGGTGAGACCACAATCTACGGCAAGAGGGAGCTGATCAACCCTGACGGACTGTTTGTCATCGAGGAGCTTGAGAGGATTGCCCTTCAGCGCTGCACCACCGCCCGCCAGGCCATCGCACTGATCGGGGCCCTGGCCGAGGAGTACGGGTATGGTGACATGGCCGAGTGCCTCACCATCGCCGACCCGAAGGAGGTGTGGCAGTTTGAGATTGCCGGCTCGGGCCCGGGCAAGCCGTCGGCCCTCTGGGTGGCACAGCGCATTCCCGATGATCATGTGGGTGTGGCAGCAAATATTCCGAGGATATCAGACGTCAACTTCAAGGATCCCAACAATTTCATGACCTCAAAGGATCTGCGTGAAAAGGCAAAGAAACTGGGATACTGGGATGGCCGTGAGCCTTTCAAGTTCTATAAGGTGATCGGTACCGGCAAGCCCTTTGCCATACGTGACTTCTTTGTACTCAGCACTCTTGCCCCGGGCCTTGGCCTGACGATGGAGATGGATGAGCTGCCTTTCAGCGTCAAGCCGGAGAAGAAGCTCTCGGCCAATGATGTAATGGCGCTTTTCCGTGAGACCTATGAGGGTACTCCCTATGACATGACAAAGAACCTGCTGGTTACTGTTACCAGGCGTGACAGGGAGGGCAACGAGATCACCGAGACGGTGAAGTCGCCCGTGGTCAGCAACTGGATGAACAATGACCTGCGCACCCTCATCAATGAGCTCAAGCCTGGCACCATTGAGCGGCAGCGCACCATAGCCATTTCCGGGTGCTCATACTCGCACGTCATACAGTGCCGCTCATGGCTGCCCGAGGAGGTGGGTGCCGTGGCATGGTTCTCATTCGACAACCCCGGGCAGAGCCCACGCATTCCCATCTACTCGGGAACGATGTCGCTGCCCCAGAGCTTCCGCATATGCGGTCAGCACCGCTACCGCGATGATGCAGCCATCTGGGCATACCGCGAGGCCAACAGGCTCTCGACCGTGAACTGGTCACGCGGCCGCAGGCTGATCGAGCCGGCCGTGGCCGAGTTTGAGCAGAAAGCACTGCTGGAGACCCCTGCCCTGGAGGAGAGAGCGGTTAAGCTGATTGCTGAAGGGAAAAACAGCGAGGCAAAGAAGCTGCTGACTGACTACACGGCATCATTTGCATATGCTACCATGAGCCGCTGGCAGGAGATCAAGCGGGAGCTCTGGCAGATGTTCAGCACCAGCTTCTGAGATGACCGGTTCATGATCTGAACTTATCATGAGCCGGCTTGTTGATCTTTAACAACCAGGAAACATGGGTTCAGGCATAGCCGGTTTACTGGAAAAGAGCGATCTGGAGAGATCAGACATTATCACGCTGCTTCAGTGCAGTGATGATGAAGCTCCTATTCTTTTCCGCAAGGCAGCCTCGGTAAGGGATCACTACCTGGGCAGCCGTGTCTACCTGCGCGGCCTGATCGAGTATTCAAACATATGCAGCAAGAACTGCCTCTACTGTGGTGTCAGGTGTGCCAACACCCTGGTTGAGCGGTATACCATGACCCGAGACGAGGTGCTTGATGCAGCCATGACCGCCTACAGGCTCAATCTCGGGTCCATAGCCATCCAGTCAGGTGAGAACTCATCGCCCGCCTATACCGGGATCATTGAAGAGCTGGTATCCACCATACGTATGATGACCGATGGCCGGCTGGGTATTACCCTGTCGCTCGGCGAGCAGAGCCGTGAGACCTACGAGCGGTGGTTCAATGCCGGTGCCCACCGCTATCTGCTGCGGATAGAGGCTTCATCGGAAGAGCTCTACCGCAAGATTCATCCCGATGATGAGAGGCACAGCTACCGGCGCAGGCTCAGCTGCCTGAAGGCGATACAGGCTACCGGATACCAGACCGGCACCGGGGTGATGATCGGGTTGCCCTGGCAGAGCGTGGAGAACCTGGCTGATGATATCATCTTCATGCGCGATTTCGACATCGATATGTGCGGCATGGGACCATATATTGAGCATGCCGACACCCCCCTGGGACAGGTGGCCGGCCGGGAGACGCAATCTGACAGGGGGAGCCGGGGCAGCGCGGCAGCAGATGACGGAGCGGTTAAGGGCCGAAGGGCACATGACGACGGAGCAGCGGGTGACGGAGCGACCCGAGACAACGGAGCAGCGGGTGACGGAGCGGAGAGGGACCAGGGGTCACAGCGCGGCGGAGCTGATCTGCTGCGGAGGAGGTTCAACCTCTCCCTCAGGATGATAGCCCTAATGCGCATTGTGATGAAAGACATCAACATCGTCGCCTCCACCGCCATGCAGACCATTGATCCGGCGGGGCGAGAGAAGGCGATCATGTGCGGCGCCAACGTGGTGATGCCCAACCTCACCCCGGCACAGTACCGGGAGGGTTACCGTATCTATGCCGGCAAGCCGGGCTACCGCGAGGTGAGCGAGTCTGATGTGAGCGGCCTCAGGCAGGAGCTCATTCCCGGTATAACCATCGGTCTTGGCGAGTGGGGTGACACCCCGCACTACGCCAGGAGGCGATCCGGCCGATGAACATACTGTGCAGCCATGACCCTGATTATGATCACATACTGATATATTACAACCTTGCCGACAATATTTAAATCCTATACGATGAAAAGAAGCCTTCTCTTACTGATGGTACTGCTCATCTCAGCAGTCTCCACCGCACAGCACTCTCATGCACCGGGTCTCCCCGGCACCGCCGGGAACCCGGCCGGTCTGAGCTACTATCTTCCTGCCGGGGTTGACTACAACCCGGCCATCCCGGTCCCCTCCTCCTACCTCGGCTTCGAGGTGGGCGAGTGGCATGTCTCTCATGACAGGCTGGTAGGGTATATGCAGCTTCTGGCAGGTCTCTCTGACCGTGCCCGCTGGGAGGAGTATGGCAGGAGCTGGGAGCAGCGGCCCCTCGGGCATCTCATCGTCTCATCGGAAAAGAACATGGCCCGTCTGGAGGAACTGAGGGTTGAGCACCTGAAGCTCTCTGACCCCTCTCTGTCAGCCGGCATCAATACGGCTGACATGCCGCTGGTGGTCAAGCTGGGTTATGGTATTCACGGCAACGAGTCGAGCGCGCAGAACGCCTCCCTGCTGACCGCCTATCACCTGGTAGCCGGCAGCAGCGCCGAGCTGGATGCGATACTCGAGAACACCATCATCCTGATTGACCCCTCTCTCAACCCTGACGGCATGCAGCGTCACTCATCGTGGGTCAACATGCATCGCGGCATGACGCTGAGCAGTGACCCGGCAGGCCGTGAGTTCAATGAGGCTTGGCCCGGCGGCCGCACCAACCACTACTGGTTCGATCTCAACCGCGACTACCTGATGCTTCAGCACCCGGAGAGCGTCGGACGGGTGGAGGCGTTCCACCACTGGATGCCCAATATCAACAATGACCATCATGAGATGGGTGCCGGCTCCAGCTTCTTCTTCCAGCCGGGGGTGGCCAGCCGCAACAACCCGGTGGTGCCCGGATACATACAGACCCTCACCGCCGAGATAGGCAACTACCATGCTGCCGCACTCGACTCCATCGGCAGCCTCTACTATACCGAGGAGAGCTTTGACGACTACTACCTGGGGAAGGGATCATCATACCCTGATGCGCACGGCTCCATAGGCATACTCTATGAGCAGGCAGGCACCAAGGGGCACTTGCGTGAGGTGCCGGGAGGAGTGCTTACCTTCCCCTTTGCCATACGTAACCAGTTCGTCACCTCGCTCTCCACGCTGAAGGCCGGTCTCAATATGAGGGTGAAGCTGCTCGACATGCAGCGTGAGTTCTTCCGTTCAGCCCTGAAGGAGGCCGATGCCGCCCCGGTAAAGGGATACCTCTTCAGCACAGCCGATGACCGCGGCGCCGGCGCACGGTTCATAGAGATACTGCTCAGGCACAAGATCGAGGTCTACCGCAGCGGCAAGGCCCTGAACAAGGGAGGCGTCAGCTACACCACCACTGACAGCTACTTTGTGCCTTCCAGGCAGAAGGAGTACCGCTTCGTCAGGAGCCTCTTCGAAGCGGTGCGCACCTTCACCGACTCGGTCTTTTATGACATCTCCACCTGGGTGATGCCCATGGCATTCAACCTCAGCTATACCCCTCTCACTCAGGCCGAGGCTGCGGGCATGACGGGTGAGCGGGTCACCGAGCCGCCCTTCCCGAAGGGGTCCTTCAGCGGCAGCGAGGCTGACCTGGCATGGTTCTTCGACTGGGGTGACACCTACGCTCCAAAGGCCCTTTATCTGCTGCAGGATGCCGGTCTCATCACCCGCGTTGCCACAGCACCCTTTACCGCGGTAATGAATAACGGCAGCAAACAGTCATTCAGAGCGGGCACCATCATGGTGCACCGTGGTGAGAACAGGCGGCCGGCCCGGCAGATCACCTCGCTGCTCAAACGTGTGGCCGAAGAGTGCGGTATAGATATCCATGGCGCCTCCACCAGCCTCACCCCATCCGGTATCGACCTGGGCAGCGACAGCTTCGTGATGCTCACAAAGCCCTCGGTACTACTGCTGATAGAGGATGGCACGCCGGCGGCTGATGCCGGTGAGATCTGGCACCTGCTCGATGTGCGCTACGGCATGCCGGTAACCATGGTCTCCCCGTCACGTATGGGTAGTGCAACGCTTGCGCGCTACAACGTGATCATCATTGCGGGCAACCCGCCTCTCACCCAGGCAGCCACCGATCGTCTGCGTGAGTGGAGCCGTTCGGGAGGCACCCTGATAGGATACCGCGGCGGCAACAGGTGGCTGGCAGCCAACGGCTTTGCACAGATAAGCTATGTGGAGGGTCTGCAGGCACCCGCCGGCAGTAACCTGACCTGGGCTGACCGTACCGGCGAGCGTGCCGGCCAGTCGGTGCCGGGAACCATCTTCAGCGCCATGGTTGATGTGACCCACCCGCTCTGTTACGGCTTCACACGGCCCACGCTGCCGGTATTCAAGAGAGATGCCACGGCGGTGAAGGTGACCGGCGCCAGCTATAACACCCCGGTAAAATATACATCCGACCCGCTGCTGAGCGGATACTGCTCAAAAGGGAATATCTCCAGGATTGCCGGCAGTGCGGTGGTAACGGTACACCAGGGGCCGGGGCGGGTGATATCGATCTATGATGAGACCAACTTCAGGGCTACCTGGTTCGGCAGCTCGAAGCTGTTTGTAAATGCAGTCTTCCTGGGTCAGACCATAAGACAGGTGGGCAGGTTCGGCGAATAGCTGGTTATCAATATGGTCTTCCCGGACAAAGCCTCATGCCGGGAAGCAGATCCGGCCTACAGCTATCTCCTCATTGAGCCGCAGTGATCTCTCGAGCGAGGCGAACTGGCTTCTGTCGCCTGCCAGCTCAAGCAGGATCAGTCCGGCCGGTTCACCGTACCAGGTCTCATTGACCCCCAGCCTGGTGCGTATGACACAGCCATAGGTGGTCAGCAGCTCCTGCACCTCAGGCCCGGTATTATTGCGCCTGGGTACCATGATGCCGAGGACGGTAGTCCCCTCACACTCCATAGGTGCATCGGAGAGACCATGCGAGAAGAGCATCTCCCTGACAAAGAGTCCGCCGATGGAGCTGAGCCTCGACACCAGGCTGTCACAGTCATCTGCCGGGCCGGAGAGATGGATCAGCATGAAACCCTCACGGCTGCAGAGGTCATCATTCAGTTCATGAAACCCCAGCCGTGTACTGATCACCGTGGCATAGTCAGAAAGTGCCTTCTGAACCAGGCCGGCCTCCTTGATCCTGTCGGTTATCTTAATTCCGAAAAGTCTGACCATGATATTGTCTGTTTAGTAATAGAGATCTCTCTCCCCGTTTTTTATTCTCTCAATCTTCTTGCGGATGCTCTGCTTCATCCCCTCATCGAGGTCTGCCATATTTTTCTCGATTGCCCTCCAGCCCTTCTCGGCCAGCCCCGGCGAGGCATAGTCAACGATATACTCTGACAGAGTGAGTATTGCGTTGGGAGTACAGTACCGCTTGATGAACCCCGGAACCGAGAACTCCATGAAGTGTTCGCCGGTGCGTCCCAGCCGGTAGCAGGCGGTACAGAACGATGGCAGGTAGTCATTCTCGAGCAGCTCATCAATCACGTCAGCCAGTGATCTCTCATCACTGATCTTGAACTGTTCCCGGTTCAGGTTCTGCTCCTCATTCTGTGATGCTGAATAGCTTCCCAGCTCGAGTTTGGTTCCGCCGTCAATCTGGGACACTCCGAATGCCATTGCCTCATGGCGCACCTCGGGTGTCTCACGTGCGGTAAGAATGAGTCCGGTATAGGGTACTGCCAGGCGCAGGATGGCGATCAGCTTCTTGAAGTCGTCATCATTGACGTAGTACTTTTCATTGAGGTTGAGGGCTGCTGCATCCTTTATACGTGGGAATGAGATTGTGTGTGGTCCCACGTTGTAGCATGCCTCCAGATGGTTGGTGTGCCTTACCAGTCCCATCACCTCGAACCGCCAGTCGTAGAGGCCGAAGAGCGCCCCTATTCCCACGTCGTCAATGCCGGCCTCCTGTGCCCTGTCGAGTGATGTGAGCCGCCAGTTGTAGTCTTTCTTCTTTCCGCCCAGGTGATACCAGCTGTATGCCTCCGGGTGGTATGTCTCCTGGAAGATCTGGTAGGTACCTATACCGGAGCGGCCTACCGTACGGAAGCCGTCGATATCGAGCGGTGCGGCATTGATATTCACCCTGCGTATCTCACCCTGCCCCTTCTTGATGCCATAGACCAGCCTGACGGTATGGGCTATGTATTCGGGGCTGTAGTCAGGATGTTCGCCATAGACCAGTATTAGCCTCTTCTGGCCGTTGTCTTCCAGGGCCTCCACCTCGGCAACGATCTCATCATCGGTGAGTGTCTTGCGGCGGGCATCCCTGTTGGTTACCCTGAACCCGCAGTACTGGCAGTTGTTTGTGCAGCGGTTACCGATATACAGCGGGGCGAACAGCACTATACGGTTGCCGTAGACCTTTTTCTTCAGTTCGCGCGCCCCCGCCTTGATCTCCTCAACCAGGTCGCCTTCGGCATTTATCAGTACGGCAGTCTCAGCCAGGGTGAGCCTCTCTTTCGAGAGCGACTTCGCAATCACCTCCCTCACCCTCACTGCATCAGCCTTCTTGTTGTTTATGTGTGACCACAGCTCATCAGGATCGATGAACGGTTCCATACGGCGGTCAGGTATACTGCATTTTTCCGGATTGAATTTCATTTTGTTGATTTTTAATACTCTTCCCCTCTGTCTGAATAACATGCAAAGTTACGAAATTCCGGCCATTTGTTCTCTCTCCGGCGGCCGGTATCAGAAGATGAGCTCATTTATTTCAGTCAGGCCATAGGCGAGGGCCTTGTCTGCATTCATGCCGTAGCGTGATGCCTCGAGCCGCTTGTGAAAGAAGAGGGTCATCCGCTTGCCGGGGATATCGCTCTCATAGTTCTCGAGGTGGAGGAAGAGGTCGGGCAGCGGCGAGCCGGTGCCGGGTATATAGACCATTCCCCGTGAGAAGAATGTCTCTGCCGCGCAGGAGACGGCATAGAGCCCCGGTGCAGGAAGCAGCTTGGTGACATCGGTTACGGGGATACGTATCAGGGGCACCTGCGGGGTTATCTTCGGGTCATCCTTCTCTGCCACGCCGATAACCAGGTAGAAGTGGTCGAGGTATGCGTTTGCCCGCTGTATGTATCCATCGGTCAGCGCCTGCCTGATGCGTGTCGAGCTGACGGTCTCATTCTGCACCTCCTGCATGGGTATCTCCTCGGCCTCGAAGCCGTACCTGCCGCGCCACTCCCACAGGGTGCGGTAATCGCCCTGCTGGTTGAACCCGAAGTGGTGATTGTGGCCCACCACTATCACCTTTGCATCAAGTATTCCTCTCAGAATATCCCTGACAAACTCCTCACTGGTGATATGTGAGAAGTCGCGGGTAAACTCAATGATTATGACATTGTCGAGCCCCGCCTTCCTTAGCAGCTCTATCTTCTCCTCCTGTGAGCAGATCAGTTTCAGCCCCTTCCCGGCCGTCTCGGGGTAGAGCACCACCCTCGGGTGGGGATGAAAGGTGATCAGAGTGCTTTCACCGTCATGCTGTTCGGCCAGGTTCTTCAGCCTGCGTATGATGGTGCGGTGCCCGATATGCACCCCGTCAAATGTACCGGTGGTGACCACCGGTGACCTGATCACCGCCGCCTCGCTGAAACTTCTGAATATCCTCATTTTCAGGCGGGCTGCAGATTCTCTTTCACGAAATAGGCCACCTTCTCAATGGAGGTGATCATATCGAACTCTTCGAGATGGACGGTATCGGGCACATTCAGCGGTACGGTGGTGAAGTTCATTATGCCGCGTATGCCTGCCCCGACGAGCCTGGCTGCCATGGTGACTGCCTGGTCGGCAGGGACGGTGAGCACCGCCACCATAATGTCGAGCTCAGCCCTCAGTACCGGCAGCCGGGAGATATCGTAGCACCTGACCCCTGCCACCACCTTGTCAATCTTCTGAGGATCAACATCAAAAGCTGCCACCACATTCATGTTGGTACGCTTCCCCATGAAGTAGCCGGTGATGGCTCGCCCGAGGTTACCCATGCCAATTATCGCCACGTTGAGTCCGCTGGGTGCATCGATTATGGTTCCGATGGTCTTTATCAGCTCACGCACGTCATACCCCTTCCGCATCACGCTGCTGTAACCTATCAGCATCAGGTCACGCCTGACCTGCACCGCGGTAATATGGAGCATTGCCGCCAGCTCATGCGAGAAGATGTAGTTACGGTTTGATGCCAGGGTGGCAATAAGTGCGCGCCTGTACTGGCTGAGGCGCTCAACGGTCTTTCCCGGTAGTGTCTTCATACATCTGCATTTAATCTTGAAACCTGTGACCTGGGTATGATAACAGTGAAGGTCGTTCCCTTGTCAGGGGCACTCTCAACATTGATTACTCCGTTATAGAGGTCAACCACCTTCTTCACAATCGATAGTCCGAGTCCGCTGCCGCTGATATTCCGGGTCTTGTCATTACGTATACGGGTGAACTCCTCAAAGAGCATCTTCACCTCATCACTGTTCATTCCGATGCCGGTGTCAGCCACAGCAATGGAAAACTCATTCTCATCACAGTCGAGGGTGATTGTCACCTTTCCGCCCGGCTTGTTGTACTTAACGGCATTTGATACCAGGTTGTTCATAATAATCTCAAAGTCATTGGGGTCAGCCCATATCTTATGGCACCCGAACACCTCTGTCTCGAAGGTGATATCCCGGTGGATAGCATACGGGCTGACGGTTACCACCGCCATTGAGGCTATCTCTTCGAGATCAACCTCCTGCATCTTCTCCATCTGTTTCTCGAAATTCACCTTTGTGAAGTCGAGCAGGTCCATTATGAGGTTGCGCATGCTCTCTATGCGCTGCAGTGACCGGGTTATTGCCAGGTCATACTCATCGAGCGTATTTCCCATCTGTCTCTCCTGCATCATATGCAGGTAGCCCTCAATGGCGTTCAGCGGTGCCTTCAGCTCATGGGAGAGTACTGAGAGGAACTGGAACCTCACCTTACGCCCCTCCACCTTCAGCTTGTGGGTTATCCGCTTCAGGTACTGTTGTTTGGTGATCTGTTCCACTGACGACTTCAGCTCCTGCGGGGTGAATGGCTTGGGGATGAAGTCTACCGCCCCGTCAGCATGGGCCTTGACAGCCACATCAATTGATGCGTAGGAGGTTATCATTGCCACGCCGATGTCATAGTTCTTTTTCCTGACATATTCGAGCACCTCAACTCCCTGTATCCCCGGCAGCTTGTTGTCGAGCAGCAGGATATCGGGCATCTCGCGGTCTATTATCTCTATCCCCTCCTCACCGGTGGCTGCCTCCAGCACACTGAAAGTGTAGTCTTCATCCATAAACGGATAGGTCACATGGAAGTTCGACAGTATGCGTGTCACCCCCGACCTTATTCCGGGTTCGTCATCAACGACGAGTATCTTCAGTTGTGCCATGATCAGATTTTCAATAGTTTGCGTATCTCCTGCTCAAGCTGCTCGGGTCTCACCCCTTTTTCGAGGAACAGGTCGGCCCTGATCCACTCGCGGTCCTGCCCGCTGCTCAGCCCGAATGTTATCCCGGTCTCCCTTGAGACGGCGGTGGCCAGTATGACGGGCACGTCGGGGTACTTTCTCTTGAGCTTGTAGCAGAGAATGAATCCGCTGTCATCATTCTCCATCATCAGGTCAAAGACAGCTATGTCAGGCTTCAGCCTGGTTATCACCTGCTCTGCCTCTGCCTGGCTCTCGACGGTCATCACCTCAAACCCCGCCTTACGGAGGTAGAATGCCACCTGGAAGAGGTAGTCAGGGTCATCATCCACAAGCAATACTGTATATACCTTATTCATTATCCCGGTTTTTATTATGTCTCAATCGTCACTATCAGTAATCTGTACCGCAGCTCATTCAGGCTTCCTGGGCAATGTGATTCTGAATGTGGTTCCCGTGGGTCCCTTGGCCTTGTTGTTGTTTGTCTCCACCGTTATCTGCCCCTTGTGCATCTTCACAATACCGTATGTGGTGGCCAGTCCGAGACCGGTTCCCTTGCCTATTCCCTTGCTGGTAAAGAATGGTTCAAAGATCTTTGACCTGTCTTCGTCACTTATACCGCACCCTGTATCTTTTATGATGAAGATGACGTCAGCCGGGGTATCCTCAAGCGTGACAGTCACCGTCCCACCGCCGGGCATCGCCTCAACCGCGTTCCTGATGAGGTTGGTAAGCACCTGTGTCATCTGCTCGCTGTCGAGTGATGCTTCCGGGCTGGTGCAACGGTCTTCTATGACGCTTGTCACATTGTCAGGGAAGAGCACCCCGGCAATGCTGTTCTCGGTCAGTTTCAGTATGTTCACCGGCTGGTGATTCACCTGGTTCTTGCGGGCGAAGTTGAGCAGCCCGCCCACGATCTTCTTGCACCGTGCCGCCTGCTCCACTATCAGCTTCAGGTCTTCCCGCACCGGGTCATCGGGCTGGCACTCCTCTAAAAGTATGTTGCTGTACATTATGACCACCCCCAGCGGGTTATTGATCTCATGAGCTATACCTGCCGAGAGCTGCCCCATGTGTGCCAGCTTCTCTGACTGCTTGAGTGCATTCTGCATGGTGGTGAGCTTGGCATTCGAGAGTGCCAGTTCCTGCACTGACTTATGCAGTTTCTCAATGGTGTATGGCAGGCACATCTCCTCCTCTGCCAGTCCCTTGATGATCGCTATTGCATGGTCATAGCAGGTGTCATACCCGCATGCGCCGCAGTTTAGGTGATCCTTATCGCTCTTTTTGCCCATTGATGCCAGCACCTCGCGCACCTCCTCATCATCAGCCATCAGCTGCCGTTTGTCTTCGGCCCTGAAGCGCACCGAGAGGTCGAGCTTGTCATAGATCTCCAGGTTTTTCCTCCACTCCTCCAAATCGAGGCTGTTCATCTTATGCTGTGCATAGGTGCTCACCAGTGCCCTGCGGTTGTACTGCTTCCCTCCCTTGCTCATTCCCGGCCCCATGATGCATCCTTCACAGCAGAGCAGCTCCAGGTGCTGGTTTCCGATCATCCCCTCCTCATACTCCTTGATCGCCTCCTGGAAGTCGATGCGCCCTTCGGCGGCAATGATGTTTCCGGTTATGGCATCATCATTGGCTCCGGCGGCCTGCAGCAGCCCGCGGGTTACCGGAAAGATGGCGCCTCTTCCGCCCAGCGGCGGATCAAACTCTGACGGGGTGACACTCTCCGGCCTGATCCCGGCCTCCTCAAGTATCTCCCGCAGCTCGATATAGGTTATTGCAGCGTCTATCTCTGAGTTCTCAGCCTTTTTGGCCACGCAGGGCCCGATAAAGACCACCGAGAGATCGTCGCCATGCCTCTTCCGCATCACCCTGGTCATCGCCACCATGGGCGACACCACCGGCACCAGCGAGGGTGTCAGATCCGGGTGGTAGAACCTGATGAATGAGACGATGGCGGGGCAGTCGGAAGAGATATAGTTGCTGGCTCCGGCCTGGTCTATCAGGTTTCGGTAGCGGTGTGCCACCAGGTCTGCGCCGAAGGAGACCTCGGCGACATAGTCAAACCCGAGCGCCCTGATCATACCCACCACGGTACGGTGATCGGGCACATCATGGAACTCAGCCGGGAAGCTTGGGGCCACTATGGCCGCCTTCCTGCCGGGACGGGCGAGTACCTTGCGTGCCAGGTCAGAGGTATTCACGAAAACCTTTGCACCCTGGCTGCACACCTTGGTGCAGTTGCCGCACACTATACACCTCTCGGTGATCACCTCGGCCTGTCCGCCCACTATGCGGATGGCTCGTGCCGGACACTCCCTTACGCAGGTGTAGCATGTCCGGCACAGCTCCTTTATCGTATAGACCAGCATCTCTCCTCCTCTCCGTTAAAGCAACACATCCCTCTTCGTGAAGTGGGTCAGGAAGAGTTTCCTGTCTGAGAGCTCAGGGCACTCTTCAAAGACCTTTCCATACAGTGTGGCCACCGAGGCTGACTGCTGCGGTGTCCTGACCGCCTCCAGCTCATCAGTCTGCCAGATGAATTTTGCCCTCTGCCTGACCGCCTCGCGTGACCCTGCCGGCAGCATCCCCCCGCCGTTGACGCATCCGCCCGGGCATGCCATCACCTCTACCAGGTCATAGTGCGTTCCCGCCTCCATCTTCTCCCTGAGCCTGGCCAGCCCGGTCAGGCCGTCAACCACCGCCACCGACCAGCTCTCGCCGCCTATGGTCACCTTTATCTCCCTTAAGTTACCAATATTCCGCAACTTTTTCACCGCTGACCGGTCAATCTCCCTAATTCCCCTGCGGTGAGCCAGTGAACGCAACACCGCTTCGGTTATGCCGCCTGCACACTCAGCCAGCAGGGCGGCTGAACTGCGCAGTTCCATCGGCTCATCGGCCGGTTCGGGATCAATATTCGAGATATCAATGCCATAGAGTACTATCAGCCTTGCCAGCTCACGCACCGTCAGCACCGTATCGATATCACTTATTCCCTTGCGGGTCATGCTGTCACGCCGCGCCTCGAACTTCATGGCGGTACAGGGGCTCACCGAAACGGTGTATACACGTGATCTCTCCTCATTCACCGGCACCACTGACCTGATTATGGCGCCCGATATCTGCTGCGGTGTCTTCAGCGGTGAGAGCAGCGGCAGCAGTTCAGGCGTGAACTGCTCGCAGTACTTCACCCAGGCGGGGCAGGCCGACACGAGCAGCGGCTTGCGCTCCTCCTTCTCACCGGATGACATAACCGCATCGGTCAGCTCATTGATCATTATGTCGGTACCCGCTCCTGATAGGAAGATATGGTCAAAGCCGATCTTGCGCAGCGCGGCATTGAGCAGCCTGTCAAAGTCACGGCTGTACTTCATCTTCAGCTCTTCAGCCAGTGCATAGGGTACGAGGGGTGAGTACTGTATCACCCTGGTCACATCGTTCTTGCTGAGCTGCTCCTGCACCTCAGAGAGGTAATGCTTCTCGTGGAGTGCTCCCGTGGGGCACACCAGCACGCACTGGCCGCAGTGGATGCAGCTTGAGAAGTTGAAGTCGCGGTCCATCGCCGGCCCGACATGCGTATAGCGTCCCCGTCCGATGAAGTCTATGGATGTTGCCGTCACCACCTCCTCACACACCCTGAGACATCGCCCGCAGAGGATACATTTCGAGAGCTCGCGCACGATGGCAGGGCTCGACTGGTCACGGCGGGGCCTGATCTTGCTTCCGCGTATGCGCCGCTCACGCACCTGCATCTCATCTGAGAGGCGCTGCAGCTCACAGTCGAGGTTACGCTCGCAGTAGAGACAGTCATCAGGATGGTTCGACAGCAGCAGTTCGACGATGGTCTTACGGGCACGTATGACACGCGGCGAGTGGGTCCTGATCTTCATCCACTCCTCAACGGGTGCCGAGCAGGCGGTTACCAGCCTCTCCTGCCCCTCCACCTCAACCACGCACATACGGCAGGCACCCGTAGGGGTAAACTCGGCCATGCGGCATAGGGTGGGGATGATGATCCCGTTACGGTTGAGGGCCGAGAGAATGGTCTCGCCCTTCTCCGCCCTGATGCTCTTGTTATTTACTTCTATGGTGAACTGCATGACTTACCTCACTGTTACGGCGCTGAACTTGCAAACATCATAGCATATACCGCACCCGATACACTTGTCTTCGACGATGAAGAATGGCTGCAGTCTCGTCCCGTAGATGGCGTTGACCGGGCACTTGGCGGCACAGACGGTGCAGCCGGTGCACTTGTCAACATCGATGCTGAAGGTCCTCAGTCCGCGGCATACGTTGGCGCGGCACTTGCGGTCGAAGATATGCTCTTCAAACTCCTCGCGGTAGCTGGCCAGTGCGCTGATGAAAGGGTTTGGCGCAGTCTGTCCCAGCCCGCAGAGCGAGGTATCCTTCATCACTGACGAGATTGTCTCGAGCTGCATCACCCCCTTGAACCGCTCGAGGGTGGCATTGGAGTCGTCACTGTGCGGCTTGCGCACCACGTTCTCGAGTATCTCGAGCATCCTGCCGGTTCCCTCGCGGCAGGGTATGCACTTGCCGCAGCTCTCCTTATGTATGAACTCCATATAGTACCTTACGAAATCAACCAGGCAGGTGGTCTCATCAATCATGATCAGTCCGCCCGAACCCATGCCGATACCGTTTGCCCACAGCGTGTCATAGTCAACCGGCAGGTCGAGCTGCTCTTCGGTGATGAATACTCCTGATGGTCCTCCAACCTGCAGTGTCTTGAACTCCTTTCCATCCTTTATTCCGTCGGCTATACCCTCTGTTATTGTACGGAAGGTTGTTCCCATCTCCACCTCTATCAGTCCGGTACGTCGTCCTCTCCCTCCCAGCGAAAAGATCTTTGTTCCCTTGCTTCCCTCCGTTCCGATTCCCCTGAACCACTCCGGTCCGTTGGTCATTATGAGCGGCACATTCATCAGTGTCTCAACATTATTGATCACTGTCGGCTTTCCGTACAGTCCGCTGGAGGTGGGGTATGGCGGCTTCAGCTCGGGCATGCCTCGTTTCCCCTCAAGTGATGCTATCAGTGCGGTCTCCTCGCCACAGACGAATGCTCCGGCCTCCTCCCTGATCACAATATCCAGGTTGAATCCGCTCTGGAAGATATTGTGTCCGGTTATCCCCCATTCTGCAGCTGCCTCCAGCGCTTTGCGCAGGCGTGCCATCGGGAACGGCGATCCGGTCTTCAGGTAGATCACTGCATTCGATGCCCCTATGGCATACGCGGCTATGCAGAGTCCTTCGATCAGCCGGTGGGGGTCACCCTCCATCACCGACCGGTCAGTGTATGACCCGGGGTCGCTCTCCTTGGCATTGCAGATGATATAGCGACTCTCTGAGGCTGAGTTGAGGGCATACTTCCATTTGCGTCCCGTATTGAATCCGCCGCCGCTGCGCCCGCGCAGCCCGCTGCGCTCCACGATGTCACACACCTCCTCATGGGTGTAGTTGCGTATCGTCTTCAGGAAGGCACGGTAGCCTCCCCGCGCAATGTACTGCTCAATGCTTTCAGGGTCATAGCATCCGCAGTTGCCCAGCACCACCCTCTTCTGCAGCCTGAACCAGGGCACCTCATCGAGGAAGGGGATATCATGCCATGCCTCAAACCCGTAACTGCCCGTCTGTGCAACAAGGTCCTCGGCTGGCATATCATTGTGGAAAACGCCGTTCAGCAGCGGTTCCACCTTCTCTTCGGTTATATTCCTGAAGATAAGCTTATTCTTACCCGGCAGGTGAACGCATACCAGCGGTTCATATGATGCCGGGCCGTGGCAGCCGGTACGGATAACCTCACCCCTGATGCCCATCTCCTCAAGATACTGCTTCACCGCTGCCGCGGTGGCATTGCCTCCGGCGATCACCGCTGCCGAGCCGCCTGCGATGTAGATGACCGGCTGCGACGGCTTGTCACGTCTTATCTCGGCCAGCCGCTTCTCGGCGGCAGGCGTCAGCGTGTCAGATTCGTGCAGCAACACCTCGCTGACAAGGAACTCCCTTGTCGATATATCAGTTCTCTCTTTCATCTCAGTTCGGCCAGTGCTTTGAGTTTGCCAATCAGTTCGGGGATATCCTCTGCACGGAGATGTGTATAGTGCTTCTCCCCGTCCCACACCACCGGTCCCTCATTGCATCCGCCCTGGCATGCCGTCAGCTCATAGCTGAAGCGGCCGTCGCGTGTAGTCTGGCCCGGCTCAATGCCAAACGCCTCCCTGATGGCTGTGATCACCCCGGCCGACCCGTTGATGAAGCAGGTGGTGCCGTTGCAGATCTTCAGGTGCACCTTGCCGGCCGGGATGAACCGGAACTGATCATAGAAGGTTGCCAGGCCGTAGATCTTGGTGGTCGACATATTCAGGAACCTGCCTATCCGTACTATGGCCTTCTCAGAGAGATACCCCTCGGCCACCTGTATATCCTGCAGGATCGGTATCAGACTCTCCTGGCTTCCTTCACGGTAACGGCTCAGGATTTCATCTATCTTACTCATTACTAAAATAGTCTGACTATATTGACAAACACAAAACTACTTATATTTATTGTTATTTCAAAAACAATGTTAATTAATTAACAAATAAATGTCATATTTGCCATCAAAATGAGTTATACAACATAAATTGTTGTACTTTTGAGTTGAAAACGACTAAATACCAGCTTTCTGAGACAGTCATACCACATAGAGATCTGCCTGGGCAGCTCCTGTTTTTCCAGGGGCAACAGGGAGGTAGTGCAGGTTATCCGTGACTATCTCAGGAAGAATCATCTTGATGACAAGGTGATACTTAAGGGTGCGCGCTGTATGAACCGTTGCAGTGAGGGGCCGTTTATCATCATCAACGGCAAGACCTTTGTCAGCACGGGGGTTGGAGAGATTGAGAAGATTCTTGAGCGGGAGCTGGTATAGCCGGTTTTGCATATGATAAACTAGTGTAGCAATGAAGATTCCTGATCAGGTTATATACATCAATGAGGAGAAGTGCCGCAACTCCTACTCATGTGTCAGGGCCTGTCCGGTCAATGCCATCGAGGTGCGTCCTGAGCGTGCCCACCCGGTGATCATTGCCGACAGGTGCATTGGTTGCGGGCTCTGTTATCTTGCCTGTTCGCCGGGCGCCATTGAGTTCAGGGACTCGCGCAGCCAGGTGAAAGCCATCCTGCAGTCAGGGCGTCCCACGGCGGCGCTGCTGGCACCCAGCATAGCCTCTGAGTTTGATGATATCACCGACTACCGCAAGTTTGTCGGTATGATACGCATGCTGGGGTTCACCCATGTGCATGAGGTCTCCTTCGGGGTTGACCTGGTGGCATACGCCTACCGGAAGCTCTTCGAGGAGTCACACGGGAAATACTACATCACCGCCAACTGCCCTTCTATCGTTGAGCTGATTGAGAAGTACCACCCGCACCTGGTGCCCAACCTAGCCCCGCTGGTATCACCCATGGTTGCCACTGCCATGGTGACCCGTGACCTTTACGGCGATGATGTGGTCAACGTCTTCATCGGACCCTGCATTGACACCAAGGAGGAGATCAGGCTCTATGAGAAGGGTAAGCTGATCGAGGCTGCCCTCACCTTTATTGAGATCAGGCAGATGTTCGAGGAGAACGACATCCAGGAGAAGAATGTCAGGATGGCCGAGTTTGATCCGCCCTACGGCAACTGGGGTGCCCTCTACCCCTACCCTGCAGGCATACTTCAGGCGGCCGGCATCAAGCGTGACCTGGTCTCGAGCCACGTGATCACCGCTGCCGGGTCAGAGGATATCAGGGAGGCTGTCAGCGATTTCGACCACCATATCAACACCATCAAACACCATTTCAACCTCTTCTTCTGTTCGGGCTGCATGCTCGGTCCGGGCATGATCAGGCATGATGAGCGATTCCTGCGGCGCTCACTGGTGAGGCAGTATGCCGAGAAGCGTGTTGAGGCGCTCGACAAGGAGCAGTGGCAGAAGGATATGGATCGCTGGTCAAAGCTCGATCTCACAACCAGCTTCACTCCCAATGACCAGCGCATTCCCGATCCGTCGCCGGAGGCTGTCATGGAGGTGATGAAGATCATTGCCAGGGATCCCAGTGCGGTTGAACTCAACTGTAACGCCTGCGGGTACGGCTCATGCCGCGAGTTTGCCGCCACGGTGGCCAAGGGGCTGGCAGTGCCCGAGATGTGCCATACCTACAACCTGCGCAACAAGCAGGAGTATATCGAGACACTGAGGCAGACCAACCGCAAGCTCAATGAGACCAAGAAGGCTCTGAAAGATTCCGAGGAGCAGGCAATGAGGGAGAAGGATGCCGCACAGGATGCCTCTGACACCATGAACAGCATGCTCAACAAGCTGCCCAACGGGGTGGTGATTGTTGACAATGAGCTGAAGATTCTGCAGTCGAATGAGCGCTTCCTCGAGATACTGGGTGAGGACGCCAAGGCGATCGCCGAGATCATACCCGGACTGAAGGGGGCTGACCTGAAGACACTGATTCCGTTCAACGTCTATAACATCTTCTCATTCGTACTGCGCGAGAACGAGTCGGTTGTCAGCCGCGACGTCCAGCTTGAAGACCGCATGTTCAACGTCTCCATCTTCCCCATCAGGCAGAACCGCATTGCCGGCGCCGTGATACGTGACCTCTACTCGCCCGAGGTACAGCGTGAGGAGGTGATCACCCGTGTCACTGACGTGATCGACAAGAACCTGGAGATGGTTCAGAAGATCGGCTTCCTGCTGGGTGAGGGCGCCTCCGAGACCGAGAAGATGCTCAATTCCATCGTCGAATCATTCCGACAGAAGAAGAATGCAGCCGGAAAATAGTACCATCACCGTTGCCGAGAAGCAGTCATTCATCGAGGTCAACAGCCAGCAGCGCAACCACCACGGTGAACGTATCTGCGGTGATGTCTTCCTGAGTGAGAGCGTGCGTGAGGAGGGCCGCATACTCACCGTTCTCTCCGACGGTATGGGGCATGGCGTGAAGGCCAATATCCTGGCCACCCTCACCTCCACCATGGCGCTCAACTTCACCCGTGAGCACAAGGAGCCCGACCGCATTGCGGAGATCATCATGAACACCCTGCCGGTCTGCTCTGAACGGAAGATCAGCTATGCCACCTTCTCAATTGTGGATATCGAGAGCGACGGCCGTACCAACATACTCGAGTATGACAACCCCCGCTGCATAATACTAAGAGGCAACCAGCCCTTTGAGCCCGACTGGCGGGAGGTGGTTCTGGATAAGGGGCGCAATGCCGGCAAGCGGCTCTACAAATGCACCATCTACCCCACCCGTGAGGACCGGATCATACTTATGTCTGACGGGGTAACCCAGAGCGGTATGGGGTCAGCCACATGGCCGCTGGGGTGGGAACGTGAGAACGTACAGCAGTATGCCCTCTCACTGGTGGTAAATGAGCCCTCCATCTCAGCATCATCACTGGCTGCCAAGATCGTCAACATGGCCTACAAGCATGACAACTATGAGGCAAAGGATGACATCTCATGTGCGGTCATCTACTTCAGGGAGCCCCGCAAGCTGCTCATCTGCAGCGGCCCGCCCTATGACAAGGAGAAGGACGGCGATCTGGCAGACCGGGTTACCGGATACCGGGGGAAGGTAATCCTCTGCGGGGGCACCACGGCCGATATAGTGGCCAGGGAGCTCAACCGCAAGATCGTTGATGAGCTGATCTTTGAAGACCCCGATCTGCCGCCGGAGAGCTTCATTGAGGGTATTGACCTGGTCACCGAGGGGATCCTCACCCTGCAGAAGGTCAACGAGCTGCTGAAGGGATACCGCAACAGTGTCAAGCTGGGGCGCGGGCCGGCCGACAAGATCGTCAAACTGATCATGGAGAGCGACGAGATCAATTTCATTGTAGGTACCCGTATCAATGTGGCACACCAGGATCCATCGCTTCCGGTTGACCTGGAGATACGGCGTACGGTTGTCAGGCGCATCGCACGGCTGCTTGAGGACAAGTGGCTTAAGCAGGTCACCGTCGACTACCTCTAGCCGGAGGCTTCCGTCGGTGACGCCGCCGGTTTATTCCCTTTCCCTGACGTACTCCTCAGCCACCCCGAAGAGAAAGGTCATCACCTCAGGCAGAGAGAGTTCATCAGGCAGCCTGTCGAAGAGCCTCACCCTCTCAATCTCCTCCCTGTCATTTATCTCACCGAGGCTCTCCACCTCTGCCAGGAAAAACCTTCCATAAAGTACCTCACTGCCGGTATCGACGCTGTACCAGGCCACCGGTTCAAGTGTGAAGCGGTCTGCGCCGGTCTCCTCGGTCAGCTCGCGTGCTGCGGCGGCGATGGTCTCCTCGCCCGGTTCCGGGTGGCCGGCAGGCATCTCCCACCCGCCCCTGATACGGTGCCTCACCATCAGCCACCTGCCACGGTGGCGTGCTGCTATAACCACATATGAGACCTTCGGGGGAAGGGCCCCCCCGGGTAAGAGAGAGACTGTTGCCATGCGGCAAAAATAAACCAAATGGGCAAGCCTCTCGCCCGTTCTGAATGAAATATTATTTTTGTCTAAAAGAGACCGATGGCAATCTACCTTATCCTTCTGCTCACTGACCTGCTGGTGTGGCACCTGCTGCTGCGTGCAGCCAGGGATCAGAAAATGTGGATCAGGATGGCGATGGGGGGAACAAAGGCACTCCTGTCGGCCCTGTTGCTGCTGCTTATCTTTATCACCCTGCCGCAGAGGGCTGCCCCCGACGGTCAGCTCCCCGCCTTCAGGCGTACCGAGCTCGGCACAATGGCGTTCCTGCTGTTTGCCCAGTCGGTTACCCTCGGTGCCGTTGCCCTGATCAGCCTGGCGGCAGCGGCTCTCAGAAGCCAGAAAACACGATGGCATAGCCCGGTCACCCTGCTGCTCTTTCTGCTGGTCACCCTGCTGGTGGCTGACGGTTATTTCAGGCAGCGGCTCTCTGTCAGGACTATCCGCCGGGAGGTCACGGTGGCGGGGCTCGATCCCCGTCTTGACGGGCTTAAGCTGGTGCATATCTCCGACCTGCACCTCTCATCATGGTATGGCCACTATGGCCGGTTGGGCCGGGTCATGGAAGATATCAGCCGCGAAGGGCCTGATCTGCTGTTCAATACCGGCGACTTCATCACCTATGGCTGGCAGGAGTCTGCCGGGTGTGACACGCTGCTGGGGAAGGCCGGGGCCCGTTATGGTGCCTTCGCCGTGGAGGGTAACCACGATGACGGCAGCTATTATCTTTACAACAACCGCTCCAATGAAAGTAACCGCCATCTGAACAGCAGCCGGTCCCGTAAGGGAGGTCCCGGTCATGATGGTGACCGCTCTCCCGGCAGAGGGCTTCCTGTTGATGCGGCAGCCTCCCGGGCGGAGGAGTGCCGCCGCGAGATGGGTCGCTTCATTGCTGCCTCGGGCTATACCCTTCTGAGAGACAGTGCAGTGATTATAGAGTGCCGGGGCACTGCGATGGCCGTGGCGGGGGTGGAGACACACGGTCACCGCCTCAACATGAGTTACGGTGACTTCGGGAGCACCCTGGCTGAGATACCCGACACCCTCTTTACCATACTGTTGCTGCATGACCCCGACGGGTGGCTCAGGGCATCCGCGGCGGGCCGCATGCCGCAGCTTACCCTCTCAGGACACACGCACGGATTCCAGGTGGGACTGCCGGGAGCGGCATGGTCGCCCTCGGCACTGCTGCACAAGCGCTGGAGAGGACTCTATGAGCATGAGGGCAGCCAGCTCTTTGTCACCTCGGGGCTGGGCTGCATGGGAATGGTCCTGCGGATATTCATGCCGCCCGAGATAGTTATCCTGACCCTCAGGGCAGGTTAACCCTAAATTGCGTAAGTTTGTTTACCCTAATCACCCGAAACATGAAAAGAGTATACCTTATCATTGCACTCCTGTTGCCGGCACTTCTCACTGCCTGGCCCCAGCAGCAGGCGCTCACCGCCGTCATACCGGAGGCTCCCCCGGCAGAGGCCCTCTCAGCCATCACCATCGAGAGCTCACATACACATATGAGATACCTCTCCTCTGATGAGCTGGCGGGCCGCAGGACAGGGAGCGAGGGCAACAACGCTGCTGCTGCATATATCCGTGATGAGGCCCTCCGGCTGGGCCTCACTCCGCTGCCGGGTGAGAAGGATCTGTTTCACCCGCTGGAATACGTGAGGATAACCACCCTTCCCGGATCCTCGTCAGTTACCCTGAGGGATACCCTGAACAGGTTACTCGGTTCAAAAGGCCTCGTACCGCTGATACCTCCGGCCGAGTCGCAATTTCTTGACGGAGAGGTGCTGTTTGCAGGCTATGGCTACGTCAACTCGAAGGAGAAGTACAATGATCTCGCAGGGGTAACCGTCAGGGACAAGATCGTTATGATCATGACGCGAAAGCCCGAGCCCGGCGGCACCGGCTATCCGGCTGAAGGATCGGCCATTGCAGAGATTGATGAGCTCCGGAAGCTTCCGGCACTAATGCTGCAGCAGGCCAGGGCAATAGTTTATGTTGCTGATCCCGCCTCGGGAGAGGAAGCCTCTGCCAGCCTGCTGGCAATGGGTTCGACCTACCAGCTAATCCCTCTCTTCAGGAAGCAGCAATTCATCTTCTCTGCCAACGTGTTTGCCGTCACTTCAGCAACGGCCAACGCCATGCTCAGCAATGCAAGGGTGACTCTCAGGCAGTTGCAGGACAGCATAGCTTCAACCCGCAAGCCCGTCTCATTCACCCTGCCCAACCTGCGGGCTGCCATCACCACCGTTGTTGCAAAAGACACGGTGACCAGCAACAACATCATTGGTTACATCGAGGGTTCTGACCCGTTGCTCAGAGATGAGGCGGTCATCTACATTGCCCACTATGACCATGTGGGTACCGATGCTTCAGGCAATATCCACAACGGGGCCAACGACAACGCCTCCGGAAGCGTAGGGCTGCTGAACATAGCTGCCGCCTATGCCTCACTTGAAAGGAAGCCGGCACGCAGCGCCATCTTCTTCTGGGCCACCGGCGAGGAGGAGGGGCTGCACGGATCCTCATACTACACGGAAAATCCTCTTTTCCCGCTTAAAAAGACGGTTGCCGTACTCAACTTTGACATGATCGGGCGGTCACGGCTTGATACCGATGTGGGGAGATCTATCAGCGGCGAGATAGACATCACCGGCAGGGATACCATAAGGGTGATACACGGGAATGACTCACCAGACCTGCTTACGCTTGCTCTCGGGGCATGTCATGAGTCAGAGATATACCCCATTGATGAGGGAAAGGGTGCTCACTTCACCGGCTCTGATCACTATCCCTTTTTCCGCAAAAAGATTCCGGTGGTCTTCTTTTTCACCGGTCTGCATGCCGACTACCACAGGCCGACTGACGACTACGAATTCATTGATTTTGACAAGCTGATCAAGGTCTCCAGGGCCGGGTTCCTTACCGGCTACAGGGTCTCATCACTCCCCGGTTTTCGGCCCGGAAAGAAATAGAGTCCTGATCACCTCACAGGGAAGGGATCAGCGGCAGGTAAACAGGCTCCGTCCATGTCAAAGGGATGAAGAGGAGCAGTATTGAAGTGTAACAGCAAGCAATGGGTAAAAGGGTACTCTCACTGAACGGACGGGATATTGAGGTTGAGATAGCCAGGTCAGCCAGGCGTACCGTGGCTCTTTATGTCAGGCCCGGCGGCACGCTGCTTATCAGGGCGCCGTGGCATGTGCCGGCCAGGGTGCTGATGCAGTTCGCCGGGGAGAAGTCGCGATGGATTGAGAAGCATATTGATCGCCTCAGAAAGGTGCCGCCGCCCGGCGCCGGGATGACCATCAGTGAAGGCGGAACGCTGCCCTTTCTGGGCGGCCCGCTGACCGTCAGGATAGCACACGGCGCATGGCGCAGCGTGACCCGCAGCGGTGGAGTGGTGACCTTCACCCTTCCGGAAACCCGGAAGCAGGCCGGGACTGAGCTAACTCCCGGCGTCAAGGGCGGTACGGGCACAAACGCCGGTGAGGGCGGTGGCGATCATTCACTTCAGCAGGAGCTGAGTGCCATGGCTGAGGCGTGGTACCTGCATGAGGCGAAGGCGCTGCTGCCCCGGAGGACATATGAGCTTGCTGCCACGCATGCCGCAGTGCTGCCCGCCCCCCGCGAAGTAAGGGTGCGCAAGATGAAGAGCCGATGGGGTACATGTCACCGTGACGGAACGATCTGGCTCAACAGGGAGCTGATGAAGAGAGAACCGGAGCTGATTGACTATGTCATCTGTCATGAGCTGTGTCACCTGGTGCACCATAACCATGGCAGGGAGTTCTACGCGTTGCTGGAGAGAGTGCTGCCCGGTTATCGCCCGCTGCGGAAGAGGCTGCGGCACCACTGATCTGCTGCCGGTTGTCATGGAGGGCCACCCATACGGCATGGGGCAGGACCCGCCTCAGGCGGTCAGGCAAAGAAGAGGTATGCCACGAATATGGCGGCTATGCTCCCCACCACATCAGCTATCAGTCCGCACACCACAGCATACCTTGAGTTCTTCACTCCCACCGATCCGAAATAGACGGCCAGCACATAGAATACGGTATCGGTTGATCCCTGCAGGCAGCATGCCAGCCTTCCGACGAATGAGTCGGGCCCGTGGATTTTCATGGCGTCTATCATCATACCCCGGGAGCCGCTTCCGCTGAGCGGCTTCATCAGCGCCGTCGGCAGCGCCTCGGTGAATGATGTATCAAGCCCCAGCCACGCCACCACCGCGGTGATGCCGTTAACCATCACATCCATGGCGCCCGAAGCCCTGAAGACACCAATGGCAACCAGTATGGCAACCAGGTAGGGTATGATGGTGACGGCTGTCTTGAAGCCATCCTTTGCACCATCTATGAAGGTCTCATAAACATTGACCTTCCTGACCATCGCCATAACAATGAATGTAATAATCACTCCGAAGAGAACCATGTTGGCGGCGAGGGTTGAAATGGTATTTATCTTCTCCTGCGGAAGGGTGCTGAAATACCAGACGATTCCGGCAATTATTGCCGTCAGTCCGCCAAGGTATGCCAGCACAACCCGGTTGAACAGATTGATTCTCTGTGCTATAGCCACACTGATCAGTCCGGCCAGCGTAGCCACATAGGTTGCTATGAGTATCGGGATAAATACATCTGCGGGGTTGGCTGCTCCCAGTTGTGCCCGGTAAACCATGATTGTCACCGGTATGATACACAGCCCCGATGCATTGAGCACCAGGAACATTATCATCGGGTCAGATGCCACCTCCTTGTCAGGGTTATGCTCCTGCAGTTCCTTCATCGCCTTCAGACCCATGGGTGTGGCGGCATTGTCGAGCCCCAGCATATTGGCCGCCACGTTGAGCATGATTGATCCGTTGGCAGGGCTGTCGGCCGGCAGCTTGGGAAAAAGCTTCCTGAAGAAGGGTCCTATGATTCGTGAGAGGTAATGTACCGCGCCTCCCTTCTCGCCAACCCGCATCAGCCCCATCCAGAGAGTGAGCACGCCGGTAAGGCCGAGTGAGATCTCAAAGCCGGTTTTGGCACTGCTGAAGGTTGATTCGACAATCCGGTTGAATATCTCGGTATCGCCGTTGAAGATAAGCTGCCCCAGGGCAAACAGGAAGCCCAGCAGGAAGAATGCTATCCAGATATAGTTCAGTGCCATCCGGGGTGTTTCACTGATTCACGGGCCGGATGCTCTCCTGCAGATATGATATTGGCCGGCTGCTCAGAGTTCATCAACCTCTATTATTTCAAACGGTACCTGTAGAATGGCCCTGAAATCCTTCCCGGCATCACGCATACTCTCATCGCCCGTCTCGCAGTACCATCTGATCAATACATCCCTGTCTTCAAGATAGATCTTCTCAAACCTCTTGAAAAGGGCATGGATGCGGTTGGTGGAGCTGGTATTGAAAAATTCGAACCTGACGCTGAAGATTGTCCTTTCAGCCGGACTGTTGCTGTACTTCTCGACATACTGCAGCAGGGGGCCGTAAAAACTGTTTGAGTTTTCAGGGATTGATTTGCCGCGCATCTCAAACAGACCAAGCTCGGGGTCAAAATTTACTGAAGGGGTTTTGGATGTCTTACTGATCTCTATCTTCTCCATTTGTATGCAATAGCAGCAAAGCATAAATGTATGTAATTCTTCAAAATTAAAGTCAAATAATACAATGATGTTGAAAAATTCCGGTTAATTAACAATGAAACATGGTACTTTCGGAAAGCTTCATGTTTACTTTTCAACCTATGTAGCAGATGTTCGTACGCACCTCATACCATCTTCGCTCTTTTGCCGGCTTTCTCGTAGCCGTGTTCTTCTCCTTTCATGGCCTCGCGGCTGATGTCACCGTTACGGGAACGGTCTATGACGCCTCTGGTGGTGCCATAATGAATGCCCGTGTCTCATTCTTCCTCAATGCCCGGGAATTCCGTACCGTCACCGGCACTGACGGCCGTTACCGGCTGGTTATCACCGGTTCATATGATGATGTCACGGGCGGTTTCCGCAGCGGTCTGCCCTATCCCAATCCCTTCACCGAGAGTGTCAGGCTTCCGTTTATCATCAACGGTACGGGCGATGTCACTCTCACCATCTACGACCTTGCCGGCCGTAAGGTGCGTGAGATGTGCTATCCGGGTGTCACCGCCGGCAGCTGGGAGATCGGGTGGGATGGTTACAGCAGCGGAGGTGCCCCGATGAGTGCCGGCATTTATATCTATGCCCTCACCTACAAGGGCAAGACCCTGAGTGGCCGCCTGGTGAAGGCTGCCGGCCGGTTTGCCGGCCGCTCCGGCAGCGGCGGACTGCGCCCCGGAAGCACCCTTGAGCCGGTCATGCTCCCGGCTGACGGTTCATCACCGGGCCGGGCAGTGCGGTTCCCGGTAATCGCCGAAGTGACCGCAGAGGGATATTATCCCGTAAGGCTTACCGATATCACTCTCTCAACCGACACAACAATCGACTTCCGGCTTACCCGAAGGCACGGCATGCCCTTCACCACTGCCGGCAACTATATTGCACGATATATTGACAATGACTACAGGCCACTGATACTCAAGGGTGTCAATCTCGGCTCATCCCCTCCCGGCTACTTCCCGGGCGAAATAGCGTATGCCATCACCCCGGATACCTATGAGAGGTGGATCAGCCGCATGGCTGAGGCAGGGTTCAACTCCGTCAGGGTCTATACGCTGCATCCGCCGGCCTTTTATGAGAAGCTGGCCGAGTATAACCAGCGCCATCCTGACAACCCGCTCCTGCTCTTCCAGGGCATATGGCTTGAGGAGGTTGATGACGCGTGGGATTCCTACGAGTATGACCTCACCCTCCGCCGGCGTTCGTTCGAGGCGGAGATTGCCGAGGTGATCGACTGTATCAACGGCAATGCCGATATAGCCTTCCGCTACGGCAAGGCGTACGGTATCTACAAGACGAATGTATCGCGCTGGACCGCCGGGTATATCATCGGCCGTGAGGTTGCCCCGCAGGAGATCGACACCACCAACAGGTTCCATCCCGGTCCGGCCTCATACGGTGGCACCCGCTTCAGCATCAGCGGCGGCACCGCTGCGGAGGCTTTCATCACCGCGATGCTCGACCGTGTGGTCACCTATGAGGAGGAGCACTATGCCTCATCGAGGCCTGTCAGCTTCTCCAGCTGGCCCACCCTCGATCCGCTCGTTCACCCCACTGAGATACACACTGATGAGGATGCTGCCTCATTCGATATCACGAAGATAGCGCGTAATGGCGGACCGGGGCTTTTTGCCAGCTACCACGCCTATCCCTACTATCCCAACTTCATCAGCCAGGAGCCCGCATACCGCACTTTCAGTGACACGCACGGGCCCAACAGCTACCTGGGTTACCTCACCGCCATGAAGAACCATTACAGCAATATGCCCCTGGTGATAGCCGAGTTCGGTGTGCCCTCCAGCTGGGGCAGCGCCCATGAGTCATTCAGCGGCATGCCCCATGGCGGCAACTCCGAGAAGCAGCAGGGCGAGATGAATATGCGCATGATGCACAACATGCTTGATGCCGGCTGCGCCGGAGGGTTCATGTTCGCATGGATGGATGAGTGGTTCAAGCGTACCTGGATCGTCCTCTACCTGGAGGCTTACGGCATCAACAGCGGCGGGGAGGTGATACCGACACGCCAGCTATGGCACAATGAGACCTCTCCCGAGCAGTGCTTCGGGCTGATAGCATATGACCAGCAGGAGAGGCCGCCGATGGTGGCATACGTTACCGACAGGCCGTCAGGACCACTCAGCACCATCAGGGCTACCCATGATGAAGGATTCTTCTTCCTCGAGATAAACACGGCGGAGGAGCTGGCGGCAGGTGATGAGTTCATGGTGGCATTTGATACCTACCGGGGAAACACCGGCGAGTCGAGGCTGCCCGGCGGCACTGCCGTCAGCAACAGGGCCGAGTTCCTGCTGACCTTCACCCTCGGCAATGATACCGCGGTGCACCATGTGACGCAGGCCTATGACATGGACGGCCTCACCGTACGGTTCAACCTCACCGACCCGCTGGTACAGATGTTCAGGAGCACCGTCACCGACGGGGCACCGTGGAAGACGATGAGATGGACCAATGACGGATTTGAATTCGAGTATCATGATATAGGCAGGGTACCGATGGAAAATGCAGCGCAGTTTACACCGGGAGAGAGGACAGCTGTTGCATGGAGCGGCAGGAAGATCAGCATCAGGCTGCCATGGACCATGCTCCACTTTTATGATCCTACACAGATGAGGGTGAATGACGGCGCCGTATCATATGACGGCGGCTACAACTTCGAGATCTTAACAACAAAATCTGACGGCATCGCGGTATCAGTGTGGCATAACGGCGTGGTCACCAACACTACCGGCAGGTACAACTGGCCCTCATGGCTCGTCGTGCCCCGTACCGTCGAGCGGGAGAAGGCATCACTCGGTATCATTGAACAGGGGTTACACACAATTCCGGGCTATGCCAACTGAAACATGGCTTTGCATCGGCATGGTGAATCCTCTTTGCTGAAATGTTCCGGCAGGTCTTTCCGGCGGGCCGCAGCTGTGAGCCGCTTCTGATTTCCCGTGATCTTGCGTCAGGCACCCCTCAGGCCGTAGCTGTCTCCCTGGCCTGCTTCTTGTTCTGGAAGCCGCTGCGTTCAGCCTTGCCCCACCCCTTCTTTCCCCTCAGAGACTCAAGGTTTCCCCTCACAGCGAAGTAGGTATGCACTGGGTAGAAGAAGGGCTCGAGCATAGCGGTGCCTATCAGCCGGAGCACATCACGTTTTCTGCGGTACTTGTGGAAGGTGATCTCCTCGAAGAGCACCGCCCAGGTGGTGAGGCTCACCGCGAAGCTGTAGACAAAGAGGAAGAGCAGCAGGAAGAAGGGCCAGAAAAGGATGCCCCTTATTGCCAGGTAGATTGAATAGACAATACCCAGGAATGCTATCAGCGGGGCGGCCCACTCAAAGAAGAGCCAGTAGGGGTAGCCGAGCAGCCCCAGCTTTCCGTAGCGGGCGTTGAACATCATTCGGCGGTGTGTCCAGAGCGACTCGATCAGTCCGCGTGTCCAGCGGGTCCGCTGCCTGCGCATCGATTTGAGGTCTGAGGGCACCTCGGTCCAGCAGAGCGGGTCAGGTATATATGTCACCTCATACTTCTGCTTGTGTTCAGCCATGTAACGCCTCATCCTGAGTACAAGCTCCATATCTTCACCCACCGTCTTGACGCTGTAGCCGCCGGCCTTGATCACCGTCTCGCGGTCAAAGATTCCCATTGCGCCGGAGATCAGCATGAGCCCGTCAAGGTTACTCCATGCCATACGCCCCAGGAGGAATGCGCGGGTATAGTCGAGCACCTGCAGCCTGGGCAGGAATTTCTTCGGGAGGTTGATCTGACGGATGTGGCCCCGCTCGATGTCACATGAGTTGACAATGCGTATCACCCCGCCGGTACCGATCACCTTCTTGTCCTTCTCCTCGAGGAAGGGTTTGACCAGCTTGAGAATCGAGTCGGGCTCGATGATCGAGTCGGCATCGATGGTCACAATCAGGTCACTGCGGGTGATATTGATCCCGGCATTGAGTGAGTCAGCCTTCCCGCCGTTATTCTTGTCAATGACCGTCAGCCGGTTATAAGAGGGGTCCTTCGAGCGGTAGACACCCCTGATCTTTTCACAGGGGATGCGGTAGTCGAAATAGTAGTTGACCCTGACCAGGTCATAGGCCTCCCTGATCTTCTCGAAGGTGTCATCGGTAGAGCCGTCATTGACAATCACCACATCAAAGTTGTTGTAGTAGAGCGAGAGCAGTGTGCGGACGTTGTCAATGATGGTCTTCCCCTCATTGTAAGCCGGTGCAATAATGGTAATACGCGGACTGAGGGGTGACAGCACCAGTGAGTTGTAGTTGACGTAGCTGTTCTTCCGCAGATACTTCCTGAGTGCCATAGCCGAGTGTATACCCAGCAGCAGGTAGGTCGTGAAGAGCACCAGCGTCAGGTAAAATATCAGATGTGCAAAGATGAATCCCATGGTAATCAGTATATCCTGCGGTCAAGCACATGCCTGACAATTATGTTATAGTTCTTGTATTCAGACTTCATGATCTTGACGAGGGCCTGCACCCCCACCTCTCCCATGTTCTCAATAGCCTTCACTGCCTCTATCTGCAGCTGTACGTCATCTTCCTTGTCAAGCACCAGTTTCAGGAATCCGAGCATCGACACATCGGGCATCTTGCCCATTGACTTGACTATCTCGAGGCAGTTGTTGTACTCCTGGTACTTGTACATGCGTTTCATGGTATCGAGGGTGCTTCTCATGTCGAGATCACCGGCCACCTCCATTGCCAGGCGGCTCACCCGCGGGTCGCGGTGCAGCAGTGTCTTCCGCAGTTCAGGCTCAGCCTCAGTCTGCTTGAATTCCCTGATCATCCTGAGGGCAAAGAGCACCACGGTGGGGTTTTCTGACGAGAGCCACCTCTGGAAGTCGGGCACCGGCAGCTCATGCTGCACGATCAGGTCATGCAGTGTTATCTGCTCCCACAGTGAGAATGGTCTCTTCAGGTGTGAGAGGAACTCGAAGTGATCCCTGTCACTGAGCCGTACCAGTGCAATCTGTGCCTCCATCCTGAGTATCTCATTCCTGGAGTTAAGCGCCCTGTACATCTCATCATTGCCTTCGGTTATTCCCATGAATGCCAGTTCACGGAATCCCTTCACCTTCTTGTGCCAGCGAGGGCTGCGTGCCCTGGCCAGCGAGTCCTCATCCAGTTCCAGCTCGGTATAGAGCTGTGTCAGCTTCTCGCGCGACTCCCCCTTCAGGTTTACGCTCACGTCAATCATCTGGTCTATCAGCACCTGGCGGCGGTATTCATCAGAGGCTATCTTCCTGAACTGGTCTGCGCCGGTGCTGCCGAAGAGGTAGTCTATGATAAGTGACTGGTACTGCTCAAGCAGGTACTGCCTCAGCTCTGCCTCCCGCTCCATCCTCCTCCTGTTCAGCAGGATGACCAGCAGCAGGATCAGCATCGTGGCAAAGGAGATTATGATGGTAATGATCAGGGCGTTGATCAGTGCCACCGGCTTGCCGAAGTAGTCAATGCTTGCCAGCCACGGATTGTTGCCCCGCAGCAGGAATATATTCCTTCTCCTCCCGGTTACCGGGGTGGTCTCCTCCTGGGCGGCGGTCGTGTCGGCTGCCGGTGTGGCAGCCATGACAGTCTGATCCATTGAGAGTATCATTGCGGCGGGGATAGTGTCACCGGCCGCCGGCATTCCGCCGCCTGTCTGATGATCATCGTTCTGCTTCCGGCCGCCCGTCTCATCACCGTTCTCTTCAGACATTCCGGGGTGAGGAGTTCCTTCTCCCGGCCGGTATATGACACTGCTCCGGGTGCTGCTGCTGTTGCCGGCGCTTTCGGCGGCCTCCCTGCCCCGGATGTGCCTGCTGTCACCATTCGCCGTGGCGGCGGCCGCCGTCCTCACTGCCGGCTTCCCCTCTCCGGGAAATGCCACCGGGATAAAGAGACATGTTGCCTCTCCTCTCAGTGAGCTGTTTATAAAGACCTTGTAAAGTCCGCCCTCTTCGACGATCTCGGCAGCCAGGCCGGTCATCGAGCCTATGCGGTCACGCATTGCCTCGGCGTTGGCCATCCTGCCATAGGCTCCCATCTGGATTGCGAAGTTGCCGCCGGCCAGCGAAATCAGGCCGTCAACGGTCAGCTCGGTGGGGAAGGTGGAGAGCACCGGAACGGCACTGGCCGCTTTGGCAGGGCTTGATGTGTCAGGCCGTGAGGTCTCATGAGGTGTTGCCTCCGGCCTGCTGCCGGCAGTAGCCCGGGAATTCTCATTATCTGCCCCTGGGCGGCTCTTGTCATCGCCGGCAGTGGCCGCCGCAGCGGTGATGCTGAGGCAAATAAGGAGCAATATTGTAGCCAGCCGTCTCATTTCAGTCGTCCTATGCCTCTGATTATACCAGCGGTAGCCTCAAAACGGCTGCGGTATGAGCCGGCATCCCAGTTCTCATATGAATAGCCCGCCCCGATGCGGTATGCCCAATAGGGATTGATGCGGCTGAACCATGTCAGCCTGGCAGAGGTGGCCTTCTGCCGCTCGAGATCGGTCATCACATCCCAAGGCTCATCCGGAGCGGTGCCTGTTCCGACAGTGAGCTGCAGATAGTCGACCGTACGGAAATATCGCCTGGCAGTCAGGTAGAGAGAGGTGGTAACGCCGATATCCTTGAAGTGGAAGTATCCCCGTCCAGCCAGCCACCAGTTCTGCAGGTATTTCTCAACCGATGCGGTTGCGATAAAGATATTGCGGTCGAAGTAGTAATAGTTCAGCCCGGCGGAGATCTCCCATCCATACGGCAGTGACTGCCATATCTCTGCTGCCGCCCGGTGTTTCGGGAACCATGGTCCGTCACTGTATGCATATGCCAGGTATGCGTAGTTCTTCTTCCCCAGCTCTGGCCATGCCTCTGCCGCAAACTGCAGATCATTGTCCCTCACTGTCGCCGGGGGTCCCAGCCGCACATCTCCAATGTTCACCGATGCCACCGCCGTTCCCCATGAGAAGCGGTGTCCGGCTCCCAGCGAGAAGACCTGCCACACCCGTTCCCGCGGCTGGCGGTAGGTGTCTATAAGGTATCCGGCTCTGATGTCGGTTGCCGGTGTGGCCTGCTGCGAACGGTCACGTGACCATCTGCGTATATCGGACAGTGCGCTGAGCGCATCACTGTTGCCGGGATCGGCAGCCAGCAGGGTATCGATCACTGCGGCAGCCTCATCATACCTGCCCTGCCAGGCTATGACCCTGCCCAGCAGAATACGTGCATCGCCATATTCAGGGTACTGGCTCAGCAGGTTACGTGCGGCGAGTTCAGCCTCCTGGTATCGGCCATCGAAGGCCACCGAACGTATCCTGGCAAACTCAGCCTCGGGGTCGGTCACCGTCTGCGACAAAAGCGTGCCTGAGACCATGATCAACAGGGTCAGCAGGAGGAACAACCTTCTATGCCTGAGAGAACACATCATCTAAACTACAGCTGTGGCGGCCCGTATCTTCCTGAGCAGGTCGTCGGGGTCGAACGGTTTGGTGATATAGCCGTTAACCTTCATCTCTCCGGCCTGGCGCTGCATCTGCGGATCACTGAAGGCTGAGACAATAAGAACGGGAGTCTCCTTCTTCAGCGTGCTGCGCAGATGCCTGATCACCTCGAGTCCGCTATGGTAAGGTAAATGAATATCAACAATAGCAAGGTCAAAATCATTTTTTGCGAGCGCCTCAATCGCCTGGTTCCCGTCAACGGCTGTCACGGTATCATACCCCTCACGCTCCAGTACAACTGAGATGGCTTTCAGGGCTAGCAGATTGTCTTCGCAGATCAGAATCTTCATCTGTGGTCCTTTTCTTTTAATCCTGCTACACAGGATATAACGTAATTATGCCGCCTGACTTGTGTCAGAGCGGCAAAATTGACTTTTTTTTAGATTCCCGCAAAATTTTGCAGGCCGCTATTTGATATCTCCCTGCTGATTGTTGATAATATGCTGTCGTAGTCTGACCAGCGGGAGTCACAGCTCTTTTATCCGGATATTCCTGAACTTCACCAGTGAGCCGTGTCCGAGGAATCCGATATGTCCGCTCCTGTTCAGCAATCCGGGATGTTCTCTCCCGTCGAGGGTCCCTCCGCGTGACGCTTCAGCGATATCTCCGTCTACAATGACGGTTCCGTTGAGTACCACCTTCACCCTGGTACCCTGCAGGGTCACCTCCTCATAGTTCCACTCGCCGAGTGGTCTGAGGAAGCCTCTGCGTGCCGGGATGACCCCATAGACCGAGCCGTGGTACTGCCATGGCTCAAGCTCGGCATAGATCGATGCGGTATTGTCGAGTATCTGTATCTCCATACCCACGTAGGCGGCATCTCCCTCGGTGGGAGTCCGCACTCCCAGTCCGTTGTTGGCACCGGGGGTAAGCTGGAACTCAAAGCGGAAGACAAAGTCTGAATACTCCCCGGCGGTGTAGAGATTTCCTCCGCTGCCGCTGCCGGGTCTGATAACAATCATTCCCTCCTCAGCCACATATGAGACCTTGTCGCCTGTCCATCCGTCAAGGGTCCTGCCGTTGAAAAGTGCGACGAACCCCTCTGCCTTCTCCTTCTCTGTCAGGTTATATTCACGGTTCTCTATCTCCCGTATATAGATATCGCGGAAGGTGAGATCGGTGCCATGTGCCTGCAGTTCAACCGGTCCCCTGGCAAAGATCGGTTTCGACCTGTCCCAGTAGTTCTCCATGACCACATTGTCGGTCACCAGCTCTCCGTTTAACCATACCGAGACCACCTCTCCGGTCATTATTATGCGGAAGGTATTCCACTCTCCCACGGGGTTGTCTGCCACCTTCAGCGGGTCAGCCCTGTGTCTCTGGTTGTTGTAGAGGCCGCCTGAGCCCACCTGTGCTCCCACCTCTACCCGTGAAGTGTCCCAAATCTGCACCTGTGGTGACCCCCGGAGGTAGATACCGCTGTCTCCGCCCTTTGTAATGCGCCAGTCGACATACATCTCGAAGTCACCATACTCTTTCACGCTGCAGAGGTTGTCTCCCGTGCCGTTGAACCATATCATCCCATCCTTCACCGTCCAGTTGCCGGGTACCCGTGCATCAGCCTCCTTCTGGCGCGCTGCCAGCTCCCCGGGTTTCATGGCGGCCCTGGTTATGGGGTTACCAACCAGTCCATGCCACCCGGTAAGGTCCTTGCCGTTGAACATCGGGGTGAACTGTTCGCCAGCCACGGTCAGCGATTCCACCGCCTCAAGTGCTGCGTTCCGCACCTGCTCAGCCTCATCTGAGAGGTAGCCTGCGGCAAAGAATTCAGCCTGTCGTATTCCGAGTGAGGCTGCGAATGCCACCATTCCCGCCCTGTCGGCCGGGTCGGCGGCATACGGAGCTATATCCTTAACCATCAGCAGCTTTCGTTCGGGTGTGATCTCTGCTGCCGCCACCATTCGCATATATGCATCGAATGCCGGTCTCCCGAATGTCTTGTTGCCTGATGCTGTGATATCGAGCAATGCCGGTGCGGCAGAGTGGTCGTTCCAGTGTGCCAGGGCGTCGAAGCAGGCATCGCGTGTTATGGCGTCGCCCTCATCAAACTCATGCTTCACCCTCTTCAGTGCCTCTGTCCCTCCTGTGGCGGCGAGCAGCGGAATCAGCCTGAGGCGGTCGCCGCTCCTTTCAAGCGCAGCAAGTATCACTGCCGACCGGAGGCCGGGGTTATCAGCCTGCATTGCCGCACTGAGCAGTGCCTGCTGCAGCGCGGTCACCACCGGCTTCTCCCGCTCTTTCTCAATCAGTGAGATTATCTTCTCCTGGTCACCATATGATGCCAGTGGCTGCAGTGCGGTGACCGCCGCCATTCTTACCGCCTGGTCATCTGATCCGGTATATGGCCAGACAGCAGTGAAGAACTCACTGTTGCCCGTCCATGCCAGCACCCTTATCAGTGTCGCGGTGGCATCGCCTGCCGACTGTGGCAGTGCTGCGGCCACCATCCTCATGCCGGTGCTGTCGAGTATGGTGGTGAGTGCCCCTGCCGCCTCCATCTGTGCAGCCGGGTCGCCGTTCTCCAATATCCATCTGATGATCGGCTGTGCCGCCTCCTTTCCTTTCAGGGCCGCCAGCGCGTACAGGGCTGCCGATGAGATCTCCCGTGACGGATCGTTCATCGCCTTCATGATCAGCGGTTCAGCCAGCTGATCTCCCATCTTGCCAAGCATCTGCACTATTGCCGGTCTGGCTTCCGGTGCCACTTTCTGGTATCTCTTCACCCACTTCTTCGTTATGTCGGCTCCTCTCATTCCTGCAGCCAGCCGGAGGGCTCCTCCTCTCACTGCAGGGTCAGGATCGCCTGCCGCCTTCAGCAGCACCGGCAGTGCATCGTTTCCCCTCACCGCGGTGATGACACTCATCGCCGCCACTCTCTGCGCTGCCCTGTCGGGTGTCTGTGACGCCGCCATCACCCTGGAGGTTATCCGCTCCATCCGTTTGAGGTCACCGGCCCGGCCGGCCTCTTCTGCATAGCGGAGCAGTGACCGTACGGCGCCGGTCGGGTCATTGCGGTAAGCTGCTGCCGTGGCTGCTGCCGTGAGTATCTCCTCTGCTGCCGGCACCCCCGTGGAGGCGATGGCATGCAGGGCGGCAGCCTTCTCCGTCTCAGTGCCCTGGTCGTACCACTGCCGGTAGAGCTCTGTGGTGTTGCCAGGATGGGTCTCTGCCAGTGCCACCATAACCTGTGCGGCACAGGGGCACTCTGCCTCGCCGAGGGCCTTGTAGAGCAGTGCTGCGGCAGTCACGCTGCCCACCGACTGCAGGGTGATGACCGCCTGGCTGCACAGATCGGGTGAGTTGATCAGATCAGCCAGGGCAGCGACAGTGAGATCTGACCCTACCAGGTTGAGCTGCTGCATGAAAAAGCTCTTCACCTCCCTGCTGTCAGCCTTCAGCATCGAGCTGATGCATCGCCTCTCCCACTCGCGCATCCTGGCAGGGTCACTGTCACCGGAGAGGTGGGCGGTGAGAGAGGAAACTGCATATCGTGCCCTGACATCATCACCGCTGCCGGCAGGAACAACCTGGTCACAGATAAGTACCCATCCCCCGTCACCAAGGGCATACATATCCTCCATCAGCCTGGAGGTGAGCTCATAGGAATCTGCCGGCATCCTTGCCAGCAGGTCGGCCACCTTTGTCGAAATAGTCCGCACATCCTGGGCGGCGGCGCCAAGAGAAAGGAGCAGCAGCGCTGCCGCGGTAAAGAGTATTCTTTTCATCTTCATGATCTGCCGTTAATCTGTTCTACATATGCCATGGGCCTCTCATTGGCTGGTCTATCAGTGCGTTGGCCGCATCGTCACCGATAAAGCGCTGATTCACCGGGTCGAACTGAAGGCTGCGTCCCAGTCTCAGCGCCACTACTCCCATATTCACTATGGTGCATGATCGGTGGCCGTTCATCTCGTTCAGTGCAAAGGGCTGCCTGCTCTTCACCGAGTCAGTGAAGCGTGTTACCTGCGGCTCAGGATCGGGCAGTGATGCAATCAGTTTCCCCAGGTCGGGTATGTCTGAATTGAATCCCCTGAATATTTTGCCGTGCGGGCCCTCAATATATGCCGCATCCTTGTCGCGGTTCTCGCCATCCAGTATTATCTGGCAGCCGTCATCATAGGTATAGGTTATCCTGCGCCATGAGCCGGCTGCGTCATAGTGCTGCTGGGGAGCGTCAACCTCAACCGATACCGGGCTGGTCTCATCCTTGTCAAGCAGGTACTGCACCGGGTCAATATAGTGTTGCCCCATGTCACCGAGCCCTCCCCCGTCATAGTCCCAGTATCCGCGGAAATTGTCATGCACCCGCAGATGGTTGTAGGGCTTGTATGGTGCCGGGCCGAGCCACATATCGTAGTCCAGCTCTTCCGGCACCGGCTCGGGCTGCAGGTCGGTGCGACCGCTCCAGTAGAACTTCCAGTCATAGCCGGTCACCCCGCTTATGGTTACCTTCAGGGGCCAGCCGAGCACGCCGCTGCTGACCACCTTCTTCAGCGGCTTCACCGTTGTGCCCAGCCCGTAGAACTGATCTTTGAACCTGAACCAGGTATTGAGCCTGAACATCCTGCCATAGGCCCTCACGGTCTCTGCCAATCGCTTTCCCTCTCCGATGGTTCGGGTCATCGGCTTCTCGCACCATATATCCTTTCCCGCCTCGGCGGCCATTCTTGCGATCACGCCGTGCCAGTGCGGCGGGGTGGCCACATGTACGATATCAATATCGGGACGGTTTATCAGCTCGCGGAAGTCGTGATAGCCGGCCACCCCCTGTCCGGCCATCTCCATGGCTCTCCGGAGGCGTGACCGGTCAACATCGCACACCGCCAGCAGACGGGTGTTCTCATAGCCGAAATGCCCCAGCCCCATGGCTCCCACTCCGACTATTCCTTTCGTGAGCTGTTCGCTCGGTGCAAGGTATCCCTTTCCGCCTAGCACATGGCGCGGCACAATGGTGAGGGCAGCGCCGGCAAGGGCTCCCCTCCTCAGGAAATCCCTCCGCTTCAATGATTCTCGTGACATGATATCTGGTTTTGATTTATTCATCTGTAACATCATACTGCCTGCGCAGTCGGGTCAGTCTCCGCTTCATCTTTGACTCCAGCCCGGCATAGGCGGGGTCGCCTGCCAGGTTGTGCATCTCATGCGGATCTTCCAGCAGGTCATAGAGCTCCCAGGCATCGAGCTCATCATAGAAGCGTATCAGCTTGTACCTTTCAGTGCGGACACCGTAGTGCTTCCTCACGGCATGCTCTGCGGGATATTCATAGTAATGATAGTAGAGCGCGTCACGCCAGCGGGCGGGGCTCTTTCCCTTCAGCAGGGGCACGAGCGACACACCGTGCATATCAGGTGGCGGGGTGACCCCGGCCAGCTCGAGGAAGGTGGGTGCAAGGTCAATATTCTGCACCATGGGGGTGATGTCACCCCTGGCGCCGAGTGAGCCGGGCAGATGCATCATCAGCGGGGTGCGGAACGACTCCTCATACATGAAGCGCTTGTCAAACCAGCCATGCTCACCAAGGTAAAACCCCTGGTCAGAGGTGTAGACCACCAGCGTGTTGTCAAGCAATCCCTCTTCCCCGATATAGTCAAGCAGCCTGCCGGTATTACGGTCAACGGAGGCGATGGTGCGCAGGTAGTCGGTCAGGTACCTGTTGAGCTTATAGATGGCCAGTGAGTCGCCTGCGGGCGGTGCGGCATTGAAGGCGCGGCTGATGCTGTCATATTCTGCCAGCCAGGCAGCCCGCTGACCCGGTGTCATGCGCCGGTCAATATACCAGAGGTAACCGGAGTCGTGCTCTGACATCACATACCCCTCCACCCCGGTGAGCTTGAGGTCATAGGCCAGGTACATATCCCTGCTGATGCTCATCTCCTGCAGAGCTGCCGCCTCACGCCCGGAATAGTTGTCGAAGAAGGTCTCCGGCACCGGGAACTCCGCACCGCGGAAGAGGTTGAGGTCAGCGGTGTCAGCAAGCCAGTTGCGGTGAGGCGCCTTGTGGTGCACCAGCAGACAGAACGGTCTGGAGGGATCACGTTGACGGAGCCACTCAATAGCCTTGTCGGTGATGATGGTGGTGGCATAGCCGGTAACACGGTAGGTGCCCTCCTTCTCTATGAAGTCAGGGTTATAATATTGTCCCTGCCCGGGCAGTATGCACCAGTGGTCAAAGCCGGTGGGCTCGCTCTTCAGGTGCCACTTGCCGATGATGGCGGTCTGGTAGCCCGCCTGCTGCAGCAGTTTGGGGAAGGTCACCTGGCTACTGTCGAACCTCACGCGGTTGTCGGTCAGACCGTTGGCATGGCTGTGCTTGCCGGTGAGGAGGGCTGCCCGGCTGGGGGCACAAACCGAGTTGCAGACGAAGCTGTTGCGGAAGATGATCCCCTGATCAGCCAGCCGGTCAAGGTTGGGTGTCTGGTTGATGACGCTGCCATAGGCTCCTATTGACTGATAGCCGTGGTCATCAGTCATGATGAAGAGGATGTTGGGGCGCAACGGCTCCTCCCTTTTGCATGAGATAGCCAGAGGCAAAAGGGCTGCTGCAATGATCAGCCTCAGTATTCCCATTGTCAGTTATTTTTAGCCTGCACACCTGAGAGGGCAACCACCCTCCTCGCCGGCAGGTCAGATATCCATCAGCCTCTTTCTGATGATCACCCACGCCACTATCAGAAGGTACAGGGCACAGAGCAGCAGCACGCTCATCCCCGCCACCACCCCCATGGCATCGCTTACCCCTCCCATCAGCGGCGGTATGAGGGCACCGCCCGAGATAGCCATCATCATCAGTCCGGAGATCTCATTGCTCTCACCGGGATAGCGTTGTACCGTCAGAGAGAATACCAGCGGGAAGATATTGGCCACGCCGAGGCCTATCAGGAAGACCAGCACCCATGCTGCTGCCTTTGATCCGGGTATCACCATGATAAGCAGGATGGTGATGATTGACATCACCGCGCTGTAGAGGAATGCCTTTGTCGACTTCATGCGGGTGAGTATAAGCGCGCCGGCGAATGTGCCCAGCATACGCCCGAAGAAGTAGATGCTCCTGCCCTGCTGTGCGCCGGCCTCCTCAAACCCGAAGCGGGTGGCCAGGAACTTACCCGAGAAGTAGTTGAATCCCACGTCAATGCCTACCACCAGGAATATCGACAAGACCATCATAAGTATGTATGAGTTGCCCAGCAGCCGGAAGGCTGATCCCAGTGAAGCCTTGTTGCCGGCAGTTGCCGTCTCTTCTATCTTTATGGTCGATAGCCACAGGAAGCTCAGCAGCGAGATTATTCCGTAGACCAGGAATAGCAGCTTCCAGTTGTCGAACCGCAAGGCAAACATCACCGCCAGCGGGGCTGCCAGCATTGACCCCACCGCCTTTATGAACTGCGAGAAGCTGAGGAAGCTCGATGCTCTGCGGCCCGGCACCACATCAACCAGCAGCGGGTTGGCAGAGACCTGTACAATGGTGTTGCCTATCCCTATCAGCGCAAAGCCGGCGATCACCGTCACGAAGTTGTATATGAGAAATGGTATGAAGAGTCCGAGAGCTGTCAGCAATATTCCCGCATTGAGCATTCTCTTCTTCCCGATGCGTGCCTGCACTATCCCCACGGGCACCGACAGGATGAAGAACCATATGAACGCTGCAAAGGGTATCAGTCCCAGTATGAAGTCGCTCAGTCCCAGGTCATCTGCAACGCGATCGGTGCCTATGCCCACCAGGTCAACGAAGCTCATCACAAAGAAGGAGAGTAGCACCGGTGCCACCAGTCTCATCTCGATTTTTTTCTCATTCATGGTTATGATTGTTTGTTCAGGGTTACATCAGCGGCAGTGCGGGCTGTACCGCCTTCCAGAAGTTCTCATCGAGCAGGTATGCGCTCCCGAGCAGTGCAGCATCTTCCTTCAGTTCAGAGATGACTGTCTCTGCGCTGCACCCCCGGCCTTTCAGCTCCTTTTCCAGGGTCTCACCGAACAGGTTCCATGCCAGTGATATGTTTCCTCCAATTACGAGCAACTCTGCGCCGAACCGGTTCAGCCATGGTGCCAGGAAGCTTCCCAGGCTTATTCCGAACTCATTGAAAATCTCCCGTACTGCCCGATCGGTTGCTGCTCTCTCTGCCACCTCGCGTACGCCGTCGGCATCATGCCCGGTCACCTCGCGGTATCGTCCGGTGAACCAGCGTGTCGAGAAGTAGTCATCAACGATCCCGTCGCGGTATGGCAGGTGGTATACGCATCCCAGTTCAGGCACCCTGTCGCCGCCTACCACCGGTATACGGTCTTCCACGAATGCCGATCCCAGCCCTGTGCCAAGTGTAATGGCCATCATCCTGCTCACCCCGGCGGCCTTTCCGGCCCATGCCTCTCCCACGGCGAAGGAGCTGGCATCATTCATGAAGCGTACCTTGCAGTCGCATGGCAGGCCGAGCCTCGATGAGATGGCCTTTCCGATATTCACGCCATAGAGCTTCTCATACTTGGGCACGCCCTTGATAAGACATATACCCCTGACATAGTCGAACGGTCCGGGCATGGCAAAGCCTATGCCGCGCAGGTTGAAGGGCATGATGCCACGGAGCGTCTTCTTCAGGGTATCACTCCAGACGGTGAGTATCTCATCGGCCTCACCCTTATTGTCAACAGGGCTTGAGGCGCGTGAGCCCTCGATGATGGTGTGGGTGGCCAGGTCAACCGCAACTGACGTGATGTGGCTGCCGCCGATATCTACCCCTATGGCTGTGTTCTGCAGTTCAGGATTCATGGTTTACGCTTTTCCGGTAATCTGTGGAAACAAAAGTATCAGATTGTTCAAATATAGTGTAAATAAGGTGTACCCATTATATATATGATCATTGAAACTATTCCGGGAAAGTAGTAAATTCGTCGGTTGATTCTCAACTATTCATTGCAATCACCATCAAACCACATTTCATCATGGCAAAAATCACCAAGGAAGAAGCGTTGCTGTATCACAGCCGCGGACGCATGGGCAAGGTTGAGGTAATCCCCACCAAGCCCTATTGTTCACAGTATGATCTGAGTCTGGCCTATACTCCCGGTGTGGCCTATCCCTGCCTGGAGATAGAGAAGAACCCCGATGATGCCTATCTCTACACTGCCAAGGGAAATCTTGTGGCAGTGATCACCAACGGAACTGCCGTACTCGGTCTGGGCAATATCGGTGCTCTTGCCGGCAAGCCTGTAATGGAGGGCAAGGGTCTGCTGTTCAAGGTTTTTGCTGACATTGACGTATTTGATATTGAGATTGATGAGAAGGACCCCGACAAGCTGGTGGAGATATGTACCAGGCTGGCACCCACCTTTGGCGGTATCAACCTTGAGGATATCAAGGCACCCGAGTGCTTTGAGGTAGAGGATAAGCTCAAGGCGATGCTTGACATACCGGTTTTCCATGATGACCAGCATGGCACCGCCATCATCTCTGCTGCCGCCCTGCTCAATGCTTCAGAGCTCAGCGGCAAGAAGCTGGAGGATCTGCAGGTTGTTACCTGCGGTGCGGGTGCAGCAGCCAACTCATGCATGAAGCTGTACGTGGCCCTCGGGGTGAAGAAGGAAAATATTGTGATGGTTGACAGCAAGGGTGTCATCAACACCAGGCGTACCGACCTCAACAAGTACAAGCAGGAGTGGGTCACCGGCCGTGACTTGAACACCCTGGCCGAGGCTGTCAGGGGGGCTGATGTCTTTATCGGACTCTCGGTGGCCAATATGCTGACCAAAGAGATGCTTCGCACCATGGCACCCGGGCCCATCGTCTTTGCCATGGCCAATCCCGATCCGGAGATCAGCTATGAGGATGCGATGTCCACGCGTGATGACCTGATCTTTGCCACCGGCCGCTCCGACTATCCCAACCAGGTCAATAACGTTCTCGGCTTCCCCTTCATCTTCAGGGGCGCCCTCGATGTGAAGGCCAGAACGATCAATGAGGAGATGAAGCTTGCAGCCACACGGGCGCTGGCAGAGCTCGCCAAGGAGAAGGTGGATGAGGATGTGCTCAGGTCATACAAGCTGCAGAGCCTCGAGTTCGGCAGGGAGTATCTCATTCCCAAACCGCTTGATCCCAGGCTGATATCACGGGTTGCACCGGCCGTGGCAAAGGCAGCCATTGAGACAGGCGTGGCTCGCAGGGTGATTGAGGACTGGGATGCATATGCCGCTGCACTCGACCGCAGGACGCGCGATCACGTGAAACGGATAGCAGAGATCTGCTGTCTCTGAGAAGGCAGAGCTCCGCTGAACAACCGGAAAAAATCAGAAGGGGCCGGGCAACATCGGTTGCCGGCCCCTTCTCCTACCCTCCTGTAAACAACCATCCGGCTGTGCCAAACTCTAAAAACACACAGCACGCTCTTCAGGGCCTGATGCCCTGCTTCATCTCATACATTGAGACAATAATTGATGCTATCTGCTCAAGGCTATACCTGCTCCTGTTTATCGTGACATCGAACAGGTGGTCCAGGCAGACCGGTTTCCTGTCAAGGAAATCAACTATCAGCCTCTGCCTGTTCTCGTCGGTCGCCGCCACATACTCCTCAGCCCTCTTGCGGGTCATCTGCTTCTTCCTCATAACATTGTCAATACGCCACTCCAACGGCCCCACCAGTCTTACGTGAAAGGCATTCGGCATATCCTGTGTTATTGAGACCCCTCCCCTTCCGATTATAACAGCATGACCGTCACGTGCTATTGAGAGAACCACCTCACGGATGGCCTTCTTGACTGAGACGTCGGTGACGAATGATCCCGAGAAGGCAAGCAGCATCTGCGAGATATCAGTCATTCCCAGCCCCTGGTAATAGGTCTCTATCCGCTGGGTATCGGTTCTCAGTTCATGAGCCGTATGGTAGATGATATCCTTATCGGTCCACTTCCACTTGTTGGTATTATATTTCATGTTGAGCTGTGCCACCAGCTCGGCTGCCAGTTCCCTGCCGTCACAACCGGTAAGACGCGAAATGGTGATCACCGGGCCGCTCATATGAGCCGGCATACGCAGCCTCTCATTCCTGTACCGGGAATCGAAATAGTCAAATATATCATTCATGACCAACGATTTACACCCTGCGACACATAGTCATTCCCATGGTCTTTCTGCCACCGGGAAAACTTTACAAAATATAGCAAACATTTACCGGAAAAGCAACCCCGGGCAGATAAATAAATTGGAAGCAGAGGGTCCCGCCACGGCCCGCAGTCGTCTGCTGCCATCCTTATCAGCGCGGGATCGGTCCGGCATCTGCCGCCCTCACATGGTGCTGTGCTCGGTACGGCGTATTATCTCGTTCTGCAGATCTTCGCCAAGATCATTGAAGTAGTCGCTGTAGCCGGCTACCCTCACAATCAGGTCACGGTAGAGCTCGGGGTGCTTCTGTGCATCGCGCAGTGTTTCGGCGTTGACCACGTTGAACTGGATATGGTGCCCGTCGAGGCTGAAGTAGCTTCGTATCAGCGCCGTCAGCTGCTGGTAGCTTCCCTCATCCTCGAAGAACTCGGGAGAGAACTTCTGGTTGAGCAGTGTTCCGCCGGTTCTGAGGTGATCGATCTTTGATGCCGACTTGATCACTGCCGTGGGCCCCTGCCGGTCAACCCCCTGGAAGGGTGATATTCCTTCTGACAGGGGTACCCATGCACGTCGTCCGTCAGGCGTCGCCCCGGTCACATTGCCGAAGTAGACATGTGATGTGGTAGGCAGCATATTGATGCGGTGGGTGCCGCCACGCGGGGTGGGCCTGCCGTTGACGGCATCATAGAAGAACTCAAAGACCGCCGTGGCCTGGGCATCGGCATAGTCATCATCATTGCCGTACTTGGGGGTATTGTATATCATCTCATACTGAACCTCCTCATACCCCTGGAAGTCATTCTTCAGGGCAGCCAGCATGGTCTCCCAGCTGAATTTCTTCCTGTCATAGATGTTGTACCTGATTGAGGTGAGTATGTCGGTTATGCTTCCCAGTCCGACCCCTTGTATATATGTGGTGTTGTAGCGTGCCCCGCCGTTGTTGTAATCCCTGCCCTGCGCTATGCAGTCTTCGAGCAGCAGCGAGAGGAATGGCACCGGCAGGTGCATGGCGAAGGTCTTCTCGATCACGTTGTTGCCTCTCACCTTGATATCTGCAAAATGGCGTATCTGCGCTTTGTACGCCTCCATGAAGCTTTCGAACGTACCGAATGATGCCGGCTCACCGGTCTTTGGCCCCAGCTGTACGCCTGTGCGTGGATCAAATCCGTTATTGAGTGTCACCTCCAGGATCTTCACCAGGTTGAAGTAGCCGGTCAGCCAGTAGCACTCGGTCCCGAATGCTCCGGTCTCGACACACCCCGAGGCGCCTCCGTTGCGTGCATCCACCAGGCTCTTCCCCTGTCTCAGCAGCTCCTGTATGATTGCTTCTGTATTGAATACCGACGGCTGTCCGAAGCCGGTCCTGATCACATCCAGTGCCTTATGTACGAATGAGTCGGGGTTCTTGCGGCTCACCTGCACCATTGAGCTGGGCTGCAGGATATGCATCTCATTGATGACATCGAGCAGTATGTAGCTCATCGGGTTGACCGCATCGGTTCCGTCAGGCTTCACCCCCCCGAGGTTTATCAGGCAGAAGTCGGTGTAGGTGCTGCTCTCCTGTGCCGTCACCCCCATCTTCGGGGGCGAGGGGTGGTTGTTGAACTTCACCCAGAAGCATCCCAGCAGTTCATAGGCCTCCCCGGGGGTGAGTGTTCCGCGGCTTATCTCCTTCTCATAGACGGGCCACAGGTGCTGGTCGAGGCGCCCGGGATTGAATGAGTCCCACGGGTTGAGCTCGGTCACTACCCCCAGGTGGATGAACCAGTAGTGCTGGAGCATCTCGTGGAAGGTCTCCGGGGCGTGTGCGGGCACGCGGCGGCACACTTCCGCCATCTTCTTCAGCTCACCCCTCCTGGCCTGATCGCTCTCTGCGGCTGCCATCTCATCGAGGGCATCGGCATGTCTTGCGGCATACATGATTATTGCATCACATGCAATATCCATGGCCTGCAGCTCCTCGGCGCGCTCATAGGCCTGCGGGTCATTGATGAAGTCGAGGGCCGCCCTGGTCTCGGCTATCTCTCTCCTGAGGTCGAGGAAGCCGGTATGGAACATCTTGTATCCCAGCACAGTATGTCCCGGAGCGCGCTGCTCCTGGAACTCGGTGAAGATACCCGCCCGGTATGCGGCCAGCCACCCGGGGGTCATCCGCTCCATGATGCGGTCACGGTTGCTGCGCCCATGCCAGTAGGGTATGATCTCATCACGGTAGATCTGCTTCACCTCATCACTCACCCTGAAAAAGACCTTCTCACGGCTGTCGAGCACATCCAGGTCCTGCAGCGTATGGAGGCTGATCTCCGGATAGGTGGGAGTGGCCTTGGGTGCCGGCCCACGTTCTCCGACTATAAGTTCACCCTCATTGATGCAGATGGCCTTGTTCCTGAGCAGGTATTCAAAGGCGCGGGCCCTGAGCACCGGTGCTGACAGCCCCTGGGCCTCACGGCTGGAATAGAACCTGGTTATAAGCTGTGCCCTCTCGGCAGTGATGGTCTCAGTGGCATTCAGGCTCTGCTCCCTGAGCCTCATTACTCTCTCTGTCATTTTCATGGCGTAGTCTTGTTTGCTGGTATTTAACGTTTTATCCTCCCTTTTTCACATGTATCCCGGTCTGACTCAGGATCTCAACATATTCGTCAAGGTGACCGTTCGACAACTGGTCTGTGCCTTTCATACGGTCTTCTATTCCAAAACGGCGGTATTTCGAGCTGCCGGTCTTGTGGTAGGGCAGCAGGTTTATCTCGCGGATATTGCCATTGTTGCGGCTCTCAATAAAACTGCGCAGCTGCTTCATGTATGCCGCATCGGCCGAGACGCCCGGGATAACCGGCACCCTGATCATTACCTCCTTTCCCGCGGCCAGGAGCATATCGAGATTTGAAATGATCAGCTCATTTCCTGCCCTGATATATTTCCTGTGTTTTTCGGGGTCAAGCTGCTTTATGTCATACAGGAAGAGGTCTGTCACCGGCATCACCGACTGCAGTATCTCGCGCCTGACATAGCCTGAGGTATCCACCGCCGTATGGAACCCTTCCCTCCTGAGCAGTGTCAGTGTCTCGAGCAGGAACACCGGCTGCATCAGCGGCTCTCCTCCCGAGAAGGTCACCCCGCCACCCGAGTGCTCCATAAAGACCCGGTCAGGCCTGATCTTTTCCATGATCTCCTCCGGGGTATATTCATGCCCCACCTGCTCCATTGACCTGAACTCCTTCTCACCGATGCGGTCAATCCTTTCCACCATGCGTATGCCATGCTCCTTCCCCTCGGGGTTGTGGCACCACCAGCAGTCAAGAGGGCACCCCTTCATGAAGATGGTGACCCTGATTCCGGGGCCGTCATGGATCGCATACTTCTTTATGCTGAATACTAAGCCTTTCATTTTTACTGGTTACCGTTGATGGGTTTGCTGATTGCTGTGAGGTTTGCTGCAGGCAGCAGGCAGGTTCTCTGCCTCTGTGTTGCGGCTGCGGCTGCCGGAGGAAACAGTGCCCGGGCAGTGGAGCAGAACAGGGTTGCATGGTGCCTGCTCCATAATACCGGCAGCATCCGGCGAAAGGCTACAACTCATAGAACATAAGGCAATGATAGAGCCTCCTGCCAAGGCGGTTCATCATAAACCTGTGTTCCAGATTGTTCATAGTCAGCTTTTGGATGCACAAAGTTAAACAATGATTTTGAAATGACCAAACAGCCCGCAGTGAACGCTCTTTCTCCCTCGTGTGTGAACCTTGCATGCCTCATTCTGAAATGCCGTTTTTGCCCTTTGCAGTTTAACCGATTATACATACTTTAGCGTTCGGAAATCCAAAAACCAACCGATATGAAAAAAACCGTCATTATGCTTTTAATCGTCACCCTCGGCGCCTTCTCGTGCAAGCGGGAGAGCTGCGAGAATCCGTTCTTCTGTGAATGGGATACCCCATTTGAGGTTCCTCCGTTTGACAAGATCAAGCTTGAGCATTTCAAACCGGCCTACCTGAAGGGCATGGAGGAAGAGATGGCTGAGGTGAATGCCATCATCAACAACCCCGAGGAGCCCACTTTTGACAATACCATCAGGGCGATGCAGTTCACCGGCAAGCTGCTGACGAAGGTTCAGCGCGCCATGGGTCCGCTCAGCTCAGCCAATACCAATGATGAGATCCAGGCCCTGCAGAGGGAGATGACTCCGCTCTTCTCAAAGCACAGGGATGACATATCGCTCAATGAAAAGCTTTTTGAAAGGGTAAAAGCGGTTTATGAGAACCGCGACAAGTTCGACCTCACTCCTGAAGAGAGCAAGCTTCTTGAAGATCAGTATCTCGGGTTTATCCGCAATGGTATCGGTCTCTCTCCGGAGGATAAGGAGAAGCTCCGTGCCATCAACAGTGAGCTCTCGCTGCTTGGCAACAAGTTCGGTGAGAATCTGCTTGCCGAGACCAACGACTTCACCCTGGTCATTGACAATGAGGCTGACCTCTCTGGTCTTCCCGAGGGCCTGCGTGCACAGGCTGCCGCCGCTGCCGCCGCAAAGGGCATGGAGGGCAAATGGCTCTTCACCCTGCAGGCACCCAGTTACTTCCCCTTCCTTACCTATGCTGACAACAGGTCACTGAGGGAGAAGATGTTCAGGGGATACATGCTTCGTGGCAACAACGGCAATGATCATGACAACAACAAGGTGCTGGCCGACATCATAAGGCTGCGTGTGGAGAAGGCCCAACTGCTGGGTTTCAAGAGCCATGCCGACTATGTGCTTGAGCGCAACATGGCAAAGACCCCCGAGAGGGTGTTCAACTTCCTTAATGAGATATGGGCGGCAGCGCTGCCGGTGGCCAAGGCTGAGGCGGCAGCCCAGCAGGCTCTGATAAACAGGGAGGGCGGCAAGTTCAAACTGGAGCCGTGGGACTGGTTCTACTACACCGAGAAGATCCGCAAGGAGAAGTATGACCTGAGTGATGAGGAGACCAGGCCCTACTTTGCTGTCAACAACGTCACCCAGGGGATGTTCTACGTTGCCAACAGGCTATACGGGCTTGAATTCAGTGATCGCAATGACATACCGCTCTATCATCCTGACGTGAAGACCTTCGAAGTCAGGAGGGATAACAAGCATGTCGGCATCCTGATGATCGACTATCACCCGAGGGCTTCGAAGCGCGGTGGTGCATGGTGCAGTGCCATGCGCGGACAGCGTATTGATGAGAACGGCGAGTATGTCACCCCGCTGGTGAGCATGGTCACCAACTTCACCCCGCCATCAGGTAATGACCCTGCGCTGCTGACCCCCGATGAGGCCAGTACACTCTTCCATGAGTTCGGTCATGCACTGCACAGCCTGCTGTCAAACACCGAGTACAGCAGCGGCGTTTCACGCGACTTTGTCGAGCTGCCGTCGCAGATCATGGAGCACTGGGTGCTCGAGCCTGAGGTGCTGAAGGTCTATGCGAAGCATTACAAGACCGGCGAGGTGATCCCCGATGAGCTGATCGCAAAGATCGAGAAGGCCGGGTCATTCAATACCGGTTTCGTCACCGTGGAGTTCCTTGCTGCAGCACTGCTCGACATGGAGTTCCATTCACTTACCGAGCCGGTGGAGATCAACGTCGGAGAGTTCGAGAAAAAGGCGATGGACAAGTACGGGCTGATCAGCGAGATCATCCCCCGTTACAGGTCAACCTACTTCAACCACATAATCGGCGGTTACTCAGCCGGATACTACAGCTACCTCTGGTGTGAGGTGCTTGACTCAGACGCCTTCAAGGCCTTCAAGGAGACCGGAGACATCTTCAACAAGGAGGTTGCCTCAAGGTTCGAGAAGGAGATCCTCGCTCGCAAGGGATCACGTGATGAGCTAGACATGTGGATTGCCTTCCGTGGCCGTGAGCCGGGCGTGGAGGCGCTGCTTGAGAACCGCGGACTGCTGAAGAGATAGTATATGTCAGCCAGGATGAGTGTGCCGGGCAGAGCTCTTCTGTTCTTCCTGCCGCTCCTTCTTATCCTCACTGCAGAGGCCTCAGGCATCACGGCAAGGGTAGAGAAGGGAGTGCTCGATCTGAGGGCACTGGAGCAGGGTGATGCGTTCAGCGTACGTATGAACGGCGAGTGGGAGTTCTATTCCGGCACATTCCTCTATGGCAGCAGAAGCGGCCCGTCCGATACGCTCACCCCTGACTGCTGGGCGAAAGTACCCGGTTTCTGGAATAACTATACCGTGGATGGGCACAGGCTTCATCGCTTCGGCTATGGTACCTATCGGGCTATAGTACTGCTGCCTTCAGGCTACCGTGACCGGATGGGGTTTGCCATGCCGGTCTTTGACACCTCATATGAGCTGACCATCAATGGTGTGACCCTGGCCCGGAACGGTACCCCGGCACGCAGCAAAGCAGCATCAGTCCCGGCATACTATCCCCAGTTCATCAGCTATCTGCCACAGAGTGACACCCTGGAGGTGCTGGTCAGGGTATCAAACTGGGAGCACCGGCGGGGCGGATTCTGGATGCCGATGAAAATCGGTACATTCTTTCTGATCCAGACCAATTTCACCAACCAGTGGTTCTTGAGCATAGCAGTAGCAGGAATACTCTTCGCATTCTTCCTCTTCTTCTTCATAGTCTTCCTCTTTGACACGCGCAACCTGAAGCTGCTGATGTTCGCGCTGCTGACACTCAGCCTGGCGCTCCGTCCCTTCCTCTCTGCCCCTTACCTGATAACCATCATCAACCCGAAAGACTGGTTCTGGATCATCAGGGGCGAATATCTGATTCTTTTCATAATGATCACCTCGGGTTCATGGCTGGCCAACCTGATCTACCCCACCAGGTGGTTCAGGCGCTTCTCGCTGGCTGTTGATGTGCTGTTTGTCTTCGGCGTCGCTGCAGTGCTGCTGCTTCCGGTCCATATCTTCGCCTGGTCGGTTCTGGTTATCCAGGCGGTGGCGGTGACAGCCCTTCTCTACGCCTTCACCATGAGCCTCAGGGGTGCCCTGAAAGGGAACGTGACCGATATGCTCTACCTCACCGGTTTCCTGGCCATCGGTGCCGGCCTGGTCTATGACATACTGCTCTCAAACGCCCTCGAGGAGACCCGTCACCAGTACATCCTCTCCTTCCTGATGCTGATCTTCGTGCTCATTCAGGCTACGGTACTCATACACGGGTGGGTGCAGCGCGGCCTTGAACGGGAGCGGCTGGCCAGAGAGCTGGAGGAGCTCAACCGCAGCCTCGAGAGCAGGGTGGATGAGCGTACCAGGGAGCTGCAGGAGAGAACTGATGAGATCAATGCCCGAAACAGGCAGATAGCGCGGCAGAACAAGAAGCTGTCAGACACCATCAGCCTCAAGAACAAGATCTTCTCTGTCATCTCACACGACCTCCGCAGCCCGGTGGTGAGCATACTTTACTCACTTCACCTGCTGAAAGAGGAGGAGTCGCGCGAGAATCAGATCACCCTGGCCGACTCGGGCATAGAGTATGCACAGCAGCTTATCAGCCTGATAGAGAACATGCTGGTGTGGGGAAGGGAGCAGGAGGATATGATCAGGTATGCCCCGGCCGAGAATGACCTGGCAGAGATAATACTGCTGAATATAAACATCCTGAAGGAGAGCGCCGGCAGGAAGAATGTCACAGTCAATTTTACACAGGTGGGCCAGACCAGGGGCTGGTTTGACCGTGACCTGATGGATATCGTGATACGCAACCTGCTTAGCAACGCCATCAAGTATACCAGGCACGGCGGAAGGGTTACCATACACCTGCGGGAGAAGGAGGAGGCGGATGAGTGGGTCGCCATCAGGGTGTGCGACAATGGTGTGGGTATTCCTCCTGACCGGCTGGAGCGGCTCTTCAAGGGTGATGATATTGAGACTACCCCCGGCACTGATTCTGAGAAGGGTACCGGTATTGGACTGAGGCTGGTGCATGAGCTGGTCACTCTCAGCAACGGAAGCATCACTGTCGAGAGCGAAGTAGGATTGGGCAGCTGTTTCACGGTCACCCTGCCCCGAAATGACCGTGCACGCAGCATCGGCCTGAGGGCCTCAACAGGGCCGGCAGGAAGATGACAGGGTGACGGCATCATGTCTCCCTGATCATCAAGAGGCGGAAATGACACAGTGCCCCCGCCACGGCCGGCCTTGAACAGCACCGGCAGCATAACACTCAGCCCTTACCCTGCATACCTGCCGGCAAACCCGGTAAACCGCCTGAGGTTGATCAGCCTTATCTCCCGCCGGTCAACCGCGATGGCTTCCTCATCAACCATCTCGCCGATGGCCCTCGAGAGTGAGGGCCTGGTGACGCCGAACAGCCCGGCCAGCTCCTCATGTGTGCGGTCAAGCACCACCCGCCCCGATGGAGCACCGGGCAGCGAGAGCAGATAGTAGGTAAGCTTCTCCTTGATGGTGTGGAACGAATGGAACCGCAGACGCGCCGTCAGGAACTGAGCCTTGGTGCAGACCAGTGCCAGGTAGCCCGAGAGGATACGCCTGTCGGCTGTCATCATGCCGAAGTAATCCTCCTTGTTGATGATCAGAACCTCTGAATCGGCATTGGCAATAACGTTTACCGGATACCTGGCCTCACGGCCGAAAAGGACGGCAGCGGCCAGTGCATTAGGCGGCTCGATGTCCTCAATCTTGATGGTACGCCCCGAGAGATCAGACATCTCCCCCCTGAGGCTGCCCGAGAGAACAATCATCAGCGCCGAGATCTCCTCCCCCGCCAGCGCAATGACCGAGCCTGCATGATAGAACCGTAACCGGTAATTAACTGATTCAATGAGCTTGTCAATCTCAGACCCGCTCAGCCCACGAAAGAGCCCCGAATCTTTCAGTATGGTAAAATGCATCGCTTTTTCGTCAAAGATAAATATATTTTGAGTTTTGTAACATATGTTACATTTTATGAGAGAATAACGGGATACTTTTGCCTCCAAAACCGGAATGAGCTATGCTTAGGGATATAATAAAGATAGATGAGGAGAAGTGCAACGGTTGCGGGATCTGTATCCCGAACTGTCATGAGGGGGCCCTGCAGATCATTGATGGCAAGGCCAGGCTCGTATCGGAGCTGCTGTGTGATGGTCTGGGTGCCTGCATAGGCTATTGCCCTGAAGGGGCCATCACCGTTGAGCGTCGTGAGGCCGAACCCTATGATGAGATAGCTGTCATCAGCGATATGGCCGGGAAGGGTGCCAACACGGTGATCGCTCACCTTAAGCATCTGAAAGACCACCATGAGTATGGTTACCTTGAGGAGGCCGTCACATGGCTTGAGGTACACGAGAAGGAGCTGCCCTTTTCGCTGGCTGATGTACTTGAGGCGGTCAACGGCAGGAAGCGGCAGGAGGCTGCTGCCGGCGCCGGCAGCCGGCACCGCGGGGCAGAGGCCGGGCGGCCGCAGCCCTTTGCAGCAGCAGGTGGTCAGCCGCAGCCCTTTGCAGCCGGCGTTGGTCAGCCGCAGCCCTTTGCAGCCGGCCCTCATGCCGGAGGCAGCTGCCCGGGCAGCGCCGAGCGTATCCTCTCTCCATCGCCGGTCATGGCAGGCACGGTTGCCGAGGCGCCGTCACAGCTGACCCACTGGCCTGTACAGATGCACCTGGTCAACCCCAACGCGCCGGCCTACCGTGGTGCCGACCTGCTGCTGGCCGCTGACTGTGCAGCCTTCTCGGTGGGCTCGTTCCACAACCGCTTCATGAAGGGCAAAGCGCTTGCAATAGCCTGCCCCAAGCTTGATCACGGGCTGGAGAGCTACATTGAGAAGCTGACCATAATGATAGACACTGCCAAAATCAATACCATCACGGCGGTGATGATGGAGGTGCCCTGCTGCGGCGGACTGATGCAGCTTATCCGCGCGGCACAGGCAAAAGCCTCGAGGAAGGTGCCGGTGAAAGGCATCATCGTGAGCATCGGTGGAGAGGTGCTCAGCGAGGAGTGGATGTAGATGAATCAACGAACCTTAAATATTAATCATTAAAAAGAGACAGAAATGAGCATGTTTTGTTATCAGTGCCAGGAGACGGCAAAAGGAACCGGTTGTACGGTCAAGGGTGTATGCGGCAAGGTAGATACCGTTGCGCGCATGCAGGACCTTCTGATCTGGGTGACCAAGGGTATTGCCATCCTCGGCACCATTGCACGCGAGAATCATTATTCCAATGCCAGGGTTGACCGCTTTGTGCAGGAGGCCCTCTTCACCACCATCACCAACGCCAACTTCGACAATGAGAAGATCATTGCGAGGATACATGAGGCCATTGCCCTGAGAGACAAGCTGGCTGATGAGATGAGGTCACACGGCATCACCATCCCCGCCGGTCTTCATGAGAGTGTTACCTGGAAGCCCGGCAGCGATGCCGAGCTGGATGCCAAAGCTGAGAGCGTCGGCGTCCTTGCCACAGAGAATGAGGATGTGCGCTCACTGCGTGAGCTGACCACCTATGGTCTCAAGGGTATGGCAGCCTATGCCGAGCATGCCGGCAACCTGGGTTACCACAGTGACAGCGTTGATGCATTCATCCAGCGGGCTCTGGCCGCCACCACCAACGACTCACTGACCGCTGATGAACTGGTTGCTCTCGTTCTCGAGACCGGCAAGCACGGTGTTGAGGTGATGGCGCTGCTTGACAAGGCCAATACCAGCACCTATGGCAATCCCGAGATCACCGAGGTGAACATCGGTGTCCGCAATAACCCCGGGATACTGATCAGCGGTCATGACCTCAGGGATATGGAGGAGCTGCTCCGCCAGACCGAGGGTACCGGTGTTGATGTCTACACCCATGGTGAGATGCTTCCCGCCAACTACTATCCGGCATTCAAGAAGTATCCGCACTTCGTAGGCAACTATGGCAACTCATGGTGGAAGCAGACCACCGAGTTCGAGCCCTTCAACGGCCCGATCCTATTTACCACCAACTGTATTGTTCCGCTGCGCGACAGCTACCGTGACCGCGTCTACACCACCGGTTCATCAGGCTATCCCGGCTGTCCGCACATCCCTGACAGGGAGCCCGGCAAGGAGAAGGATTTCTCAGCCATCATCGAGCATGCAAAGAGATGTGCTCCGCCGGTGGCCATTGAGGAGGGCAGCATTATCGGGGGCTTTGCACACAACCAGGTGGTTCAGCTGGCCGACAAGGTGGTTGATGCGGTGAAGAGCGGCGCCATCCGCAAGTTCTTTGTGATGGGCGGCTGCGACGGCCGCATGAAGAGCCGCGACTACTACAGCGAGTTTGCCCGGAAGCTGCCGCAGGATACCGTGATACTCACCGCCGGCTGCGCCAAGTACCGCTACAACAAGCTCGGGCTGGGCGATATCAACGGCATCCCGCGCGTGCTCGACGCCGGGCAGTGCAACGACTCCTACTCACTGGCAGTCATAGCGCTCAAGCTCAAGGAGATCTTCGGCAAGAATGATATCAATGAGCTGCCGATAGCATACAACATCGCATGGTATGAGCAGAAGGCGGTCATCGTATTGCTGGCGCTTCTCTACCTCGGAGTGAAGAATATCCACCTCGGCCCGACACTCCCGGCATTTATGTCGCCTAACGTTGCAAAGGTGCTTATCGAGAAGTTCGGCATTGGCGGTATCGGCACCGTTGATGAGGATATGAAAATCATGCTCAACTAGTTTCTGCAGGGCATGGGTTCCATGCCGCACTGCACCATGAAGAGGCCGCCTCACACCCTGTGCGGGGCGGCTTTTTTCTTATGGTTCCCACGGTTGAGCCCTGTACAGGAAGTGAGGGTGACCCTCTGAGTCACCCTCACCCTTTCATACTGATCACAGCCAGGCCCCGGCTCCGTCGCCTCATCAGGGAGGAGAGCCTGTCCGCACTCCTTCGTATCACCAGGGAGGAGGACCTGGCCGGGTTCCTTCCCCTCAGCAGGGAGAAAGGCCTGGCCACACTATTATTCAACAATCGTCATCTCATCGAGGAGGTAACCGGCACCGGCAAACTTATCTATCAGGAAGAGTGCATACCGTATGTCGAGGCTGATATTCCGGCTCTGCTTCTGGTTGAAGACGATGTCTGATGCCACTCCCTCCCATGCACGGTCGAAGTTGACCCCTATCAGGTGGCCATCGGCATTCAGCACCGGGCTGCCCGAGTTCCCGCCGGTGGTGTGGTTGTTGGCTATGAAGCATACCGGGATATCGCCATCTACTGCATACCTGCCGAAATCCTTCTTCTCATAGAGCTCCCTCAGCCTGGCTGGCACGTCATAGTCATAGATCTCGGGGTTGTCCTTCTCCATCACTCCGGTGAGAGTGGTCTGGTACCTGTAGTACACTGCATCGCGCGACTCATACCCCATCACCTTCCCGTAGGCGAGCCTGAGGGTTGAGTTGGCATCGGGATAGAAGATCCTGTCACCACCCATCTCCATCTGGGCAGCCATATAGATCCTGTTCAGCTCATTCAGCCGCTCGTTGGCATCTCTCAGCTCACCCCTGATGCGGGTGTCGATCAGCTCTGACGATGACAGTGCCAGCTGATAGAACGGGTCTTTCACCACCTTTTTCGGATCAAACCTTGCTATCAGCGCCTTCGTCCTGGTAAGGTCGGTAAAGGGCGACTGGTCGAACAGCTTTCCTGCCACCGATGCGAAGTCGCCGCGGCATGATGCAGCCATGGCCTTGTAGGCCGGGGTCTGCCATTCAGGCTCAATATTCTTTCCGTAAAGCTCCATCACCGCCACAAAGAGCTGCTCCGACACGTTACGGTCATAGTTATGAAAAAAGCTTTCTGCCATTCCCTCAAGCCGCTTCAGCTCCTTCTCAAGGTTCTGATCTTTCTTGCCGGCCATCTCAACCGCCCTGCGGAATGAGCCTGCCAGGGTAGCGGGCTCGACACCGGCAGTACCGAACACCTCACTTGTATAGGTGTTTATCAGTGTGTTGTGGGTGTAGGTTGAATAGATCTCGCGGTACTCATCAAGTATGGAGCCATACTTTGCGATACGCGCCGGGTCAGCCTTGACCCATTCGGTGAACTCCTTCTCGAAGGCCACCTTCCGGCCAACACCGTTTGTCTTGTCAAGACTCTGAATCTCACCAATCGACTTCTTCCAGCCGTTGGCCAGCCCGAACGACTTGCCCGAGTACTTGAGCCTGACGAGCTGGTCCTTTGCCATTTCAGCCTCCATGATGGCGATCTTTTTGCCCCGCAGTTCAACCTGCTTCGGGTAGATCACATCCTTGAGCATGGTTATATGGTACGAGGGGGCATATTCCTGTGTCCTGCCAGGGTATCCGAATACCATGGTGAAGTCGCCCTCCCTGATTCCCGCGATCGAGATGGGGAAGTGATAGGCCGGTTTGTATGGCACGTTATCTTCAGACCATGCTGCAGGCTTGTTATCCTTGCCTGCATAGACCCTGAAGAGTGAGAAGTCGCCGGTATGCCTGGGCCATACCCAGTTGTCGGTATCGCCGCCGAACTTGCCTATCGACTGCGGAGGGGCGCCCACCAGCCTCACATCGCGGAAGGTCTCATTGACGATCAGGAAGTACTGGTTCCCGAGGAAGAATGGCCGTACCGATGCCTGGTAGTGGTTACCCTTCACCGCCTCTGCAGTGATGGCAGTGATATTGGCATTTATCACAGCATCGCGCCTGGCCTTGTCCATATCATCGGTCACCCCTTCAAAGACACGGTCAGTGACATCCTCCATATATTTGAGAATGGTCACCGAGAGGCCGGGGTTGGCCAGCTCCTCATCGGCCGACCGTGCCCAGAAACCGTTGGTCAGGTAGTCATGCTCCAGGGTCGAGTGATTCTGTATGTAGCCGTAGCCGCAGTGATGGTTTGTGATCAGCAGCCCCTTGTCAGAGATGAACTCTCCTGTGCAGCCGCCGCCGAAGAGTACCACGGCATCCTTCATGGAGGCGCGGTTGATACTGTAGATATCTTCGGCAGTGAGCCTGAATCCGTTCTCCTGCATAAGACGGATATTGTACTTCTCGATCAGCAGCGGGATCCACATTCCCTCATCTGCCAGTGCTCGTGGTGCGGCAATTGCCAGCATGAGCAGGATGATTACAATCAGTTTTTTCATATCGTGTTGGTTTGGTTATCTGTAAACATCATCAGCTCGGTGCAGAGCCTGCTCACCGGCAGGCCCATCACGTTGTGGTATGACCCTTCGATACGGGTTATCCCCCTCACCCCTATCCACTCCTGGATGCCGTACGCGCCGGCCTTGTCGAAAGGCCGGTAGTGGCTGACGTAGTAGCTGATCTCCTCGTCGGTCAGCTCACGGAAGGTGACGGCGGTGGATACCTGGAAGAGATGCTTTCTGCTGCTGTCTCTGAGGCATACGGCAGTGATCACCTCATGGCTCCTTCCCGAGAGCTGCCTGAGGAAGCTCTCCGCCTCCGCTGCACCATCGGGCTTGCCGAGCAGCTCTCCATCAAGCAGCACGGTGGTGTCAGCCGTTATCAGCACCTGCCTCGGAAGGAGCGGCTCACTCCATGCATCTGACTTGCCGGAGGCGATGAATGCGGCTATGGTGTGCGGATCCATGCCGGCGGGATGACTCTCATTATAGCTGAGCGCAGCCACCCGGAAACGGAACCCGGCCTCCTCCATCAGCTGCAGGCGCCTGAGCGACCCTGACGCAAGTATAAGGTCATAGTCAAGCAGCCGGTCAGAAAACATGCCACGATATTTTTCCGGAAGAGATGATCGCTCCGGCTACCAGCGAATAGAGTATGCCTGCCAGCATGACCAGCTTCATCAGGCCGGAGGCCAGGTGGAGATGGTTCTTCTCCTTTCCGGTCAGTGCCCTTGCAATGGCCGCCACAAGTGGTATAACCAGCAGAACGGATATATAGATGAGCGTTACCAGGTCACTCAGGTACCTGTGCCACACCAGGTAGAGCAGTGCGATGGTTACAGCGGCCAGCAGGGTAACTGTCACCCGGCATACCAGCAGCCCGGTAACCACCGGAAGGGTTCTCCGCCCGGTCTCCCGGTCACCCTCACAATCCTCCATATCCTTTATTATCTCGCGGATCAGGGTTGTCATAAAGGCAAACAGCGCAAATCCGCCCACCCACCAGAAGAGTATGCCCACCCCGGGGTAGCTGATCGCCTCTGCCGAGTAGTATGCATTGACGGGTGCAGCATCATAGATCACCACCAGCAATGGCACCATGGCCACCAGCAGTGCCACTATGAGATTGCCTACCAGCAGCTGCCGCTTGTATACGGCTGAATAGAAGTAGAGCAGCCCCGACGTCAGCAGGAAAATAATACCCAGCCATACAAGGCCTATACGTGCAGAGATCCATACACCCCCCAGCACCCCCAGCACATTGAGGATATTGTGATACATCATTGCAGTACGCCTGGTGACGGTGTTTCCGACAATGATCCTCCCCTTGTTGATAAGGTCGGCGCGTATGTCAAAGTAGTCATTTATAACATATCCCCCGGCGGTTATCAGGCAGACGGATATGACCAGTATGACAAAGTCGATCCATCCGAGCTGCAGTGTCATGACGGTGGTCTCACCGGGGTCAGAGGCCATGATCACCGGCATTGAGCCGAGCAGCGGGCCGATGACGGCATAGCGCATCAGCATCATGGTCATTGCCACGATAAGCAGGTTGGGGAGCCTCACCAGGTTAAGCAGGTCTTTCAGCCTTTCACCACGAATAAGCTTCATGATCCATCCAGTTTTTATGCAGCCTGAGAGTCTGTTCGATCACATCGCGCACACATCCCTCTCCGCCCTTCTTGTCTGATATGTATGCCGATATCTGTTTGATCTCGCTGTCGGCATCAGCCGGGCAGGCCGGCAGCCCTATCATCTTCATCACCTCATAGTCAGGTATGTCATCACCCATGTAGAGTATTGCCCCGGGATCGATACCCCATTTCTCAAGGAGATGATTCATGCTTTCTGTCTTGGTGCGCGCGTTGAGATAGATATCATTCACCCCCAGGCTCCTTAGGCGTCTGATATACTCTTTGGAGTTTGATCCTGAGATCACTGCCACATAGTACCCCTTTTTCACTGCCAGCTGAAGGGCATAGCCATCCCTGAGGTTGACGGTACGCAACGGAATTCCGCTGTAAGAGAGCGCTATGGTCTGCGCCGACAGGACTCCGTCAATATCAAAAACAAATGCCTTGACGCCGCGGAGCTTTTCCTTGAAGTTGATCATCTTCCCTGTTTCTTGTAATGGCCGGTGATCATTTCGGAGATCATCCGGTAGAGTTCCTGGTATTGAGGTGAGAAAGATAACAATTCAATATGACTTTTTATGGTACCTCTGTCATCTCTCCGGGCGGGGCCGGTCTGTGCCGTCTCTGGTCCGGTGCGCAATGCCTTTCTGATTGTCTCCTCCATCAGTGGTCTCATCACCTCCGGGTCGTATCCCGTCTCCCGGGCCAGTGTCTCTCCAAGGGTCATCATGAAGTTTGAGAAGTTATTGGTAAAGACTGCTGCCACATGTAGCTTTCTGCGCTGTTCCGAGCCGCACTCCCATGCACCTGCCCCTATGCTCTCAGCCGTCTCTCTCAGCATTTGCAGGGTCTTGCTGTCGGTTGCCTCGATGAAGAAGGGCACTTTTCCCAGGTCAGGCGGATATTCCCTGGAGAAGGTCTGCAGCGGGTAGAGCACTCCTGCCCGTGATGAGCGCCCCAGCGCCGCCAGGGTAACGCTGCCGGCGGTATGTACCACCACGGTACGTGATGGCAGGTGTAGTGAGGCAGCCACCTCGGCCACGGCACTGTCAGTGACGCTGATGATTACCAGGTCACACTCACCGGGTATGGTCAGGTCACTGCGGAAGGATGCATTGACCCTGCCGGCGAGCTCCCTGGCAGAGAGACCAGTGCGGGAAGCGACGGTGAGGATGCGGTGGCCGGCGGCAGATAGGCCTGCGGCAAGCGACGCAGCCACATTGCCGGCACCGATAAGGGATATGTTGTAGGCAGCCATGGTTACCGCAGAGCCACTGTCTCAAAGCGGGAGACTACTTGCCATACTCATAGGCAGAGAGGTCTGTCACATGTACCTGGTAGATCCGCCAGTAGCTGTAGTAGGGTGAGTTGCTGTTCTGCATCATGAAGTTGCATTCCCAGAAATAGGGGCCGCTGACCAGCACCTCCTCACCCTGCTCGAACTTCGACAGTACGCTCATCCACTCCGAAGGATTGCAGAAATGGTAGTAGCCATAGGGATCACCTATGACCGTAAATCGTGCAGTTTTATTGATGGCATCATAGCTGATGTTGACATGCATCATCCGCAGGGTGTCAAGGGCATCGCCGTTGCACCCGCACTTGGGTTGCTTCTTGCAGCCGGCTGCCAGCATGATCATTGCGGCAAGAATCACTCCCAGCGTCATGGTGGCTGCAGCTCTTGTTCTTTTCATAATGAGAAGCCTTTTATCGCAGTGCAAATTACGGTTTATTTTCGGTCTCTGCAAAAAGAAAGCCGGCACAAAACCTGCCGGCTCTCCTTATAAGCTGTTCCCTCTCATGCCTGTGCCGTTGGCCCGCCGAAAGTCACCGGCATCACCGGTCCCGAGCCCGGTGCCTCGCGTATGGGCCCGTTCACCGCCTCATACTTGGCAATATTGTCACTCAGTGCGGCCACGAACCGCTTGGCATGCTCAGGTGTAAGGATCACCCTTGATTTGACCTTCGCCCTTGAGGCGCCGGCAACGGGCATTATCCTTACGAAATCAATGACGAACTCGGCCGGCGAATGGGTTATTATCGCCAGGTTTGAGTAGATACCCTCTGCAACATCTTCACTGATGTCGATATTGAACTGTATCTGGTTCCTGCTGTCTGACATGCGGATACTCCTTTAATCCTGTTCCACTTCACTGTTACCCTGGCCTGCATGTACAAGCGCCTCATAGTCATCGAGCGATCCGACGATCATGTTGTTGTACTCTCTCAGGCCTGTCCCTGCCGGGATGAGATGCCCTACGATGACATTCTCCTTCAGTCCCTCAAGGAAGTCTATCTTCCCAAGGATGGCTGCCTCATTGAGCACCTTGGTGGTCTCCTGGAATGATGCTGCGGAGAAGAAGCTGTTGGTCTGCAGTGCGGCGCGGGTTATTCCCTGCAGCACCTGCTGCGAGGTTGCCGGCACCGCATCCCTGGCATCGATCTGTTTGAGGTCACGGCGCTTGAGCAATGAATTCTCATCTCTCAGCTTGCGTGCAGTGACCACCATGCCCGGCTTCAGTGTCTGGCTGTCGCCCTGATCAAGAATAACCTTCTTCCCATAGACCCAGTCATTCTCATCCATAAACTCAAGCTTGTCAACCACCTGCCGCTCAAGGAATTTGGTGTCTCCCGGATCGATGATCTCAACCTTGCGCATCATCTGCCTGACGATGGTCTCGAAATGCTTGTCATTGATCTTCACGCCCTGGAGGCGGTATACCTCCTGGATCTCATTGACAATATACTCCTGGACCTTTGTCGGACCCTTGATGGCCAGTATGTCTGCGGGAGTGATGGCTCCGTCAGATAGGGGCGTTCCTGCCCTTACATAGTCATTCTCCTGTACCAGTATCTGTTTTGAGAGAGGTACCAGGTACTTCTTCATCTCGCCTGACTTGGAGGTGATGGTTATCTCACGGTTCCCCCTCTTGATCTTCCCGTAGTTGACCTCACCGTCAATCTCGGTCACGATGGCGGGGTTCGACGGGTTACGTGCCTCGAAGAGCTCGGTCACGCGCGGCAGGCCGCCGGTGATATCACCTGACTTACCCACGGCCCTCGGTATCTTGACCGTAATGTCGCCGGCCTCGACCTGCTTGTTGATATCGGTAACCAGGTGTGCCCCTACCGGCAGGTTGTATGCCTTGATCTCGACCCCCTCGGGAGACATGATCTTTATTGTCGGGTTCTTGGTCTTGTCACGGCTTTCGATGATCACCTTCTCCCTGAACCCGGTCTGCTCATCCGACTCCTCACGGTAGGTCACCCCTTCAATCAGGTGGTCAAAGGCCACCTTTCCGGTCACCTCTGAAATGATCACCGCATTGTAGGGATCCCATTCGCAGAGCAGCTGGCCCTTCTCAACCTCCTGGTTGGGCTTGACATAGAGCTTGCTTCCATATGGAATATTGTGTGTCGTCAGCGCTATGCCGGTGGTTTTGTCAATGATGCGCAGTTCACCCAGCCGGCCGATGACAATGTCTATCATGCCCTTCTCGATATCCTTTTTCGGGACGGTTCTCACCTCCTCAAGGTGGGCTATACCTGCATACTTGGCCACCAGACTCGACTCGGTGGTGATGTTTGATGCGGTACCACCCACGTGGAATGTCCTCAGGGTGAGCTGTGTCCCCGGCTCGCCGATACTCTGTGCAGCGATCACTCCCACCGCCTCTCCTTTCTGTACCATCCGTCCGGTGGCCAGGTTTCGTCCGTAGCACTTTGCACAGACACCCTTCTTCGATTCGCAGGTGAGTACCGAACGTATCTCCACCTGCTCGATGGGTGACTGGTCGATTATGTCTGCCACCTCCTCGGTTATCTCCTCACCAGCCGAGATGATCAGCTCACCGGTGAGCGGATTGAATATGTCATGTACCGTGGTTCGCCCGAGAATTCGTTCATTGAGTGACTCGACCACCTCCTCGTTCTTCTTTATTGCCGTTGCCACCAGTCCGCGCAGCGTACCGCAGTCTACCTCGGTGATGATCACATCCTGTGATACGTCAACAAGGCGGCGTGTCAGGTATCCGGCGTCAGCCGTCTTGAGGGCGGTGTCAGCCAGACCCTTGCGTGCGCCGTGGGTCGAGATGAAGTACTCAAGCACCGAGAGGCCCTCCTTGAAGTTCGAGAGTATCGGGTTCTCGATAATCTCAGACCCGCTGGTGCTTGACTTCTGCGGCTTGGCCATCAGGCCCCTCATACCCGAGAGCTGGCGTATCTGCTCCTTCGAGCCCCTGGCACCGGAGTCAAGCATCATATAGACCGAGTTGAAGCCCTGCTTGTCGGCAGAGAGCTGCTTCATCAGGCTCTGGGTGAGACGGGCATTGACATGGGTCCAGATATCAATGATCTGGTTGTACCGCTCGTTGTTGGTGATGAAACCATTGTTATGGTTCGCCAGTACCTCTTCAACCTGCTCATACCCCTCCCTCACAAAATCTTCCTTCTCCTTCGGGATAATGACATCGTCGAGGTTGAATGAGAGTCCGCCCTTGAAAGCCATCAGGAATCCGAGGTCCTTGATGGCATCGAGGAAGGCGGCTGTCTTGGCGGTACCGGCTTTCTTGAGTACCGTACCGATAATATCACGCAGTGACTTCTTGGTGAGCGACTCATTGATGAATCCGACCTCTTCGGGAACATATTCGTTGAATATCACACGTCCCACGGTGGTCTCTATCATGTGCTTCACCCTCCTGCCCTCGACAACATCATTCACCTTGACCCTGATGACGGCATGGAGGTCTATCTTATCCTCATTGTATGCAATGTTCACCTCTTCGGGTGAATAGAATGTCATCCCTTCGCCCTTGACCTTGATGGTATCGGTACTTCTGCGGGCCTTGGTGATGTAGTAGAGCCCGAGTACCATATCCTGTGAAGGTACGGTGATGGGGGCTCCGTTTGCCGGGTTGAGTATGTTGTGTGATGCCAGCATGAGCATCTGTGCCTCAAGTATTGCGGCATTTCCCAGCGGCAGGTGCACTGCCATCTGGTCACCGTCAAAGTCAGCGTTGAATGCTGTACATACCAGCGGGTGCAGCTGAATTGCCTTTCCCTCTATCAGTTTGGGCTGGAATGCCTGTATTCCCAGGCGGTGGAGTGTCGGTGCGCGGTTCAGCAGCACGGGATGCCCCTTGAGCACGTTCTCGAGTATATCCCACACCACCGGGTCCTTGCGGTCAACAATCTTCTTGGCGCTCTTGACCGTCTTCACTATGCCGCGCTCAATCAGTTTCCTTATCACGAACGGCTTGTAGAGCTCAGCCGCCATATCCTTGGGTATTCCCGTCTCATGCAGCTTCAGCTCCGGGCCAACCACGATCACCGATCGTGCCGAGTAGTCGACCCTCTTTCCGAGCAGGTTCTGGCGGAAGCGCCCCTGCTTGCCTTTCAGGCTGTCTGAGAGCGACTTAAGCGGCCGGTTGGCATCGGTCTTGACCGCATTGGCCTTGCGTGAGTTGTCAAAGAGTGAGTCCACGGCCTCCTGCAGCATCCTCTTCTCATTGCGGAGGATCACCTCGGGTGCCTTTATCTCGATCAGCCTCTTGAGGCGGTTATTCCTTATTATCACCCTGCGGTAGAGGTCATTGAGGTCACTCGTGGCAAAGCGTCCGCCATCGAGCGGCACCAGCGGCCTCAGCTCGGGCGGTATCACCGGTACCGTCTTGATGATCATCCACTCCGGACGATTGACATTCTTTGACTCCCTGAATGCCTCAACCACCTGCAGCCGCTTCAGCGCCTCGCTCTTGCGCTGCTGCGAGGTCTCGGTGTTGGCACGGTGACGCAGCGAGTAGGACAGCTCATCGAGATCAAGCTTGCTCAGCAGCTTGTAGAGAGCCTCGGCACCCATCTCAGCCACGAACTTGTCAGGATGGTCATCATCAAGATACTGGTTCTCCTTGGGCAGCGACTCGTAGATCTCCATGTACTCCTCCTCAGAGAGGAAGTCGAGGTAGTTGACCCCGTCGGCAGCCTTGATACCCGGGTTGATGACAACATACCTCTCATAGTAGATGATGCTGTCAAGTTTCTTGGTGGGCAGCCCCAGCAGGTAACCTATCTTGTTGGGCAGCGACCTGAAGTACCAGATATGTGCCACCGGCACCACCAGTGAGATATGCCCCATGCGCTCGCGTCTCACCTTCTTCTCGGTCACCTCCACGCCGCAGCGGTCACAGACGATTCCCTTGTAACGTATCCTTTTGTATTTCCCGCAGTGGCACTCGTAATCCTTCACCGGCCCGAAGATCCTCTCACAGAAGAGTCCGTCACGTTCGGGCTTGTAGGTACGGTAGTTGATTGTCTCAGGTTTCAGCACCTCGCCGCTCGACATGTCGAGTATCTCCTCCGGCGATGCCAGCCCCAGCGATATCTTGTTGTAACTGGTCTTTTGCTTGTTATCCCTTCTGAATGACATATTCTGTTTCTCTTTTTTCAGTGTTTATCAGGCTTAATTACTCAAGGTTGATGCTCAGTCCCAGTCCGCGCAGTTCATGCAGCAGCACGTTCAGCGACTCGGGTATTCCTGACTGGGGCATCGGTTCGCCCTTGACAATTGCTTCATAGGCCTTTGCCCTTCCTATCACGTCATCAGACTTGATGGTAAGTATCTCCTGCAGTATATGTGCAGCTCCGAACGCTTCGAGTGCCCACACCTCCATTTCGCCGAAGCGCTGGCCTCCGAACTGTGCCTTTCCGCCAAGGGGTTGCTGGGTGATGAGCGAGTATGGCCCTATTGAGCGGGCATGCATCTTGTCATCAACCATATGCCCCAGCTTGAGCATATAGATCATCCCCACCGTTGCCGGCTGGTCAAACCGTTCGCCGGTACCGCCGTCATAGAGGTAGGTGGTTCCGTTGCGGGGCAGCCCTGCCTTTGCGGTGAGCTCATTGATCTGATCCTGCTCGGCCCCGTCGAAGATGGGGGTTGAGAAGTACATATCCAGCTCCTTGCCTGCCCATCCCAGCACCGTCTCATAGATCTGTCCCAGGTTCATCCTGGAGGGCACACCCAGCGGGTTGAGCACGATGTCAACGGCTGTGCCGTCAGCCAGGAAGGGCATATCCTCCTGCCGTACGATCTTCGCCACGATACCCTTGTTACCGTGGCGGCCGGCCATCTTGTCGCCCACCCTGATCTTGCGCTTCTTGGCAATGTAAACCTTTGCAAGCCTCACGATGCCTGCCGGCAGCTCATCACCTATTGTGATGGTATACCTCTTGCGCTTGTAGATTCCGTCAATCTCCTTGTACTTGATGATATAGTTGTGAAGGAGCTGCTTGATGCTGTCGTTCTTCTTCTTGTCGGTGGTCCACTTATTCGGGTTGACATTGAGATAGTCGATCTCCTGCAGCTGCTTCAGGGTGAACTTGGCTCCCTTGGGTATGATATCGACGTTGAGGTAATCCTTCACGCCCTGTGAGGTCTTGCCGTTCACCATGATAAAGAGCTTGTCTACCAGTCTTGCCTTCAGGTCATCGGCCTCGCGGTTGAAGTCGGCATCTATCTTGTCCAGGAGCGGTTTCTCGGCGCTCTTTGCCTTACGGTCCTTGATAGCCCTGGTGAAAAGCTTCTTGTCAATCACCACTCCGTCGAGTGAGGGCCCTGCCTTGAGTGATGCATCCTTCACGTCACCGGCCTTATCGCCGAATATGGCCCTGAGCAGCTTCTCCTCGGGCGAGGGGTCAGACTCACCCTTCGGGGTGATCTTACCTATCAGTATATCACCGGGCTGTATCTGTGCCCCGATACGTATCAGTCCGTTCTCGTCGAGGTTCCTGGTAGCCTCCTCGCTGACGTTGGGAATGTCTGAGGTGAGCTCCTCCATTCCGCGCTTGGTGTCGCGCACCTCGAGCAGGTACTCGTCAATATGCACTGAGGTGAAGATATCCTCCTGCACCACCTTCTCACTTATCACAATGGCATCTTCAAAGTTGTGCCCCTTCCATGGCATGAAGGCCACCTTCAGGTTACGGCCGAGAGCCAGCTCGCCGTTCTTGGTGCCGTACCCTTCGGTCAGCACCTGCCCCTTGACCACCTTCTCCCCCTTCCTGACAATGGGAATGAGATTGATGGTGGTGTTCTGGTTGGTTTTGTGATACTTGGGAAGCCTGTAGCGCTTCACATCCTCGTCGAAGCTTACAAACTTCTCCTCATCGGTACGGTCATAGCGTATCACGATCTCATTGGCATCAACATATTCGACAACCCCGTCTCCTTCAGCCACGATAAGTATCCTGGAATCCTTTATCACCTGTGCCTCCAGCCCGGTTCCCACGATGGGTGATTCAGGCCTCAGCAGCGGTACTGCCTGGCGCATCATGTTCGAGCCCATCAGCGCACGGTTGGCGTCATCATGCTCGAGGAAGGGTATCAGTGATGCAGCTATCGATGCAATCTGGTTTGGTGCCACGTCCATCATCTGCACCTTGGTCACCTCCTCAAACGGGTAGTCGGCTCCCACCCTCGACTTTGCCCTCGGGTTCTCGAAGGTGCCGTCATCATTCAGCGGTGCGTTGGCCTGCGCCACGGTAAGGTGCTCCTCATCCTCGGCGGTGAGCCATTTGACAGCCTCATTGTTCAGGTTGACCTTGCCGTCAACCACATCACGGTAGGGTGTCTCAATGAAACCGAGCTCATTGATGCGTGCATAGACACACAGTGAAGAAATAAGACCGATATTCGGTCCCTCGGGAGTCTCTATGGGGCAGAGGCGCCCGTAATGTGTATAGTGCACGTCACGTACCTCAAAGCCTGCGCGCTCACGTGACAGACCGCCCGGCCCCAGTGCCGAGAGACGCCTTTTGTGGGTTATCTCAGCCAGCGGGTTGGTCTGATCCATGAACTGTGACAACTGGTTGGTGCCGAAGAAGGAGTTGATGACTGATGAGAGGGTCTTTGAGTTGATCAGGTCAACCGGTGTGAAGACCTCATTGTCTCTCACGTTCATTCGCTCGCGTATTGTGCGGGCCATACGTGCCAGCCCCACGCTGAACTGTGCCGAGAGCTGCTCGCCAACGGTACGCACCCTCCTGTTGCTGAGGTGGTCTATATCGTCAACATCGGTCTTTGAGTTGATCAGCCTGATCAGGTAGGCGATGATGGCGATGATATCCTCACGGGTCAGGATACGGATGTTCATGTCAATATCGAGGCTGAGCTTGCGGTTGATGCGGAAACGGCCCACATCCCCCAGGTCATACCTCTTGTCAGAGAAGAATAGCTTCTCGATTATGTCACGTGCGGTAGCCTCATCAGGCGGCTCGGCATTGCGCAGCTGCCTGTAGATGTAAAGAACCGCCTCCTTCTCTGAGTTGCAGGGGTCTTTCTGCAGTGTATTGTATATTATTGCGAAGTCAGAGAGGCTGACATCATCACGGTGAAGCAGTATTGATTTGGCACCTGAGTCAACTATCAGGTCAACATGCTCATTCTCAATGATCGTCTCCCTGTCGAGCACCACCTCGTTCCGTTCAATGGAGACCACTTCGCCGGTATCCTCATCAACAAAATCCTCTACCCATGAGCGCAGCACCCTTGCTGCCAGCTTGCGCCCCACCAGTTTCTTGACATTTACCTTTGAGACCTTGTGCTCCTCCGCGAGGTTGAAGATCTCGAGAATATCCTTGTCACTCTCAAAGCCGATGGCCCTGAGCAGTGTTGTTACCGGCAGCTTCTTCTTCCGGTCTATATAGGCATACATCACATTGTTGATGTCGGTTGCAAACTCTATCCATGATCCCTTGAACGGGATGATCCTTGCCGAGTAGAGCTTTGTACCGTTGGCGTGTATGCTCTGTCCGAAGAATACGCCGGGTGACCGGTGCAGCTGTGAGACCACTACCCTCTCTGCACCGTTTATAACGAATGTACCCCTCTCTGTCATGTAGGGTATTGTACCCAGGTAGACATCCTGTATGACCGTATCAAAATCCTCGTGCTCCGGGTCAGTACAGTAAAGTTTCAGCTTGGCCTTCAGGGGGACACTGAAGGTGAGTCCCCTCTCGATGCACTCGTCAATGGTATATCTCGGGGGGTCAATGGAATAGTCCAGGAACTCGAGCACGAAGTTGTTCCTGGTATCAGTGATGGGGAAGTTCTCCATGAAGACCTGGTAGAGGCCCTCCCTTTTCCTGTTCTCGGGGGTGGTCCCCAGCTGGAAGAATTCGGAAAAGGACTTCAGCTGAATCTCAAGAAAGTCAGGATAGTCAAGGTGATCTTTCTTGGATGAGAAACTTACTCGTTCTATATTTTTCTGGGGCATTGTGATAGGATTTAGTGAACTTGGGGAAAATGACAAAAAGGCTTAGCTCCGCCTGACGGCGGAACTAAACCTGTAAACCCGGTGATCAGGTATAACCTATTTAAGTTCAACTTCAGCTCCTGAATCTTCCAATGTTTTCTTGATATTCTCTGCCTCTTCCTTGGTAACGCCCTCTTTCACGGGTCCGGGAGCGGCATCAACTACTGCTTTTGCCTCTTTCAGTCCAAGTCCGGTGATATCTTTTACCAGCTTGACTATCTGAAGCTTCTGGCCGCCTGCATTCTTCAGTATGACATCGAATGAGGTTTTTTCGGCTGCTGCCGGTGCTTCACCGCCGGCTGCCGGTGCTGCCACGGCCACTGCTGCTGCTGCCGGCTCAATGCCATACTCATCCTTCAATATCTGTGCAAGCTCATTAACCTCTTTTACGGTTAAGTTGACCAACTCTTCTGCAAATTTCTTAAGATCTGCCATGTTTATGGAAATTTTTTGTTGTGATAAACTGTGTTGTTACTCTTTCTTTGACAGTGTTTCCAGAACACCATGAATTGTTGAACCTCCTGACTGCAGCGCTGAAATCAGGTTCTTTGCCGGCGACTGCAGGAGCAGTACTATATCGGCTATGAGTTCCTCTCTTGACTTGAGGGCCGCGAGGGTCTCTATCAGGTTGTCACCCACATAAACCGATGATTCCACGTATGCTCCCTTTATCAGGGGTTTCGGATGCGATTTACGGAACTCCTTTATCATTTTTGCGGGAGTGTTTCCGTTATTCGAGAACATTACTGCGGTTGAGCCCTTGAGTACACTGAAGAGTTCACTGTACTCATCACCCGCCTGTTCAAGCGCTCTTTTGAGCAGGGTATTCTTCACCACCACCAGTTTGATCTGGTTTTCGAAGCACTTCCTTCTCAGGTCGCTTGTATCAGCTGCATTGAGCTCTGCCGTATCAGTCAGGTAGAAGTGGCTGTACTCCTTGAGGGTATCTGCCAGGCTGTTGATTATTTCGGCTTTCTCTTCTCTTCTCATAATCTCCTTGCTTTAATGCATTAATTACAGGTCAATGCTCTTCGGATCAACCTTCAGCCCGGGGCTCATGGTGCTTGACAGGAAAACACTTCTTACGTATGTTCCCTTGGCTGCCGCCGGCTTGAGTTTGTTGATCATAAAGAGGAATTCCTTTGCGTTCTCAACGATTTTATGAGGTTCGAAAGAGACCTTACCGATTGAGGCGTGAACAATACCTGCTTTATCTACTTTAAAGTCGATCTTGCCCTGTTTCACCTCTTTGACTGCCTTCCCCACCTCCATAGTCACCGTACCGCTCTTGGGGTTCGGCATCAGACCGCGGGGGCCGAGGATTCGTCCCAGCTGACCTATCTTACCCATCACTGATGGCATTGTGATAATCACATCCACGTCGGTCCATCCGCCGCGGATCTTTTCGATCCACTCATCCAGCCCCACGTGATCAGCTCCTGCCTCAGTTGCTTCGGCCTCCTTGTCGGGGGTGACCAGGGCGAGTACCCTGACCGCCTTGCCGGTGCCGTGAGGGAGTGAGACCACGCCACGCACCATCTGGTTCGATTTGCGCGGGTCAATCCCCAGCCTGACGTCAATATCAACCGATGCATCAAACCTGGTGGTTGTGATATCTTTTACCAATGCAGCCGCTTCTGACAAAGTATAGAGTCTGCCATGCTCGATCTTTTCGAGGGCAAACTTCTGATTCTTGGTAAGCTTAGCCATTTTAATTCTCCTGATTTATTTGTTACCGGGAAATGCACCGGTTACGGTGATTCCCATACTTCTGGCCGTACCAGCCACCATCTTCATGGCTGATTCGAGGGTAAAGCAGTTCAGATCCTGCATTTTATCCTCTGCAATAGTCTTTACCTGGTTCCAGGTGACAGATGCTACCCTGCTGCGGTTGGGCTCAGCCGAGCCCTTCTTTGCCTTGGTCGCCTCAATCAGCTGCACTGCCACGGGCGGGGTTTTGGTGACAAAATCAAATGTCTTGTCGCTGTATACGGTAATGATTACCGGTATCAGCTTCCCTGCCTTATCCTGGGTACGGGCATTGAACTGTTTGCAAAACTCCATGATGTTCACACCCCTCGAGCCCAGTGCGGGCCCTACGGGAGGAGATGGATTGGCTGCTCCGCCTTTAATCTGTAATTTGATTAATCCAGCAACTTCTTTTGCCATAATTAAAAATTTGCATTGTTTATAGCGAGAGCATGACGGCCGCTTAAGGAAGCATTATAATTCACGGCTGTCAATTTCCTTAATTCCTTAACTTTCTTTCTCTACCTGCATGAAGCTGAGCTCGAGCGGGGTCTTTCGTCCGAAGATTTTGACCATCACCTTGAGCTTCCGCTTCTCTTCATTGACCTCTTCTATAACTCCTGTGAAGCTGTTGAACGGGCCGTCTATTACTTTTACCGTCTCGCCCACCACGAACGGAACATTGAGTTCCTCCTCGCTGGCTGCCAGTTCGTCTACTTTTCCAAGGATGCGGTTGATTTCAGCCTTCCGCATTGGTATGGGCTCTCCTGATTGTGAGCCGAGGAATCCGAGTACGTTGGGGATATTCCGGAGGATGTGCGGCACCTCACCTACGAGTGCAGCCTCCACGATGACATATCCCGGGAAGAATGTACGCTCCTTGCTCACCTTTTTGCCCGAACGGATCTGGTAAACCTTCTCCATCGGTATCAGCACCTGCGAGATATAATCCTGCAGGTTACGGCGTGCAATTTCATTGTCAAGGTACTCCTTGACCTTTTTCTCCTTGCCGCCTATAGCCCGGAGCACATACCACTTCTTAACGTTTTCACTCATCTGTGACCGTTATGAATTTTAATATAACAGACCATATACAAAACCCATGGCCTTGTCAAAAATGAAATCCATCCCCCATATTACTATGGCAAGGATGACAGAGGTTATGAGTACAAGTGTGGCGCTGCCCTGGAGTTCACTCCATGAAGGCCATGTCACCTTGTGCATGAGTTCGTTATATGATTCCTTAAAGTACGTACCTATCTTCATAATAAGACTTCAATTTTGCACGGGAGGAGAGACTCGAACTCCCGACACCTGGTTTTGGAGACCAGTGCTCTACCAACTGAGCTACACCCGTGTACATTTCAGATGGTAACCGTACACCTGTGCGCACGGTTACCATTTTACTTATATAATATAAGGTCTTAGTTGAGGATCTCAACTACTGCGCCTGCACCAACAGTACGGCCGCCTTCGCGAATTGCGAAACGGAGACCCTTGTTGATTGCAACCGGGTAAATGAGCTCAACAGTGATTGTCACGTTATCACCGGGCATAACCATCTCAACGCCTTCCGGGAGCTTGATTTCGCCGGTAATGTCAAGGGTACGGAGATAGAACTGCGGACGGTAGCTGTTGTGGAACGGGGTATGACGACCGCCTTCCTCTTTCTTGAGAACGTAGACCTCTGCCTTGAACCTGGTATGGGGTGTTATTGAACCCGGTTTTGCAAGCACATGACCTCTCTTGATCTCTTTCTTGTCAACGCCGCGGAGGAGCAGACCAACGTTGTCACCTGCTTCACCCTGGTCAAGGATCTTGCGGAACATTTCAACGCCGGTACAAACAGTCTTGCGCTTCTCTGAACCAAGGCCGACGATCTCAAGCTCGTCGCCGGTGTGAACCATACCGGTTTCGATACGGCCGGTAGCAACTGTACCACGGCCGGTGATTGAGAAAACGTCTTCAACAGGCATCAGGAAAGGCTTCTCGTTCTCACGCGGAGGAATGGGAATGTATGAGTCAACTGCATCCATCAGTTCCATAACCTTGTCTTCCCACTTCGGCTCATGGTTCATTGCACCGAGAGCTGAACCGCGGATAACGGGAGCATTGTCACCGTCAAACTTGTAGAATGTGAGGAGATCACGTACTTCCATCTCAACGAGGTCAATAAGTTCCTCATCATCAACAAGGTCAACCTTGTTGAGGAACACGACGATCCTCGGCACGTTCACCTGGCGTGCAAGAAGGATATGTTCACGTGTCTGGGGCATCGGGCCGTCAGTGGCGGCAACAACGATGATGGCACCGTCCATCTGGGCAGCACCGGTAACCATGTTCTTCACATAGTCAGCGTGACCCGGACAGTCAACGTGTGCATAGTGACGGTTCGCCGTTGAGTACTCAACGTGCGCTGTGTTGATCGTAATACCCCTTTCCTTTTCTTCGGGAGCATTGTCGATTGAATCAAAGTCCCTTACTTCTGAGAGACCCTTCTTAGCGAGAACCATCGTAATAGCAGCCGTCAGGGTGGTCTTGCCGTGGTCGACGTGACCGATCGTACCGATATTTACGTGTGGCTTCGACCTGTCAAATTTTTCTTTTGCCATAACTAAAAGCTTATTAATTTACATTTACATCCAAAATCGTTTGAGCCGATGATGAGAATTGAACTCATGACCCCTTCCTTACCAAGGAAGTGCTCTGCCCCTGAGCTACATCGGCATAGTGAGCGGGAGACGGAGTTCGAATCCGCGACCCTTAGCTTGGAAGGCTAATGCTCTACCAACTGAGCTACTCCCGCTTAATATCATCCAAAGAGGCCCGTAATGTTCCCAAAAAACCTTCCAGGTATACAGACAATCTGTTTTAAGTGGGGAGAGCAGGATTCGAACCTACGAAGGCATTTGCCAGCAGATTTACAGTCTGCCCCAGTTGGCCGCTTTGGTATCTCCCCCCTGAAGCAGAGTTTTTTCCCAAGACATACATTTACCACTCTTTCAAGAGCCGATGAAGGGATTCGAACCCCCGACCTGCAGATTACAAATCAGCTGCTCTGGCCAACTGAGCTACATCGGCATTTGAAAGAACGTCCGATTTTCAACGGATTACCCTCAAAAATCGGTTTGCAAATGTAGGAATTTATAATTCAAATCTCAAAATAATCGCAAGTTTTTTTAATGCGCCGGGACTACTCCCCGCGCATCTTCCCCTTCTGTCTGGATATCTGCCTTTTAAGGGCTGTAACGACCAGGTCGGTCGACTCCTCGAATGTCTTACTCTGCTTGCGGGCAAAAAGCGGCCCACCCGGATACTCTACCCTGATCTCAGTGATCTTGTTCTCTCTCTCATCATCCTTGTCAAGCCTGAGGAATACCTCTGCACTTACAATATCGTCACTAATCTGAAGAAGCTTGTTCACCTTCTGTGTAACAAAGTCAAGCAGCTTCTTGTCAGCATCGAACCTGAGTGAATGGATCTGAATGTTCATGGCAGTACCTCTGATTAAGTTAGTGATTAGGCCCTTGGATGAGCCTGTTTATAGATTTTCTTTAATTTCTCAAACGTGGTATGGGTATAGACCTGGGTGGCAGAGAGGCTGGCATGGCCCAGCAGTTCCTTGATGGAGTTCAGGTCTGCGCCGTGGTTGAGCATGTGGGTGGCAAACGTGTGCCTTAGCACATGCGGGCTCTTCTTCTCTATCGTGGTCACCATTGCGAGGTATCTGTTCACAATGTTATAAACAGCCCTGTCATACATTTTGTTCCCCCGGTCAGTTACCAGGAACCACCCCCTCGTGAACCCCTTTTCGTCACGCAGTGAGAGATATCTTTGCAATGATTTAACAAACCCCGGTGTCAGGGGTATGACCCTTTGCTTTTCGCGCTTTCCCATAACCCTGACCTGGCCGGCGGAGAGATCTATGTCACTATCCCGCAGGCTGATCAGCTCTGACCTCCTCATGCCTGTAAGATATAAAAATTCCACGAGAGTGCGGTCACGGATCCCCGAAAAATTATCTCCGAAACGGAATTCTTCAAACAGCTTCTCCAGCGCCTCCTCGGCAACGAATACCGGCAGCCTCTTTGGCCTGGCCGGCAGCTTCAGCCCGCTCACCGGGTCATCACTTATCATCTCATGCCTGCGCATATATCTGAAGAGGCTCCTGAGAGCCGACATCTTGCGGTGTACCGTGCTGGCCGAATATCCGCCCTCCAGCAGCGAGACCATCCAGCCCCGCAGGTCACCCTGCCTGACAGCGGCAAGCTCCAGGCCAGGCCGGGTATCTGCAAGCCAGGCCTCAAACTGGTCAATATCTCTGTTGTAGGAGGTGACGGTGTGCCGCGAATAACGCTTTTCGGCACGGATATACTGGAGAAATGATTCCTTTATGGCCATAAAAGGAACCCTTTGAGTGTTCGGAAAAGGGTAATCACTGCAGCGGGAGGGATCACTCCTCCTCTAGCTGCATCTTCTGAACGTAGATAGCCTTTTTCTTCTCTTCCCTCTTGCGGACTGAAGGTTTGACAAAGGCCTGACGTGACCTGAGCTCACGGATAACACCCGTCTTCTCAAACTTCCTCTTGAATTTCTTCAGAGCCCTGTCAATGTTTTCGCCCTCTTTTACCGGTACAATTATCATGTTTGAACTTTAGATTTTAATCGAGCCGCAAAATTAATATCTGTGAAGATCATTTCAAAACTTTTGATAAAATAAATTCATACACTTCTCCCACGGTATCCTGTGGCGGCTTCACGTATGGTGCTATGCGCACCGCCTGCTCATGTGTCAGAGCCCCGTCTGACACCATTCCGCCCAGGGTCACCGGCCTCCCTGTCAGCCTCCTGTAGGTTGTTATCCGGCGTGCCGTCTCATGCCCCAGGTAGGGGTGGCGTGCCAGATCTCCGAATGTTATACTCTCCAGCACTATCGGCCTCACCGCCTCGAATGTCAGGGTGGTGCGTGCCGCCAGGCTGCCTGCCGTGGCGCTGTCGAGGCCGTACACCTCTCTCAGCTGCCCCTTGTCAACAAACCCGCCCAGCAGGCTGCGGTACTTCACTATCCGTTCCGAGAGCACCGGTCCTATGCCCGGCATCCCGAGCAGCTCTCCGGCGCTGCAGCGGTTCAGGTCAACCGTCGTATGCGGTCCTGCGGCCGGGGTTCTGCCGGGGGCGGTGGCATCGGCCTTCGCCGCACTCAGTTCACTCCCTGCCGCCCCGCCCTGGCTGCCCCGGCGGACCACCTCAGCCCGTACCTCTCTGCCGCCTCCCGGGAAGCTCCCTCCTGCTGTTACATATGGTGCCAGCCGCTCCGCCATCTCCTCACCCATGCCATAGACCCGCATCAGGTCACCCGGCCCCCTGAACCGCGCTCCGCTGCTGCGGTAGTTCACCAGCGTACGCGCCTGCCTCGCCGTAAGCCCCAGCATCACCAGGTCATCGTATGCAGCAGTGTTGGGGTCGAACGGGAAGAGCAGCCCGGGTGCCGGCAGGACCCTGTCAGAGCCGGAAGCATCAGCAGCTCCGGCAGTGTGCCTGCCGGCCTGTGCAGGAGGCGGCGGCAGCGGGTCGGGCAGCCGCCCCGGCCTGAGCGCGGCAGCCCTGACAACCAGCAGTATCACCACCATAACAGCCAGCACAAAGGTGCCGCGCCGCTCACGGCGGTCAAAGCCGATAAGCCTGCTGATGGCCTTTCCGGTAAATTTCATCACAACATGCAGCAAGACATTGGGAAAGATAGAAAAAAAGAGGATACAAAACAAGATGGGACGCGAAAACGAACAGCAAAAAATCCGGCTGTCCGGCCGGCGGCTAGAAGGGGTACCCTATCCCGATGACCATGGTGACATCTCTCTTCCTGTCGAAATTCCGGCTTGCCGGGATCCACTTCGAGCCGTCGGTCTGCTGCGGATCGCGCAGCTTCAGCCCGAAGTCGGCACGCAGCAGCACGAACTTGAAGTCGAACCGCAGTCCGAACCCTGTCCCCACGGCAATATCATCAAGGAACGACCCGAATCTGAACCGGCTGCCCGGCCGGTCACTGTCCTCCCTGACGGTCCAGATATTGCCTGCATCGATGAATGTGGCCCCCTCCAGTATCCAGAAGAGCTTGAAGCGGTACTCCACGTTTGCCTCCAGCTTCATATCGGCGGTCTGGTTTATGAAGGTGCTTTTCGGCAGGCGGTATGAGCCGGGGCCCAGTGTCCTGACCATCCATGCCCTTATATCGTTTGCCCCTCCCCCGAAGTACTGCTCCTCGAAGGGCATCACCACCGAGTTGCCGTAGGGCCACCCCACCCCTGCAAAGAACCGGTATGCAACGCTGCTGGCCTCACTGATGCGGTAGTTGTATGCGGCATCCACCTCAGCCTTGACATACTGCGCAAAGGGCTGCCGGAAGAGGTGGTATGAGCCGTCAGGCGCAACCCCGGCACTGGCGGCATGGTAGATGCCGTTCAGCAGGTTGCCCGCCACATGGAAGCCAAGCCGTACGTTCCAGAAATCTTTGGACTTCTGGATCATCTGGTTATTGAACACGAAGTCATACCTCCCTCCCACGATCCTCACGTCACGCAGTGAGTTGGCGAAATATGGCATGGTATCTATCATTGCCTGGTACTCGGGGGTGATGTAGTGCAGCCTGACCAGGTTGAATGAGAGAGGGCTCATGTTGAACCTGGTGTACCTGTTCCCGCTCCATGAGTAGCCTATGGAGATGTTTGCCACCGAACGTGCAAAGACCGGCAGCTTCTGGTAGTTGTATCCTGCCTGCAGTACCGTGCGCGGGTCCTTGTTCTTCACAAACGACTCCTTTGCGGGGAATGGTATCATGAACTTCGGGATACGCAGGCTGGCCTCGATACCATACTGCTGTGTATTCTTGAAGCCGCTGACATCCTCGGTGAGAGTCTCGTAGGCGCCCTTCAGCTTCATGCTGAAGAGCTCCGCCCCTCTCAGCAGGCTCTTGTTCTGGTAAATAAAGTTCAGTGCTCCTCCCAGGTTGCCCCCGGTGTTCGTCCCTTCCAGCTCCACGGTGAACGACTGCTTCTGCATCGGGGTGAGCTGTATGATGCAGTCGAGTGTCCCCTCATCCCTTCTCTCGCCGGTGACCGCTGCCACATCTGTGAATGAGACGTTCACCAGGCGGTGATTTCTCAGGTCAGAGAGGTGCTGTTGTGTACGCTCGGCGTTGGTGACGCTGTAGAGTGAGCCCGGCGTGCTGTAGACCGACTGTGCCAGCACCTCCGGCTTGACAATGAGGCGCCCCGGGCCGGAGACAAAGTGGATGCCGTTGTAGTAGGTGGTGTCATGGGTGCTGAGCCAGCCTGATGCATCGGTGAGCGCCGCCTTGGGGTCATAGTCGGGGAAGAGATAAGTCTCCCTGATCCGGTACATGCGGTGGTTGCGCGTCACCCTCCTGCCCTGCCGGTCAATGGTCTCCTCCGGGGTGACCACATAGTAGATTATCACCTGGTGGCTCATCAGCGAGCTGTCAACCCTGAAGCTGATGTTCTCGGCAGTGAAGGTGTAGAATCCTATATTGCGGATGAACCGTTCCAGCCGCTGCCTCTCTTTCTGCAGCAGTTCCACGTCATAGATCATTCCCCTGCCGAAGGTGCGGTTGACGCTGTCGAGCATCACCAGCGGCTGCAGCACCGAGTCGCGTATCTCATACTTCACATCGGCTATGCGGTATGGCTTGCCGGGCCTCACCTCATACTGCACCACCGCCTCCCGGCCATCGTAGGTGACACTGTCGCTCACCCCGGCATTGAAAAAGCCCTTTGACCACAGGTAACTCTGTATCTGCCCGGCCGACCGCTCTGCCGCCAGTCCGTCAAATATCACCGGCTCCTCGCCGATACGGCGCAACCAGTTGTGAGGCCACTTCTCCTTGTGGATGTTCGAAAGGTTGTATAGCCCCAGGTGAAACCTGAGACCGAAAATCCTCTTGTTGGGCTGCTGGCGGATGTAGGGCCTGATCACACTCCTGCTGACCGTCTCCGGCAGAGGCTGGGCCCCGGCTTCAATGACAAGCTCATTCCTCTTCAGGAGGTAGTCACCGGCAGCAACATATTTTGTGGGATTGCAGCCTGAGGCAATCAAAATAATGATTGCAGCCAGAAGCAGTTTGGCAGCGGTAATTTTTATATTTGCGCTCTGGTAAATCACCTTCCCGTGGAAGTGTAGTGCACGCAAATATACCACAATAGATGCTATTATCAATCGCATAAAGAATGGTCAGACCGATCACCCGCAACCAGGTAAAACTGATACTCTCCCTGCAGAAGCGCAGGGTGAGGGAGGAGAACTCCCTTTTTGTCATTGAGGGGGACAAGCTGGTCAGGGAGTATATACTGGCCGGTAACAGGGTGGCGCTGATTGCCGCCAAGCCCGAGTGGGTTGATGGCGAGAAGGAGGCGGTACTCTCCGGTGCCGACGAGGTGGTCACCGTCAGTTATGACCTGCTGCGGCGGATCAGCTCCCTCAGGACGCCACACAATGTACTGGCTGTGGCACCCATAAGGAAGGAAACCTATGACAGTGCCCTCCTCTCCGGGCGGCTCACCCCGGTGCTCGAGTGCATGCAGGATCCGGGCAACCTCGGTACCATCATCCGCATAGCAGCCTGGTTCGGTATGGAGAACATCATCTGTTCGCCTGACTCGGTCGACGCCTGGAACCCGAAGGTGATACAGGCCACCATGGGAGCATTCATGTATGTCAAGGTCTGGTATATGCCGCTGGAGCCGTTATTGGCCGGCGCTGCGGCATCGGGTCTGCCTGTCTGGGGTACGGTGGCAGGCAGCGGCAGCATCTATGAGAGTGATCTCGGTCACTCCGGCCTGATACTCTTCGGCAATGAGTCGAAAGGGATCTCCCCGGCACTGCTGAGCCATGTCACCTGCCGCATATCCGTACCCGGTCCGGCAGGCGGTCAGGCACCGGGACTGGAGTCGCTCAACGTAAGCATGGCGGCAGCAATCGTCTGCTCAGAGTTCAGCCGCCGCCTTGGGGAGAAGAGATGAGTGCAGAGAGGCGTGAGACGGGTGCCTATATCGGGCTGACCCTGATGACCGTGATCATCGGATTTTCATTCATCTTCGTCAAGGTGGCACTGCGGCATGCCTCAACCCTTGATCTGCTGGCCCACCGGTTCACCGCAGCCACCGCGGCCCTGCTGCTTTACTACCTGCTCATCCGCCGCCGGAAGCCTGACATAGACCTCCGAAGGGCAAGGCCGCTGCTGGCGCTGTCGCTCTTCTACCCGCTGATGCTCTTTACCTTCCAGACCATCGGGCTGCGATACACAACCGCCTCAGAGGCAGGCATCCTCTCAGCCATCACCCCGGTGATAACGGTGCTACTGGCACTGATCTTCCTGAAAGAGCGGAATACGTTGCTGCAGAACCTGTTCGTGATACTGTCAGTGTCGGGGGTTATCTTCATAATGTACCGGAATGGTTTCGACACCGTTACCCGCGAGAGCATGAAGGGAAATATGTTCATACTCCTCTCGGTGATATCCATAGCCATCTACTATATACTCGGCAGGAAGGCCAACAGGCAGTACAACTCCATGGACATCACCCTCTTCATGAGTGTGACCGCCTGCGTGGTATTCAACCTGGCAGCGGTGGCCATCCACCTGAAGGCGGGCACCCTGTCGGGCTATTTTGCGGTATTCAGGGAGCCCGGCTTCCTCTGGCCGATACTCTACCTGGGGGTCCTCTCCACCTTCCTCACCTCATTTCTCGGCAACAATGCCCTTGCCGTTATCCCGGCCGCACAGGTGGCAATATTCAACAACTTCAGCCCGGTGCTCTCGGTGCTGGGCGGGGTGTTTTTCCTGCATGAGCAGCTTCACTCATGGCATATCATCGGCGGGGTGATGGTGCTGGCTGGAATCCTCGGGGTGAACCTCTTCAGGAGAAAGGAGCCGGCAGCCTGACAGGGTCGCCACTGGCAAAACAGGGTTCCGCCACCCCGGGTACAGCTCTCCTAAGAGAAAGGGCCGGCAGCCTGACAAGGTCGCCACTGGCAAAAGATGGTTCCGCCACCCTGGCGCAGCTCTTCCGTGAGAAGGGTGCCGGCTGCCTGCAGTTACTCAAAGTGGAATGAGAGCACCCAGATCTGTGACCTGAGTGATTCGATGGTGTTGAAGATGGGTGATGACTCATGGCGGGTGTCGAGTACATTCCGCAGCCCGGTCGACATCTTCCCCTCAACGGTGAGCTTGAAAAAGGGCAGGTAGAAATCAATGCCCGCACCCACCTCATAGTAAAAATCTGATTTATTGAGCCTGAAATAGACCTTGTCATCATTGAGGGAATTCTCCAACTCCTTCTTTCCGGCCAGGTCATACCTGAAGTTGACCCCGCCTATCAGGTAGGGCCTGGTGTTGTTGAGCCTCATCCCCTTGGCCTTCAGTGAGAGCGGAAACTCGAGGAATGATGACTCTATCTGGGTTGTGTAGATCAGCTTTCCCTTGTCGGGTCCCTGCCGGCCGTCATAGAAGTTGATGTTCCTCTGGCCGAAGGAGACCCCCGGAAGGAACCTGATATCGAGGTATGCCGCCGGCCTGTAGTCGGTAACGATCTGGATGTTGATACCGGGCTTGACCGCAACAACCGCCGCGTTGACCGAATCGGGGAACCGGTCCTTCACAATGAAGTCCATGGCATTGACACCCATGCTGAACCCGAAATGAAGGATCCGTTCATCATAGTTGGAATCATTCTTCGGCTTCGCCTTCTGGGCAGGCAATACCAGGGCGAACAGAAGGAGCAGTATGGTTATGGCCGTTCTTTTATACACTCTTCCTGATGGTACTACAATGTAAAACGGAAAAGAGGGGTTTTATTGTACCTCAGGTCCCTTTTCCCTGAATCCGGTATAGATGCTGGCGATGCCGCCGGTCAGCCTCTTCTGCCCCGTCCTGACATAGCCTGCACCCTTCAGCAGTGCCAGGAACTCCTCATTTTCCGGGAACTTCATCACCGACTCGGGCAGGTAGCTGTATGCCTCCGGATCACCCGATACCCGTCGTCCTATCAGCGGCAGCAGCCGCCGGAAATAGAACCCGTATATCTCCCTGAAGGGGAACCAGCCCGGTCTTGAGAATTCGAGTACCATTATCATTCCTCCGGGGCTGGTCACCCGGCACATCTCGGTGAGGCCGGCGAGTGTATCTGCAAAGTTGCGCACCCCGAATGCTGACATCACCAGGTCAAAGGTTCCGTCTGCGAATCCCGTTGCCAGTGCATCGCCCCTTCTCAGTTCAATCATGTTGCCAAGCCGGCGGCGTTCTATTTTACGCTGCCCCTCCTCCAGCATTCGTGTGCTGAGGTCGATGCCGGTCACCTTCTCCGGCCCGAGCCGCAGCGCGTCGATGGCCAGGTCGCCGGTACCGGTTGCCACATCGAGTACCAGCCGCGGGGCGACATGCCTGCCGGCCAGCCTTATCGCACGCCGGCGCCAGCGGCGGTCAATACCCAGCGAGAGCAGCCGGTTAAGCAGATCATAATGCTTTGATATTGAGTCGAACATATTCTCGACCCGTGCGGCATGACGATCGTTCTGGTCACTTTTTTCAGGCATCATTTTTCCGTCAGGCGGCAAAGATACCCTATATATTCTTACATTTACTCTTTCGAAATCTTTAAATCATGAACAGAACCGTACTAGTAACCGGTGCAACAGCCGGTATCGGCGAGGCTGTTGCCGAGGCCTTCGCCGCCTCCTCCGACAGGCTCATTATTACCGGGCGCCGGTGTGAGAGGCTCAGTGAGGTCGCCTCCCGTCTTACCTCCACTTATGGGATTGAGGTGAAGGAGCTCTGCTTTGACGTGCGTGACCGTGCCGCCGTAGAGCGCATACTGGGCTCGCTGCCCGCTGAGTGGAGGCAGATAGATATCCTGATCAACAACGCCGGCCTGGCTGTCGGTCTGGACCATATTGACAAGGGCGACACCGACGACTGGGAGCGTATGATCGACACCAACATCAAGGGGCTGCTCTGGGTCACCCGGGTCATTGCCCCGATGATGGTTGCGCGCGGCTCTGGGCACATCTTCAATATCGGCTCCATAGCCGGCAAGGAGGTCTATGAGAAGGGCTCGGTCTACTGTGCCACCAAGCATGCCGTTGATGCCCTCTCGAAGGCGATGCGCATCGACCTGCTGAGCCATGGCATCAAGGTGACCAATATTGCTCCCGGCCTGGTTGAGACGGAGTTCTCGCTGGTACGCTTCAAGGGCGACAGTGACCGTGCGAAGGCGGTCTACAGCGGCCTCGAGCCGCTCACCGGCAGGGATGTTGCCGGGGTAGTGCACTTCTGTGCCGGCCTGCCTGACCATGTCTGTATCAATGACCTGGTCATCACCCCCAAGGCACAGGCCAACTCCACAGTGAAGCTCATAAAACAATAACCATATGAAACAAAGACTCTTACTTGGTTTTTTCCTGGCAACCCTCTTCTCTCTGGCGGTCAGGGATCTGAGCGGTATCAACACCACTGATACCCGCATGCTGTCACAGCCGGCCATCACTGCCGGGCAGATCGCCTTTGTCTATGCCGAGGAGCTCTGGGTGGCTGACCCTGATGGTGCCCATCCGCGCAGGCTCACCTCCGGCCTGGGTGTCAAGTCTGATCCCTACTTCTCGCCTGACGGCAGCCTGATAGCCTTCAGTGCACAGTATGACGGCAACACCGATGTCTTCGTCATCCCCTCGCAGGGTGGCGTGCCGGTCCGTCTCACCTGGCACCCCGGTGAGGATCTGGTCAGGGGGTTCACCCCTGACGGCAAACGGGTGCTCTTCGCCTCGCAGCGCTCGGTCTTCACCACCCGCTACTACCAGCTCTTCACCGTGGCGACCGATGGCGGCTACCCTGAGAAGCTCGATATACCCAATGCATGGATGGCAGCCTGGTCGCCCGACGGCACCCGTATGGCCTATACACCTATCCCGCCTGCCTACCAGCAGTGGAAAAACTACCGTGGCGGCCGCATAAGCCGCATATGGCTCTACTCCTTCGGCAACCATTCGGTGACGGTGATCCCGCAGCCGGCCGGGGGATGCAATGATGCCAGGCCGATGTGGGCCGGTGACAGGGTTTACTTCCTGAGTGACCGCAACGGCGAGTTCAACCTCTTCTCATACAGTGTCAACGATGGTGCCATCACCCAGCTGACCAGCTATGACGACTTCCCGGTGCTCGATGCCTCTGCCGGTGACGGTGCCATCCTCTTCGAGCAGGCCGGCTACCTGCACCGCTATGATATCGGCAGCGGCAAGGTGCAGAAGCTCACCATCGGCATAGCTGCCGACCTGCCTGAGCTGCGGCCGCGATATGTACAGGGGGCAAACTACATCCGCAGCTCGGGTATCTCACCCTCGGGTGCCCGCGCCGTCTTCGGCTACCGCGGAGAGATAATCACCCTCCCGGCAGAGAAGGGCGACCCGAGAAACCTCACCCAGTCGGCCGGGGCACATGACAAATTCCCTGCATGGTCGCCTGACGGCAGCAGTATCGCCTTCTTCACCGATGAGCCCGGTGAATATGTGCTGCGCATCATGCCGCAGGACAACAAGGGGCAGGCCAGGGACTACAAGCTCAGCGGAACGGGATTCTACGCATACCCCCACTGGTCACCTGACGGCAAAAAGATCGCTTTCGTCGATAACGGCCGCAATCTGATGCTGCTTGATGTTGCCACCGGGGCCGTCAGAACCATCGATACCGATGCGGTCAACTATGTCGGTGCCTTCAGGGAGATGTTCGGTGACTGGTCATCAGACTCGAAGTGGATCGTCTATACCCGTATGGAGCAGACCTTCTTCAGGGTGGTAAAGCTCTACTCGCTCGATCAGCAGAAGTCATTCCCGGTTACTGACGGCCTCAGCGATGCCTCAGACCCGGTATTTGACCGTGCCGGCAGCCATATCTGTTTCCTGGCTTCAACCAATGCCGGACCGGTGATCAACTGGTTCGACCTCTCCAACCAGGATATGCGCATGACCAGCTCCCTCTACCTGGTCACCCTCCGCAAGGATATCGCCTCCCCCTTCGCCAGGGAGAGCGATGAGGAGAAGGTGGAGAGTGCCGCACAGCCCCCTGCACAGCCTGCCGGCAAAGATGTGAAGAAACCGGGGGCTGCAGCACCCGCACCCGGGGAGAAAGGCAGGCCGTTCACCATTGACACTGACGGGCTGCAGGACAGGATACTCAGCTTCCCGGTCAGGCCGGGCAACTACTCCTCGCTGGGAGTGACGGCCGACGGTGACCTGCTCTGGATAAGCAGGGGCGAGGGACGCGGATTCGGGGGCAAGCTCTTCAAATTCTCATTCAAGGAGAGGAAGGAGAGCGAGGTGATGGACCTCAACAGCTATCTCCTCTCGGCTGACGGCAAGAAAATGCTCTACAGCTCAGGGATGAACTGGGGCATCACCGCAGCCGGCAGCAAGCCTGCGGCAGGAAAGGAAACGCTCAACATCTCAGCCGTCTCGGTCAGGATAGATCCCGCAGCTGAATGGAGACAGATCTTCGATGAGGCCTGGCGGCTCAACCGCGACTACTTCTATGACCCGGGCATGCATGGTGCTGACTGGAAAGCGATGAAGATGAAGTATGAGCCCTTCCTGGCTGACCTGGCCTGCCGCAGCGATCTCAACCGCCTGATACAGTGGATGTGCAGTGAACTGGCCGTAGGGCACCACCGTGTAGGCGGAGGCGAACGTCTCAATCCTCCGGCCAGGGTGGGCGGCGGACTGCTCGGAGCCGACTTCTCAATTGAGAACAACCGCTACAGGCTGCAGAAGATCTATGGCGGACTCAACTGGACCCCTGACCTGCGGTCGCCGCTGACAGAGCCGGGGCTCAATGTTGATGAGGGAGACTATATCCTTGCCATCAACGGTCATGATCTCACCGCCGGCATAAACATACACAGCCTGCTTGAGAATACCGACGGGAAGATAGTCGAGCTTACCATCGGCAAATCGCCCGATTACAAGGGATCGCGGGTCATCCGGGTAGTTCCGGTGGCCAGTGAGAGCAGCCTCCGTAACCGCGACTGGGTCGAGGGTAACCTTAAAAAGGTCACCGAGGCCACCAACGGCCGGGTAGCCTATGTCTATGTGCCCAACACCTCCAATGCCGGCCATGAATATTTCAAGAGGTACTTCTTCCCGCAGGCTGACCGCCAGGCCATCATTGTGGATGAGCGCTTCAACGGCGGCGGACTGATTGCCGACTACTACATTGACCTGCTGCAGCGGCCGGTGCAGTCATACTGGAACATGCGCTACGGCAATGAGCTCAAGATGCCCAACGCCTCCATCCAGGGTCCCAAGGTGATGATCATCGATGAGACCGCCGGATCAGGCGGCGACATGCTGCCATGGATGTTCCGCAAGTTCGGGGTGGGCACCCTGGTGGGCAAGCGCACCTGGGGCGGACTGGTGGGTACGCTCGGCTTCCCCGAGCTGATGGACGGCGGGTCGGTGACGGCACCCAACCTGGCCATATGGACCGAGGACGGGTTCATCGTCGAGAATGTGGGTGTCGCACCGGACATAGAGGTTGAGCAGTGGCCGGCAGATATCATCAATGGCAGGGATCCCCAGCTTGAGAAGGCCATCGAGGTGGCTCTCAGGGAGCTGGAGAAGAATCCGCCGAAGGAGCCGGTACGCCCGCCCTACCCCATCAGGGTACGCAGGTAACCGTGACGGTACAGTCAGCCCGTCGGGGAGCACCCCTCCCTCCGGGCTGGCTGCCCCGTACTCTCCGGCAGGGTGGCCGGCCAGGCCCTGACGCCCTTCCGGGTGCCCCGGCATGTACCGGTAAACCATCAATCAACACTGACCCATGTACGATCATAAATATCTTCACCGCTTCACTGCTGATATCTTCATGCGCATCGGCTGCAGCCGCGATGATGCCGAAACCGTTGCCGCGGTGCTGACCGCTGCCGAGCTGCGCGGGCACGCCTCGCATGGGATGATCAGGATACGTGAATACTACGAGCTCTGGAAGAGCGGCCGCGTCAATGTCACCCCTGACATCATGGTGGTTCACCAGACCCCCTCCACCGCCGTCATTGACGGAGACAGGTGTTTTGGCACCGTGGCCGCCACCCGGGCCATGCGGCTGGCCATTGAGAAGGCAAACGCCACCGGCACCGGCTGGGTGGCGGTCCGCAACTCCAACCACTTCGGCATAGCCGGTTACTACGCCATGATGGCCCTCGAACATGATATGGTGGGTATGGCGGTCACCAATGCCAATGCGCTGGTGGTGCCTGCCCTCTCGGTGAGCCGCTTCCTGGGCACGAACCCGCTGGCGGTAGCCATACCAGCTGATGAGGAGCCTCCCTTCGTGGCCGATTTTGCCACCACCCCCATCGCCCGCGGCAAGCTGGCCGTGGCCGAGAAGAGGGGTGAGAAGGTGCCGCTGGGATTCGTACAGGATGCCGAGGGGAACCCCTCTGATGACCCGGGCATACTGAAGCGCGGCGGCGGCATGGTGACCCTGGGGGGAGACCTCCTGCACGGCAGCCACAAGGGGTACTGCATGTCAGCCGTGGTCGATATCTTCAGCTCCCTCTTCAGCGGCGCCAACTTTGGACCATTTGTGCCGCCGGGAGTGGCATACCTGCCCGTGCCGGAGAACCAGCCCGGAAAGGGTACCGGACACTTCTTCGGGGCCATGCGGGTAGATGCCTTCCGGCCGGCCGACGAGTTCAAGAAGGCGATGGACCACTGGATCAGGACATTCCGCGGCGCCACGCCGGCAAAGGGAGAAGAGCGGGTAATGATACCCGGCGACCCGGAGAGAGAGGCCGAAGAGCGTAACCGGAAATCGGGGATAACAATCGTGCCGGCTGTGGCCGATGACCTGAGGACAATTGCCGCAGAGCTGGGAACCAGCTTCGGTGAATGACCCCGGCAGGGATACTGACAGAAGCCCCAGCCGGTTACCAAACTATGATCCTGCTGACGCTCTTGCCCCTGTCACTACTGGCAATCAGAAAGTAGAGGCCGGCAGCCGGGATACCGGAGAGAGAGACCCTGTTGCCGGTGGTAAGCAATTCGCGGTGTACAAGTACTCCGCTGAGATTCCATATCTCCACAGAGACAGGTCCGGCAACGTCATCATTCAGCACAATGGTGATGCTCTCACCCCTGGAGACAGGATTTGGATAGAAACCTGCAATCTCAGGCAGCCTCACCGGAACAATACCCGTTGCTGCGCTGAGGTCCCTGTCCCACTGGTACCATTTCACGTTCACATCTGCGGTTCCGGTGACTCCCTCTATTAGTCTGAGCCGGTAATCATGGTGGGCAGTACGGGTCTCTTCGCCCAGGTAGATGTAGTCAGTGTTGCATATCACGGCAAACACAATATTGTTTGCCGGAGCCTTCTCCAGCCTGAGGCTGCATTCGCCGCCAAAGACCGGATTGCTGTAGACCGCCATCCCGTCAGAGGTGCGATAGCATAGCTGACAGGACATGTTTGGTGAAAGGGGTAAGAATTCAACAGTAACAATATCTCCCGTCACCTTCAGCGGGATCTGGTTTGCGCCGGACCATCCGGGAGTGGTGATGCTTTCCGGGGTTAGCAGGCCGTTCCCGTCATTGGCTGTCTTTACATATGGTGTGGCATGCCATGCAGGAGGGTTAAGCAGGCTGGGCTGCCACTCGGCCTTTATCTCTGTACCGAACTGGGCATCGAGCAGGTCACGTATCGCCCTGGTCCACTTACCCATATCTACCAGTGCCTGCTTTGCCCTGTACTCCATGATCAGCCTGCGTATCTGAGCATCACCCAACCCTTCTGCCATACCCTCAAGCACCCTTCCGGTACAGTAACGCCAGATCCACGGAACGCTCCCGTTACCGAGGGTCATTCCCAGGAATGTCGGGAAGGTATTGCTGTACTGCACACCGCCGAGAAGGTTTCTCCATGTGCATATCTGCCGGTTGCCGTCGAACCTGTTGACTCCTTCTGCAGAAGGTCCGCCGAAGGAACCGTCCTGCAGCCACCCGCTGTAACACTCTATGGGCATAAATGGCGCAATGAACGAGGCTCCGTTAAGAAACCCCATGCTGCTGTAATTGTTTGACTGAGCGGCATAGGCCTCCTGCTGCAGCCATGTATTACCGCCCTCATGGAACCAGGCCGCCTGCCTGCAACCGGGAAGGTCTTCCAGAACCGAATGGATACCCTCATGCACCACTGCCCCTGTCTGATACTCCCTGTCACTGTATGAACATGATGGATCAAAACAATAGACCGGATAATATGAAATCAGTACCATTGGCCATGACTCGCCGTTATAATTGATGGCACTCTGCCATCCACCCAGGTCACTGTTTGAGGCGTTGTCGGTACAGAGACCAGAACCATAGAGGTAGATGGCACTTCTGTATCCGCGTTTTGCCCTTTTGTCCGGAGGCCATCCCATTACATCCCGGAAGTAGGCAAAATCCTTGTTCATCCTGTCCAGCATCGGATAAATGGCGGCCGGCGTGACGAGTGGATTGGCTGCAGGCCCCCACCTGAAAGTCCACCACCCTGATGAAATGTGTCCAACCACCTGTGGACAATCATCAAGGTCTTCAGCCGGCTCCCCGAGGTCAGGATACTCATCCCGGAAATTGTAACTGATATTGGGGCTGTATTCAGGCCAGGTATATGGATCAGAAAGAGCCGATCCACTCCACACGGTTACATGGAAGTTATAAAACGAATAGGCCCCGCACTCATTAAGATAATAGACGGTATAGGTTCCCGACTGAGCAGATATAACACCTTTAAGTTTAACATTCCTCGTCCGGGCACTGAAACCGCCCGGACCAGTCCAGCTCCAGTCGCCACCATCAACAGGTTCCAGACCAAGCAGCAGAGAATCGCCAGCGCCAACCGTCACCACTCCGGAACTCATCAACGGCTTGTCCCCTGCCTGCACTAAAGGAACGAGCACGGTCGGGATGCAGGATGTATTTAGCTGACCAAAAAGCTTCCATTCAAGAATTCCGGTAGCCATCAGGCTCTTCATGTAAACACGTATCCGGCTGGTTCGGTAACCGAGCCTGACCACATTGTACTTGTCAAGTTCTGTCCCAACCCTTATGGTATCTGACCAGCCAGCCCCGTCCCACCTGACGATGAAGGCCTCATTGGGCTGTTTTATACCCTGCCCGTCATCCCACCAGTAAACAGCTGACGAGCTGATATGCTGAGCCAGTGGCCATTCATACTGTACCCAGTTCCATTTGTCGTAACCGGCTTCGCCGCTCCAGTTGCCATAGGCGCCATGTGAATTATCTGTCGAACCGGAAGGATCATACCCATCCTTGACAGCATCGAGCCTCTCCCATGGAGAAACATATGAGGTAGATACGGCAGCCATTGACGCAAGATTGACAGAGTCTGACGGCTGCTGGCCTTGCACCAGCTGAAGTGCCGGGAAGATAAAACAGATCGGAAGCAATCTCCTGAATAATCTATTCATGACAGGCAGAATCAAAAATAAGACGATAAAGCTTTATACCACAAGAAGATAATAACAGATCTGATTCATCCTCGGTTCCCGGAGGATCAGTACCAGAATCTGCCTCAATCTTCAGTGCGGTCAGTACAAAGTTAAGAAATGTTTTTATAAATGTATTATTAACACTTATAACTTTATTCTTGTGTCCTGTCCGGATAAATGGGTGAACCAGGAAAATCATGAGAGTCCGGATCCCCGGAGATTCAGAACCCGAAACCCTGCCGTCGGATCACCTCCAGGTATTTTGCCGAGAAGAACTCATTGTCGGCACGGGTGTAGCGCACATCGGTAAAGACCTGTGCCAGTGTTTTCTTATTGTTCTCTTTGATAAACTGTTCCGAGTCCGTGCGTGCCTCTTTCTCACGGTAGATCTCATCTATCATTGCGGCTGTAAAATCGTGATAGCGTTCATGGTGCACCACCGCGGCAGGCGGCAGCCGGTCGGGCTGTTCAGGAGTCTCGTCAGGCCAGCCCAGGGTCACCGCGGCAACCGGCACCACACCATGCGGCAGTTCGAGTATCTCAATGATCTTATCGGCGTTGTAGGTTGCCGTGCCGAGGTAACAGATACCCAGTCCCTCCTCCTCTGCGGCATTGCATATTGTCTGTGCTGCCAGCAGGGCATCGATGGCTGCGGTCATGAATGAGAGGAAGTTGTCGTAACCGGGCTCGGCTTCACGCTGCCGGCACCACTTGTTGAAGCGGTTGAAGTCGGCACAGAAGGTTAGCAGCACCGGTGCCCCGGTCACCATCGGCTGGTTGAAGTGGGGCGGTGCCAGCCGCCGCTTCATCTCTGCATCACGTGTCACAATGATACTGTAGACCTGCATATTGCCGGTGGTGGAGCTCCTGATGCCTGCAGCCAGCAGGCGGTCAAGCAGTTCAGCATCAACATCGCGTGACGAGTACTTCCTGATGGTTCTCCGGGTGAAATAGCTGCTGTTCATCTTGTCTGGCAGTTTGGATCCTGCAAAATAATCAAATAGTGACGGCAATAAAGATGACATTCTGCCTGATCCGAAAAAAGAGTGGCCGCTGCCGGTAGCTGCAGCCGGTCCCGGCCATGCGGTCAGAACCGCTGTGTGTAGCCGTGGCAGTAGGGCTGCTTCCCGTTCCGGAAATAGTAATCCTGGTGATACTCCTCCGCAGGGTAGAACCCGGTTGCGGCGGTCACCTTCGTTGCCACCTTCAGCCCTTTGTCGCGCAGCACACCCAGCCACTTCTCGGCTGTCCGGCGCTGCTCTTCGTTCTTGTAGAATATCTCTGACCGGTACTGGTCGCCAATGTCGGGTCCCTGTCGTCCCACCTGTGTCGGGTCATGTATTTCGAGGAAGAGCTTCAGCAGCTTTTCATAGGTTGTCTTGCCGGTATCCCAGGTAATCCTGACTGTCTCGGCGTGCCCTGTTTTTCCGGTGCACACCTCCCTGTAGGAAGGGTTCTTCACATGTCCGCCGCTATATCCTGACACCACTGCCACCACGCCCGGTTCGTTCTGCATGAAATACTCCACTCCCCAGAAGCATCCTCCGGCAAAGAGTGCCGTTCCGTACCTGCCGGCCGGCAGCACCTCCGGCACAAAGTCGAGCGAGACTGAGTTGACACAGTGACGGGTATTTTTCGGCGTGAAGCCCTCCCCCTTGAAGACGTGGCCAAGATGGCCGTTACAGGTGGCGCAGACGATCTCGGTTCGGATACCGTCGGCATCCCTGACGCGTCTGACCGCACCCGGAATCTCATCGTCGAAGCTTGGCCAGCCGCAGCCGGCATCAAACTTGGCATCAGAGTGGTATAGAGCGCTGCCACACTGCTTGCAAAGATAGGTGCCCCGGGCGGTATGCTTCTCATAGAGCCCAGTAAAGGGGAACTCTGTACCCTTGCTTATTATTACCTTCGCCTCATCGGCAGAAAGCTCATTATAGGCAGCCCCGGGCTGCGCAACAGCATCCTTTTCCATAGACATCAGAAATAATACCGGGAGAATCAGCGTTATGCCGGATCTCTGTAAATTCATTACCATTGGTTTTATCACTTAACAAATATCAGGCTCATTGGTTTAAAAAATGACAGGGGTCAAATAATAATAGGGCGCAAATATTGTTTTAAAAATAAAGTTACTTTTGTCTCAGACTTAAAGGCAGGTATTATGAAGAAACTAAGTCTCATTGTTGTTGTGGCGTTTCTGGCCGTTCTGGCGCTCAGCTCATGCAACCGCCAGGTATGCCCGGCATACAGCAATGCCGATGCAGCATCGACGGAACAGACAGGCTGATCACTGCATCACTACCGCTGCCAGTCTTAACATCTGCTCGACAATGATTAAAAGATTTTGGCACGTTTTTTTTCTCCTTCTCCTGTGCGGGCCTCTGGCTGCCCAGGGTGATCTTGACCCCCAGTCAAGAACATTCTGGCGTAATGAGAGGTCTGTCGGTGCGCTGCTCAGCTCCAACGGGTGGTCTGTACTGTACCGTGACTATCGTCAGACGGCACCGGGCCACCGCTGGTTCATTGAGGGCAGCCTGGAAGGTTACAAGCATCCCAAGGAGATCAAGCTCACCAACTACTACTTCCAGAGTGCCGGCTCATTTGTCTTTGGCAAGGTAAATTCGACATGGTCAATCGGGGCTGGTGCCGGCATTGAGAGGGAGATCTTCGAAAAGCATGATCTGGGCGGCGTATCTGTCAGCTGGTTTGCCGGCGGAGGCGCCACCCTCCTGTTTGCCAAGCCCATCTATTACAAGATCATCGTCCTGCTGCATGACAACTATTATACCATTGAAGAGCAGAAGTTTGACCTTACCATTCACCAGTCGCTTGATATCCTGAGCAAAGCCTCCTTCTTCAAGGGATTTGATGAGATCACCCTTTACCCGGGCCTTTATGCCCGCGGCGGCTTCAGTTTTGAATACAGCAAGAATGACCGCATCACTCATACCGTTGAGGCGGGTGTCTCCCTGCACGCCTTCTCCAGGACCATTCCAATCATGGCGAGTGATGACAACAGGCAGTTTTTCCCTTCGATCTTCGTGGGTTACCGTTTAGGGACCATCCTCGATCCCATCACCATGCGCAGCGGTCTTCTTGATCGCTTCCGCAGGCGCGCCGAAGAATAATCTGAACCATCTTTGGCCTCTCTTGTTTATTTTATACTTTTGTTTCTCAATTCAGTTATCAACTAAACATCATAATTATGGCAAAGATTAAAGTAGCGATCAACGGCTTTGGAAGGATTGGCCGCAACGTATTCAAGCTGGCCTTTGACAGGCCTGACATTGAAATTATTGGCATCAATGACCTGACCGATACCAGGACACTGGCGCATCTGCTCAAGTATGACTCCACCCAGGGGCAGTTCCCCGGCGTCACCCATGACAATGAGTATATAATTGTAAGGGGCAGGAAGATTAAGGTTCATGCCGAGCGTAACCCGGCCCAGATTCCCTGGGAGCAGAAGCCCGATATTGTTGTTGAGTCAACCGGTATCTTCACCTCCCGTGAGAGCCCCAAGGGAGGCTATGGCGATCACCTGAAGAACGGCGCAAAAAAGGTCCTTCTCACCGTGCCAGCCAAGGATAATATTGATGCCATGGTTGTACTGGGAGTCAATGACAACATCCTCAAGCCTGAGCATACCTGTGTCTCGAATGCCTCATGCACCACCAACTGCCTTGCACCGATTGCCAAGGTTCTCAATGACAAGTTTGGTCTCGAGAGGGGTTACATGACCACCATTCACTCCTACACCAATGACCAGCGTATCCTTGACCTGCCGCACAGCGACCTTCGCAGGGCCAGGTCGGCCGCTCTCTCGCAGATACCCACCACCACCGGTGCCGCGAAGTCGGTCGGCAAGATCATTCCCGAGCTCAAGGGCAAACTCGATGGTATATCAGTCAGGGTACCGACGGCTACCGGATCACTGGTTGACCTGGTTGCAACCCTCAGGAGACCCGCCTCGAAGGAGGAGATCAATGCAGCCATCAAGGAGGCAGCCGAGGGATCAATGAAAGGGATACTCGAATACACCGAGGATGAGATTGTATCGGTAGACATCATACACAACCCGGCATCCTCGGTCTTTGACGCCAAGAGCACCATGGTCAGTGAGAACATGATCAAGGTACTCTCATGGTATGACAATGAGTGGGGCTACTCAGCGAGGTGTGTTGACCTGCTGGAGATCATGGGCAGGATGCTCTGATCAGCCGGAAGAGCATAAGAGCAGAGAGAGTATCCCGGTGAAGCTTTCACCGGGATGCTTTTTTTTCAGCCTCACCTCCTGCAGCGTGGCTCAGAGCACCATCTGCACCTCCATGTTTATCCCTGCCGCCTCGCGGTAGTGCTCTCCCAGCTCATGCATGGCCTCATCATCCTCCTCATAGAGCCATGTGACACGTATCCGGTACTCCGGCGGCCGGAAGGTGCCGATCAGCCGCAGCACGTCGCGGAGAGCCTTTGAAGAACCGCTGTTGATATATTCCAGGAAAATCACGATCCGCAGACTGGTGAATCTTTCAAAATGCTTCCTGATCCACTCCTCCAACGGGGTGTAGATCAGGTCGGGCCTCTCTGAGATTGACCTGCCCGTCAGCGAGAGAACCCCTTCATCATGGTCGTAGGTGATCTTAGGTATGTTCCCGGTACCCGCCTGGATAATCTCAATATTCATCTCTCTGCCTCCTTCATCAGAACTATCAGACTTAATATGCAGAACACACAGCTATTCATATCTCAGCGCTTCTATCGGATCAACCGCAGAGGCCTTCATTGCCGGGAAGTATCCCGATATGATCCCGACGACAAAGCATGCCAGCACTCCCCCGTTTACCCATATCCAGGGTACGGTGAAGCTGGACCCCATACCCAGCGATACCAGGTTCCCCATCACTATGCCCGACACGATGCCCAGCAGCCCGCCGAGCTGCCCGATGATTACCGATTCGTACAGGAACTGCTGCCTGATGGTGGAGCTCCTTGCTCCCAGCGCCTTCCGCACACCTATCTCGGTGGTGCGTTCAGTCACCGACACTAGCATAATATTCATCAGCCCGACCGCCGCGCCGAAGAGAGTGATCAGCCCGATGATGGCAGCTGCCAGGGAGACATACCTGATATTCTCAATGAGCAGCTTGATGATCGTATCGCTTTTCTGTACATTGAAATCTGACTCATCCCGGGCATCGAGGTTGCGTATGATCCGGAAGAGACCCTCCGCCTCACCGGCTATCAGGTCCAGGTCCACCGGCAGCCGTGGCATCACCCCTATGTTGTAGGATACATTTGGCCTTGAGAAGTATTGCCTGGCCGTGCTTACAGGGATAATGGTCACCTGGTCACTGCCGGTGATGCTTGATCCCACGCTCTTCAATACCCCGATCACTGTCAGCTTCAGCCCCGGCAGGGTGATCTCCCTGCCGATGGGGTCTGTGTCCGGGAAGAGGAACTTCACAATATCCTGGCCGATTATCACCACATGCCTTGCGGCAAGCAGGTCTTCATTCGAGAAGTTGCGCCCTGACTCAAGCTCGAAGCCCGCAACGGTCAGATAATCCTCGTCAGTACCCACCACCGATATGTTCGGATTGGTCTTCTTGTTGCCGTAACGGTACTCGGCCAGACCCGATGCATTGAATGACACCGAGACCCATGCCGCCTCACTGAACCTCTTCCTGAATTCAAGCGCCTCGCGGTAAGTGATATGCGAGTGGTTCCGCGAACGCACATGTTGCGAGCCTACGGTAATATTCATTGACCGGGAGGTGATTGTAAATGAGTTGGCCCCCATCATCGTGAACTGCTCGGTAAGGGTGCTCTTAAGGCCGTCAATGGCGGTAAGGATACCGACCAGGGCCATGATGCCGAACGCGATGATCGCTATGGTCAGCATGGCTCTAACCTTGTTGGATCTTATTGACAGAAATGCAATCCTGATATTTTCCCAAAAGAGCGTTAATCCTTTCACGGTTCTTCCCGTTGCAAACATGGAACTAAGATACGGAATTTCTCAACTTACGGTCTGTAATGACCAAAAAATGATAGCTGTTGATGCTGCAGGAGGATAGCTGTATCCCTGCGGGCAGATCCCTGCAGGTGATCAGGGCCGGGAGGCGGCTCTGCCGGCGGATCCCTGCAGGTGATCAGGGCCGGGAGGCAGCTCTGCCGGCGGATCCCTGCAGGTGATCAGGGCCGGGAGGCAGCTCTGCCGGCGGATCCCTGTATTACAGACCCTGACGGATTTCGATTCCATTGTATACCTTTGCCCTTCATGAGAGAAACCACAATTACTACCGGAGAGGCTGTCGCAGCATTTGCTGCACTGGGAGAGGTATTGCGAGAGGCGGCGGCAGGCATTGGAACCGGCAGCGACGGCAGCAACGGAACCGGCAGCGACGGCAGCAACGGCACCGGCAGCGGCACCACCGGCAGCAGGACCGGCAGCGGCAACAGCAGCGGCACCGGCAGCGGCACCACCGGCAGCGGCAGCAGCAGCGGCACCGGCAGCAGCGGCAGCAGCAGCGGCACCGGCAGCAGCCATACCCCTTCCCTGCTTGCTGCACACCTCTCGCAACTGGCCTCTGCCGTTCACCACTCCAACCCCTGGTTCACCCCCGGGAACGTCAGGCTGGCACTTTCAGCCACCGGCAGCATACTCACCGCGGAGAAGCTGACACATTGGCTCTCAGCCTATCCCCTGGAAGGACAGCGGCGTAAGCCGGCCACGGTAGGGGTAGTCATGGCAGGAAATATTCCGCTTGTGGGATTCCATGACATGCTCTGCGTGCTGATCACCGGCAACCGGCTGCAGGCCAGGCTCAGCAGCAGGGATGAGCTGCTGATGCGCGCCGTGGCAGAGACGCTGACAACCATTGAGCCGCGGTTTGAAAGCATGATTGAGATCACCACGGGCCGGCTCGGCCGGTTTGATACGGTGATTGCAACCGGCAGCAACAACACCTCCCGTTATTTCGAGTACTACTTCAGGAATGTGCCCTCCATCATACGCCACAACCGCAACAGCATCGCAATAATTGACGGCACCGAGAGTGACAGAGAACTGGAGCTGCTGGGCGATGATATATTCACCTATTTCGGGCTGGGATGCCGCAATGTATCAAAGATCTGGTTACCTGAAGGTTATGATCCGGCCTCACTACCCCCTCACTGGCAGCACCAGAGTTCTCTCCGCTCACACTATAAATATGATGTCAATTACACACACCAAACGGCGGTAATGGCCGTTAACAGGGAGAGGTTCACTGACGGCGGATTTGTGCTGCTGAAGGAGTCGTCGTCGCTCACGCCGCCCATGTCGGTCGTCAGTTATGAGTATTACCCTCCCGGTCACCATCAGCCATGGAATGATGAGATAGCCGGAGAGCGTGTGCAGTGTGTAGCCGGTCACGGGCACCTGCCTTTCGGAAGTACGCAAAGGCCTGAATTATGGGATTATGCAGACAATGTTGACACTATAGCTTTCCTGTTAAAAAAAACCTGGGGGCAGTAGTTCTATATTCAAAAAAGACTAAATTGCGCAGATTGCAAAAGCGGATATTATGGTATACAGATTCGTGGTGTTATCAGATGAGGATGAAACATTTGTGAGAGAGTTTGAATTCCTCGACAGTCAGACTCTGCTTGATTTTCACAACACCCTCCAGGAGGAACTTGAGTTTGACCGCTCACAGATGGCCTCCTTTTTTCTGGCAACAGATAACTGGGAGAGGGAGGAGGAGTTCACTCTGTTTGATATGGGAACCGGTTCATCCACCATGGAAGATGCTGTTTTAGAAGAGATAATCTTCCGCAAGGACCAGAAGCTCCTTTATGTCTTTGATTTCTTCAATGACAGGGCTCTCTTTGTCGAGTATGCCGGTGAGTCTGAAGAGGATGAGGAGAAGGAGTATCCGGTCTGCACCAGCTCCAAGGGGCTTCCTCCCAAACAGGTCACCTTCGGAGGGGTAACCCGCAAAAAGTACAACCACCTTGTGGTCACTGATGATGACGATGACGATATAGTTGACACCGGTGTTGTTGACGATGATATCTTCTTTACCGAAGATGATGATGACAGCCTGTCGGACTTTGATGATGACGATGATGACGATGATCTGTCAGGCCTTGATCCGGAGGAGGATGACTGACCTCCTGCCTCTCTCCTGACAGATGGAGCCCTCTCTCATAGTCCTTCCCGGCCCCACCGGGGTAGGAAAGACCGGGATCGCAATTGATCTTGCGCTTCGGCTGGGGTGTGACATCATCTCATGTGACTCGCGTCAGTTTTACCGTGAGATGAAGATCGGCACAGCTGCTCCCTCTCCTGAACAGCTGGCTGCAGTGAAGCACCATTTCGTCGGTTTTCTCAGCGTCACCGATTACTATAGCACCAGTCTCTTTGAGAGAGATGTGCTGGCTCTTCTGCCCTCACTCTTTGCCCGCAACCCGGTAGCCGTCATGACCGGCGGGTCAATGCTCTATATGGATGCCGTCTGCCGGGGCATGGATGATATCCCTGACACCGATCCCGCCGTCCGCGAGAAGTACGCCCGGCTCTACGGCAGTGAGGGCATTGCAGCCCTGCGTATGGCCCTGAAGCTGCTTGATCCGGCATATTATGCCATCGCCGATCTGCATAACCCGCGCCGTCTGCTGCGCGCCCTGGAGATCTCAGAGAGCAGTGGCAGGCCCTACTCCTCTTTTCTCACCTCAACCCCCCGGCGGCGCGACTTCAACATTATCAAGGCGGGTGTGATCCGCTCGCGCGGCGAGCTCTACCAAAGGATAGACCGGAGGGTGGAGGATATGCTCAGTGCAGGCCTGGAGGATGAGGTTGCCTCCCTGGCTGCACACCGCGGGCTCAATGCACTCAATGCTGTCGGCTACCGCGAGCTGTTCAGGTGGTTTGACGGTGAGATCACGCGTGACGAGGCGGTAGCCCTGACAAAGCGCAACACCCGCCGCTATGCACGCAGGCAGCTCACCTGGTGGAACAGGGACCCGGAGATCCGCTGGTTCGATGCATCCGAACAGGAGATAATGTTCACCTGGATCACGGGGCAGCTGAAATAGCCCCTGGTGGCAGCAGCTTCACTTTCATGGCAACACTTCGCTGACAATCAGCCGATGCCGGCAGTCGCTCCCCGCCGGCGGCTGCCCTGCGGTGAAGCTCACCCCCTGCTTACCGGCTCCTTCAGCCGGCTGATCGCCGCAGCCGGGTCTGCCGCGGAGAAGATGCTGTTTCCCGCCACCAGCACATCAGCGCCGGCATAAACCAGCATGGGTGCATTATTGGTATCCACCCCTCCGTCAACCTCAATCAGCACGTCATAGCCGCCCTCATCGATCATGCTCCTCAACTCCCCTATCTTATTGATGCTCCCCGGGATGAATGACTGACCGCCAAACCCCGGGTTGACCGTCATCAGCAGCACCATATCAATGTGCGGCAGTATGTCTCTCAGCAGGGTCACCGGCGAGTGAGGGTTGAGCACTACCCCGGCCTTCATGCCCAGACGGCGTATCTCGGTCACCGTCCGGTGCAGGTGAGTGCAGGCCTCATAGTGCACCGTGAGCCAGGTGGCACCGGCATCCCTGAACCGTTCAAGGTACCTGTCAGGGTCAACTATCATCAGGTGCACATCAAGCGGCTTCTCGGCCAGGTCACGCACCGCCTCAATCACCGGGAACCCGAACGAGATATTTGGCACAAAGAGGCCATCCATTATATCAAGGTGAATCCAGTCTGCCTCGCTCTCATTGAGCATCTCTATCTCAGAGGCAAGATTGGCAAAATCGGCAGTGAGAAGTGAGGGTGCAACCAGGTGACTCATAAACAGCTATCTATTGAGCGGATCATCATCCGAGATAGGACTTCAGGATCCGGCATCGGGTGGTGTACTGAATACGTTTGATGGCCTTCTCCTTGATCTGCCTGACTCTTTCCCGGGTGAGCTGCAGCTCTTCACCTATCTCCTCGAGGGTGTATGGGTGCTTCATGCCTATGCCGAAGTAGAGCTTCAGCACCCTGGCCTCCCGGGGTGACAGGGTATTGAGCGCCTTATCGATCTCATACGAGAGTGACTCATTGATGAGGTTGCGGTCAGGGCTGGGAGTCTCATCGTTCTGCATCACGTCATACATGTTGCTGTCCTCCTCGGTGCTGATGGGTGCATCCATGCTCAGGGTACGCCCGTTGGCCCGTATCGCCTCCTTCACATCCTCGGGTGCTATCTCGAGCAGCTCACCTATCTCCTGCGGCGACGGCTCCCGCTCAAACTCCTGCTCAAGCTTCGAATAGGCCTTGTTGATACGGTTTATTGCCCCTATCTTGTTGACCGGCAGCCTCACAATGCGTGCCTGTTCGGCCAGTGCCTGCAGAATCGCCTGCCTGATCCACCAGACGGCATAGGAGATAAACTTGAACCCCCTGGTCTCATCAAAACGCTGTGCCGCCTTGATCAGCCCCAGGTTGCCCTCATTGATCAGGTCAGGAAGGGTCATACCCTGGTTCTGGTACTGCTTGGCCACCGAAACAACGAACCTGAGATTCGCCTTCACCAGCCTGGCCAGCGCATCCTGGTCACCCGCGCGGATACTGCGTGCCAGTACAGCCTCCTCTTCCGGAGATATCAGATCAACCTTGCCAATCTCCTGCAGATACTTGTCAAGAGAGGGGGTATCACGGTTGGTGACCTGCTTTGTTATTTTTAACTGACGCATAGACAGCAAATTGGCCAGACAGATTACATTATGCCTCAAAACAACCTACAATTTTACTAAAACATTCCCAAATAAACAATAGCTCCCCGGCTTTTCACGTTTTCACTGTTTGATGGTTAACCGGCGCCTCTGCCATTACCCCCCGGAGGATATTTTTTGTGCTGACAATTTGTATTTTACCTATTTATTACTTAAACTTGCAGCGGAATAATGACACGTGTCATTTACTCTGCCAGAGGGAATAATTCATTCCACTCTTCACCAACACAATCAAAGGATTAATTTTTCTACACATCTTACAACATGCATGATATTCTTGAACTGAGCGAGATGCTTGTTCCCGAATTGCGGGAGATAGCTAAGCAGCTCAAAATTAAGAGGGTAGAGCTCCTCAAAAAACAAGATCTGATCTATCGTATCCTTGATCAGCAGGCTATTGATGCTGCAGAGACGCGCAAGTCGGGCAAGGGTGACTCCCAGCCGGCTGAGCGCAGGCAGGAGCGGCCGCAGCAGCAGTCCGGGCCGCAGCAGCCCAGGGCCAGGCAGTCTGTGAAGGGACCACAGCAGCCGGCTGACAAGGCCGGCCAGAAGCCTGGGCAGCCGGAGAAGGCTTCCCGGCAGCATGAGCAGCGCCGGGATCCGCATCAGCAGAAGCACGGTGCACACTCCCAGCAGCCCGGGCAGCCGCAGAAGGAGCGGCAGCAGCAGCCTCATCAGACTGATCAGAAGGGTCAGCAGCAGGGCACGGGGCAGCAACCCCAGAGTCAGCAGGGGCAGCAACCCCAGGGTCAGCTTCAGCAGCAGGGCACGGGGCAGCAACCCCAGGGTCAGCAACAGAAGCAGTGGCAGCAGAACCGCGACAAGCGTCCGCGCACACACCGGCCCGATCAGCAGGGTCAGTACCGTCCTGACGGCGACCGTTCCAGGGACCAGCAGCAGCCTCCCCAGCGGCATGCTGATGCACAGAGGCACCCACAGGGCCAGGCGGGAGAACGCGAGCAGGGCTATGACAACGGTGAGGCCGTGAAGGCTGGTGAGAAGTATCTGTTCCAGGCTGCGGCTGCCGGCGAGAGCGATGCTGAGATACTGAGCTATGCCCCTTCAGACAATGAACATGATATAATCAGTGCCGCTGCCGCTCCCGACAACGGGGTGATCGTACCCCCTGCCGGCCGTGACCAGGCGCCTCCCGAGGTACAGGAGCCGCCGCGCGAGGAGAGGAAAGAGCGTATCTACGACTTTGAAGGGATAGTATCCAATACCGGAGTGCTCGAGATCATGCCCGACGGTTACGGGTTCCTGCGCTCACCTGACTACAACTACCTCAGCTCACCCGATGACATCTACGTCTCACAGTCGCAGATCAAGCTCTTCGGCCTGAAGACCGGAGACACCATAAAGGGAACCATCCGTCCGCCCCGCGAGGGTGAGAAGTACTTCCCGCTTATCAAGGTGGAGGAGATCAACGGCCGTTCACCCGACTACATACGTGACCGGGTGCCGTTTGACTACCTCACCCCGCTCTTCCCCAATGAGAAGTTCACCCTCTGCCGCCCCGGCGAGGGCAACCTCTCGGTACGCATCGTCGATATGTTCTGCCCGATAGGCAAGGGGCAGCGCGGGCTGATCGTGGCGCAGCCCAAAACCGGCAAGACCATACTGCTGCAGGATATCGCCAATGCCATCGCCAGGTACCACCCGGAGGTCTACCTGATGATACTGCTCATTGATGAGCGCCCCGAGGAGGTCACCGAGATGGCCCGCAACGTCAATGCAGAGGTGATCTCATCAACCTTTGACGAGCCTGCCGAGCGGCATGTGCGCATCGCCACCATTGTGCAGGAGAAGGCCAAGCGGCTGGTAGAGTGCGGTCATGACGTGGTCATACTGCTTGACTCGATCACCCGCCTGGCCAGAGCATTCAACACCATCGCCCCGGCATCGGGCAAGGTGCTCTCGGGCGGCGTCGACTCGAACGCGCTGCACAAGCCCAAGCGTTTCTTCGGGGCAGCACGCAACATCGAAAACGGCGGATCACTGACAATCATAGCCACGGCACTGACCGACACCGGTTCGAAGATGGACGACGTCATCTTCGAAGAGTTCAAGGGAACCGGAAACATGGAGCTGCAGCTTGACCGCAAGCTGTCGAACAGGCGCATCTTCCCCTCTATCGACATCCCGGCCTCAAGCACCCGGCGCGAAGACCTCCTGCTGGAGAAGAACATGCTCAACAAGATATGGATCCTGCGCAACTATCTGACTGATATGAACTCAGTTGAGGCCATGGAGTTCCTGCGTGACCGCATCACCCAGACGCGCTCAAATGAGGAGTTTCTCATATCAATGAACAGCGAGTGAGATTCTCATTAAAAAGGATATATTTGCAGACATCTTTCAAGAAGGTTATTCGATCAACAATTACTTATAATCAGAAATGGCAACAAAAAAATTCATCACTTTAGACGGTAACCAGGCGGCATCGCACATTGCTTACATGTTCAGCGAGGTAGCCTGTATCTATCCAATTACTCCCTCCTCCACCATGGCTGAGTATATCGATGAGTGGGCGGCACACGGGCTGAAGAACATGTTCGGTGAAGAGGTAAAGGTTGTAGAGATGCAGAGTGAGGCAGGTGCTGCCGGAGCTGTTCACGGCTCACTGCAGTCGGGTGCGCTCACCACCACCTATACCGCATCACAGGGTCTGCTGCTCATGATCCCGAACATGTACAAGATGGCCGGTGAGCTGCTTCCAGCGGTATTCCATGTCAGCGCACGTTCGGTGGCTGCCCATGCGCTCTCCATCTTCGGAGACCACAGTGACATCTATGCCACCCGCCAGACCGGGTTCGGCATGCTGGCTACCGGCAGCGTGCAGGAGATCATGGATCTTGCCGGCGTGGCACACCTGGCAGCCATCAAGTCGAGGGTACCCTTCCTCCACTTCTTTGACGGGTTCCGCTCATCACATGAGATACAGAAGGTTGAGGAGATAGATATAGAGGACATGAAGAAGCTCGTTGACCATGATGCCCTCAGGGCATTCCGTGAGCGTGCCCTCAACCCCGAGACCCCGGTCACCAGGGGTACCGCACAGAACCCCGACATCTTCTTCCAGGCCAAGGAGTCGGCCAACCGCTTCTACACCAACCTTGACGATACCGTCAATGAGTATATGGAGAAGATCTCTGCCCTCACCGGCCGCACATATAAGCCCTTCACCTACTACGGGGCACCCGATGCTGAGAACATCATCATCGCCATGGGCTCGGTCACCGAGACCATCAAGGAGGTGATTGACTACCTGGCAGAGACCAGGGGAGAGAAGCTCGGGCTGATCTCTGTACATCTCTACAGGCCCTTCTCGGCCAGGTACCTGCTGAATGTTCTTCCGTCAAGCGTGAAGCGCATCACCGTTCTTGACCGCACCAAGGAGCCGGGCGCCAATGGTGACCCGCTCTATCTTGATGTGAGGGATGTGTTCTACGGACGCACCCACCAGCCGGTGATCCTCGGCGGCCGCTACGGCCTCAGCTCGAAGGACACCACCCCGGCACACATCATGTCGGTCTTTGAGAACATGAAGAAGAAGGAGCCGATGAACCAGTTCACCGTGGGCATCGTTGATGATGTGACCTTCCGGTCGCTTCCCCTCCTCCCCGAGATCAACGTCAGCCACAAGGGCACCTACTCAGCCAAGTTCTACGGCATCGGTTCAGACGGTACCGTCGGTGCAAACAAGAATTCGATCAAGATCATAGGCGAGACCACTGACAAGTACTGCCAGGCCTATTTTGCCTACGACTCGAAGAAGTCGGGCGGTGTCACCACCTCGCATCTGCGCTTCGGTGACCACCCGATACGTTCGCCCTACCTGGTCAACACGCCTGACCTGGTGGCCTGCCACGTACCGGCCTACCTCGAGAAGTATGACATGCTCAGGGGCCTCAAGAAGGAAGGCACCTTCCTCCTCAACTCCATCTGGGATGTGGAGGAGACCAAGGAGAAGCTGCCTGACCACATGAAGAAGTACCTGGCAGAGAACAAGATCAACTTCTACATCATCAATGCTACCAATATTGCCGAGGAGATCGGTCTCGGCACCCGTACCAACACCATCATGCAGAGTGCCTTCTTCAAGGTCTCCGGGGTGATACCGTACGAGCTTGCCGTCACCGAGATGAAGAACGCCGTTCTCTCAGCCTACGGCCGCAGGGGTGAGAAGGTGGTCAAGATGAACAATGACGCCATTGACCGCGGCGGTGATGTAACTAAGGTGCAGGTGCCTGCAGAGTGGGCGAAGCTCACCATCAAGGCGGCGAAGGGTGATAACAGCAAGCCGGCCTTCATACGTGACGTTGCCGACGTCATCAACGGCCTCAGGGGTGATGACCTGCCGGTCAGCGCCTTCGTGGGACGTGAGGATGGCACCTTCCCGGCCGGCACCTCGGCCTATGAGAAGCGCGGTATAGCCGTCAACGTGCCCGAATGGCAGTCAGAGTCATGCATACAGTGCAACCAGTGCTCATACGTCTGTCCGCATGCCGCCATCCGTCCCTTCCTGCTCACTGACGAGGAGCTGGCAGCAGCCCCGGCAGGCACCATTGCCAAGCAGGGTATCGGCAACACCAAGGAGTACAAGTTCAGGATACAGGTGAGCGTCTATGACTGTACCGGATGCGGCAACTGTGCCGACGTCTGTCCCTCAAAGGTGAAGTCGCTCATCATGAAGCCGCTTGAGACACAGCTTGACCAGGCCGAGAAGTGGACCTACATGCATGAGAAGGTGGGTTACAAGGATACCGTTGCCGACAAGTTCGCCAACTTCAAGAACTCACAGTTTGCACAGCCACTCTTTGAGTTCTCGGGTGCATGTGCCGGCTGCGGTGAGACGCCCTACATCAAGGCTATCACACAGCTTTACGGTGACAGGATGGTTGTTGCCAACGCCACCGGCTGCTCATCCATCTACGGCGGATCGGCGCCATCAATGCCCTACACCACCAACAGGGACGGCCACGGGCCGGCATGGGCCAACTCGCTCTTCGAAGACAACGCAGAGTACGGATTCGGTATCATGCTGGGCGCCACCCGCATCAGGGAGCGTATCGCACGCCTGATGAAGGAGAGCCTGGGCAGCAGCATCAAGCCCGAGACGGTGGCAGCATTCAATGAGTGGATAGCCGAGAAGGATAACAACAGGGCCGACAGGGCCATCTCCGAGAGAGTGATAGCAGCATGCGAGAAGGACAAGGCACCGGTCTGCAAGGAGATACTGAACCTCAAAAAGTACCTGGTGAAGAAGTCATACTGGGTCTTCGGCGGCGACGGCTGGGCCTATGACATCGGCTACGGCGGCCTCGACCATGTGCTTGCATCAGGTGAGGATATCAATATCCTGGTGCTTGATACCGAGGTCTATTCGAACACCGGCGGACAGGCATCCAAGTCCACCCCCGCGGGAGCAGTGGCCAAGTTCGCAGCTTCAGGCAAGAAGATCCGCAAGAAGGATCTCGGCCAGATGGCAATGGCCTACGGCTACGTCTACGTGGCACAGGTATCAATGGGTGCCAGCCACAACCAGTTCTTCAAGACCATACGTGAAGCCGAGTCATACCCCGGCCCGTCACTGATCATAGCATACTCGCCCTGTATCAACCATGGCCTTCGCGAAGGAATGGGCAAGTCACAGCAGCAGGGCGGTGATGCCGTCAAGTCAGGATACTGGCATCTCTACAGGTACGACCCGCGCCTCGAGGAGCAGGGCAAGAACCCGTTCCAGCTTGACTCCAAGGAGCCCGACTGGAGCAAGTTCCAGGAGTTCCTCAGGTCAGAGGTACGCTACACCTCTCTGCTGAAAGACTTCCCGGCCGAGGCCGAGGTGCTCTTCAAGCAGGCCGAGGAGAATGCAAAGTGGAGATACAAGTCCTATAAGCGCCTCTCCGAGATGGACTTTTCTCCGGTGACGGAAGAGGAGAACAAGGCAGAATAGGTTTGCTGAAATGAATTGCAGGAGAGCCGGCACATGTGGCCGGCTCTCTTTCATTTCTGCTCCAAAACCGGTAACTTTGCACCCTGATCAGCTGAATGATCAGCAGCTTAATGAAACCATGACGGGCAGGGCTCTGGCAATAGACTACGGCAGAAAGCGGTGCGGAGTGGCTGTGACCGATCCGCTGAGGATCATCGCCTCGCCGCTCACTACCGTACCCAGCAGCGAGCTGGAGGCTTTCCTGCTTGACTACATTCCGCGTGAAAAGGTGACAGACGTGGTGATAGGCTACCCGGTCACCATGAACAATCTGCCCAGTGAAAGCGTAAAGTACATCGATCCCTTCATCGCCAGGTTCAGGAAGCTCTTTCCGGGCATACCGCTGCACCTCGCCGATGAGCGTTTCACCTCACAGATAGCCCTCAGGGCGATGATCGACGGCGGGGCAGGCAGGCAGAGAAGGCGCGACAAGGCTCTGACTGACCGGGTCAGTGCCTCAATCATACTGCAGTCATGGCTGAAGGAGAACCAAACAGGAAAACATAGCTGACAGACAGGAGATGACATACCCGATATATGTATACGGACACCCGGTACTGAGAAAGGTTGCAGAGGAGATTGACCGCAACTATCCCGACCTTGACCGGTTCATAGAAGATATGTTCGAGACGATGTATGCCTCTGACGGGCTGGGTCTCGCTGCACCACAGATAGGCAAGTCGATCAGGGTCTTCATTGTTGACGGCAAGCCGCTTGAGGAGGATCACCCCGATATGAAGGATTTCAGGCAGGCCTTCATCAACCCGCAGGTGGTTGAACGCAAAGGCGATAAGGTTCCGATGAATGAGGGGTGTCTCAGCCTCCCCGGCCTCCATGAGGAGGTTGACCGCGAGTCGGAGATACGTATACAGTACTATGATCAGGAGTGGAACTGGCATGATGAGGTCTATACCGGTTACAAGGCCAGGGTGGTACTTCATGAGTATGACCATCTTGACGGGGTGCTCTTCACCGACCGCCTGAGCCCGCTGCGCCGCCGCCTCCTGAAAGGTAAGCTGACCGATATCAGCAGGGGGAAGTTCGAAGCCTCCTACCGTACGGTGCTGCCTGCCAGGTAGCTTATTACATGAAACCCCGTTCTCCGCTGCCGGTACACCACTCCTGAGAGAGTTGCCCGCTGCTGCATTCTTCATATCTCCCCTGAGAGCTGCCAACTGCTGCATTCTTCATCTCCCTCTTGCCTCATATTGCATCATTTCCTAACTTACATCTCTCTTAAGCTGTATTTATCGTGCGATTCAGGGATTTACCCTTCCTGAGGCTCACCCTGCCGTTGTGTGCCGGGGTCATCATGGCCGAGTACGTGCCGCAGGCGGCGCTGCCGGCCCTTATCGCTGCCGTGGCTGCCCTGCCGGTCATGGCCCTGCGTCTGCCGGGCCGCCCTATCCGTCCTGACGCCCTCTACGGTGCTGCACTGATCATCTTCTTCATCTCTGCCGGTTCTCTTCTGCGCATCCTCGAGCATAAGCGTCCCGGCGAGCTGGCCGGCCACAGGCAGCTCATCACCCTACGTCTCTCTGAATACCCCTCCCGCAGCAGCAGTGGCTGCTCGGTCAAGGGACCCATCGTCAGTGTCAACGGCGTCGGCCGCGCATCACACCGGCGCGGGTCAATGCTGCTGTGGTTCATCGGTGACACCATCCCGCAGCGGTGGCAGCCGGGCGACCTGCTCACCGTATGGTTACGGCCGGTGGCTGTCACCAACAATGGCAATCCCTGCGAATTCAATTACAGGCGCCATCTGGAGAGCAAGGGCATCAGATATATGGCCTTCATCAGGGCAGACGATATCGTCTCGCACGCTGCGGGCAGCCGCCTCTCGCTCACTGAGAGGGCTGCCGTTGCGGCACACTCGGTGACCGGGCTCTACCGCAGGGCCGGCCTGCAGGGCGATGCGCTGGGGCTGGTCACGGCACTGACACTGGGCGACAAGGAGCTGCTTGACCGGGATCAGCTGACCACCTTCAGCAGATCGGGGGTGATGCACATCATGGCCGTCTCAGGCCTCCACGTGGGTATGATCAGCATGGCTCTGGGATGGATGCTCTTCTTCCTGCGGGGCCGCCTGAGATGGGTCAGGTCATTGCTGATCATACCTGCACTGTGGGGGTTCGCATTCATCACCGGCCTCTCCCCCTCGGTCATGCGGGCCACCATCATGTTTACCTTCCTGCAGGCGGGACACCTCCTCAACCGTCCGTCAGCAGGGATGAACAACCTGCTTGCTTCGGCATTTATCATCATCACGCTCAACCCGTCAGTACTCTTCGCAGCCGGGTTCCAGCTCTCATATGTGGCGGTGGCCTTTATCATCACCTTCTATACCAGGCTACACCGTCTTGTCAGGAGTGCCAACCCGGTGGCTGACTATCTCTGGCAGATAGCCGTCCTCTCGGTGGTGGCCCAGGCGGGCACGCTGGCACTCACAGTCAGGCTCTTCAACATCTTCCCGCTGCTGTTCCTGCCTGCCAACCTGGTGGTAATACCGGTATCATTTGCCATAGTGATGCTCTCATTGCTTCTGCTGATGGTCTCACCGCTCCCCGCGCTGGCCTCACTGCTGGCACATCTCCTTGAGTGGCTGGCCCGCTTCACCCTCTCATTCACTTCCGTGATCAGCTCTGCCGGGCACGGGGTGCTCACCGGCATCGGTCTCTCCACCGCAGAGACCATACTGCTCACCCTCACCATGGCACTGCTTCTGGCAACCCTGCTGCACCGCCGTCCGGTCACCCTGAGGCCGTTGCTGGCCGCACTGCTCATGCTGCTGGCATGCAACACAGTCAAGGCGGTGCATGAAGGTAGCCGCGACCGGGTCATCACCTACCGCACCAGGGCCGGCGAAGTGACAGTGAGACAGTACGGCAGGCTCCTGCTGCTGCCGGAGAGCACGGAAGAAAAAGAGCGGCCCCCGGGGAAGGAAGAGGGGGATGAAGAGGGCAACGGAACCAGGGGCATCAGGGGCAGACAGCGGGCAGACGAAACAATTCCTGCTGAGATCAGGCGTCATGCTGCCACCCGCGGATTAAAGATCATAAAAACTTCACCCGGGTAAAATCACTTTTGCTTAACTTTGCTCTGTATTTCCCGAAGATGAGATGAGAATAATAATTGCCGGTGCGGGTGAGGTGGGTACACACCTTGCCAGGATGCTGTCGCAGGTTGACCATGAGATCATCGTGATTGACCCGAAACCCGAGCGTCTGAAGAGTATTGATGCGGCCATTGACGTGCTTACCTATGAAGGATCGGCCACCTCGATCAGTATACTGCGTGAGGCGCTTGGCAGACATACCGATCTCTTCATTGCCCTGTCGCAGTCAGAGGAGACCAACCTCGCCGCGGCCATGCTGGCCAAGCGGCTGGGCGCCCGCAAGGTGATAGCCCGTGTTGATACCATGGAATATACCGAGCGGGCCAACAAGGAGCTGTTCCGTGAGATGGGCGTAGACCACCTTATCTACCCCGAGCTGATTGCTGCAAGGGAGGTGATCAGCCTGCTTCGCGAGACGGGCACCACCGAGTTCATCGACTTCGCCGGCGGCCTGCTCTCACTTTATGTGCAGAAGCTTGACAAGAGGGCTCCGGTGCTGAACCGTACCCTCGAGGAGATAACCAACTCACTCGGGTCGATCAGGTACCGTGCCGTGGCAATCAAACGCAATGAGCAGACCATCATACCCAGGGGCAAGGAGGAGTTCAGGGAGGGTGACCTGGTGTTTGTGATATCAACCCGTGAAGGCATCGATGACCTGATGAAGTTCTCGGGCAAGCGCAACGTACGTGCCAAGAGCATAATGATACTCGGCGGCGGGCGCGTCGGCCGGCATATAGCCCTGAAACTGCAGAATGTCTGCCAGATTAAGCTTATCGAAAAGAATCTCGAGAGATGCCATGAACTGGCCGGCGAGCTGGAGGAGACGCTGATCATCAACGGTGACGGCCGCGACGGTGACCTGCTGACCGAAGAGGGTCTGCAGCATATGGATGCCTTCGTGGCAGTGACCGGCAACTCCGAGAGCAATATTCTCTCATGCCTGCTGGCCAAGAAGATCGGGGTGATGAAGACCATTGCCGAGGTAGAGAATATGGAGTATATCAACCTGGCCGAGAATTCGGGAATAGACACCATCATCAACAAGAAGACCGCCACGGCGGGGCGTATCTTCAGGCACACCATGAATCCCAACGTGACCCAGGTCAAGATGATGACCGGTACCGAGGCCGAGGTGATTGAGTACAACGTACCCGAAAATGCCCGTATCACCAGCGGTCCGCTCAAGCTGATCAACTTCCCCAGGGATGCCATCGTTGGCGGGGGTATACGCAACTACAAACCCTATATCGCTACGGGTGACACGCTGATACAAACCAATGACCGGGTGGTGGTGTTTGCCCTCACCTCGGCATTCGACAAGCTGAACCGGTTTTTTGACTCAGAGCGGCCCTGAGCGCCATTATGATCCGCTCACAGGCCGGAGGCTGACTGCCGGCAGCGGCCATGAACTGCCCCTCCCCTGTTCAGAGATCGAGCTCCCCCTTGCCCTGACGCAATATCACCGGCTCGGGGCCGGTACAATCCACCACGGTTGAAGGCTCATTGTCACCGAATCCGCCATCGACCACCAGGTCGGCAAAGTCACCATACTTCTCATGGATAAGCTCCGGATCGGTGATATACTCGATGATCTCATCATCATCATGTATCGAGGTGGTCACCATAGGCCTCCCCAGCTCACGCACAATGGCCATGGTGATGGGGTTGTCGGGGATACGAATCCCCAGGGTCTTCTTCCGGTGCCTGAACATGGCCGGTATCTGGTTGTTGGCGTGCACAATGAAGGTAAACGGACCCGGCAGGTTACGCTTCAGCAGCCTGAAGAGGTTGTTGTCGCGGATAACGGTGTATTCAGAGAGCTGGCTCATCGACTCAAAGATCATCGACATATCGGGATTGCCCGGATTGAGCCCCTTGAACCGTGCTATCTTCTCAATGGTCCTGGCGGCCCTGATATCGCATCCCATGGCATAGATGGTATCGGTAGGATAGATTACTATCCCGCCCTGCTCAAGGATGAATGTCACCTTCTGCACATGGTCCGGATTCGGGTTCTCCGGGTAGATCTTGATCAGCATCGGTCAGATAAATGATTGCAAAGATAACAGAGTTCACCTGAAGTGAGAGCAAAAAAAAGAGGGTAAGCTACTCATATCGCACCGCTACAACCTTCTACCCTTGCTGCCTTCCGACCCTGGGGGAGTTCAAAGGGAGCTGGTCGTATGAGACTTACCCCGTGCAAAAATAAGAACTTTTCGTCGCGGTGCCAAATGGTTATTGCGCTTTCTTTGCCTTTCGGTTTGATCAAATAGAGTATATTTGTTTACTCAATCAAAAACACACTGTTATGGAAGAAAAAAGGTCAACCTGGAAAGATACGCTCAACTACGGCATCATACTTGGGCTGATCATGATTGTGGTGTCTGTAATAACCTACATGACCAACATTATGTTTGAGCAGTGGATGTCACTGCTGGTGCTGGCACTGAACTTCGTGGTGCTCTTTTTCCTGCTCCGTTCCTATCGTGACCACTACAACAGGGGCTTCATCTCCTATGGCAGGTCAGTGGGCGCAGGAGTGGTCATCAGCCTCTATGCCGCCATACTGACAGCCATCTTTACCTATGTGCTCTATGCCTTTATCGATCCGGGGCTGATAGAGAAGTCGCTTCAGCTTGCCGAGACAAAGATGACTGAGAAGGGAGTTCCGGAGGCAGCCCTCGAGCAGGCGATGGCGGTACAGGCCAAGATGATGAAACCCTGGCTGATGTCATTATCCTCAATCCTTAACGGTGTCTTCTTCGGGCTCATAATGTCACTTATCGTTTCGCTCTTCATTATGAAGAAGGGTAATCCCCTGCTTGATGACACTGAAGAAGGAGCTACGGCATAACATGGATCTCTCCGTTGTTGTTCCCGCCTATAATGAAGAGGAGTCGCTGCCTGAGCTGACCGCGTGGATCGGCCGGGTATGTGATGCAGCCTCAATCAGCTATGAAGTGATCATCATTGATGACGGCAGCAGTGACGGCACCTGGGGTGTGATCAGCCGCCTCTCCGGCGACGACAAACATGTCAGGGGTATCCGCTTCCGCCGCAACTACGGCAAGGCGGCCGCACTGCAGACCGGCTTTGAGGCGGCCTCCGGGGCGGTGGTCATCACCATGGATGCCGACCTGCAGGACAGCCCCGATGAGATACCCGAGCTGGTGCGCATGATACGCGAAGAGGGATTCCATATTGTCTCGGGATGGAAGAAGAAGCGGTACGATCCCTTCATAAAACGGACGACCTCAAAGCTTTACAACTACACCGCCCGGAAATTCTCGGGCATTAAGCTGCACGACTTCAACTGCGGGCTGAAGGCGTATGACTCGGAGGTGGTCAGGAGCATAGAGGTTTACGGCGAGATGCACCGTTACATCCCGCTTTTGGCACGTGAGGCCGGTTTCCGTAAGATCGGCGAGAAGGTGGTTCAGCACCGGGCACGCAGGTACGGGGTGACCAAGTACGGGCTTGACAGGTTCCTGAAGGGTTACCTTGACCTGCTCACCATCAGCTTCATCACCCGTTTCAGCAAGAGCCCGATGCACTTCTTCGGCGCCCTGGGTACGCTGATGTTCATTGCAGGCTTCGCCATGGCGGCCTACCTGGGTATCCGCAAGCTGGTCTTTGTGCACAACGGCCTGCGGGCTCCGCTGGTGACTGACAGCCCCTACTTCTACATCGCCCTGGCGGTGATGATCATAGGGTCATTCCTCTTCCTGACGGGATTCCTGGCTGAGCTGATAAACCGCCGCTCACCCGAGCGTAACCGCTACCTGATAAGGGAAAAAGTCAATCTCTGACAGAGTGCAGGTGCGGTTGCAGACGCACCCGGCTGGCCGGCGCCACGCCATTGAGCTCACAGAAAACAGGCCTCTGCGTTTCCCGGCATCTGCCTTATACCCTGTGTTTCTGCACCTCGCGGGCCAGGCTGCGCAGAGCCTCTGTCAGCCGCTCCCATGAGTACTCCTTCTTCTGCTCCTCTATCCCTGCAGCAAACCGCTCCTCATCACCGCTGAAGAAGTCACAGATGGCTGATGCTATGGCTGCCGGCTCGGGTTCAACAACATATCCGCACCTGCCGTGAGGCACTATCTCCGCCAGGCCGCCAACGTTGGTGACCACCATCGGTTTGTTGAAGTGGTATGCCACCTGTGTCACCCCGCTCTGGGTGGCGCTGCGATAGGGCTGCACCACCAGCGAGGCAACCGAGAAGTAGTACTTGACCTCGTCATCACTGATGAAGTGCGAGTGGAAGGTGATATCGTTCTCCACCCCCAGCTGCCGTATCAGGCTGAAGTAGGGCTTCTCATCCTCATAGAACTCGCCGGCCACAATCAGCTTCACGCCTGTCTCCCTGACGCACTGCTCAGCCATCGCCCTGATTAGCAGGTCGAGCCCCTTGTACCCCCTGATGAATCCGAAGAAGAGCATATACCTGCCGGCCGGATTGAGCTTGAGGCGCACCATCGCCTCAGCCTTAGAGACGGGTATGCTGTAGTTGTCAAAGAGCGGGTGGGGCGAGATGACCACCGGCATCCCGGTGGTGAATTCGCGCAGGTCATTCTCCACCGCCTTTGTCATCACCAGTGCGCCGTCAATGCTCCTGACGAAGAAGCGTGTGAGCATGGTGTCGCCGAACCGTTTCTCATGCGGCACCACATTGTCAAAAATGGTTATCACCCGCGTATGCCGGTTGCTGCGTGCCAGCCGTGCTATGAAGCCCAGCGCGGGCGCCAGGAATGGCAGCCAGTAGCGCATGATCACCAGGTCGGGCCTGATGCGCCTGAGGCGCAGCCCGATGGAGAACCAGTTCAGCGGGTTTATCGAGTTGATGGCACGCGTGATCTTCACCCCCTCCGGGGCGTAGCCGTGATCATACTGCGTCTTTCCCGGGAAGAATATTGACGGGTACTGCAGCCGGAATGTATAGATGGCTGCCGCATCGCCCTCGCTGAGCAGTTGCTGTGCCAGCCGCTCATTGTAGGTGGCTATCCCGCCGCGATAGGGATGGGCCGGTCCGCAGATGACGATTCGCATCATACGACCGTGCCGCCAGAGGTGACCCAATCCTCAAGATAGCGGTACTGCGGCTCAAGCCGGCCGCCTGAGATGATGGTGGCACGGCCCACCATAGCTGAATCAGTGCCGGTGAAGAGATCATCCAGCACATTGTTGATCAGCTGCTTCCCGAAGTCCTCAGAGGCATCGCGGGGCAGCTCGCCCGGCAGGTTGTCGATTGACATCACAGAGATATTGTCAGGCTTTGAAAAAGCCTCCTCCTCAATATGCTTGTGGCGGTTATAGCTGTAGAAGGGATCTGCTATAGTGGTGGCCCTCAGTGTGGTTGGTATCGGTCCGCCTATGTCACAGCTGATATCTCCAATTACAGAGATCCTGAAGTCAGGCTTTTCGACATCCTCCCTGGTGAAGAATACCGGCGACTTCGGGTCCCAGAAGTGGCCGGTGATAAGCACATCGGTCATCCTGGTGTACTTCAGGAAGTCTGAACGATAATCCTGCGGGTTCCTGACAAAGTCATTGAAGTCGAATGCCCTTCCGTCATGATGCTTCACATAGTGCTGCGGCCCTATCTGGCACACCACCGGCACATCATACTCCTTTGTGAGGTAGTCTGCCGGCGACACCTTCATCAGGTTGTGGCAGTTGGCCAGTGTCTCCATGGCGCCTGATGCCACCCGCCCCTCGCCGGTGACCAGTATCTTCAGCCCCGGCTTGAGCTGTATCAGCCTCAGGCCGGCCCACATCTCATTGAGGTCATGGCACTGGTAGGCGGGCTTGAGCTTGAACCTGTTGCTCTTTATCCCCCTTGCCCTGAGTGCATTGTATGCCCCCACGATGCCGGCCCAGCGGCCAAAGGCAACCACCCGCTGCCCCTGGTCGGTGGTGAGATACTCGTAGTCGATCAGCCTTATCCTGCGGCGAAGCATCTCCCGCAGCATCTCCAGGTTATGGTCCTGCCTCTTGGCCACATGTGCAAAAAAAAGATAGGTTTTCCCCGGGATGAAGGTTCTGATATCCACCTCCTTGACACCCAGAAGTATGTCACAGTCAGAGAGATCTTCGCGTATTGGTATCTTCAGGTACTCATACTCATCATCACTGTAGCACCGGATATCTGAAGGCTGCACCATAAATTCCACGTCGGGGTATTTGTCTCTCAGCACGGCTATCTGTGCCGGTGTCAGCGGGACTCTCCTGTCTGGCGGTATTTTAGTTTCACGCAATACACCTACCTTCAGTCTCTTCTTCATTGCATTCTGGTTTTGATGCTGGGGTGAAGATAGCAAATCGGCCCGATTTTTGCACTGAAATTCAGCGGCAGTTGGTTTAATTGCTATTTTTGTATCGCACGTACCATGATTATGGGGCTGACATGGTTTTGACAGCATGCAGCGGTGGTATGTAAGCATGCAGAGGGTGGTGACGCTTCTCTATAACCTGTGTCACGCAACAATAACTGGCGAGAATAACTACGCTCTTGCTGCCTGACCGAATCGAGTAGGACTGGCTTAATCCTGGCACAAGGTGCCGGGACGAGACGTTTCCCGGGCGGTGATGCCCTGTACCAACCCGATAAGGAAGCGCACGCAATTCAGGGATAGCCTGACGGTCTCTCCGTCCTGATGGTGAAACAGAAGGAGATAAGGAGTGATCCGGGTTGCCTGTCACCTCGTCACTCCCGAAAATCAAGGCAGGATAAGCATGTAGAAAGCATATGGTCGCCTTGACTGGACGCGGGTTCGATCCCCGCCAGCTCCACGAAGGACTCTAGCCCAGCCAGCTGGAGTCTTTTTGTTGCCCTCTATTA
>CAZAVK010000006.1:0-128503 GCA_964488645.1 uncultured Rikenella sp. | reverse complement strand
GCCTATTACAATAATCTTTTCCGGTGTCCCCTGCTTGCGCTCTATCGTCTTTCTATCTCCGGCGCGATCCTCGCCCTTTTTTTCGGGTCACCCAGCCTTGCGACCCACTTGTCCAAACCGCCCTCCTGCACCCATTCCGGCATGATGATTCCCAGTCCGGTTGAACTTGCCGGATAGTTGTACATATCAGCAGTAATATGCAATCCGGCTGCCCGCGCCGAGTCGATCTTGGCAATGGCTGCTTCAAGTTTGCTCCAGTTGGTGCGGCCCACCTGCTTGAGGTGATAGATCTCGGCCCTTACGCCGGTGGCGCCCGGTATCTTCAGGAAGTCATCGATAGCCTCCAGGAAGGTGTCATCCTCATTCCTTATATGTGAGATATACATGCCGCCATACTCCGCTGCCACCCGGGCCAGACTGGTCAGCTCTTCAGTCGATGCGAATGCTGCCGGCACATACTCGAGGGCTGAGCTGACCCCGATGGCTCCCTCCTCCATCGCCTGCCGTACCAGCTCCTCCATCGAGCTCAGTTCCGCCGGGGTGGCCGGCCGGTTGTCATAGCCGACAGTGTGTATCCTGAGTGTGGCGGTACCTACGAATGAGGCAATGTTGGTAGAGACACCCCTCTTCTCGAGCCACTCCAGGTACTCGCCCAGAGTGGTCCACTCAATATCGTACCTGATATCTCCCTGTGCGGCTTTCATCTCCTCTTTCATCTCCGCGGAGAGGGGACCCCAGGAGTCACCCTCACCCATCACCTCCAGGGTGACCCCCTGGCAGATATCACTCATTGACCTGCCATCCTCAATCAGCGACTCGACAGCCCAGCTCAGCATATTGATGAACCCCGGCGCCACAACCATACCACCGGCATCAATCACGGTTACTCCCCTGGCACCCTTCAGATCACCTATGGCTGTAATTGTATCAGACATAATACCAATATCCCCCTGCCGGGCAGCCATGCCGGTACCGTCAATCAGCCTTCCGTTTCTGATCAGCACGTCATATCTTTCTGCGGGGCGACAGCCGGCAATGAGGATTAAGAGTACGAACAGGAGTCTTACAGTTTTCATGGCCAGAAATGATTTTGGCACAATTTACTCAATAGCATTGAGAATGAAACAGCGTTGCAAGTCTTTTACCCGCGTGGACCTTCTTTCAAGGATGGTCTTCTTTCCCGGGATAACCTTTTTTCAGCGGCGGTCTTCTTTCCCCGGAAAACCTTTTTTCAGCGGTGGTCTTCTTTCCCCGGGATGACCTTCTTTTTGCGGCGGCTTTTTTTCCCGGGAGACCTTCTTCCCCGGATGTTTTCTCCCGGGAATAGCCTTTTCCCCCTGATGGCCTTTGCCGAATCCTGACCTCCTACTCTTTACCGAAAAAAAGAGTAGGATGTATTACACTTTTTCTTTTTTGAAAAAAGAATTCATTGTATCTTGTGAGAGTAAACCATTACTAACTAACGCTCTCTTCCATGAAAAAACTAATCTTCATTCTCATGGCGGTACTGTTATCCGGTACCGTCATGGCGCAGATGCAGGTTACCGGTACGGTGACCGCTTCTGAAGATGGTTCCACTATTCCCTATGCAGTAGTCCTGGTCAAGGGGCTGAAGGGTGTCGGAACCAATACTGACGCTAACGGGCGCTACACCCTGACCAATGTACCGGCTGATGCAGTACTGGTTTTCAGCTACGTGGGCTACAAAACCCAGGAGGTGCCTGTCTCCGGCAGGACTGTGATCAACGTCCAGATGGTGCAGGATGCCCTTGCCCTGGATGAGGTGATCGTTGTGGCGTACGGCACCTCCACCAAGGGCACCTTTACGGGTGCAGCCAGCGTGGTGAAGTCAGATGCCATCAAGGATGTGCCTGCCCTCTCCTTCGAGAATGCCCTTGGCGGGAAGATCTCAGGGCTTCAGATTACGACGCTGTCGGGCCAGGCCGGATCGGCTTCTGCCATCAGGATTCGCGGTATCGGATCGATAAACGCCTCCAATGATCCGCTATATGTGGTTGACGGGATTCCTGTGATAGCAGGCAGTGTTACCCAGTTGGGTATCTATACTTCCAACAACGTGATGAACAACATCAATCCAAATGATATTGAGTCAATCACGGTGCTGAAGGATGCCGCTGCCTCGGCACTCTATGGATCCCGGGCAGCCAATGGTGTCATCCTCATCACCACCAAGCAGGGCAAGCAGGGCAAGCCTACTATCAACTTCAAGGCTTCGGTCGGTATAACTCCCTCATTTGCCTACAACAACTATGAGGTGGCTACAACCGAGCAGCAGGTGGAGATGTATTATGAGAACTTCTGGAATGCAGGCGTCCTCTATGAAAACAAAACTCCGGCTGAGGCCAGCGCCAATGCTCTCAAGCAGCTCAACAACCGTTTCAATAAGCATGGCTATGAGTTTACGGCACCAGATAATACCGTCAAGTCACTTACCATTGGCGGTCCCCGGGCCGGAAAATTCTTCGACTGGGAAAAGGAGCTCTTCCGTACTGCAGTCTTTCAGTCATATGATCTCTCAGTCGGTGGCGGCACCGAAACAACCAACTACTATACCTCATTATCATATACCAATGATCTGGGGCGTGTCACCACCAACAGCTTCGACCGCATCACAGGAAGAATGAACTTCGGGCAGAAGATAGGCAAATACATTGAGCTGGCAACCAACATAAGCATTTCAAGCAGCAGGATGGAGGGATTCAATGATACCCGCAACCTGGGCGGCAACTACTTCCTGCAGAGCCGTAACCTGTTGTGGGGTCTCTACTGGCCTACAAACTATCAGACAGGTGAGCCCTGGACAGCCAGGTATGGAAGCTATGCCTACAACCCGGTCTTCTACGACAAGCAGTGGGAAAACTGGTCAAAGACACAGAAGCTGTTTGCAACCGAGGCGGTCACCATTAAAATACTTCCAGAGCTCAATCTCAGGTCTATCTTTTCGTTTGAAAATGTGCAGACCAATGACCACCTCTATTACAGCGCACTCCACTATAACGCAACGACATCAAAGGGAAGTATCAATGAGCGGAATACCACTATTAGTGAGCTGGTATCGTCAACCATCCTCAACTACAACAAGACCTTTGCCAGTGTGCACAACGTGGGGTTGCTGGCCGGCTGGGAGGTCTCCAGGTCACAGACCAACTTTATCCGCGCCATCGGCACCAACCTGCCTACCAGTGCCCTTAAAACCATTGCCACAGCCGGGAAGAAAGATGCCAGCGCCTATTACTCGGGCAGTGCCCTTATCTCTATGCTCTCACGCGCTGAGTACAACTTTGACAACCGGTATTATCTGTCGGCATCATTCCGACGCGACGGCTCCTCGAAGCTGGGGCCTTCGTCACGATGGGGCTGGTTCTGGTCGGTAGCCGCGTCATGGCGCATTGACCAGGAGGAGTTCATGAAGAGTGTTGACCTGATAAGCAGCCTCAGGCTGAGAGCTTCTTATGGGGTTAACGGGACACTCCCAGCTGGTCTCTACGGATGGAGGTCTCTCACCAGTTATACTCCCAAATATATGGAGAACCCGGGCAGTGTAGTGGCCTCTATCGCAGATGCAAACCTTTCTTGGGAGACGAGCTACACACCAAACATAGCTCTCGAGTTTGGCCTGCTTCAACAGCGGCTGACCGGGACAATTGAATATTTCAGCCGAGATTCGAGAAATCTGCTGCTGGATGTGCCCATTTCAACCGTTACAGGGTTTGGCGAAACACTCAAGAATGTTGGAGAGATCAATAACAAGGGGGTGGAGTTTGAACTCATCGGAGAGATAATCAGATCAGGCGGCTTTACCTGGACTGCCGGGTTTACCGGGTCACATATCAGGTCGAGGGTGATAAAACTCTATGCCGGACAGAATATTATATGGTATGAACCCACGGGTGATGATGACCGTACCAGGTTCATCTACAAGGAGGGGGAGTCAACCCTTGCGCTCTATGGTCTTGAATGGGCCGGCGTGGACAGGGAGAACGGTAAAAACGTATGGTACCTCAACAACAATGAGACGCCTGACCTGACCTTCAAAGGGCGTCCGGCTACCTATGACTACACCCTCGCCGACGAGGTCATTCTTGCCGACATGCACCCGAAGCTATTCGGCGGATTCAACACCGATCTTGCATGGAAGGGAATCTCCCTGTCGCTGAACTTCATGTACAAGATCGGGGGATATACCTACGATGCTGCCGGCAAGGACTGCAATGATGACGGCTACTACTGGGAGCGTATTATGTCAACCGAGGCCTATGAGAACCGCTGGACACCTGACCACAAGGATGCCAGGCTGCCCCAGAGGATCGCCATAGATATGGAAGATGTCAACCAGAAGAGCAGCAGGCATATGCATCCGGCAGACTTCACCAGGCTCAAGACCATCACTCTCGGGTATAACCTCCCGACAAGTCTGCTGAGCAAGATCAGTGTTTCATCGGCAAGGATCTATTTCAACGGTGCTAACCTTTGGACATGGGCTGCATGGAAGGTATACGATCCTGAAGTAAATGAATACTACTCAAGAGGCTGGGAGATGCCACTTGGCAAGACCTACACATTCGGCATTGAAGCCAGTTTTTAATCTTCAAATGGATATTACTATGAAAAAGATAACAATCATATTGTCGGCGCTGAGTCTCATGCTGCTAACATCATGTGAAGGGTTTCTTGATGTAAGGCCCAGTGAACAGGCAGCTTCCGATGCTTCCATCACCAATGCTGATGACGCCAAGGTGGCAATCAACGGGCTGATGAGCAAGATGACCTCGGCCAGCTATTACGGGCGCAACTTCATCATCTACGGTGATGCCAAGGGCGGAGATTTTGCCATCAGGTCGCAGGGCCGGGGTCTCGATTATTACTACTCATTCAACCATTCGCCCACATCAGGGTCAGGCTCGGGCTTCTGGGTGCAGATCTACCATAACCTCCTGCAGGCCAATACCCTGATCGTCAATATCGAACGAATGGAGAGTGAAGGAGAGGGATCTGCGACCATGAGCAACTACAAGGCTCAGGCACTTACTCTCAGGGCCCTGATGTACTTTGACCTGGTAAGGCTTTATGGTAAGCCATATAATATGGACAAGAGCTCATATGGCGTACCGCTGGCACTTGAACCGCTGGATGCCTCGGCCCAACCCACCAGGGCCTCGGTTGAGGAGGTGTATGCACAGATACTCAGAGACCTGACTGCCGCTGCTCCCCTGCTCTCCAAGGCCAAGGGCAATGGCTATGTCAACTACTACACAAACAAGGCCATTGAGGCAAGGGTACATCTCTTCATGGATAACTTCGATGCCAGCCTGGCAGCTGCAGAAGATATTATAAGCAGCGGAGTCTATACCCCCTATACACCTGCCAACTGGGTAGCATCATGGGCTCAGCAGTTCGGCTCAGAATCGATTTTTGAACTTGTGATACTACCGCTTGAGGCAGACCTTGGGACGGGCTCACTGGGGTACTACCTGATGCGCCTTGGCAAGGTAACCGGCGCTATGGGATGGTTTATGGCCAGTGACTACTGGATTGACAGGATGAACGAGGACCCGGATGATGTACGGTGGGGTATCATGGATTATGACGAGTCATCCAATACCCGGCTCGGTTCTTCGCTGAAATATGTCGGTGGTGCTGCTGGTACCGGCGACAAAGGGTCGCGCTCAGCTGTCAACGTGAAGGTTATACGCCTTTCCGAGATATATCTCATTGCTGCAGAGGCTGCCCTCAGGAAACCTTCACCCGACAGGAGCAAGGCTGCCGGCTATCTCAATGTCATCAGGCAACGTTCACCCAGCCTGGCTCCTGCAACAGATGCCACGGTGACGGTTGACATGATTATCGATGAGAAGAGCAAGGAGTTTTTTGCCGAAGGCTTGAGATTCTTTGACATGATGAGACTCAACAAGAGCATTGAGTTCGATGATGACTTCATTTCCCCGAGTGTTGTGATACCACACAGACCGAAGATCATTGACAGAACCTTCTACAAAACCATACTGCCTATTGCTCAGAGCGAGCTTGATGCCAACCCGGCCATAGCCAAACAGCAGAACCCGCAATATTAGATTCCGCTGATGGTTAAAACAGTAACAGGGGCGCTCACCGGCGCCCCTCTTTTTTGCTGTACTGTGATGCCTGGCATCAGTTCCCGCAAAGACGCCGGCCACTGATGCCGGTCGCCTGTATCGTACATGGGCTCCGCCGGAAGTGTATCCGCTGGCTGTTCACCGGTGCCTGAGGTTAGGCTGCCACTGAATCCGTTGTCAGTTCCTGATATAGAGGTATCCGCTGGCGTTGAATCCGTTCTCGGCCCTGATCACGTAGAAGTAGATGTCATCCTGCAGCGGTTCGCCGTTGTAGTTGGTACCATGCCAGCGGTTATTGTAATCGGAGCTCTCAAATACCAGTACTCCCCTGCGGTCAAACACCGTGAGCTCAACCCTGCCCAGTGCCGCGATACCCTCCAGTTCAAAATAGTCATTGAGGTTATCCATGTTGGGCGTTATCAGGGAGGGGATGCGTATGCTTTTCACCGTGACCGTCATCTCGTCATATACCGGCGGGCAGGCATTGTTTGAGACTGTCCAGCGGAGCAGGTTCTCTCCCAGTGCCAGGCTGCCCACTGTTGTTTTCGGATCGTTCTCATCAGCGAAGTCCCCCTTTCCACTTACCACTGACCATGTTCCTGTGGAGTAGGTATCGGGTACCCGGGCGTCAAGCCGTGTTGTGAAAACAAATGTGAGCTCCTGGTCAGGGCCTGCGTCTGCCTCCGGGGCTCCCAGCGATGTGACAATAACCGGGGCAACTGCCGAACAGCCGCCCGGAATGGTTGCCCTGATATAGTAGGTGCCCGCCGGGGCGGCGGCAGGGTTATTCAATGGTATAGTTGCCTGTATGTCACGCCAGTATGAGAGAGTTATGTTTGCCGGTGTCGATCCTGCCGTCACTGCAGGCAGCGTCAGGTCGGCGGTGCCGGGAGCACATACCGGCGCCGGATTGGTTATGGTCAGGGTGGGGAAGGGGCCGGGCTGTGGATTGATAACCACATCGGCAGAGACACCTGATGTGCATCCTTCAGCATTGGTGACGGTGAAGTTGTAGACTCCCGGATTGAGACCGTAGATGGCAATTGATGCACCGGTCGACTGTATGGCGATGCTCCCCGGGAAACGGGTGAGCGTCCATTGGCCCGCTGAAGGCAGGCCGTTGATGATCACACTCCCCGTCGGCATATCGCAGGTGGGATGTGTGATGGTACCGATTGCCGGCGGCTGAGGGGTGGGCGGCTGCGGGTTGATCACCACTCTCTCAGACGGAGCAGAGGTACACCCCTCGTAACCGGTGACGGTGAACCGCCATGCACCCGGCTGGATGGGTGATATGGTGAGGCGCTGGCCACTGCCACGGTAAGTGACGCCGTCAGGAAGCCGCGTAACGGTCCACTGACCCTGACCCGGCAGGCCGGCCAGGGTGAGGCTGCCGGTGGAGATGGTACAGGTTGGCTGGCTCACCTCCTCAATAAGCGGTGCCGGGGGTACAGGGGCAGGTATGATGATTACCGGCTGGCTGGGCAGCGAGGTGCATCCGCTCTGGTTGGTAACGGCAAACCGCCAGGTGCCGGCATCGAGACCGGTGACCAGGTAAGAGGAACCGGATCCCGTAATGGTCTCACCGTCAGGAAGGCGGGTGATGATCCATGCCCCCGTGGATGGCAGGCCATTGAGCATCAGACTTCCAAAAGGATTCTCACAGGTGGGCTGAATGACAGGCCCGGCCTGCGGAGGCTCAGGACCATTACAGGCAATCTTCACCAGATAGTCCTCCACCTCTCCGAAGGCTGCTATGCCGGTGGGCTGTTCCAGCCGCGGACCGATACGGAAACGTGCAAAAGTGTGCCTGGAGCCGATTGCATCAGCAGGCACGGTAATGTTGATGTTGATTTTGCCTGTACGGCTCACCCTGACGTTGGCGACAATCCTCTCTGCTCCTTCCTCGAACTCACCGTTGCCGTTCCAGTCTATCCAGCCATTCAGGAATATGGCATTCAGTGACAGGTTGAGCACGGCATCGCATACAATCGTGGCCCTGGCGCCCTGCACCAGGTCGGGGATATACACTCCGTCTTCATCATCTGTACCTGTCCGGTCATCTCCGTCAGCCTCATCTGAGAAGAGCTGTGACAGCTCGGCATCAGGGGCGGTCCCCAGCCAGGCATAATTCCGCGACAACAGGCTGTGACCGGCTATGCCATAACTCACAGGGGCGTCTCCGTAGTCGGTATCAGCAGCCTGCATCAGTGTCACCATGAACTCAGCCTGATGAGAACCGGTTCCCGGCTGCCCCTCACCGGTAAATACCGACTGGGTCAGAAAAAGAGCCATCAGAGGCAGCGAAAACAGTACTAATCCGGTGCGGTTTCTCCTGGCCATTTCTCTCTAATATTTTCTCGGACCGTTCAGTTCAGTAACTAAAGAGTTGCAGTAAGAAGATGCTCCAAAATATATACCAAAGATAATCTGATTGGTTATCAATCTCAAATTGAGATTCTGACGACCCATTTCAGATGAAGCTCTTCTCGTCACTGTCAATCTTTCCCTGCCGGCCACTCCTGTCATTTCTGATGAATTAGATGGTTTACAGGTTAAAGAACCTGCAGACCTGCCGGATTGTTTTCCGGTCCGGCCATGAATACGGGGTTACTCCTCCCCGGGGTTCTCCTGCTGTGCCTCGCCGCAGTAGCGGCAGAGCCTGGCGGAGAGAGATATCATCTCACCGCAGTTGGGGCACTGCTTCTGCTCGGCCTGACCCGACCTGAGCCGTTCCTTCTCATCGGAGATGATTCCCTGAAAAAGATTCAGCTCGGTATCGGTGATAAACTTCACCGGCTGCACAATGCTGCCGCCCGCATACTCTATCAGCAGGTATCTCCTCTTCAGCCTTATGATCAGCCAGACCCCTGCAGCGACAGCGAGTGCGGCCACTGCCAGCATAATGTATGTTGACTCCGGCACATCGGAGAGCAGACCAAGAATTGCCGCAATCACACCAAAGAGCACAAGCGCTGTTCCGGCAAGCGGCCTAGAGGCCTCCTTACTGGCGGTGGCGGTGATATCGAGGAGGCTGATGATCTTTTTTCCCCTGCTGGAGGCAAACCGGCCCGGCCTGAACGGGGAGCGCAGCTCATAGAGCCTGCCTATCTGGTAAAGCCTTTTGTCAGTTATTATAATGGCAGAATCAGACAGGTCATCATCAACCAGTAATGATGAAAAATAATCCTGACCCAATATCGCGGTAAATCTTTCGTGCTGCGATGCAAACAGAGTTTTATAATTGTATTTCATCGATATTGTCAGTTAGGCAGGAGCCTTTCAACAGCATCCAATCCTCACCCCGCCAGGTCAAATTTCGCTAATTCACCTCATTAAATGAGAGTTTGCGACCTCAAATAGGGGATAATTTTGACCAATAAGAGAGTTACTTAGACCAATGGCAGAGTTTGCAGGTTATAGTTAAAGCGGGTAACCGGAGTGATAAAAATGGAGCTCATTTATTCCGTTTCCAAGGGCCGCAACTAATGGAATATGGGCGTAATTGTCGTAAATTCAGAAGAATACAGATTGTAAAGCATCTGTTAAACAAGCCGGAGCTTTCCGTCAGGATGCTCTGCAGACCGGTTCTATTCAAAATGGAATGAGAGGAGCCACATACGTGACTTAAGCCTTTCTATGGTATTGCTATACTCCGGGTAATCAGGATGAGGATCATGTGCGAGAACGTCAAGTATACCGTTTGACATCTTCAGCTCAACGGAGAGCCTGATTCCCTTGAGATAGAGTCCCATGCCCGCGCCTGCCTCATAATATATGTCAGGCCGGTTAAGCCTGACATAGACAGGTCTTTCTATACGGTATTTCTCCTGGGCATAGAAATCATACCTGTAATTCAGGCCACCGACCAGGTATGGCTTGATATCCTGCATTCTCCAGCCATACCGGAGCTGCAGGGGCAGCTCCAGGAAGCTTGATTCAACCTTCTGGGGGGAAAAGACCTTATCATGTACCCGGGTTGATGTGTAGTTGATATTCCGCTGACTGAATGATACACCGGGCAGCAGCCTCACATCAAAAAACTGGTTCAGCCGGAAATTGAGGATAAGGTGAATGTTTATTCCCGGGTAGAGGCTCCCCTGTGAAGGGAAGACAGAATCGGTCAGTGTATGCTGTTCTGACTGGAATATTTTGAAGCTGTTCAGATTGAATCCCAGGGTATAGCCTGCCGTGAAGAACTTCTCGTCTGCCCATGGTCTCTCAGGCCCGGGCCGCTCCTGAGCTGCCACCCGTATTGTGCAGAGCATCATCACGGTTGCAGTGATCAATATTGCCGGTGCCGTACGCATCGTTTTCCGAAGGTTAAGAGGAGGCAAGATAATAAAAGTGGATGAGAAGGGCGATAAGGAGATTTGTTATTCCGAATGACAATTATATTTTTTTTCTTTGGACCGGTAATCAACTAAAAATGTTTGCTATGGAGAAGACCGGGATATCGATGTTCCTTAAGGATGTGGAGCTTTTCAGGGGCCTTGATGATAATGAGCTGAATGTGCTGGCGGAGAATGTCACTGAGAAGAGTTGCAGGGATGGCGACATACTCTTCAGGGAAAACATGCCGCGCGAAAACATTTTCATAGTTTATTCCGGAGAGGTTGAGCTTTTCAAAAAGAATGAATATGATACTGATGTGAGGCTTGCCCTTTTCGGGAAAGGTGATTTCATTGGTGAAGGAATGTGGGAGGAGGGCTCTTTTCACACCACCTCCTCCAGGGCGGTGGGAGAAGCCACTCTGTTCAGGATGAGCCGTGAGTTCTTCCCACATAACCCCTCCCTCACCCTGAAGATTCTCCAGAACATTACCCGTGTCATCTCTCGCCGGATGCGCAATGCCAACACACGTATTCTTAGCTACACAGCACAGTATGAGTCAGGCAGCAAGCGGGTTGAGGGCGATCTGCTGGGAGAGCGTGAAGTGCCGCGGGAGGCTTACTACGGCGTACAGACACTGCGGGCAGCAGAGAACTTCAATATCTCAGGTGTCACACTCAATTTCTTCCCGGCACTGATAGAGGGGCTCTCCATGGTGAAGGAGTCAGCTGCCGAGGCCAACTTCGAGCTGGGCCTGCTCGATGTTGCGGTCAGGGATGCCATTGTCTTCGCGTGCCGTGAGATACAGAACGGCAAGTATCACAACATGTTTGTGGTTGACATGATCCAGGGAGGCGCCGGCACCTCGACCAACATGAATGCCAATGAAGTGATTGCCAACCGGGCACTGGAGCTGATGGGGCATGAAAAGGGCGATTATGTTCATTGCCACCCGAACAACCATGTGAATCTTTCCCAGTCTACCAATGACGCCTATCCCACCGCGGTCAAGATAGCTCTTTACAACTCAAACAGGAAGCTTGTGGGTGTTCTTAGGACCATGGTTGAGTCATTCCGCCGCAAAGGTGAGGAGTTTGCGAATATACTGAAGATGGGACGTACCCAGTTGCAGGATGCTGTTCCGATGACCCTTGGTCAGGAGTTTGAAGCTTACGCCGTCACCCTGGGTGAGGAGATAGAGCGGCTCAATCAGAATGCCCGCCTCTTCCTTGAGATCAATATGGGTGCCACAGCCATCGGTACCGGCATCAACTCTGAGCCCGGCTACTCTGAAAAGGTATTGAAGCATCTCCGGAGGATCACCGGACTTGATCTGGTGCTTGCTTCAAACCTTGTTGAAGCCACCCAGGATACCGGTGCCTTTGTGATGTACTCTTCTGCCGTGAAGCGTCTGGCGGTCAAGCTGTCGAAGATATGCAATGACCTGAGGCTCCTCTCATCGGGCCCCAGGGCAGGTATCAGCGAGATCAACCTGCCGCCTATGCAACCCGGCTCATCCATCATGCCCGGAAAGGTTAACCCGGTCATCCCGGAGGTGGTTAACCAGATAGCCTTCAAGGTGATCGGTAACGACCTTACTGTGACCATTGCCTCTGAGGGCGGACAGCTTGAACTCAACGTCTTCGAACCGATAATTGTGCAGAGTGTATTTGAGTCGGTGGAGATGCTCATCAACGGTATGAACACCCTGAAATACCGCTGCGTCGATGGTATCACAGCCAATGCTGAGAGGTGCGAGTCGATGGTCAAGCACAGCATCGGCCTGGTGACGGCCCTTGTACCATGGATAGGATACAAGGCAGCCAACGAACTGGCCACCGAGGCTCTCCATTCAGAGGAGAGTGTCTATTCCCTGGTTTTGAAAAAGAATATGATGTCCAGGGATAAGCTTGACCAGATTCTGGCACCTGAAAACATGATCAGGCCGGGTAAGATGAAGGAAGGGTAGACTGGCAGAGAGAATCAGAGAGGGGTACAGATATATCCGTACTTCGTAAGCTTGTTTTTCGACATCGCGTCACAGACGGTTTTGCCGTCTGCGGGATCACGCGGGTTCACGCAGTGCCAGCAGTAATCAGCCGTGCTGCATGATGCAAAATTCATCATGTAGAGCAGGAGAATGGTTCCGGCTATACGTGATCTTAATCTGTTGCTGCGTGATTTCATATCCTCACCTGGTTTACCATGCAAAAGTAGCAATTCCTGCCCGATCGCCTTAAGCATATGAATAATTAAACCAGTACCGGAATGAATTTAAGACTGGTGCATGGTTCTGTATCTCAGCGGCCTGAAGACCATCATCCCTCTCATTCATTAATATATACCAGTTTTGTTACAAAGAGCCTCTCCCTGTGCCTTGCTATGACGTTGTAAATCCCCTGAGCCAACATGGCTTCCGTCAACTCTATCACCGTAGTTCCTTCTGTGGTGATTGTCAATACCGTAATTCCGGTCTGCGATACGAAATCAATTTTTACAGGATCAGTAATCTCTTCGCTCAGATGAACTGTCAGTCTGCCGCCTGACGGATTGGGGTAGAGATGGATCCACTCATTTTCGCCTTGGCGGTATTCTTTCGCGGAAGTTGATACCGGGTCATTTGCAAAGGGTGAACCGCCCTTATTCATTGAATGTCTCCAGTAATCTGCCAGATCAGGGCTTCCTCCGGGATCGCCTTCGCGGGAAACAAGCGAGTATCCTTTACCACCGGCTTCCGGAGGCCATGGGAGATCATTAGAATAGGTGAATGAGAGTATCAGATTCCCGTTTTTCCCCTTTATGGCAACATATTCGCCACTGTTGGAGAAGCTGCCATTGAATCCACCGTCAGGGTTCATTCCATAATAGGAGTAAAACTCCCCGGGCTCGGAGGCGACTACCCAGAATCCCTTTGGCGGAAGCACCACTCCTTCCGGTACGGTATAGTTCACCGCCTCGGCAATAGTTACGCCCGAGATATTCAATGCCCCGTTTCCTGTATTCTTCAGTTCCAGGAATTCCAGGTCTTTCCCTTTTACTGTTCCTGCCTCACCTGTCAGGTCAGGCGGGTGATAGTGCAGCTCGGTTACCTTGAGATTGCTGTAATCCTCATTTTCTGCTATAAACCTGACCTCTTTCAAAGCACTCCAAATCTGTCCGTGAAGTATACGAGCCTTCAATATCGTTGATCCTGTAATTGACAGATTGGTTCCATTCACCGCTTGTACGGCTTTTGAAGAGATCACTCCCCTCAGCAGGCGCGGATCGCTGCCGTCAGTAGTATAATAGATATGGCCGGCATGATTGGGATTGATAAGTGTTATGGTCACCGGTTTAGATACAACTCTCCCTTCATAGAGGGTCAGGCCGGACTCCCTGACCACAGGCGGCTCAATGGATGGAAAAAGTCCGGCATCCCTGAGTTGCCCCAGCACTATCTCTGACCTGGCCGGGAAGAAGTTGTTCAGAATATCTGTCACCTCCGGCAGCCAGTCATCCAGCTTGTTTCTTGCCCTTGGGTTTCTGGCATCACCCCATCTGGCAGATTCGGCTATTATGGCCATATCAATCTGATCTTTCCTGGTGTTGAAGCGATTGACACATTTGCCTGGAGAGAGGGCACCTCCGAGTGAAAAATGTTTATGGACCCTGTCTGCAAAACGAAGCCTGTACTCAGCATTTGAAACAAGTTTGTGGTGTAACCACTGGGGCTGGAAGTTATCTGTCCCCGTTGCGGTCGTCGGTGGATTATCGATCACAACCCTGTTCTCATGTATGCCCCTGCTCAGTGAATATGGGCTGACAAACATAGAGTGTTCCGAATCATGGGCAAGGAAGATATAGCCCTGCCCCATATTCTTTCGGCTGAATATAGCATAGTAATTGTTTGCCATGGAGTTGCCGCCGAAGGCAGAGACCGGACCATCAAAGTTACCCGTGTAAAAAATCACGAGCATGTAGTCTATTAAGTTGTCAATATCTACCCACACTCTTTTCCCTTTTACCGGTTTGCCATCCTGATCCCGACCCTCAAGTGCAAAATAATCGGCATTGGAGACAAAGCCGCGGACAGACCGGTTCCATAACTCCTGCCATGAAACCATGGTTCCGTCGGTAGCCTCGTTGACATATGGCCAGGCCTCGGTTGATACTTTGATTACATCATAGTCATCTTCGCTGTAGCCGAAGTATGTTGCAGCATAGTCAGAGTCTGCCCTCTCCTGTGTCTGATAAAGCCCCCAGTACATACCATTCAGATAGAGGTGGTAATACCTCCCGCGGGTATAGGGCTGCCCCATATCGCGCTGAGTGTCGCGTGAAAATATATCTCTCAGGAAGGTGTTGTGCGAGTCTCCATCCATGCTCCAGGAGTAGTTTTGTTCTGTTCTCAGATCGATCTTGTCGAACTTGTCGGGTCCCTCATCACCAAACAGGGGATAGCGCAACTTCCCTGCACCATACTCCTTTCTGAAGATGAAGCGAAAGGAGTGTTTGGGGTTTCCGGGGTTCCGGCTGGTACCGCCACGTATCCTTACCCCGGCATTCACTCTGAAACCGACACTGTTGTCACCGTTAATAAGTTCCAGTGAACACTGCCTTTCCCAATCCCTGCCACGCCCGTAGGGGTTTACATAGATGCCCTGTGATTGCCCGAACATATCGCTGGTTTCAGTTACCAGTGACAGAGAAGGAATATCCTTGAGACTGGCTGTCATATGCCTGGCATAACGGGGATCATTGACAATGGCAGGATCCATCTCGAGGTCGATCACCTGACCATTCACCGATGCCTGAGGCCAGTCTCCTCCCGGGTGCTGTTGCAGTAGCACCTTATCCGCAAAGATGAATGAGTAGGTGACTGGTTTGGATGGCGAGAACCCTTCGGCAACCTGTGAGGCTCGTACAATGAATACAGGAGTCAGGGGACGGCCGTTACCCATGTCAGGGTCAATGGTGAGGGTAACAGCAGAACTGCTGCGGATGGCGGTCGTTGAGGTTTGAGGATTGGTGCAGTCAATGGTATAAATAATCTCATATTCAGGTTTGCCTGGCGAGATGCGAAGGACAAATGGCGCATCATAAAAACCCGCTTCACGGTCAAACGTCAGGGGTGAGGCATCAGACAACTCAGGCAAGGGTAAAACGGGAACCGTGTCGGAAGCAACAAGAGGGATAATATCGTCGGCAATAATAGCGGGACTTACTGAGCCGACGGGAGCCCGGTATGAATCCAGACTAATCGGGAATTCATATACGAAACCTCCAGCCAGGTTCATCAGCCCTGTAACAATGACAGATACCCGGGTGAGAAGAGTCAGGATCAGTCTAATGCAAAGTATCATTAGTGATTGCTTACAAAAGCGGTGAAGATATTCAAAAAAACATTGATGACGGTATGTTTAAAAGATACCCGTTATCACTTCGTGCCTGCTGCACTTAAGCTGCACTCGCGGGCAGGTTGCCGCACAAGGTCTTCAGAACTCAATGTACTGCCCCCTGGTTATCCTTTTGGATGACTTGAGGGTATCATGCAGCAGGATGCTCAGATGAGGCAGCTCATACTCCTCGCCTCCACGCTTTTTTGCATAGAACCTGCTGTTCATCTTTCCGGGGACAGACCTTATGACGACCTCTTTTGACGGGTTCATGAGGTAAACCCGTTTGTGTGGCAGACTCATTATGTTAAATCCCCAATCCATGACAGAAATTAATGTTGCCTGCAAGATTTATTGATAGTCTCTTTTTGTCGTTTTTTTTTATTGCCGGAGAATGGCTCCCGCCTTTGATTATACAACGTTTGCAGATGAAAAAGATTGTATTGGTCCGGATGTTGCAGATACGATTCCTCAGAGACATCAGTTATATATGATACTCCGATTCTGAATCGTAAACAGGCCACATGGGAAGGATTAAGGTTAATAGCAATGGAGCTGAGCGTTCGGGTTCTTTTATTGCACTGCTACTCAGCATAATCACAATAAGCCCGCTGGTTGGGCAGATCACCCCGGGAGAAAATATGGGATCAGGCATTTCAGGGGAGCCACCTGACTGCGGAGAGATGATCTCCCTTTATCGTGCTGCCCTGCAGAAGGGTGATACTGAGTCTGCCCCCCGATTATGGCAGCAGGCTGCCGGGAGGTGTCCTCACTACTCGGCAGAACTCTATGATGACGGTGAGACAATCTATTCCGCTCTTTTCCGTCATACAGGTGACTATGCCATGATAGATACGCTGATCATGATTCTCACCCAGAAGGTCTATTATTTCGGTAACCGTCCGGCCACAGAACTGCACAAGGCAGAGCTCCTTTTTGATCTGGCGGGCGATGACCCGGGTTATCTCGGACTTTGCTACAACATCCTTGCAGAGGTGGCTGACAGTTATGCCGGAGAGATGAGCTGTGATGATTTTGTCAGAACAGCTGTGGTTGCTGCAAGCCTGTATGCAATGGGAGAGATTGACGGGGCAGAGCTGGAACGGAGCCTGGTAATGGCAATCAACTCGATTGATCAGCGTATTGAGAGAGACCCGGAAGGGTGTGCAAAAAGCCGGGAGCTTGAAGATCTGCTGACTTTCTACCGCACCTCGGGGGTAATGACATGTGAAGGTATCGATGCACTGTTCGGAGAAAAGATCGACCGCAATTTCAGGGATACCGTGCTGGTAAATATGGTTTATGATATGCTCACCGAGACTGGTTGCACGGGCTCTGACATCTATTACAACATAGCCGTCAAGAAATTTGCTGTTGACCGCTCGGTTGAGAACGCCCTCAGACTGGCTGAGCTCAATGCAGCCCGCAATAACATGGATAAGGCAGTCTCTTACTTCACCGAGGCCTATAATGCCGATACGAACCCTGATGTACGGTCTGATGTACTTCTGCGGATCGCCAGGGTTGACCTGGCCCGGGGAAAGAGACAGGAGGCAAGAAACCGGGCTGAGCATGCCTGGGAGCTGAACAAGAAAAACGGCAGGGCCCTGATGACCCTCGCGGAGTGCTATGCGGGAGCAGGGACAAGCAACAAGTTTGACAGCCTGGCAGTCTACTGGGTTGCAGCAGACTACCTGGAGGCAGCCGTAGCCACCGATCCCACTCTGAGGGAGGAGGCATCCGCACTGATAACCACATATAAGAAGAACTTTCCGACCCGTGAAGACTGCTTCTTCCGGAGGATACTCGATGAGGGAGTGGTATATACCGTGGGCGGATGGATCAATGAGATCACCACGGTCAGATTCCGGAAAGAGTAGACTCCCGGCAGCGGCCGCACGCCGGTGCCGCCAGCCTGAGCCATCTCCCTGCTATGCTTCATCAAAACCCATCCGGTTGGTATCACGCGGAAGATTTTGTATTTTTAAAGTGATGAATACACACCGCCATATCTGTTACTGCCATGAAAAAACCAACCCGTTCCCTTTTACCCGTTCTTTTTCTCATTCTCATAACGGGCTGTAAGGAGAAGCAGTCTCCCCGCCTGCTTTTCATAGCCCTTGACGGTATCAGCATTGAGGGGCTTCAGGCGGCCCGGACCCCGAACATTGACATGCTGATGCATGAGGGTGTCTTCTCACTGAAGACACGTGTTGTGATGCCGTCAGTCACCCTGCCCAACTGGACCAGCCACCTGACTGGCAGCGGACCTGAGCAGCATGGTGTCACCAACAACAGCTGGACGCTTGACAATCACGTTCTGCCTGCTGTTGAGACCGACGGCAAGGGTTACTACCCCTCCGTTTTCAAGATACTCAAGGATCAGGTGCCCGGAGTGAAGACCGCCTTCTACTACAACTGGGAGAACCTTATATATCCCTATAACCAGGAATACCTTGATGAGGTGCGGTTTGAGGAGGAGGAGGGATATATCGGCAATTACGGGCATGCCTTTGACTTTATCAGGGAGAACGCCTCCAGTCCGGTTTTTGTCTTCCTTTACACTGTCCATACTGATGAGAACGGCCACCGCCATGGCTGGATGTCACCCGAGTATATCAGCTCCATTGAGGAGGCTGATGAGCAGATCGGTCTGCTGGTTGAGCGGCTGAAGGAGGCGGGGCTCTATGAGGGAACCCATTTCATAGTAGCCTCTGACCATGGCGGCACCGGTACCGGTCATGGCGGTGTCACCCCTGTTGAGATGACCGTTCCCTGGAGCCTGACAGGTCCGGGTATACCACACGGACTCGAGATGACAGGTCCCAACAACACCGTCAACTCGGCTTTTGTCATAGCACATCTCTTCGGATGCCAGACCCCTGACAGCTGGACCGGCAAGCTGCCTGCCGTGCTATCGCAATAACTCCCGGACAATCCCGATCCGCTCAGGCTCCTGCGCGAAGAGGGGCCATGAGAAGAAACTCACTCCCAGCGATGGCGGCCGGAGGGCCTCCCTTAGACATGCGGCAAACTCCTCTGCCGGGAAGGGCCTGTCAATATATGCCTGGTGAACCTGTATGCTGGGAAGTATTTTTCCCGGACAAAGGGCATTCATCTCCCTCACCACATCACCTATCCATTCAGGATCTCGTTTCAGCATCTGTGAGTAGAGCATGGGGGATACATAGTCAACCAGAGGGGCGAGGGCTGCCAGGTCCTGGCCGGCCACACTGATCCGTGCACCATTGAAGTCACCGGCCCTCCATGGTACGGCATGTATCCCGGTGATGATGCCGGGCTTTGCCTCACGGGCAGATGCGGTGATCTCATTCACCAGGGAGGTGATCAGCCCGGCCCGGAACAGGTCCCACTCTTCTGCACAGTTGTCATCGATGAAGGCCGCCCGCTGCGGCACGGTGAGGCATGTGTCGGGAATTGTGACGTGATACTCCGCCGTAAAACGGGCGAGGCAGCTGTCACAGTAACAGCTTCTGGGTATCCGTTCCGGATCGGTATCCGGATAAACCATCTCCCAGAAGACGAAATGGCGGATGAAGTCGATGCTGAGGGCATCGGGGTCAAGCCGTCTTACCAGCTCAGCCGCCTCCCGCACCCTGGCGTTCCGGTAGGCGGTGCGGGAGGGACATACGAAGCTGACCCAGCTCTCGCTTGCCAGCCGGCCGTCAGCTGTAACCGCATAGAGTGACGGATCTTTCATCAGGATATCCGGATTCTGAAAAACCGGGAATATGAGATAGGTGCTGATACCATGCTCACGCAGCGCCCTCCTGAAGCCGGCCTCAGCCAGCAGCCCCTCGCCGGTGAAGCAGGCGTTGATACCCATTGCCTGCCATTCCGAGGCCAGGGCGTCATAGTCGCCTGAATACTCATAGATCTTGATACCGGCGATCCTGCCCCTTTCACTCGTGCAACCGCTGCCCAGGCAGCTGAGTATTGCCAGTACGGTTAGAAGAACTGCTTTTCTCATGTTAGTAGTGTTTACCCTATTAAAAGTATGAATTATTCTGCTTGTACCGCAATCCCGGTACGATACAGGCAGCACCATGCCTCCCTGATTGTGATCAGGGCTGCATGCAATGACGCCTGATAATTCTCAGCATGATAAAAGGTGAAAACTTCTATATTTGATAACTGATTGGCCGCGTTTCGGCAGGCAGGCGGCCTGCAGCCGGCTGCTCACAGAATGTAAATACCTTAAAACCTGTAAAAGATGCATCCCGGAAGAGTTTTATCTGTAGTCATGGCATGTCTGCTTCTGTTTGTTGCCGGCACTTTCAGCACGCAGGCGCAGGCGAAAAAAAAGTATGTGATAATAGGTTATGTGGGCGGATTCAACCAGAATGTGGTAGATATTACCCGTATCCAGCCGCTTAAGATTACACATGTCAACTACGCCTTTGTGGATGTCAGGGACAACCGGGCATGGCTTACCAATGAGGCTACGGATACCATCAACTTCAGGAAGCTGAATGAGCTTAAGAAGATTAATCCTGACCTGAAGATACTGATCTCGATCGGGGGGTGGACCTGGAGCAAGAACTTCTCAGATGCCGTTCTGAGCGACACCGCCTGTCGCAACTTCGCCCAGAGTGCCGTGGATATCATTGTGAAACATGATCTTGACGGGGTTGATATTGACTGGGAGTATCCCGGCATGATCGGCGACAACAATGTCTACCGTCCGGAAGACCGGGAAAACTACACGCAGCTCTTCAGAGACCTGCGCGAGATATCCGATGTGGCGGGGAAAACAACCGGCAAGAGATACCTGGTGACCACCGCAATAGGCGCATCGAGGGAGTTCCTGCAGCATACCCGTATGGAGAAGGCACAGGAGTACCTTGACTATATAAATGTCATGGGATATGATTTTGACGGCACTTATGACAACATGTCATCCCATCATACCAACCTCTACTCGCCTGCCAGCATGCCCTGGATCTACTCGGGAGACGTCGCGGTCAGAAACCTTATGGCAGTGGGCGTCAGACCTGCTAAGATAGTGCTGGGCATGGCCTTCTACGGCAAGGGGAAGATTGTTAAGAGCACCGATAACAACGGCCTCTATCAGATTCCTGTACGTCCCATGTTTGGCGGAGGATACTCTTTTCTGAAAGACAGCCTTGTCAACCGGAAGGGTTTCGTCAGGCACTGGGATACAGAATCGAAGGCACCCTACCTGTTCAATGAGGCAACCAAGGTCTTCATCACGTATGATGATGAGGAGTCAGCAAGGCTGAAGTGTGACTACATCAGGAAGAACAAGCTTGCCGGAGTCATGTTCTGGGAGTATTTCAGTGATCCGAAACACTACCTGCTCGATGTGATCAACAACTCATTCGGATACAGGTGACCTGAGTTCCTGGCGGTTACGTTCCCGTAATCTCTCCACCGAAAGGTGAACCACGTTACCCCCTGACAGTTAAGAAAATACCGCTGAGGTTGTTTTCGGTAATTCTTGTCAACGCTGAAATAAGATTGGTCAAAAGCGGGTTTTTCAGACCATTCTCCTATGATAAATCCTAAAGAATGGAAAGTCAGCATTTTACACTGCCTGAAAAGGCATGGTTGCCTGATGAATGTATAATCTGCCGTAAAAGAGGCCTCTCTTTTGACGAAGTCCCTGTTTTGCACTGCCAGTCGCCGGACAGACACCGTGAAACCCATGGAAAAATTGATGAGCCATTTGGCAATATGCTCATAATCACCACTTTCTAAGCCTAGGGGTGTTGTAGAGTCCTCCTTTCAGCAGTAACTTTGTCTCGATCATCAAAGCTAAAAGCCATGAAGAAATTCATCAGGTTTTTTTCAGTTTCGGGATTGACTGACAAGGTGCAGGATCTTTTCCGGAATCTGCGGCTGAGGCTTGCAGAGAGATCTCATTTCAGGGTTAACCGGTCCTGGCCGGGGAACCTGACAGTAGTGGTACAAGAGCGGGTGACCGCTTTTCTGGCCGGAGAGACACCGGCTTCGCGGAGCATCGCCGCAGCACTGAGGAGTGCCGCCAGGAGCCGGGTGACCCAGGTAATTCTGCTCAGTACAATATTCTTCCTGAACTCCCACCAGGTACCCGGCGGGAAGCCCGTTATGACCGAAGAGATGAGGTACAGGATTGAGAAGGATCTTTTTTACTTTAATATCAGACAGGTACCCTTCAGTGAGGAGTTACTGATAAAGGCGCTTGAATATGAAAACGTCAGGTACAGGGATGTGGTTCTGCTGCAGTCGCGTCTTGAAACGGGTTATTACACATCAGATATCTTCCTGAACGGTAATAATCTCTTCGGCATGAAATACCCGTCAAGGCGGCCCACCGTTGCCATCGGGATCTACAAGGGTCACTCGCAGTATGCACACTGGTCTGACTCGGTCATAGACTATGCCATGTGGCAGCAGTGGTTCATACAGAGGGGATACAGGATTGACGAAGAGAAGGACGACGCATTCTATATGGTCTTCCTGAACATTATCCCCTATGCAGAAGACAGGCAGTATATCCCCAAGCTGGTGAAGCTGTCACAGGCCGATATCACATGATTGCTTCCGGGCGGCATTTCTCCGGCTGCCTCTCGCCGGTTCTGCCGGCCTGCACTCTTCCTGCCTTTTCCCGGGCTGGCAGGAGAAACCGTTATCTGAACAAAAAAGGCAGCTGTGGCCGGTCCCATAGCTGCCTTCTGTTCTGAGTGGAGATAAGGGGAATCGAACCCCTGGCCTTGTGACTGCCAGTCACACGCTCTAGCCAACTGAGCTATATCCCCGTAAATCTGTAAGAACGTTTTCATATCCGGGGTGAGCCGAGCTCTTTCCGGAGCGGTGCAAATATAGAAAATTTTGGTATCACTTTCATCCCCGGGAGGAGATGACAAAGATTTTTGTAACTTTGTGGTGTCGACAACACTGTAGAGATGGAACCGAAAAAAAATAAAAAGGCAAATCTGGAGAACAAGAAGTTCATGTTCCTCCAGGTTGGTCTGATTGTGGCCCTGATAGCCTGTCTGGGTGCGCTGGAGTGGACCAGTGGCCAGAAGAAGGAGTCAATCTTTACCGGCATGACCGAGGAGGCAATTGAAGAGGAGCAGATTCCGGTAACAGAAGAGATCCCTCCCGAGGAGATGCCTCCCCCCGAGGTGACCGTCACCGAGCTGTTTGAGATTGTCGATGATGATGTATTCATCGAACATGAGGTGAAATTTGAGGCTGATGAGACCTCCGAAGACAGGGTGGTCGAAATATATGCGCCGGTACTGCAGGCAGAAGAAGAGGCAGTTGAGGATGAGATCTTCGTGATTGTCGAGGAGATGCCAAAATTCAGGGGAGGTGATCTCAACACTTTCCGTGAGTGGGTCCAGAAGCGTGTACGCTATCCTGAGCTGGCAGCAGAGAACAGTATACAGGGAAGGGTCTATATCACCTTCGTGGTTGAGACCAACGGTATGGTTAGCAATATTACCGTTACCCGCAGTGTTGACCCTCTGCTTGATGAGGCAGCCAAGGAAGCAGTTGCAGCATCCCCGAAGTGGACCCCGGGAATGCAGCGGGGCCGCCCGGCAAGAGTCAAGTACTCGATCCCGATCGTTTTCCAGCTGCAATAAACTGTAAGTACCATACGTTGATAGTATACCCCGCCTGAAATAACCTGCGGGGTTTTTAATCTGAGAGTTATGAAAAGGAATTCGGGAAGTCCCGCTATGGCTGTAATGGTTATGGCTCTCTTTGCCATTGCCGGTTGCGGATCATCAAAAAAACACGTCGAAAGAGGCAGCTATGACGCTGCCGTAAACAAGGCTGTAACCCAGCTCAGGAAAAATCCGGGCAGCAAGAAGGATATCCTGGCCCTCGAACAGGCCATGACTATTGCCCTTGAACAGGACAATGAGCGGCTGCGCTACCTGAAAACCGAGGGCAGGGCTGACTCGTGGGATGAGATCTATCTTATTTACAAGAAGATGAGTGACCGTCAGTCAGCCGTCAGGACAGTGACCCCCATCCACTTCCAGGACAGGATCATCGACTGGCCCTATGTTGACTATATGCAGGAGATGGTTGCTGCAAAGCGGAATGCTGCAGAATTCTATTATGCCCATGGCCAGGATCTTATGAAGAATGATACCAGGGAGTCATACCGCCAGGCCTACAATGAATTTGCCAGGGCCAGGGAGTATGCCGGCGACTATCCCGGGATAGACCAGATGATGCAGAAAGCGAGACAACTCGGTATAAGCCGGGCCTACGTCACCCTCAAAAATTACTCCCTGCTCAATTTCCCGGCCGAGTTTGAGAAGGAGCTGCTTGCGCTTGACCTGCCACGGCTCAACAGTGAGTGGGTCGAGTTCCATACTTCAATATCTTCTGATGACGTCCGGTTCGACTACCTCGTCAATGTAAACATCAGGAGTGTGGATGTAAGCCCTGACAGACAGTTCCAGCGTGACAGCCTGGTAAGGCGGACCGTGGCCGACGGCTTTGAATATGTCAAGGATGCGAAAGGAAATGTGGTAAAGGATTCAGTAGGGAATGACATCAAGGTACCGAAATACAAGAATCTGCAGTGCGCCTTCATTGAGACGGTACAGATGAAGGAGTGTGTTATCAGGGGGGATATAGAGATCATCGAACTCTACCCCGAGCGAACGGTCAAGAAAGAGCCCATTGGTGCCACCTCAGGCTTTGAACACATATCTGCGAGGGCGATAGGCGATGTTGAGGCACTCACGGCCGAACAGAAGAAGATGCTTCAGCTGAAGCCGGTTGAATTCCCGCATGACCTTGATATGGTGATAATGTGTTCCGAGAACCTGAAACAGGCAATCAGGGGATTCATGACCACCAACCGGAGATATGTCAACTAGCGCCCTGTCAGCGGTTAATCCAGTGCTCCCGCTTTAACAACAGAATCAAAATCAAGCTCAATAAATAAACCTGACGCCTGGATCGGTTTGGAAGATGTTCCGCTGATAGTGATCTCTATCTGGCGATCATCCAGCAATTTTTTAGCTGCATTTTTAAGCTTTGCTGAATCAACTTCGGGCTTGACGGTGTTGCCGGCGGCGGTTATATTACCGGCAGTACAGATTGTTCCGACACCTGCAACGGAAATGGATACTGAAACAATCTTCTGTTCTGAATCCAGTCCGTAAACCGTTACTTCAAGAGATTTGAAGTCTATGCTTCGCAATTTATCCAGATATTGACTCAGATCCTCATTCGTTTGCAGGCTCAGGATTGCCGTGCCTGAGAAGCCTACATCCGACAGGGCCTGTTCTGCCGGGAGGGATTTGGTGGATGTACTTCTAACCAGCACAGAAACAAGAAAGTGGGTGTCAATATCAACCTCCGCGAGGTCTTTGATCATTTTACAGCCGCTCAACGAAATCATGAGCGCAAGTACAACAGTTGTCAGCTTTCTCATAGGATTGAATTTTAAAGTTATTCTGTCTGAATGAAAGAGCAGGGCTTACAGCATTCCATGTCAAATCCGGTAAAAAAGTAAGCTAAAAGCGCCGGATTGTGATGATTCTCAAATCATACAACAAATTTAATGATATTATAAACAAATGTCAATGGCTAAACAGCAATTTCTCAGTTTTTTATGATGGCTTTTTGATATAATTTATTAACTGGTTTGTATTATTTTTGAATCCCTGCAGCGGACAGCCGGGGCCGGCTGCCACCGCTCCGTGCAGGCAATTGCATTAACCAGTAACGCGGTATCAGAGATAGAAAGAGCAGTATTGATCGGGGTCATCACCCCGGAGATAAATGAGAACACCGCCCTTGATTACCTTAAGGAGCTGGCATTTCTTGCCGAGACGGCCGGTGCCATTCCGGTAAGGTCATTCCTGCAGCGCGTTGACCACCCACATCCGCGCACTTTTGTCAACAAGGGAAAGATCAGGGAGATAGCAGCCTTTGTTGTCAGCGGTGAGATCAGCCTCGCAATCTTCGATGACGAGCTTACACCCAGCCAGATTCGTAATATCGAGACTGAGCTCGGATGCCGGATCATCGACCGTACGAACCTGATCCTCGATATCTTCGCGGGACGTGCGCGCACATCACATGCCCGCACGCAGGTTGAGCTGGCACAGTACCAGTATCTGCTGCCCAGGCTGACCGGCATGTGGACCCACCTTGAGCGGCAGCGTGGCGGTATCGGGCTGCGCGGACCGGGAGAGACCGAGATCGAGACCGACCGCCGTATCATCCGTGACAAGATCGCCCGCCTCAAAGACCAGCTGAAAAAGATTGACACACAGATGAGCACCCGCCGCAAGGGCAGGGAGAAGATGGTCAGGGTAGCCCTGGTGGGGTATACCAACGTCGGAAAATCGACAATCATGAACCTGATCAGCAAGAGCGACCTCTTTGCTGAAGACAAGCTCTTCGCCACACTTGATACCACGGTACGCAAGGTGGTACTGGGCAACCTGCCCTTCCTGCTCTCTGACACCGTGGGCTTCATCAGGAAGCTGCCGCACCACCTGGTTGAGTCGTTCAGATCGACCCTTGATGAGGTAAGAGAGGCCGACCTGCTGATGCATGTAATCGATATATCACACCCGGGTTTCGAAGAGCAGATCGGAGTGGTCAATGCCACCCTGGCGGAGCTCGGACTGCTCAGCCGGCAGACTATCCTGCTCTTCAACAAGATAGATATCTTTTCCTATATCCCCAAGGATGAGGATGACCTGACCGGCATAAGACGCGAAAACCTGTCGCTCGACGACCTGCGGCGCACCTGGATGGCACGTGCCGGCGAAGGGAATGCGGTCTTTATCTCTGCCCGCAACCGTGAGAATATTGATGAGCTGAGAAGAATACTCTACAGGGAGGTGAGGAAGATACATGTTACACGCTACCCGGGTAACAACTTCCTCTATGAGAGTGACGACCCGCCTCTCTGATGGCTTCCCCCAGGCGGCTGCCAGTCACCATGGCAAATCTTCCCCGGCAGGTTCCGCCACCGGCTGCTGCTTATCCGGCCGGTGATTCATCCCGCCAGCTTTTCCTGTTCTCTTTAAATGACATGCAGCCGCCTCTCAGACCAGCAGGCCTGCGTCATTCATGTATTCTGCAATCTGCACCGCATTGGTAGCCGCCCCTTTCCGCAGGTTATCCGCCACCACCCACATGTTGAGACTCTTCTCCTGCGAGAAGTCGCGCCTGATACGCCCTACAAAGACCTCATCACGGTCGCGGGCTGTCAGCGGCATGGGGTACTTGTGCTGGGAGGGATCATCATATAAGAGGACCCCCGGTGATGATGAGAGTATTGCCTTTACCCTCCCGAGGTCAAACTCGTTCCTGAACTCAATATTGACAGCCTCTCCGTGCCCTGCCGTTACCGGCACCCTGACTGCCGTGGCGGTAATGCGTATTGTCACATCGCCCAGTATCTTCCGTGTCTCGTTGACCAGCTTCATCTCCTCTTTGGTGTAGCCGTTGTCAGTGAAGAGATCGCACTGCGGAATACAGTTCAGGTCAATGGGGTATGGATATGCCATCTCTCCGCTCAGCCCGCGCCTCTCGTTCTCCAGCTGGTTCACCGCCCTTATGCCGGTACCCGACACTGACTGGTATGTAGAGATAACCAGCCTGGCTATCCCGTACTCACGGTGCAGGGGAGCTATTGCCGTCAGCAGCTGTATGGTCGAACAGTTGGGGTTGGCAATGATACGGGTTGCAGCAGTGATATCTCCGGCATTTATCTCAGGTACCACCAGGGGAACACCATCTTCCATCCGGAAGGCTGATGAGTTGTCAATCACTATGGTGCCGTTCTCGGTGAATGCCGGCGCCCACTCCCTTGATACTGCTCCCCCGGCAGCAAAGAGTGCAAGATCGGGCCTGCCGTCAATCGCCTCCATCACGCTGATCACCCTCTCGGGCTTGCCCCTGAAGGTCACCTCGCGGCCGGCCGACCGCTCCGAGGCAGCAGGGAAGAGCCTGTCGACAGGGAACTGCCGCTCTTCAAGGATCCTGAGCATCATTCTGCCAACCAGGCCGGTGGCACCCACAACTGCAACTTTCATTATGATTGTGATTTAAAAAAAATTGCGAACTTTATAAAGAGAAATGTGTGACAAATTTAACCCTTTTTTGTTCCCGCTGCATGAAAAAGTTGTTACTTCTGTCGTTATTGCCATTGTATCTGCATGTTATGGCCCAGCCCGGAAACGGGGGACACAGGTTCCCGGCTCTGGGGGATCTTATCATCACTGAGATCATGGCTGATCCCACTCCCTCACACGGCCTGCCTGAAAAGAAATGGCTCGAGATTGTGAACCACTCCCCTGACACCCTTAAGCTCAAAGGTGTACTGCTTATAGCCGATAAGGACACCGCCTTTCTGCCTGATGAGCTGATAGCTCCGGGGGAGTATATGGTGCTGTGTGCCACCGGCAGCCGGGCAGATCTGCTTCCCTATGGCAGGGTTGTGGCGGTGAAGTCATTTCCCACCATCACCATTGCCGGCAAGCTCATTGCGCTGCGCACTCCTGGCGGCAGACTGATACATGCCGTCAATTACAGTCCGCTCTTCCTGGGTGACGGTCTGCGTTCCGGCGGCGGGTGGTCAGCTGAGCTGACCGACCTTGACAATCCCTTCCATGAGCCATACGCCTGGGCTCCCTCGGAGGATCCGTCAGGGGGCACCCCCGGCAGGGCCAACTCGGCAAATCGCTCTGTCCCTGACATACGGCCACCGCGTCTGCTGGCATGCTGGCCGGTCACCCCTTCGCTGGTGGCCCTGCTCTTCGACGAGACGGTTATCTCAGACGGTGCGGGCCCATGGCTGGCTGACGGTATCGCTGCCGGCCCGGCATCCTCAGGTGATCATGGCGACCGGATGCTGCTGGTACCGCTGCGCGATGAGATCATGCCAGGGAGGATAATTTCACTGCAGATCCCTGAGGGTGTTACTGACTTTGCCGGCAACAGGCCCGGTGCCGGAGTGGTCAGGACCGGCCTCCCGGCAGACCCTGCTCCCGGCGAGATCCTGTTCAACGAGCTGATGCCGCAGCCGCCCGACGGGTGCAGCGAATATGCCGAGCTATACAATAACTCGGCAAAGGTGTTCGACCTTGCGGAGCTCTACCTGGCCTCCGGCACCTCTGCCGCGGCCACTGCCTTCACCACGCTGCACCGGCAACTGCTGCCGGGCGGTTACGTGGCCCTCACAACCGGCCGCAGTGAAACATTCGCAGAGTGCTACACCTGCGCTGATGAAGGGAATGTGCTCTACGCTGACCGCCTGCCGGTACTGAATGACAAGCGGGGAACGCTGATACTGTATGACAGGCATATGAGGGTCATTGACAGGGTTGATTACAGCAGCGACATGCATATGATGTTCCTCTCCGGGAGCAGGGGCGTTGCACTGGAGAAGGTATCGCCGGCCTTTGCTTCTGATGTCGCGGCAAACTGGCACTCTGCCACTGAGGCATGCAACTGGGCCACCCCGGGGGCACACAACTCGGTGATGGTGGTGACCGGGGGGGAGGAGAGGGGCATGACGCTATCATCAGGACGGCTATCTCCCGACGGCGACGGGTTTGAGGATCTCCTCACCGTGGGGGTTTTTCCTGGCGGCGATGAGAATATCATCACGGTGACGGTATTCAATGAGCGGGGCTATCCTGTCAGGAGGCTGGCCGTCAGAGCCTCTGCCGGGGCAGGCACATGGTATACGTGGGACGGTACCGATGATACCGGCAGCCTTCTGCCGGCAGGGCTGTATATGATCATGGCAGAGTCATACAACACCGCAGGGGCAACGGGGAGATGGAAGAAGGTGTGTGCACTGCTCTACCGCTGACCAGCCGGTCAGAAGGAGGCGATCATCTCCTTCATGATGGCGGTCATCTTCACCTCGCTCTGCTCGGCAGCCTTCTGCACCGACTCATGGGTGGTATACTCTATCTTGCCCTCCACACCCAGGTCGGTGATGATGCTTACTCCAAAGACGGGCAGGCTCATATGCCTGGCGGTGATCACCTCGGGGGCGGTAGACATCCCCACCGCATCAGCCCCGATAATACGGAAGAAGCGGTACTCAGCCGGGGTCTCGAAGGTTGGTCCCGAGGTCGACAGGTATACACCCTTCCTGAGAGAAATGCTCAGTCGTGCCCCGATCTCCTCAGCCATGGCGATCAGCTTCCTGTCATAGGGCTCACTCATGTCGGGGAAGCGGGGGCCGATACGGTCATCATTGGGACCGATCAGCGGATTGGTAACCAGGCAGATCTGATCTTCGATAAGCATGATGTCTCCTATCCTGAAGTCGGGCCTGAGCCCGCCGGCCGCGTTTGAGAGGAAGAGCGCCCTGATGCCCAGCTGCTTCATCACCCTGATGGGGAAGGTGATCTGATCTGCACCATATCCCTCATAGTAGTGGAAGCGCCCTTTCATGGCAACAACCTTCCTGCCGCCGAACTCACCATAGATAAGCTTACCGGCATGCCCCTGAACCGTTGATACGGGGAAATCGGGTATCTCACTGTAGGGAATCTCTACTTCGATATTTATCTCTGCGGTTAACCCGCCAAGGCCCGTTCCGAGAACAATGCCTGCTTCGGGATTTTTCATTCCCCTGGATCTCAGGAATTCAGCGGTACTGATGATCTTTTCCAACATATGAGTAGACTTTATTTAAGAACAGTTCTTCATCTTCAATGAATTGCACCCTTACGGGAAGATAATGCAGTGCCTCCTTCAGGGAATCTGCAATAATAGCGATTTCTTTTAACCTTACGGCGTCCTTTGCCGTGGTCACCACCATTTTGTCACTGCCGGCCAGATTCTCCCAGGCTGAGGTGATCTCAGCCATGTCTCCTGCCTTGTAGCCGTGGTGGTCGGGGTAGGCGAGATGGGTCACGCTGCCGGCGATCCCCCTGAGGTAACTGACCAGGGGCTCCGGGCTGGCTATCCCTGTTACCAGCAGTACCGATGTCTCCGGAGTGATGTCACGCTCTCCTCCGCCGGTAATCTGTCTTGGTCTTTCATAGGCGAGGGTGGTGAAGAAGAGAGGCACCTTGATTCCCGCGTTACGCAGCTCCTCTCTTACCTGTTCTCTCTGTTGCGGGGAGGCCGTAGCTGGCGTTTTAGTGACAATAACGGCATCTGCCCGGCCCGCTGCCCTGACAGGCTCACGCAGCCGCCCTTCCGGCAGCAGCCTGTCGCGGGTGATCAGCCTGTTCCAGTCGGTCAGTATAATATATAGTCCGGCCCTGAGAGCCCGGTGCTGAAACCCGTCATCAAGTATCACTACGCCTCTGCCGGGGCTGACCCGCTCTATCTCCCCGACGCCGTTCACCCTGTCACGGTCAACGTAGATCTCCGTCTCCGGCAGGCCGAGCGCCATCATGAGCGGCTCGTCGCCCGCCATGGCTGTGGTGCAGCCGGCGGTCACCCTGCGGAATCCCCGGCTCTTCCTAAGATATCCGCGGCTGAGCACTGCCACCGGCGCAATGGCTGACAGCTTCCCGGCAAGGTAGATTACATGAGGTGTCTTGCCGGTTCCTCCGGCAGTGATGTTCCCGACACAGATAACCGGCACTCTGAAACTCCGGCCCCGCAATATGCCGCAGTCATAGAGCCCGTTCCTTATGGCGGCGGCTCCCCCGTAGAGCCATGAGGCGGAGCGCAGCAGGAGCCTCACCGGCATGATCATCTCAGCGGATCTCGAGGTGATAGGGCATCACGGCCATTATGCCGCCCGATGAGAGTATCTCCTTCAGTTCAAGGTAGTAACGTGAGACCTCTCCCAGTTCGTTGCGTATAGCCCTTGCCCTGGCATCACCGGTCATAGCCTTCATCATCTTTGTCGCGAAGTCGGCTGACTCAGGCTTCTCTATCACCCTGTACTTCTCAAGCCCTGCCCGTTCAGCTGCCTCCCTGACTGCCTCCCTGAGTCCTCCGAAGCCATCTGTCAGTCCTATGCCCACTGCATCGGCGCCGCTCCATACGTGACCCTGTCCGATGCTGTCAACGGCACTCTGGCGCATACCCCGTCCTTCTGCCACCACCCCGGTGAAGGCACTGTAGGTGCGTTCGACGTTCATCTGCATGGCTTCTCTCTCGAAGGCGCTGAGGGGCCTGGTGACCGAGGGTGCATCTGCGTGCTCGTTTGTGCGCACCACATCAGAGCCAATACCCAGTTTCTTTTCAAGCAGCTCGCGGGCATTGGGAATAAGCCCGAATACGCCGATGGAGCCGGTAACTGTCACCGGCGATGAGAGTATCTTGCCGGCGCCGGCAGAAATATAGTATCCTCCGCTGGCAGCATAGTTGCCCATTGATACGATCACCGGCTTCACCTGATTGGTAAGCTCCACCTCACGCCAGATGATGTCAGAGGCTATTGCATTGCCACCGCGTGAGTTGACCCTGAAGACCACCGCCTTAACCGTGGTGTCGAGCCGCAGCTTACGCATCTCGCTGGCGTATCGGTTTCCTCCTATGTTGGTGTCATCGCCCTCACCCATGACGATGCTGCCCTCGGCATAGAGAATGGCTATCTTCTCCTTGCCTGCCGGGGCCGTTTGTTTCACTGTAGCCCGGGTGTACTTCGACATTGAGACGTAGCTGATCTCCTTCCCCTCATCTATCCCTGCAGCCACCCGTATGCTGTCCTCCAGCTGGTCACGGTAGATGGTGCCGTCGATCAGCCGCGCCTCCGTCATCCGCTTCACATCAAACCCTGCCAGCGAGTCGGCCAGGCTCATCACCCTGTGGGCCGGCACTCCGCGCGCCTCTGCAATCACGCTCACCACATGGTTCCATATCGAGCCGATATAGGCCGTAATCTGTGCACGATTCTCGTCACTCAGCCGGTTGAGCATGTATGGCTCAACAGCACCCTTGAACTTGCCGTGCCTGATCACCTGCACCTCCACGCCCAGCTTCTTCAGGGCCTCCGTGTAGAAGGTGACCTCTGCAGCCAGCCCCTTGAAGTCGAACATTGCTCCCGGCCCCAGCCAGATGGCATCGGCAGCCGTCGAGATGAAGTAGCTCTCCTGCATCATGATGTAGTCAGTGTAGGAGTAGACGAACTTCCCGCTCTCGCGAAACTCGGTCAGTGCCTGGCGCAGTTCATCTGCCGTTGCCCACCCTGACGGAAGCGAACCGGTCTCTATCAGCACCCCGCTGATCCGGTCATCGTCGGCCGCCTTCCTCAGGTTCTTCAGTATGTCATTCAGCCCCGGGGTGTGGGTGAATGACATGGTCAGCGGATCGAGCATTGCCAGGGGGTTCTCCTGTGTACGGTCAGGTATCGCTGCCCCGGTCTTGAGCACCAGTACCGTCTTCTCGGGTATGGCTACCGGCTTCTTGCCCGCAGCAGCCATGCCGGAGATGGCCGACAGCATGATCACAAAAAAGAGAATACCCGCAACTATCAGTCCCGTTATCACTGCCAGGACCATCTTCAGGAAATTTTTCATCTTGCATCTGTTGATTGAACAGACCAAATTATAAAAAAAACAGGCATCTTTAAGGTATCAAACAGCTTATCATGAAATTATCACCGCCGGCCAGGGTTACGGCCGGGCTCGGAAGCAACCTGGACAACCGGCTTGCGGCGCTCAGACGAGCCGTGAAGATGATCGGTGACGAAGCGGGAGAGGTGGTTGCCCGCTCTTCGGTATGGGAGTCGGAGCCATGGGGCTTTGATGCCGATGAGCAGTTCCTCAATATGGTCATCATTGTGGAGACCCGCCTTTCACCGGCGCGCCTGATGAAGCTCTTCTCATCAATCGAGGGGCGGATGGGGCGGCGGCGAAGCGGCTCCGGTCAATATGAGTCGCGTATCATCGATATTGACATACTGCTCTGGGAAGGCAAGATCATCTCACTGCCCGGGCTGGAGGTGCCGCACCCCAGGCTGGCTGATCGCAGGTTTGTGCTGGAGCCGCTGGCTGAGGTAGCCCCCGATGCCATCCACCCGGTGATGGAGCTCACTGTGGCAGAGCTGCTGGAGCAGTGCCCTGACAACTCTGATGTGAGGGTGTCGGCAGAACAGTTCTGAGGGACGCTTTCCGGCGGTGCAATCCTGAGGCGTGACGCTATCGTGCACTATTGGCGACAGTCTGCCTGCACATCCGTGCAGTGTGGCGTTCCCCGGTGATACTATCCTGAGACGGAACGACACCCGAACAGCTTTGATGCAGGTTGCCGGTACAACATTCCCGGGTGGGGATTGCTTCCTGGGTGGAGACCGCTTCCTGGGTGGAGATCATCAGAGCATTCCGTTATCGGCAAAGCTGTAGTACTCTTTCCCTGCAACGATAAGATGGTCAAGCAGCTGTATATCCATCAATGCCCCGGCCTCCTTGATCTTCTGCGTGATCCGTATGTCAGAGTCGCTCGGGCTGCTGTTTCCCGAGGGGTGATTGTGGCAGATAATCAGTCCTGAGGCTAGTGTCTCGATCGCTTTTTTCAGGACGATGCGCACATCGGTCACCGTGCCGCTCACTCCTCCCTGGCTGATCTTCAATCGTCCGGTCACCCTGTTTGCCCTGTTGAGGAATAGTATCCAGAACTCTTCATGGGTGAGATCTTCCATCAGGGGGCTGATGATACGGAATACATCGGCCGAGGAGCGTATCTGCGGGTTATCGGATGCTTCTGCCACGCTCCGGCGGCGGCCCAGCTCGAGGGCGGCCGCCACGGTCACCGTCTTGGCCTCACCCATACCCTTGATCTTTCGCATCTCGGGGGCGCTCAGACGGCCCAGCTGGCTTAGTGAGTTGCCGGCAAGGAGCAGCAGCTGACGTGCCAGGTCAAGGGCCGAATGGTTCTTTGTGCCTGATCCGATAAGGATGGCTAACAGCTCAGCATCACTGAGGCTTTGCGGGCCCTGGTTCCAGAGCCGCTCACGGGGCCTGTCCTCGACAGCCCAGTCGGTAATTTTCATAGACATGCAGCGAAACGTTTGATTCCACTGCAATATAACAAAAAACAGCCGTCAGCAGGTGATGAAGGCTGAACGGGCAAAAAAAAGAAGGGTGCTCTTTTGAGACACCCTTTTTATATATTCTCGGGCTAAAAGCCTACTTGAGGCTCTGTGCATGTTTTGCCACAGAAGACTTCAGGTTGGCGGCCTTGTTCTTGTGAATCACGTTCTTCTTTGCAAGCCTGTCAAGCATACCGTTCAGAACGGGCAGCAGCTTTTCAGCCTCCGCCTTATCGGTTGTATTACGCATCTTCTTGAGAGTATTGCGCATAGTACGTGCATAATACCTGTTCTCAAGCTTCCTGTCTTCTGCCTGCCTTGTGGCTTTCAGTGCTGACCTGTGGTTAGCCATACTCTTTGTTACCTGTTAAATCTTGTAGTCCATAGGGGAATCGAACCCCTGTTACCAGGATGAAAACCTGGCGTCCTAACCACTAGACGAATGGACCCTGAAAGAACTTAAAAATGCGGATGCAAAGATGGCATCTTTTTTTTAATCTGCAAATTATTGCGTAAAAATAGCTCTTTCTCTGTCACTCTTTCAAGGGAAACGGGTCTCCTCAGAACACATATCTTACTGAGAATCCGCCGTTCCAGCCGTACCACCCCGGTCCGGAGGTGATCTGGAATGATGGTCCCACGCCGAGGCCGAAGTTCAGGGGGATATCATCCAGAGTATATTCCAGGCCAATTATGCCATCGATCCCTATCAGAATGCCGGTTTCATACCTGTTCCGGTAATAGTCGTTCCAGAATCCTATATGTGCTCCCGGCCCTATGTACCAGTCTAGGTTAGGCGTCCAGTCGGTAGGTCTCTGCCAGAGGTAGAGCCCTGTGATGGTGAAATTGTGTCCCCAGTACCCTGTGCCCGCTATCAGCTCGAGTGCATTGACCCTGTTTACAAAGGTCTTGAAGGTTAGCCCCGAAGGGTCTCCGCCACGCAGGCCGATAGCCGATTTATAGCTCTGGGCCCCTGCGCCGCTGGAGAGTGCAACCAGCAGTACGATAGCAAAAATGGTTCTTCTGATCATGAATAGATGAATTTTAATGAAGTGCAAATATATAAATAATGCAATCTCACGGCGGTCTTTTTTTTGTTTAATTAAGGAGCAACAAACTCAGGGCCATCACTCCCATTCCTCCGATAAGTCCGTAGATTGCAAGGTGATGCTCGCCATATTTTTCTGCTGCCGGGAGCAGTTCATCAAGTGATATGAAGACCATAATTCCTGCCACAAGGCAGAAGAGCATTCCCATCAGGGTGTCGGTCAGTATCGGGAGCAGGATCAGGTATCCGGCAAGGGCGCCTACGGGTTCGGCTATACCGCTCAGGAATGAGAGTCTGAATGCCTTTTTCTTGCTTCCGGTGGCGTAATAGACCGGCACTGATACGGCAATTCCCTCGGGTATATTGTGTATTGCTATTGCCACAGCTATCGCTATCCCCACCTTCGGGTCTGATAGTGCTGCGGTGAAGGTGGCCAGTCCTTCCGGGAAGTTGTGGATACCGATTGCCAGTGCAGTCATCAGCCCCATTCTCAGCAGGCTTCCGCTCTTCTTCTCCTCCTCACCTCCTTCAATCTGCTTCATCTCATGCGGGTTCTCTTCTGACGGAATGAGCCTGTCAATGATTGCTATCATTGCAATGCCTCCGAAGAAGGCGAGCACTGCGGCCCACCATCCCTTCTGCAGCCCCATGGCTGTGGTCAGCACCTCTCTCCCCTGCACGAAGATCTCAACAAAGGAGACATAAATCATCACCCCGGCTGAGAACCCCAGGCTGACGGTAAGGAACCGGGTGTTGGTCTTCTTCGCAAAAAACGCAATCGTACTGCCGATTCCGGTAGAGAGGCCGGCGAAGAGCGTCAGCAGGAATGCGAAAAGCACATTATTGAAGTCTGGATTCATCGCAGCAGCATACTCCCTGATCAGGCCACAAAAATACCAAAATTGGTTATCTTGCGACCCTAACCGGGCTGGAAAATGAGATTATCGGTTTTCAATATTGCCAACTTCCGTATCGACGGAGGCGCTATGTTCGGGGTGATTCCCAAAACTTTATGGAACCGTCAGACCGTAGCTGATGAGAACAATACGGTTCCGCTGTCGCTCACCTCGCTTGTGATAGAGAGCGAGGGGCGGGTGATCCTGGTCGACTCAGGCTGGGGTGACAAGCAGGACGAGAAGTTTTTCCGTTACACCTACCTGCACGGGGGGGAGGGCCTTACAGGCGGTCTTGCCCGTTGCGGCTACCGGCCTGAGGATGTTACCGACGTTATCATCACCCACCTGCATGCCGATCATTGCGGAGGCTGTTTTGTCAATGCACCGGGCGGGGGTACCATGCCGCGATTTCCCAATGCGGCATACCATATCAGCCGTGAGCAGTGGGAGTGGGCCAATGAGTCAAATCCGCGCGAAGCAGATGCCTTCCTGCCTGAGAATATAAAACCCTTCGCCGGAAGCGGGCGGCTCAACCTTGTTGAAGAGGGCGGAGAACTCTTCCGGGGTGTATCACTCAGGCTCTGTTACGGCCATACCCCCGGCATGATGCTTCCGGTAATTGAGCATCATGGCAGGAAGATCATCTTCGCCGGCGATCTGATTCCCACCATCGCACATATTCCACTGTTGTGGAACATGGCCTATGACCTGCTTCCGCTGGTGACAATTGCCGAGAAGGAGGAGATACTTCAGGAGGCGCTTATGAATGACTCACTCCTCATCTTCCAGCATGACCCGCAGTATGAGTGCTGTGCCCTGACCGAGACACCCAAGGGGATAAGAGCCGGTACCAAAGGCAGGCTCTCTGAATTCATAGGAAGCTGATCTGCTGCGGGATGCAACGGCTGCCTGCCCTTCCGTGACTATAAGGCAGGGTTACGATGAGCGGCTGTTCGCCCGGCGGGGATACAATCTCTTGCCTTCACCTATTTCCTGGCCACTGATGACTCCCTGATAACCAGTTCGGAGGTGATAACCTTTCTTTCAGCCGGCCTGCCGGGATTCTCTATGCGGTCAAGCAGCAGCTGTGCCGCCTCCTGGCCCATCTCAAAGCCTTTCTGGTCAACCGAGGTGAGGCCCGGGTCGGTAAGGGTGGCTATCTGGCTGTTGGTAAAGCCCACCACGGCAATATCTTCAGGGATGCGGAAACCGTACCTCTTCACAATCATCATTGTCTGTGCGGCGGTCAGGTCATTGACCACGAAGAATGCCTGTGGCAGAGGGTTTCGCTTCAGGATTTCGGGTATTAGTTTCTCCGCGCTCTCTATATCATCGCACTTGACTATGTCATCATCTGACGGCCTGAGACGGTACTCATTCATGGCCCTGAGGTATCCGTCGCGGCGGTGGCGGGCTATGGCCAGTACGGGGGGGCCGGCCAGGTGAATGATACGCTTCTTGCCGGTGCGCAGCAGGTGTATGACGGCCTTGTAGGCACCCTCCTCATCGTCAATCACAACGCTGTCGGCGGCAAGCCCTTCGACAGCACGGTCAAAAAAGACAAGGGGGATCTCCTTTTCGATGACATTGCGGTAGTGCCTGAAGTCTTCCGTGGTCTTGGCCACGGAAGCCAGGATACCGTCAACACGGCTCGAGAGAAGAGTCCGGATATTCCTGACCTCATGCTCCCACAGCTCGTTGCTCTGGCAGAGAATCATGTTGTAATCGCGGGCATGAACCACATCCTCAATGCCACTTATCACCGTTGAGAAGAAGTAGTGCACCACATCCGGAATGATCACCCCGATTGTCCTGGATGAGCCGCTCTTGAGACTGAGGGCTATCGGGTTGGGCCTGTAGTTCCATCTGAGAGCCAGCTCATTGACCGCATCACGGGTAGCCTGACTGATATCCGGATGATCCTTGAGTGCCCTGCTTACGGTAGAGGGTGAAATTCCCAGTTCGCGGGCAATGTCCTTAATCGTGATATTCTCCCTGCTCATTTGTGAAGGTAGGTGGCAGATGTAAAGATAGTCAAAATATATCTGCACGCTTCCCGCCACTCACGCTGTGAGGCATAATTCAAACGTTTGCGGTATCGATTGCGTAAAAAAGCTGGAAAAGAGTTGGTTAACTCTGAAAAAAGAACGAATTTTAACATCTCTTAGTACTTTCTTGTGTTGTATCTATCGAAGTACTTCTGTTAACAGAAATTAAACTGATCTATTTATGGAGAAACTAACTGTAAAACGGCTCTTCATGCTTCTAACGGGCATTATGATGAGTCTTGTTGTCTTCGGGCAACAGGTAAGGGTGTCAGGAACAGTTACCGATGCGTCAGACAGACAGCCGTTACCGGGGGTTAACGTGGTTGTCAAGGGAACGCTCACCGGTACTGTTACCGGCGTCAACGGAGAATACTCTATCATGGCATCACCCGGTGATGTGCTGGTATTCAGCTTTATCGGTTATATGCCGCAGGAGGTCACTGTCGGTGAGGGCAATGTCATTAATGTGGCTCTGAAGACTGATGTCCAGGCACTTGAAGAGGTGGTTGTCATCGGTTACGGTACCGTGAAAAAGAGTGATGCCACCGGATCTGTGGCTGCTGTGAGCGCCAAAGATTTCAACCGTGGTGCCATCACCTCGCCCCAGGAGCTGCTGGTGGGCAAGACCGCCGGTGTGGTTATCACCACGTCAGGCGGTGCTCCGGGCAGCGGTGCAACCATCAGGGTGAGGGGCGGCTCCTCACTGAGGGCCTCCAATGACCCGCTCATAATCATTGACGGCGTTCCCATTGACAACAACTATGTTTCGGGGAGCTCAAACATCCTCTCATTTGTCAACCCCAATGACATCGAGACCTTCACCGTGCTGAAGGATGCTTCGGCAACGGCCATCTACGGGTCAAGGGCATCAAACGGGGTCATCCTCATCACCACCAAGAAGGGCGTTGCCGGCTCACCGATGAAGGTTGCCTATGACGGCAATGTCTCGGTGGCCAACGCCATCGCCTTTGTTGATGTCTTTTCCGGTGATGAGATAAGGAAGCTGGCCCTCGATAAGTCAGACCTGTTCGGCATCGATAACCTCAACCTGCTTGGTACACAGAATACCAACTGGCAGAAGGAGATCTTCCGCACGGCCGTATCACATGACCATAACCTCAGTCTCAGCGGATCGGTAAAATCATTCCCCTACCGTGCTTCGCTGGGTTACACCGACTCACAGGGTATCCTGAAGAACACTGACATGAAGCGTGTCACCGCCACGGTCAACCTCAACCCCACCTTCTTCAACAACTCCCTGAAGGTTAATGTGAACCTCAAGGGCATGAATACCCATCATAACTTCGGCAGCTCTGGCGCCATCGGTTCGGCTGTGGCCATGGATCCGACACAGGTTGTCAGGGACGGCAACAAGGCTTACAATGGTTACTTCCAGTGGGCAAGCAAGGGAGCCAACCTCGGCACCGCCAACCCCGTTGAGCATGCCCTGGCGGCCGACAACAGGTCGGTAGTGAACAGGTTCATCGGCAACGTGCAGCTTGACTATGCCCTGCCGTTCCTTCCTGCCCTGCGTGCCAATCTAAACATGGCAACTGATTATGCTGTCAGTGAGGGCCACAATAACCGCCCGAAAACCTCTCCCTCGGTGCTTACCGCCCCGCTTTACGGGCGTCTGACCAATTACAACGGCACCAACTACAACAACCTTCTTGACTTCTATCTCAACTACAACAAGGGTCTTGAGAGTATCAACAGCACCGTTGATGTCACTGCCGGCTATTCATGGCAGCACTTCAAGCGTGAGGGAGACAACTATACCCGTGGCCGCGTCGATGCTGCCCATCCTCTCTATCAGAAGACAGACAGCTCATCGTTCGTTACCGAGAACTACCTTGTCTCCTTCTTCGGGCGTATAAACTATACCCTGGCTGACAGGTACCTGCTCACCTTCACCCTGCGTGATGACGGCTCATCGAGGTTTGCCAAGGCACACCGCTGGGGACTCTTCCCGTCGGCAGCACTGGCATGGAAGATCAAGGATGAGGCGTTTCTCAGGAATGTCACTGCGGTCAGCAACCTTAAGCTGAGGCTGGGCTGGGGTATCACCGGCCAGCAGGATATCGGGAATGACTACCCGGCGCAGGCCCTCTACCGTGAGTCATCCGAGGGTTCATACTACTTCATTGACGGGCAGTTCATCCCTACCCTGCGGCCTGATGCCTATGACCCGGATATCAAGTGGGAAGAGACCACAACCCTCAATGCCGGCCTTGACTTCGGATTTGTCAATGAACGGATAACCGGTTCAGTCGATATTTATAAGCGGATCACCAATGACCTGCTTAACCAGGTAACGATACCAAGCGGAAGCAACTTCTCGAATACGCTTCTCACCAACGTCGGAAGTCTTGAAAACAAGGGCGTTGAGTTCTCCCTGAATGCAATAGCACTGTCATCCAGTGACATGATGCTTTCACTGGGCTTCAATGCCACCTACAACGTAAACAAGATCACCAAGCTTCTGATTACAGATGACCCGAACTATATCGGGATACTCTACGGTGATGCCTTCACCGGCCAGAAGCAGGTCACCAGGGTCGGTTACCCGGCCTACTCCTTCTTCGTGAACCGTCAGGTCTATGACACCAATGGAAAGCCCATTGAGGGGCTTTACGTTGATGAGTCGGGTGAGGGCGGAGTAGTCAACGGCGACAATGCCGACAAATATATCTACCACAATCCGGTGGCTGACTACCTGCTCGGCTTCTCTGCAAGGTATGAGTACCGCAATTTTGACCTGTCGGCCTCGGCCAGGGTCAGCATAGGCAACTATGTCTACAACCAGGTGGCTGCCGGAGCCTCCTATGACCAGATGCAGCAGGTAGGCTACTGGCGGAACTTCACCAGGGCACTTGCCGAGACCAACTTCGTCAAGCGCCAGTTCACCAGTGACTACTTCGTTGAGAACGCCTCCTTCCTGAAGCTTGACAACATCAGTGCCGGTTACCGGTTTGACAACCTCTTCGGGGCGGTCGGGGCACGTGTCAGCTTCACGGTACAGAACGCAGTCACCCTGACAAAGTACAGCGGCCTTGACCCGGAGGTTCCCGGAGGTGTTGACAACAACTTCTATCCGAGACCGCGTACCTATATGCTGGGAGTAGGGCTCTCATTCTAACCAGGAAAAGTTAAAGAGATATGAATAAGAAAATATTGATATTCGGAATGATTCTGTCAGCCATGCTGGCAACATCATGTGTGAAAGACCTGGATGTCACTCCTCAGGACCCGACCAAAATACTTGCCGGTAACCTGGGTGATGATCCTATGTATATCAAGATGGCCCTCGGTAAGATCTATGCAAGCTTCATGATCCCCGGTCAGGGCGCCACCGGCGGCGATGACATCGCAGCCTCTGACGGGAACTTCTTCACCACCATGCGTGCCCTGTGGAACCTCCAGGAGATTACCACCGATGAGGCAATCTGCGCCTGGGGTGATGTCGGCATTGCTGACCTCAACACCCAGACCTGGAGCCCCAACAACCCGTTCCTGACGGCTCTTTATCAGCGGCTGGCACTGAGCATCACCTACGCCAATGACTTTATCAACAATGCAAAGGGGCACAGTGATCCCAATGCAGCCAGGTACATTGCCGAGGCCCGCTTCCTGAGGGCGCTGGCCTATTACTGGGCCATTGACCTGTTCGGGCAGTTCCCCTTTACCACCGAGGAGGATGGTGTAGGCAAGTTCTTCCCCAAGATAGGCACCCGCACCGAGATCTTCAACTATATCGAGTCTGAGCTGAAGGCCATCGACGGTTCGCTGGGCGCACCACGCTTCTCGTACCCCCAGGCCGACCAGGCGGCAGCATGGATGCTTCTGGCACGGCTCTACCTCAATGCTGAGGTCTACACCGGTACCCCGAGGTGGAACGATTGCAAGGAGTATGCCGACAAGGTGATCAACAGCGGAAAGTATTCGCTGGCTGCCAACTACAGGCAAAATTTCAGCGCTGACAATGACGGCTATCACAACCCCGAAATGATCTTTGCCTGGGAGCAGGACGGAACACATGTACAGGGGTATGTAGGTACCACGTTCATCATCGAGTCATCAAGTGATGCGGTCTACATCAGGGCTGAGGATTTCCACGGGCTCACCTCCAACACCAACTGGAACGGCAACCGTGCCAGGATACAGTTCCTCGATGTCATGCTCGACACCCTGGCCCTGTATGGCAATAACCCGGTCCCCCTGACTGACCCGACCTTCGCGAAGTCACCTGACAAGCGTGTCTTCCTGAAGATGAAGAAGGCTTCGAACATACCCAGCCCCTCGGCCAGCGGTGATTACGGGATCGGGGTATACAAGTTCACCGCACGCAATTCTGACGGTTCAAGGCCTGCCAACTACAATACCGCATTTGCATGTACCGACTTCCCGGTCTTCCGTCTGGCCGATGCATACATGATGAGGGCAGAAGCGCTCTTCAGGCTGGGCGGCTCGGCAAACATTGATGCAGCAGTGGCTGATATCAACAGGATCAGGCAGCGTGCCTACGGCAACAGCAACGGCAATATCACCGCTGCAGACCTCAATCTTGACTTCCTCATTGATGAGCGTGCCCGTGAGTTCTATTATGAGGCCCAGCGCCGTACAGACCTGATACGTTTCGGCAGGTTCACCGGAGGCAATTACCTGTGGCAGTGGAAAGGCGGGGCCTATGCCGGAACCAGCACATCTGCTCACCTTAATCTGTTCCCGATACCGGGCGATGAACTGGCAGCCAACCCCAACTATAAGGGCCAGAACAACCCGGGTTACTAATCCTATAAAGTGAAGAGAGATGAAGAAGAATCTTTTGATATATCTGACATTCATCGGGCTGGCAGGCTTTTTTACTGCCTGTGAGAAAGATGGTGAACTGGTGACCATGTCATCAAATCCCACAGCCCCGGAACTCACCACCATACCTGACCTGACCCTTCAGCGGAGCAACGGCAACAAGATACTTGAGTTTGTCGGCACCCCTGTCAACCCCGGGTTTCAGGCTTCGGCAACCTACTATCTCGAGGCAGCTGCCAGCGGCTCCGGCTTTGCCGATCCGCTGACCATATGGTCGGGTGTGCAGTGCAGCTCAATGAAGATCACTGTGAGTGACCTGAATGGTATCCTGTTGAAGAAGTTCCCGGCTGATGCTGCTACGGCGCTTGACTTCCGTCTCAGGGCGGTGCTGGTTGTGGATGCAGGTACGGGCGCTCCCGGCACCGGCACCAAACCGTTCGCATACACCTCTGCCACCAAACCGGTAACGGCCACCCTCTACGGCCTGCCAAGGCTTGACCTGATCGGCTCGGGCAAGGACCAGAAGATCGAGTCGGCACTCGGAGATGGCAAGTATACAGGGCTGGTGAAGTTCGATGCAACGAAGCCGTTCACCCTGAAGGATCCGGATACCGGCAATACCTGGGGCGGATCAGCTGGAAAGCTGGCTGCAGGCGGATCAGCCATCACCCCTCCGGGTAACGGATGGTACCGGCTCAATGCCGACATCAATGCGCTCAGCTTTGAGGCATCGGAGTACAAGATAGGGCTTGTGGGCTCGGCAACCCCGAACGGATGGGATTCCCCTGACCAGAAGATGGAGTATGACCCGGCCACCGGCAACTGGAGCATTACCATTGACCTGGTTGATGGCGAGATCAAATTCAGGCTGAATGACGGATGGGCATGGAACCTCGGATTCCGCTCGGGCGGGACAGATCCGGCAGACCTGTTCCATGATGGTGCCAACATCCCTGTCTCTGCAGGTAACTACACCATCACCCTGAGAATAACTCAGCCGAACGGCCCGAATGAGGCAGGTTCATGCACCATCAAAAAGAATAACTGATACAGGGATATTAAAAAGCAAGACTTATGAAGATAAGATCCATTTTCAAGATGATGATGCTCCCTGTGGCAGCCGCCGTGATGCTTGCCGGCTGTACCAAGGAGACATCTGATATAAGGCTCGACCCGTCACTCGGCACCACCAAGGTGTTTAACATCACCTCTAACGCAGCTACCGTAACCGGTTTCGTGGTTGCCGAGGGTAACGGTTTCACCGAGAGGGGTATCTGCTATGATACCCAGGCCAGCCCCACCACTGACAAGTCGAAGGCGGTGTACAATGATGAGGTGACCAATGCAGCCTATCATGTAAGGCTTACGGGCCTTAACTTTGCCACCACCTATCATGCCCGCGCCTATGCTACCGGTCCCGCCGGCACGGTCTATGGCGATGAGCTGACATTCAAGACGCTGCCGGTCCTTGCCACTGTCACAACTGCTGAGGTCACCGGTGTGAAGGGGACCACTGCAACAACCGGTGGTGAGGTTACTGCTGACGGCGGATCGGAGGTGACAGCCTACGGTGTCTGTTACTCTACCTCTCCCAACCCGACCATTGCCAACTCCAGGACCACTGATGGCACAGGCACGGGTAAGTTTGTCAGCAGTCTCACCGGGCTGAAGGGGCTTACGAAGTACTATGTGAGGGCCTATGCCACCACCTCGGCCGGCACCGCATATGGCAACGAACTTACCTTTACCACCCTGGTGAGCGTCAGGGAGTGGTGGGTGGCCGGCGATTATGTGGAAGCCAGCTATCCCGGATCAGGCTATACCAACTGGTCACCGGGCAACTCGCCTATGATCAAGAGCAACGAGGCCAACCCTGACAATGTTGAGGGGTACATCTACATGTCCACTGCCTCAAACAACTGGAAGATAACAACGCAGCCCAACTGGAACGGTCCTAACTATGGCCAGGCTTCTACACCGGGCGTGCTGAACGACGATCCTGGTGCCGGTAACTTCAACCTGCCAGCCGGATATTACAAGATCAACGTGAGTGCCGGCGCCAGTCCGATGACCTACACCGCAGTGGCAACCAGCTGGGGCGTGATAGGTGACTTCAACGGCTGGAGCGCCCAGGTAGCACTCACCTATGATCCTGCATTGAAGATCTGGAAGGGAGGGATACACTTCAGTGCCGGAGGGTTCAAGTTCAGGGCCAATGATGACTGGGGCCTGAACTATGGTGCGCCGGCCGGAAGCCAGAAACTGGTTCCCGGAGGCGACAATATCGCTATCGGAGTTGTTGATGACTATGCCGTCACCCTTGACCTGAGCCGCCCGCTCGACTACAGCTACCGTGCCGACAGGTGGGGCATAATAGGTGATGCAACCCCCGGAGGCTGGGGTGATGATACCAACATGGCCTGGGTACCCGCACTCGGACTCTTCAGGGCTACCCTGAACCTGACCGCCGGAGAGATCAAGTTCAGGGCCAATGATGACTGGGGATACAACTTCGGCGGAGACCCTGGCGCACTGACCGAGGGCGGAGCAAATATCCGCATCAACGAGGCAGGCAACTATACGATAACCCTGAACCCATGGAGCAGGGTGGCAACCATAACAAAAAACTGAGCAGCGGAGACCCCCGTTCGTAACTGACAATCGACGGGGGAATGAGCTGATCTCCTATGGTTAACTGTTATTGCAGCGTTCTTTAAAATCAAAAACCTCTTCTCACTGAAGGGGTTTTTGATTATTTTGTACAGGTATCATTCAGATAAAAAGGTATGACAAGAGTTAAATTCCTGCTGTTTTCAGTACTGCTCGCCCTTGCCGGTCCGGCTGCACTGTCACAGGTTGTGACTGCTGATCCCACCTTCCCGGTGGCTTCCCGCCCGGTAGTGATTACCTTTCACGCTGACCGCGGGGATATGGGGCTGAAGGACTATGCCGGCGATGATGTCTACGCACATACCGGCGTTATCACCAGCGCCAGTACCGGACCCTCTGACTGGAAGTATGTGGTTGCAGGCTGGTCAGTCAACCTCCCGAAGGCAAAGCTGACGAAGGTGTCGGCCAACAGCTACACGCTTGAGATCACCCCCTCGATACGTGACTATTATGGCGTGCCCGCAGGGGAGGAGATAGTGAAGCTTGCCTTCGTCTTCCGCAATGCCAATGGCTCACGGAGCGGTCGTGCCACCGGCGGTGCAGACATTTTCTACGATGTCTCCGAAGAGGAGGCATTCGAGATCATGCTGCAGCAGCCGGCAGAGTACACCTCGCTGGTTGATGCCGGCCAGGAGATAGCCGTGGAGGTCTCTGCCACGGTGGCCGATTCGATCATCCTTTACCAGAACGGGCAGCGGCTTGAGAAGGTTACCTCCACCACACTCAGTCATACCATCACCGCATCCGGCTCCGGCAACTTCCTGCTTTTGGCCAGGGCGTGGCATGACAACGTGATGAAGGCCGACTCGGCCTCCTATTTCATAAGGACGGCCACAGTCACTGAGCCCGTTCCCGCAGGCCTGCGGCCGGGGATCAATATCCTGGGAGACAATACGGTTGCATTCCTGCTCTATGCACCATTCAAGAGCTCGGTCTTTCTCATGGGCGACTTCAACAACTGGGTTCACTGCAGCGAGGGGTTCATGAAGAGAAGCCCTGACGGGGAGTGGTACTGGCTTGAGGTTACAGGCCTTGACCCGGGCAGGGAGTATGCGTTCCAGTATCTCATCGATGAGTCGCTCAGGATAGCCGACCCATATTCGCAGAAGGTGCTTGACCCCTGGAATGACCGCTACATAGGAGAGGAGACCTACCCCGGCCTGAAACCCTATCCTGTTGGAAAGGCGGAGAACCTGGTATCGGTCTTCCAGACACGCCCCGGGAAGTATATCTGGAAGAACAACGGCTTTCAGGCACCTAAGGCCGATACCCTTATCATATACGAGTTGCTGGTACGCGACTTCACCGCAAATCACAACTTCCGGACGATACGCGACACGCTTGACTATCTCAGCCGGCTTGGGATCAATGCCATTGAGCTGATGCCGGTGAATGAGTTCGAGGGCAACAGCAGCTGGGGCTACAATCCGGCAATGTATTTTGCGGTTGACAAGTACTACGGGCCGGCCAATGACCTGAAGGAGCTGGTTGACTCATGCCACGGCAGGGGCATAGCGGTGATCATGGATATGGTGCTCAACCATGCCTTCGGCAGCAACCCGCTGGTAAGGATGTACTGGAACAGCAGTGCCGGCCGGCCGGCTGCAAACAACCCCTGGTTCAATGAGACCTCACCCAACAGCGTCTATTCCTGGGGGTATGACTTCAACCATGAGAGCAGTGCCACGAAGGCCTTCGTTGACAGTGTATGCCACTACTGGATCGATGAGTTCAGGATAGACGGCTTCCGGTTTGACTTTACCAAGGGGTTCACCAACCGGCCGGGTGACGGTTGGGCCTATGACGCTTCGCGCATCGCCATACTCAAGCGGATGGGTGAGCGGATCTGGTCTTACCGGCCCGACGCAATACTGATACTCGAGCACTTTACTGACAACAATGAGGAGAAGGAACTGGCCGGAAGCGGCTTCCTGCTGTGGGGCTATGCCAGGAATCGTTACCAGGCAGCCTCGACCAGCCGCAGTGACTGGAACATGTCACTTGCCGACGCCTCATGGCGTTCACGCGGGTGGAGCGTGCCGGGAATCGTTGACTACATGGAGAGCCATGACGAGGAGCGGATCATGTGGCTCAACCTGACAGAGGGGAGGGCGGTAGGCGGATACAACATCAGGGATCTGAACACCGCACTTAAGCGGATCAAGCTGACCGCAACCTTCTTCATGGCCATGCCCGGCCCGAAGATGCTGTGGCAGTTCCAGGAGCTTGGATATGACTACGCAAAGAACCATAACAATGATCCGCTGGGCCCGAAGCCCATCAGGTGGGACTACTTCGAGGTGCCGGCACGACGGAATCTCTATGACAACTTCTCGGCGCTGGCCACGCTGAAGAAACGTGAGCCGGCCTTCTCATCAGACAATTTCTCGCTATATGAGTCGGGTGAGACGAAACGGCTTACCATTGAACACCCTGATATGGATGTGGTGGTACTGGGCAATTTCGACATCTTCCCCCGCGAGATCTCTCCGGCGTTCACCAGGACAGGCACCTGGTACGAGTTCTTCCGCGGCACTGCCACCGATATCGGCTCGGGTAACCGTGACACACCCATCCAGTTGCAGCCGGGTGAATACCGTATTTATACCTCAAAGCAGGTTTCCAGACCCTCCTTCCTGACAGGAGTGATATATCCCATGGCAGACAAGGGCGAAGAGACCACCCTGCAGGTTTTCCCAACCCCCTTCTCAGAGAGGGCAACGGTACGGCTCAGCAGCGTTGAAGGGGGTATGCCCCATACCCTGGAACTGTTCGCTGCCGACGGCAGCAGGGTCCGGATCATCTCGCTGCCCGCAGGGACGGAGGAGGTTACCATTGATGGAGATGGACTTCCTGCAGGGGTATATTACCTGAGAGCTGTCGCGGAGAGGGGTACGGCAGTCACACGCCTGGTAAAGAGATAAGGGTACAGCGGCCGGCCCTGCTGTCCCTCAGGGAAAAACAGGGCCGGCAGAGATTTCCTCCGCCGGCCCTGCAACCTTTCAAGACATATCTCAGAAAGCTATTTTGTCAGTACCATGTATCCCCATGGCTCCATCTCAAGCTTGCTGCCGCGGGCTATCTCCACCGCCCCGCCGGTAAAGAGGTCCCGGTAGCTTCCGTCTGCGGAGCTCTCTTTCAGGCTTACCGTCACCGGGCTGCTGCTCATGTTCAGTATCGTGAGCACCACATCCTCACCCTTCACCCTGCGATAGGCCATCACGCTTTTCCGGTCGCTCTTCACTCTCTCATAGCTCCCCCCTTCGGTGCCGTGGCGCAGTGCGGGATGCGTTGTGCGCAGGTGTACCAGGGTGGTGTAGAAGGGGGTGAGATCACTCTCTTTCCAGTTGATCGGGTCACGCTCGAAGAAGAGTAGCCTCCTGTCGAGGTCAGCCTCCTGCCCGTTGTAGAGCAGGGGTACCCCCGGAATGGTGAAGAGGTAGCATGCAAATGCCCGCTGTGCGTCGCCCATCTGCTCGGTGATGGTACCGTTCCATGAGTTCTCGTCATGGTTTGTCATGAAGCGCAGCCGGTATGAATCGGGGGCATACCTTTCAAGTTCGTAGTCCATCAGGCTGTCAAGCGCAGCCGGCCTGCGCTTCTCCTGTGCAACGGCATTCATCAGGTGGTGATGTGCCCAGGCATAGTTCATGTCAAATGCCCTCTCCAGGAGGTATGAGTGCTCTTCGTCCTCGGCGAGCATCAGCACCGGCCTGATGGTGTTGAGCTCGGTGGTGGCCCTGTACCAGAACTCCTCCGGCACCAGGCCCGGGAAGTCGCATCGGTAGCCGTCAATACCTGCCTCTTCGACCCAGAAGCGCATGGCGCCGATCATATAATCCCACAGCGGTTCTGCAGTATAATCAAACTGTATCACATCACTCCAGTCGAAGGGAGATACGAAATTGCCGTCGGCTCCTTTTTCATACCACTCAGGGAATTCGGTTGCCAGGTGGTTATCCCACGCCGAGTGGTTGCCCACCCAGTCCATAATAACATGGAATCCCATCTCATGTGCCCTGGTGACCAGTGCCCTGAACTCTTCAAAGGTACCGAATTCGGGATTGACCCCCTTGTAGTCACTTATCGAGTAGTAGCTTCCCAGTCCGCCTTTGCGGTTGACCTCTCCGATGGGATGGATTGGCATAAACCACAATACGTTGACGCCCAGCTCTTTCAGTCTTGGCAGAGCCTGCTCCACTCCCGCGAAGGTACCCTCGTCTGAGAACTGCCTGACATTGATTTCATAAAGCACCATGTTGCGGGTCCATTCAGCATGGACTACCGATGACTTCAGCGGCTCGATGGCTGATTTCAGTGCGGGCCGGCATGCTGCCGCCAGCAGCACTGCTCCGGCAACAATAAGCAGGATCTTCAGAATGTGCTCTTTCATAACGGTCATATTATTTTAGTTCGATTATCATTGCTGTTTTCGGCCTGATGGTGAATTTACTGAGGTTACCGATTGTCTCGCCCGTGATGATATCGGTTCCGGAGGTAAATCCTTCGAGTGACTCGGCATACCGCCTGCCCTCCACCATCCTGCTCTCCTGCTCATTGTTGTTGAGCACCACCATCACGCTCTCGCTGTCATTGTACCGGAAGTATACATATAGTCCGCCGGCAGGTATATAGTGCTTCAGTTTTCCGCTGTGTATCACCTCCTTGCCTTTCCGCCAGTTGAGTATCCTGCGTGTGAACTGCAGCGCCTCCTGCTCTGCAGGGGAGAGGCCGTTGCCGGTGAACACGCTCTTCTCATCACCCGGCCACCCTCCGGGGAAGTCTTCCCTCAGGCGTCCGTCGCCCATCCTCTTGTCGCCCTCCATCACTATCTCGGTACCGTAGTAGAGCTGAGGTATGCCGCGTGTCGTCATGATGAAGCTCAGTGCCATCCGGTAGATGTCAAGGCTGCCGCCGGTCTGGGTGAAGTACCTTGTCATGTCATGGTTGTCAAGGAATATCACATTCCGGAGGGGCTCGGGGTAGAGGAAGTCCTGTGAGAGTATGTCATAGAGTTTTGACAGTCCCTCTGTCGGGTTGGCATCGGTGAATGCCCTGTGTGTGGCGAAGCAGAGGGGAAAGTCGGTCACTGACGGAAGGTTTGAGCGGTATCCGTCATGGTTCTCCTTGTTGAGTGCCCAGTATGAGGTGTGTGCCGGGTCATCATACCACACCTCTCCGACGATGAAGAAGCCCGGGAACTCCTCTTCGACCCTCTTTGCCCACCGTGCCATCATCGCAGGCAGGGGATAGGGGTAGGTATCCATGCGTATGCCGTCCAGGTCGCTGAAGGCTATCCACCACAGGCTGTTCTGTATCAGGTAGGTCTCTACCAGCGGGTTGCCCTGGTTCAGGTCGGGCATGGTGACATCGAACCACCCTTTCTCCATCAGCTCGCGGTCACTCACGGCCACATAGGGATCCATCCATACCGAGGCGCGGTAGTTGGTGCGGGTGAAGCTATCAAACCGGTGAATCCAGTCTGCTGCCGGCAGGTCTTTCATCCACGGGTGGGATGACCCGATATGGTTGAAGATCATATCCATCACCACCTTCATTCCCCTCTTGTGCGCCTCCGCCACCAGTTCCCTGAACTCCTCATTCGAGCCATACCGCGGGTCGGCCCGGTAGAAGTCGGTGGTGGAGTAGCCGTGATATGAGTATCGCTCCTGGTTGTTCTCAAGGAATGGGTTGAGCCATACCCCTGTCACCCCCAGCCCATGCAGGTAGTCGAGGTGATCGGTGATGCCCCTGAGGTCACCGCCATGCCTCCCTCCGGGATTGCTGCGGTTCACCTGCTCGGTCATGCCGGGGAGGTTGTCATTGGTGGGATCTCCGTTGGCAAAGCGGTCAGGCATAAGCAGGTAGATCACGTCGGCAGGGGAGAACCCCCTGGCCGGTCCGGCAGGCCTTTCGAGCAGCGGATAGCTGTGGGTGAGCCTCTTTTTGCCGCTGGTAAAGGTGAGTGTGACAGTACCCGGCTCAGCACTGCCGCTGATATCGAGGTTAACGAAGAGATAGTTGGGGTTGGTGGTACGCACCATACTCTTTACCTCCACGCCGGGATAGCCGGTTGTCACCTCAAAGGCACCTATCCCGGGTCCGCAGACCATGAGCTGCAGCGAGCTATCCTTCATCCCGGTGAACCATGAGGGCGGATCGATCCGTTCAATGGCCTGTGCCGGGAGCTGTGCCATACCGGCAGTCAGCAGCAGAGACAGTAACAGGGCAGTTTTTTTCATACTCTCAGGAATCTTTTTTCCCCTCCCGGCCTGAGAGTGACCTGCTCACCGTAGACGGCAACGGGTATCTCTGCCTGCGCGAGGTTGGTCACGGTCACCCCGCTGCTGCTGACCCCGACCCGGAGAGGGTTGTTACGAAATCTGATGATAAAGGAGTAGGAGTCCCATGCAGCGGGTATCACCGGGTTGAAGAGCACCCTGTCGCCCCTTATCCTCATGCCTCCGAACCCCTCAACAATGGCGAGCCAGGTGCCTGCCATGCTGGTGATATGCAGCCCCTCCCTCACCTCACGGTTATAGTCGTCAAGGTCAAGCCTGGCGGTACGCAGGTAGAGGGTGTAGGCTCTTTCGATGTCATGCAGCTGTGCGGCGATCACAGCATGGATGCTGGGGGAGAGGGATGACTCATGCACACAGCGCGGCTCATAGAAGTCGAAGTTGCGCCTGATGGTCTCTTCATCAAACTCATCGTCGAAAAAGTATATCCCCTGCAGCACATCAGCCTGCTTGATGAAGACCGACCGCAGTATACGGTCCCATGACCAGTGCTGGTTGAGGGGCCTCTCGGCAGGGTCGAGGTCGCCGGCCACCTGCTGCACCTTGTCCATGAACCCTTCCTGCTGCAGAAAGATGGGCGGATTGCCATACTCAGGCAGGAATATGCTGCGGGCTATCTCTTCCCATAGGGTGGTCTCTTCCGGTATGGCCAGCCGGGTACGGGTAACCACCGCATTGTACTTCACCGGGCTGACACCATGCAGCCATTCAATGGTGCTGAGGGTATACCGCAGTGTCCACTGTGCCATCTTGTTGGTGTACCAGTTGTTGTTGACGTTGTTCTCATACTCATTGGGCCCGGTTACCCCCAGGATGACATATTTCTGCTTCTCCTCCGACCAGTTGCAGCGCTGGGTCCAGAAGCGCGAGAGCGCTATCAGCACCTCCAGCCCGTAGTCAGCCAGGTAGCCGTCGTTGCCGGTATGCCTTACATAGTTGTAGATGGCATAGGCGATGGCGCCGTTACGGTGTATCTCCTCGAAGGTTATCTCCCACTCATTGTGACACTCCTCGCCGTTCATGGTAACCATGGGGTAGAGGGCTGCCCCGCCGGTGAAGCCAAGCCTGCCGGCATTCTCAATGGCCTTGTCGAGGTGCTTGTACCGGTAGAGCAGCAGGTTGCGTGCCACCATGGTATCGGCCGTGCTGAGGAAGAATGGCAGCACGAAGGCTTCGGTGTCCCAGTAGGTGCTGCCGCCATACTTCTCACCGGTGAATCCCTTGGGCCCTATGTTGAGCCGCGGGTCTTCACCCGTATAGGTCTGGTTGAGGTGGAATATGTTGAACCGTATCCCCTGCTGTGCCGACACATCTCCACTGATCACTATGTCACCGTGGCTCCACTTCTCCTCCCATGCCCTGCGGTGCCCGGCCAGCATAGCCTCAAAACCCTTCCCGGCCGCCCGCCCGGCCGCTGCCATCGCCTTGCCGGCCAATCCCTCCACGGGGTGGTTGAATGATGAGAGCACTGCAACATACTTTTCGATGGTGAAGGTGTCTCCGTCACTCCATGCTGTGGTGAGGCTGCTCTCTGCCGCCAGCCCTCCGGCGGTGGTCGCGGTATCACTGACCGTGGCTCCGTTCAGAGTGAAACGGTTCTCCATGGCGGTAGCGACCACAAAGCCGGTTTTCCTGGTCTGCGCCGTCACCACCGCACGGCGGCCATCATGTTCTGCCGACTCATTCTCCCAGAACTTTTCGCCGTAGTTTGCATCCTGGTTCCTGACATCGGCGGTGATACGTGAGCGCAGCGTCACCCTGCCGCTGCCGCCGGAGATGCGTACCGAATAGCTGATGGCTGCCAGCTCCGGCTCAGCCATCGATAGAAAGCGCCTGGCAGTGACCGTGACGGCGGGCCCTGAGGGCATCACGGCGGTAAAGGTGCGTGTCAGCAGGCCGCACCTCATGTCGAGCTCACGCCTGAACCCGGTGAGACTGCATTGGGCCAGATCAAGCTCCTCCCCGTCAATGTTTACGGATATATCTATCCATGAAGGCGCATTCAGCACCTTGGCGAAATATTCCGGGTACCCTATCTTCCACCACCCCACCACGGTGCGGTCAGGATAGTAAATACCTGCAACATAGTTGCCCCGCAGGGTGTCACCTGAATAGGTCTCCTCGAAATTGGCCCTTTGCCCCATCATGCCGTTACCCAGGGAGAATATACTCTCTGAGTCACGCCCGCACACCGGATCAAACCTGGTCTCGATGATCTTCCACTCATCAGGCTGAAAACGGGTATCACTCATATCTCTCAATCAGTTTTTTCAGATCACTCACTTTGATTTTCCTCAGGTCGGGTATAACCATGTCAGCCTTCCCCAGTATGGAGGGATCGCCCACCCCGACACATTTCATTCCGGCAGCCATGGCTGCCTCTATGCCTGCAATGGCATCCTCGAACACCACGCATTCCGATGGCAGCAGTTTCATCCCTTCGGCCCCTTTGAGGAATACTTCCGGGTCGGGCTTGGCCCTGGTAACCATCGCTCCGTCAACGATGACGTCAAACATGCCGGCGAGGCCTGTAGTGTCAATGATTGTACGGGCATTTTTGCTGGCCGAGCCGATGGCTGTCAGTATACCAGCCCTTCTCAGCGCCTTCAGCAGCCTGATGCTGCCCGGCAGGATCTCATCGGGCTTCATTCCGCTGATGAACTCTACATACCACCCGTTCTTGCGTGCTGCCAGTATCTCCTTCTCCTCATCGCTTACCGCTATCCCTCCCTTTTCAAGCAGTATCTCCAGCGATGCCATTCGGCTCACCCCCTTGAGTGCCTCATTGTCTTCGAGGGTAAACTCGAACCCCAGCTCTTTTGCCAGCCTCCTCCATGCCATGAAGTGATAGCTGGCGGTGTCGACAATGACACCGTCAAGGTCAAAGATGCATCCTCTCAGCGCCATCTCACTTCCTGAAGTCCACGTCGTTAACAAAACTCATCGCCGCTGCGGCAATGATCATGGAGATTCCGCCCGAGACCAGTGCCAGCATGGTATTACCCGTGAAGAGATGCTTTACCATGCTCCCCAGAATGCTTGCCGCCAGTATCTGGGGTATTACGATGAAAAAGTTGAAGATACCCATGTATACTCCCATCTTGTTGTGCGGCAGTGAGCCGGTCAGGATGGCATAGGGCATTGTCAGTATGCTGGCCCATGCCAGCCCTATGCCCAGCATTGGCACTATGAGCATCGCGGGAGAATTGACCACTCCTATTGACATGAGGCTCACTCCTCCTGCCAGCAGGCAGATGGCATGGGTCAGCTTTCGCGAGGTGGCCCTGGCCAGCACCGGAAGCAGGAAGGCTACCATTGCCGCGAAACCGTTGTATATGCCGAAGAGTACGCCCACCCAGTTGGCTCCCTGGTTATATGCAAGCGAGGAGGTATCAGTGGTGCCGTAAATCTTTGATGTGACGGCCGAGGTGGTGTAGATCCATAGTGAGAAGAGTGCGAACCAGGTAAAGAACTGTACCACCGCCAGCTGTTTCATGGTGGCGGGCATCAGCCTCAGGTCGGTCATGATGCTGTTGAGCCCGTTGTCGCCCCTGCCTTGTGACCTGAGCATGCCTGCAATGATCTGCAGCAGGCCGAAAAGAGATATGCCGCCGGTTACGACGTATAGCTCCTTCTCGAGGTGCGCCCGTGAGAGGAGGAGGGTGAGCAGCAGTCCGGCCGCCAGCCAGATGATACCGCTGCGGTAGAAGTTGATCCCGGAACTGTCTGTCCGCAGGCCGGCCGTGTCACTCTCTCTCCCGGTGGCCACCCCGCGCGAGGCCTTTTCTGCTTTCTCGAAGCCGGCGAGCTCTTCCGGAGAGTACTCTTTAGTGCGTATGATGGTCCATAGCACTGCCCCCAGGAAGAGTGCGGCGCCTATATAGAATGATAGCTTCAGGTTGAAGGGTATCAGCTTCCCCTCGGCAGGCACCTCGGCCACACCGAACCAGTTGGCAAGGGCCCATGGCAGGAAGCTGCCGATAACTGCACCTATCCCGATGAAGAATGTCTGCATCGCGAAACCTGTGGTGCGCTGCTCTGATGGCAACATGTCTCCCACGAATGCCCTGAAGGGCTCCATGGTGATATTTATGGAGGCATCCATGATCCATAGCATCATGGTGGCAAAGATCCACGAAGGCGAGTTGGTGATGATGGCCAGCGCCAGCGAGGCGAGGATAGCCCCGGTCAGGAAAAAGGGACGCCGGCGGCCCAGGCGGCCCCAGGTACGGTCACTCATGTGCCCGACAATAGGCTGCACCAGCAGACCGGTAATCGGCGCGGCAATCCAGAGTATGGGGATATTGTCTATCTCAGCCCCGAGGGTCTGGAATATACGACTAACGTTGCCGTTCTGAAGTGCAAAGCCCACCTGTATTCCCAGGAAGCCGAAACTCATGTTCCATATCTGCCAGCGTGACAGCTTCGGCTTACGACTGTAAGTCACATCCATTGTAGTTGAAATTGATATTATTGTCCTTTTGCTGAAACTCATCCAAAAATAGTTAAAATAATGTTCGGAGATGCCATCTCGTGATCTCTAAGTGCTGATTTTTCAGGCATTTGCGCTCGTCATGTTATTTCAAACGTTTTCGGCCTGCAGCCTAATCGGTCAATATTGATTTTCCCCTTCCGCCTCTTGTGAAAAGAGCTCAATTCCGCTGACATTTTGCATCATAAAATCACCTGAATTTGCTTAAGTTTGATACGATAACCACCTTAATGCTGTATTGTCATGGGAGAATTCGTCTATGAGAAGCCTTTCCTTCACGGAAAGGATGAGACCACCTATCGGCTGATCACCTCTGAGCATGTCAGTGTATCAGAATGTTGCGGAAGGCAAATATTGAATGTCAGGCCTGAGGCGCTTACGCTGCTGGCCAGGCAGGCGTTTGATGATGTGAACTTCTACCTGCGCACTTCACATCTCAGACAGCTCAGGATGATCCTTGATGACCCGGAAGCCTCTGACAATGACAGGTTCGTTTCGTGGGTGATGCTCCGCAACTCGGTTATATCTGCTGAGGGGAAGCTGCCCTGGTGCCAGGATACCGGCACCGCTATTGTCATGGGATGGAAGGGCGAAGATGTGTATACCGGCAGTGATGATGCGCTTCATCTTAGCCGGGGCATCTGGGAGACCTATGGCGAGAAGAACCTGCGCTACTCTCAGATTATCCCTCGTACGATGTTTGAGGAGAAGAACTCCGGGACCAACCTGCCTGCACAGATCGAGATTTCATCATGTCAGGGTGGTGAGTACCGCTTTCTCTTTATCGCCAAGGGGGGAGGCTCCGCAAACAAGTCATTCCTCTACCAGCAGTCAAAGAGCCTTCTCAATGAGGCCTCCCTCGGTAAATTTATCCGCGAAAAGATCGGAGATATTGGTACGGCTGCCTGTCCTCCGTATCATCTGGCAATCGTGATAGGCGGCACCTCGGCGGAGATGACCCTTAAGACTGTCAAGCTGGCCTCGGCCGGCTACCTTGATGACCTTCCCGTCACCGGTAACGCTGCCGGCAGCGCCTTCCGTGACCTGGAGTGGGAGAGAAGGGTGACGGAGATCTGCCGGGAGTATGGTATGGGGGCCCAGTTCGGCGGAAAATACTTCGTGCATGACGTCAGGGTCATCCGGCTGCCGCGCCATGCCGCCTCATGCCCGGTGGGTATAGGTGTCAGCTGCAGTGCTGACCGTAACATCAAGGGCAGGATAACCCATGAGGGAGTGTTTATCGAGCAGCTGGAGACCAACCCCGGCCGATTCATGCCCGCCAGGGCGCCCGAGCTGGACAAGCCGGTGGAGATCAACCTGGAGCGGCCGATGAAAGAGATCCTGGCAGAGCTTTCAAAGTACCCCGTAAAGACACGGCTCAACCTGAACGGAACGCTCATAGTGGCCCGCGATATAGCCCATGCCCGCATTAAGCAGATGCTTGATGAAGGTAAACCCATGCCGGACTATTTCAAAAATCACCCGATCTACTATGCCGGCCCGGCAAAGACTCCTGCGGGGATGGCCTCAGGCTCATTCGGCCCCACCACCGCCGGGCGGATGGATAGCTATGTTGACCTCTTCCAGAGCCTTGGCGGATCACTGATCATGCTGGCCAAGGGTAACCGCTCACAACAGGTGGTGGATGCCTGCCGGAAGTATGGCGGATTCTACCTGGGCTCGGTAGGCGGCCCGGCAGCCATACTGGCCGAAGAGAATATACTATCGGTTGAGGTGGTCGATTTTGAGGAGCTGGGAATGGAGGCGGTACGCAAGATAGTGGTGAAGAACATGCCTGCATTCATACTGACCGATGACAAGGGCAATGACCTCTACCAGATGATCAACCGGTAGCCAGACCGGCATGCCCTGCCGAGCGCCTGCCAGACTGTTCACCTGTCAGACGGATCACAGTGGAGGATCCGGATTAACCGCACCCTGCGTGGCGGGAAGAAAAAAAGATGCCCCGGCCCGGGGCACCTTTCCTTTGTCTTGCATACTGATCAGGGTGATTACTTCTTCACCACCTTGTCAAGCACCGTCTGCTTGTCAAGCTTTTTGGTACAGAAGAACCAGTCATAGCAGGTCATCTCGCCCTTGCTCTCCATACGCTGCTGGGCAACGCCGCATGAACCGGCTGTGGGAACGATCACATCATCACCCGGCTGCCAGTCGGCCGGCAGTGCCACAGAAAAGGCATCAGCCGTCTGCAGGCCTACCACAACGCGGTAAATCTCCTCGAAGTTGCGGCCCAGGCTGAGCGGGTAGTAAATGATGGTACGGATGATTCCCTTCGGGTCAATGAAGAAGACGGCCCTGACAGCCTTGGTGCTGCTCTCACCCGGCATCATCATGCCATACTTGGTTGCAACCTCCATGGTGATGTCTTCAATGAGGGGGAACTTAACCTCTATGTTCTTCATTCCCTTGTACTCAATCTTCTCCCTGATGGTGCGCAGCCATGCGATATGGCTGTAGAGGCCGTCAACAGAAAGCCCTACCAGCCTGGTGTTCACCTTTGCGAACTTCTCCTCCATGGCTGCGAAGGTCATGAACTCAGAGGTACATACCGGGGTAAAGTCGGCCGGATGGCTGAAGAGTATGACCCAGCTTCCCTTGTAATCATGCGGGAAATTGATCTCACCCTGGGTGGTTACAGCCTTGAATTCAGGTGCCTTGTCGCCGATGCGGGGCATTGAAATTGTTGTTTCTTCCATGTTATTGATTTTTAAGTTGTTAATAATGAGTTATGATTCTTCGTTTATATGTTTCCGGTCCTCTGCCACCAGGTCAGATTCCTTAATGAGGAGAACCGGCACCTCTTCATGATCAAGCTCGTCTTCCTGACCTTCCCTCTCCTTGCCAGGTGGGAGACCCTCCCTCCCCGCCTTGAAGATGGTTCTCATTTCTTCCAGACCTTCCCTCCCCTCTACAGTTGGGAGACCCTCTCTCCCGGCATTGAAAACGTCTCTCATTTCTTCCTGACCGACTCCCTTTTGTCAGTAAACCTGCCTACTATCTGAAGCTTGATATCCTCGATAATGAAATCGGGGATGCTCTTTTTCCTGAAATAGTCATTAAGCATCGCTGTCAGCTCACCGTCATAGTAATCTTCAATACGGTCACAATTGCTGCAATAAATATGATGGTGATCGTCATGAACGGCATCATACCTGAGCAGCCCGCTGTCGGTCTTCACCCGTCTCAGTATCGACTTCTCGGAGAGTGTTTCAAGGGTCCTGTAAACAGTCCCCAGGGCGATGTCAGGATATTTTTTCCTGATAAACTGGCTCACCTCATCGGCCGTGGGATGATCCTGAAGCTTGTCTACAGCCTCGAATACCGCCAGCCGCTGAGGCGTGATCCTCAGTCCCTTCTCCTTCAGCCTTGCCCTGTAATCTTCACTTTTCATCAGATAGGAATAATTCTTATAAAAGACTCAACAAAGATAAGGAATAATTATTATAATAACAAAATTATTTTGCCTGCTGAATGGGAATCCGTTTCACCGGCATAATCCCTGCAGTTAACCGCGAACTGTCGTTCTCCTTGCCGCTTTGTCAGGAATTTTCCCGGCCCATTTCTTCCATGGGAAGCAGCAGGCACCCTTCATTTCCGATGTATCGCGCCCGGGGGCGCGGGATAACTTTATCAGAGACCATTTGTTATTCCTGAGAGAGTCAGGCGATAATATCTGGTGGTACCTGACTTTAACATAAATCACTATTTTTGTGGGCTGAAAAGATTGTAAACATGATAAACAGAAAGTTACTGACAGTTGCAGCGATGCTTTTCGTGACCGGGGCGCTGGCTCTCGGCCAGGTACTTGAGCCGGTATCATGGAGCTTCAAAAGTGTCAAGGTGTCCGACAACAGTTATGATATTGTCATGACTGCCGAGATCGATGAGACCTGGCATCTTTATGCCATGGATCTTCCTGAGGGCGGCCCCATAGCCACCAGCTTCACCTTTGACAATCCTGAAGGCTACACCCTTGAGGGAGAGACTGTAGCCGTCACAGCCCCCGAGGTCAAATATGACAACAGCTTCGGGATGGACATCGGTATGCACAGCGGTATTGCGGAGTTCAGGCAGAGGATCACTGTCATCAGGTTGCCGGTCACTGTCAGCGGTTATGTGACTTTCATGTCATGTGACGACTCGCAGTGTCTGCCTCCGCGTGACGCTGAGTTCAGTATCACCCTGGGTGAAGGTTCGCAGGTGACTGCAGCAGGCAAGAGCTCAGGGCAGGAGGGGGTTGCCTCCATGCCTGCCGGGAAGGAGAAGAAGGGCTTCCTGAAGTTCTTCCTGCTCTCGATGCTGGCGGGGTTTGCCGGCATACTCACCCCTTGTGTCTTCCCGATGATACCTATGACCGTGGCCTTCTTCTCGCAGGGATCGCGCAAGAAGGGCTCCGCAATCGGGCAGGCATTCATCTTCGGATTGTCGATCATACTGCTCTACTCATCTCTGGGCATCATCGTATCACTCACCAGTGCCGGTGCCGGTTTTGCCAATACACTCAGCACCCACTGGATACCCAACCTGCTCTTTTTTACCCTCTTCCTCATCTTTGCCGCCTCGTTCCTGGGGGCATTTGAGATAGTACTTCCTTCGAAGTGGGTCAGCTCATCTGACTCGAAGGTTGACAAAGGGGGTGCGCTGGCAGCCTTCTTCCTTGGCCTGACCACCGTACTGGTCTCCTTCTCATGCACCGGCCCCATTGTGGGTGCCCTGCTTGTAGAGGCTGCCTCGGGCGATGTGCTTCGTCCCACCATCGGAATGTTCGGTTTCGGCCTCGCCTTTGCCCTCCCGTTCACCCTCTTTGCACTCTTCCCCTCATGGATGGAGAAGATGCCCAAGTCGGGTGGATGGCTCAACTCGGTAAAGGTGGTGCTTGGCTTTATCATGCTGGCATTCAGTCTTAAGTTTGCTTCGACCATAGATACGGTATATAACCTGGGCATACTCTCAAGGGATGTCTACCTTGCAATCTGGATCGTTCTCTTCGTGCTGCTGGGCATCTACCTGATGGGCAGGATCAAATTCGCCAATGACAGTGATGTCCCGCATATCGGTGTCTTCAGGCTGGTGCTCATCATCGCCACCTTCACATTTGCCCTCTACCTTGTGCCGGGCCTCTTCGGAGCGCCTCTCACCCGCATCTCGGCACTGCTGCCCCCGCGTGAGACCTCGGGCTTTAACCTGCTAAAGGCTATCAGTGACAACCGGGGTGTTGTCATGGTTACCGGAGTGCCGGCAGAGGGACAGGCCCTGTGTGAGGAGCCGAAGTATGCCGACTTTCTGCACTTCGACTACGGTCTGCAGGGCTATTTTGACCTTGAACAGGGACTTGCCTGTGCGCGTGAGCTTGACAAGCCGGTACTGATCGATTTCAAGGGGCATGCCTGTGCCAACTGCAAGGAGATGGATGCACGCGTCTGGTCTGACCCGGGGGTGCAGCAGCGTCTGAGGGAGAACTTCGTGCTGGTGGCCCTCTATGTGGATGACCGCACAAAGCTGCCTTCTGAGGAGGTTTACGTCTCGAAGGTTGATGGCAAGGAGAAGAAGACCATGGGGAAAAAGAACGAGGATATCGAGATCTCAATGTTCAATACCAACTCGCTGCCGCTCTACGCCATTGTTGACCCCTCCGGCAAGCCGCTGGTGGAGACCCGCGGCACTAACTTCGATATTGCGGCATACAACGACTGGCTTGACAGAGGGGTGGAGGCCTACCGCAACAGGTAACCGCCTGTAGCAGGCGGCCGCCATTTCTGAAGCTTCCTTTACCGGGTCATATAGAATGTTAGGGTACCGCCCTGCATGATTTCGTCATGCGTTATCCACAGCCGGTCAAGCCTGGCACCGTTGAGCTCCACCCTGCGCACACGGACATTCCGTGGCCCCTGATTCACTGTCTTCACCGTGAATCTATTTCCATTCTCTAGACTTATGGCTGCCTCCTTCACCAGGGGGCTGCCCAGGTCATAGCGGTCTGATCCCGGAGCAACGGGGTAGAAGCCCAGTGCGCTGAAGATGTACCATGCACTCATCTGACCGCAGTCATCATTGCCGCTCAGTCCGTCAGGGGCAGGCAGGTACTTGTGATCCATGATATACCTCACCCGGTACTGGGTTTTCCCGGGTGCACCGGCATGGTTGTAGAGGTAGGGCACATGGTGAGAGGGCTCATTGCCATGTACATAGTTGCCGATGATTCCTTCCCGGGTGATATCCTCGGTCTCGGCGAAGAAACTGTCAGGGAGATACATGGTAAAGAGGGAGTCGAGGTGTGTGGTGAAGCGCTTTTTCCCGCCGTGCAGGGCTATCAGTTCAGCCGGATCATGCGGTACATAGAGACTGTAGTTCCAGGCATTGCCCTCGATGAAGCCCTGTCCGTGAGTGGAGAGCACATCAAAATCCTCCCTGAAGCTGCCGTCCCTGCCGCGGGGCCGCATGAATCCCGTTGAGGAATCCCACACATTCAGGAAGTTCCGTGAGCGGCTGATGAATTCATCATGGATCTCCCCGTACCAGGCTTCCCCTGCCGGTTCCGGCCGGCTTTGCCGGAGCCCTGAGGCAGACAGTTCGCCTGCTATCTCCGGTCGGCTTTGCCGGAGCCCTGAGGCAGACTGTTCGCCCGCTCTCTCCGGCCGGCTCTGCTGGAGTCCCGGGTCAGACTCTTCGCCCGCTATTCCCTGCCGGCCCTGCTGCAGCCCCGGGGTAGTCACATTACCCGCCGGCTCCTGCCGGCCCTGCTGCAGCCTGCGGGCTGCCTGTGCAATACTCCAGTCATCAAAGGCATACTCAAGGGTAACCGAGACCGAAGAGGCGGTGCGGTCATCGGGCACATAGCCGAGGCTCATATAGTCATCAAGCCCGTCATACCAGCCGTTGCGTGCGGTGGTTACACATGCCTCCAGCGCCCTGACGTGGTCAAAGCCCTCAATGTTCTTCACTATGGCGTCGGCGATCACCGGCACCGCGTGGTAGCCGATCATGCACCAGTTCTCGTTTGCATGGTGTGACCATACGGGAAGCATGTTGTGTACGCTCTGGTCATAGTGTGCCAGCATCGAGTTGATCATGTCTGCCGTGCGCCGTTGCTGAATGATGGTGAAGAGCGGATGCAGCGCCCGGTAGGTGTCCCAGAGGGAGAAGGTGGTGTAGTTGGTGAACCCTGTTGCCCTGTGGATATTCTGATCGAGTCCACGGTAGCTGCCGTCGGTATCCATGTATACCGTAGGCGAAATGAGAGTGTGATAGAGTGATGTATAGAAGCTGGTCATCTGATCATCGTTCATCATCTCCACCTTCACCCTTTCCAGCTCACCACGCCACATCTCCTCAGCCCTCCTCCGTACCAGGTCGAAGTCGGCCGCGGGTGCCTCAGCTATCATATTTGCCACCGCCCCGGCGGTGCTTACAGGCGAGAGGGCTACCCTCACCGTGATCTGCTCACCGTTATCAACCTGGAAATCAAAATGGCCCCTGATAGCCCTTCCTGCCGCTTCAGGGAAGTTGGTGCGCTGGTCAAACCGGCGCCAGAAGCCGCGATAGGTGCGGGGCGGCGAGTCGTCACGGAAGCCGTACGAGCTGAAAGGCTTTGAGAAGGCGATGGCAAAGAAGAGCGACCGGGTGCGGGCCCACCCGCTGGTCAGCCGGAAGCCGGTGACAAGGGTGTCATTCTCAACCCTGAGGAAGGTCCATACATTCTTTCCCTCATCATTGTAGATACCATGAACCATGTCAAGCACAAGATGTGCATCGCCACCTCGGTTGAAGGTGTAGCGGTGCACGCCGGTACGGGTGGTTGCAGTCAGCTCGGCCACTATGTCGTAGTCATCTAACAGTACCGAGTAGTAGCCGGGCGAAGCCTTCTCGTTCTCATGCGAGAAACGTGAGCGGTAGCCACTCTCCGGTGCATCTGCAGTTCCCGGGTTCAGGTGAAGAGTGCCGGTAAGCGGCATAAGCAGTATGTCGCCCAGGTCAGAGTGGCCGGTACCGCTGAAATGGGTATGCGAGAAGCCGACAATGGTGGGATCGGAGTACTGGTATCCTGCACAGTATCTGTATACATCCCTGTTGTACTGCCCCCCGACCGCATAGGGCAGGGTGTCAGTGTCGGGGGAGAGCTGAACCATTCCGAACGGGACGGTTGCACCCGGGTAGGTGTGCCCCATCCTGTCTGTGCCGATAAACGGATTGACATATTTCAGGAGGTCAGGGGATTGGCCTGCAGCGGCAATTGGTATCAGGCAGGTTAGGAGTGCGGCAAATATCTTCCTGGTCATAGCTGTTGCGATTCTACCCGTAAAGGTAGGAATAACAGCTGCACAAAAAACCAGCGGCCGGCGATCCCGATGCCGCAGCGGAACTCCGCCTGCAGAGGGCTGCCACCGGCCACAATGGCAGTAGTTCTTCGATCGGTCAGCCAGCCTGCTATCGTGGAATCCGGTACCTGATGAGCTCCTCGATCAATCTTTCTACCGGTTACCGCTGCTCCTGGTATCTGAGCAGCTCTTCGTTGTTTTTCCTCTTTTCAAGGATACGTGAATAGTGCAGTGCATTCTTGATGTGGTAGTCTGAGTAGGCCTTGTGAGCCCATGCGGTTGCTGCCGGGAGGTCACCGTTTATCTCGCTGATGATTGCCATGTTGTAGTGTGCCCTGCCGGCAACCTTCCTCTTCGGGTTTGATGTCTCGGTCTGCCACAGCTCTGCAGCGTCGTCCCAGTTGCCCAGCTGTGCCCGTCTCCTGGCGACCCTGAAGTTATCACTGCCTCTGACGAAGTATTCCCGGGTCACCCTCAGCCTGTAGGGTATCAGTCGCATGGCAAAAGCTTCTCCCGCCTTGCGGCTCACCTCCATGACGGCTGCCTTCCTGTTGACGAAGCCGGCGATGGCTGCCGCCGGAGTAATCCCCCTGCCTGAAAAGCGAACCGATTCCACATCCAGATACTCATCAATTACGGCCTGATCTGCGGGTGAATAGATTCTCCATCCGGTCTTGACCACCGTCTCCATTGAGGCGGTATGCATCAGTGCCGGCAACCCTCCCAGCGGAGTTTTCACCTTTGCCGGTTCAGTTGCATAGCTGATCCTGGTATCGGTATCATAGTGCTCCAGGGCAAAGAGGGCCTCCGTTCCGTGCTCATGGCATATCTCTGCAACCTGTGCCGGAGACAACGGAGGAGGCATTCCTCCCGGAGCACTGCTGGTCAGCCCGACCTCAGAAAGCAGCCTGACAGAGTGAAACCGGTCATTGGCGGCGAGGGCTCCGCTCACCCCTTTTATTGCCTCCCGGGTGCCTATCGAGTCAAGTGAGGCACCCTCAAGGGTGAGTATCTTGTCGAGGTTATCAAATGATCTTACCTGGTCAGACGGGGTAGAGCGGTCAATAATGGCGACATTCTTTATCTCAGTGGCCAGGGTCACCGGGGCAGGCTGTATCACATTGAGATATAGGTTCTGTGTAGCACATGATGCCATCATGGCCAGGAGGGGGAGAATGAGTAGCTTTTTCATGACGGATTGACTGAGCGATCTAATAGATTATAACTCAGGATTTTTTAAGTTATTGTGTGCGTAGGTTCGGTTGACGGGGCTTATCCGGGAATCTTTTCCCGGTTTGCCGCCGGGCACAGATTATTGATGCCAGCCTCTCCCGCACGCATGCGTTGCCAGCCAGGTCAAAAAACACCTCCCCGCACAGGCCTGCCGGCCTGCGGGGAGGTGAATGCAGTCAGATGCTGATATCTGGGCAGACCGGGGCAATGCCGGTCCTTATCTTTGTCCGGAATCTGTAATTCCGCCTACTCCAGGCTTCCCACCTCTTTTTCGACCTCATTGAGTATCTCGCATGACTTCACCAGCTCTTTCATGGTGGTATGGTCTGCGTAGAGCGGGCGGTCAATATCGAGGAATTCCACATGCCTGCGGATCACATCCTTGGCCTTCTGGACCCCTTTCCCGAAGCTGTACTCCTTCTTCCTGAAGTCGAGTGCCTGTGCTGCCGCCATGAACTCAATCCCGAGTATTCCGTAGGCATTGTCAAGGATCTGGTTATTCTTGATGGCCGTGTTCATCCCCATAGAGACAAAGTCCTCCTGGTCTGCCGCAGCCGGTATTGACTGTATTGATGCCGGCATCGAGAGAATCCGCTGCTCCACTATCATCATGTCGGCGGTATACTGGCTCAGCATCAGTCCTGAGAACATGCCTGCTCCCTTTGTCAGGAATGCCGGCAGCCCCACGCTCAGTGCCGGGTTGTTGAGGCGGTTCATCCTGCGCTCAGACATTACCGAAACCATGGTTATTGCTGCTCCGGCCATATCCATCGGCACGCTCACCGGCGAGCCCTGGAAGTTTGCGCCTGAGAGCTGCAGGTTCCTGTCGGGGAAGAAGATCGGGTTGTCACCCACGCCATTGAGTTCGATCTCCACCTGGCTGCGTGCATAGGCCAGCATATCGTGTGCAGCGCCTATCACCTGCGGGGTTGATCTCATCGAGTAGGCGTCCTGCACCTTTGACTTGATACGTCCCTCCTTGAGGTCACCGCCCGCGATACACTTGTTGATTGCCGCAGCGCTGCGGATGGCCCCCCTGAACCCGCGTGCCTCATGCAGCAGCGGCTCGTAGGGTCTCATGTTGGCCTTGAGTGCTTCGAGCGACATCGATGCGGCTATCTCGGCCTGCTTGAGCCAGTTGTTGGCATCGACCAGCCAGAGGGCGCTCATGGCGGTGAGCATGTTGGAACCGTTGATGGCTGCCAGCCCGTCACGTGCCTGCAGTCCGGGAATCTTTATCCCTGCCCGCTTCATCGCCTCGGCGCCGTCGAGCAACTCACCCTTGTAGTAGGCCTTCCCCTCACCCATAAGGAGAAGGGCAATCTGTGACATGGGCGACAGGTCACCGCAGGCGCCCACAGACCCCTTCTGGCATGAGTAGGGGGTGACACCCTTGTTGAGCATCTCAACGTAGGTCTCGGTTATCTCAAGGCGGCAGCCCGAGTTGCCATGAGCATGCACATTGATGCGACCCAGCATGGCGCCGCGGACAACCTCAATGGGAGCAGGGTCACCTATGCCGGCGGCATGGTTGTAAACGAGGTATTTCTGGAAATCCTTGATCTGATCATCATCAAGTACTATCTCCGAAAACTCACCTATACCGGTGTTGACCCCGTACATGATCTCACGGGCATCGATCTTCTTCTCAAGCATCGCACGGCACTCGAGGATCCGCTTGCGGGCGTCGGGGTGAAGCTCTATCTTCTGGCCATAGCGGGCCACATTGACAACATCATTTACTGTCAGTCCTGATCCGTTGATAATTAATGTATCCATAAGTGAAAGATTGTTTTTAAAGGTTGAAGAGTAAAAAAGGGAAAATCAAAAGAGGGCGGAGGTACAAAGACATCCGCCGGCCGGAAAGGCTAGCGATACAACCCTGAGCGGTTGATCTTGATCTTGTATTCCAGGGTCCAGTTTCGTCCCATAATACTGTAGCAGAGTTCAAATATAAACAAAGATTTGAGATTGCCTAATGATGTAACTCATGCCCTTTCATGGTCATCAGGGCATGATTGGGCAGCAATTGGAAATATTTTCCGTCTTTTGAAGTGTAATCTGTAAAAAACGAACCCATGAAAAAACTCATCGTTCCATTTTTTCTCCTGCTGCTTGTCTCCTGTACGGGGAAGCGGGAGGTCACCCAGTACTCCATTGATCAGTTCTACAAGAACGTGAACATCAGCTTCTCAGACTTCTCGCCAGACGAAACAAAGGGGCTGGTGACCAGTAATGAGACAGGCATCTACAACCTGTTTGAGATTGACTTCTCTGACGGTTCGCGCAGGCAGCTCACCTTTTCCGATACCGAGTCACTGTTTGGCATCGGCTATGTTCAGGAGACCGGTCAGGTACTCTATTCGGCTGACAGGGGCGGCGATGAGAACAGCCATATTTACCTGCTGGAGGGTGACGGCAGCTCTACCGACCTCACCCCGGGTGATGCCGTCAAGGCCCGGTTTGCAGGCTTCAGCCGAGACCACCGGGTGATGTACCTGCTCTCAAACAAGCGTGACCCCAGGTTCTTCGATCTCTACAGCATGAATGTCGGAGAGTGGAAGGATGAGATGGTATGGAGGAATGATGAGGGGCTTGACTATGCCGGTGCCAGCAAGGACAGGAGCATCATCGCCACGGTACAGTCAATCACCACCAGCGAGTCGAGACTCTTCCTTCACAACCTTGTCACCGGTGAGACGACCGAGGTGTCAGAGCCTGACAGGCCGGGCTCATACTCAGCTTCCGGGTTTACCAATGATAATGAGTGGTTCTTCTACACCACCGATGCTGACGGGGAGTTCTCGACCCTGATGCGCTATTCGCTTGCCACCGGTGAGCGCGGGCTGGTCTATGGCACTGACTGGGATGTTGCCGGCAGCTGGCTGAGCGAGAATGAGAAGTACCGGGTTATCGGAATCAACAATGACGGCCGGATTGAGATTGAGGTTACCGAATATACCACCGGCAGGAAGGTCAGCTATCCCGGTGTTGCCGGTGCCAGCGTCAACAACCTGACGATCTCCGACAGTGAGCGGTACATGTTGCTCAACCTGGGCAGCTCCAGGACACCCGGCGACCTCTATCTCTACGAGTTCGGTCAGCCGAAGATGAAGAGACTGACAGACAACCTCAACCCCGAGATCAATCCCGATGACCTGGTCACGGCAGAGGTAGTCCGCTACCCCTCTTTTGACGGCCTCGAGATACCTGCTATCTATTACAAGCCGCTGACCGCCACACGTAAAAACAGGGTGCCGGCACTGATATGGGTACATGGCGGACCGGGCGGACAGACAATGGCAAATTACAATCCTGTCATACAGTACCTGGTGAACCACGGATATGCGGTGCTTGGCGTGAACAACCGGGGCAGCAGCGGTTATGGAAAGACCTTCTTCAGGATGGATGACCGCAATCATGGCGATAAGGATCTTAAGGACTGCATCTGGGGCAAGAAGTGGCTGCAGGAGCAGGACTATATCGATGCTGAAAAGATCGGTATCATTGGCGGCAGCTATGGCGGGTTCATGACCATGGCAGCCATGACCTCTGCGCCCGATGAGTTTCAGGTGGGGGTTAACCTCTTCGGGGTGACCAACTGGCTGCGCACCCTCAAGTCGATACCGCCATGGTGGGCATCATTCCGTGATGCGCTCTACACCGAGATGGGCGACCCCTTCACCGCCGACTCGGTACGTCTTTACAATATCTCGCCCCTCTTCCACGGGCACAACGTGAAGAACCCTGTAATGGTGCTGCAGGGCGCCAATGATCCCAGGGTGCTGCAGGTCGAGTCGGATGAGATGGTTGAGGCGATCAGGGAAGCAGGGGTGCCTGTTGAGTATGTGATCTTCCCTGATGAGGGGCACGGCTTTGTCAAGAAGGAGAATGAGATAAAGGCCTATTCGGAGATACTGCAATTCCTCGACAGGTACCTCAAAGGTGCCGGCGAGGAGGAGTGACCGCCGAAACCGGCCCGGCATGCCTCCTGCAGTACCGGTTGCCGGAAGGTGGTTATGGTTGTGATGCGCCCGGTGCGTCTGCCTGAAGGCGGTTCCGGTTGTGATGTACACGCTGCTGCTGCCTACCGGGGGTGATTTCCTCCGGTAAACGGTGCGGTGGCGCGGTTGAAGATGCCGTGTACCCATGCGATGACCATTCCGTAGTTGGTCACCGGTATGCCATGACTCTTCGGCTCGCTGAGCCTGTTCATCAGCTGGCGGTGGGTCACCATGCAGCCGCCGCACTGTATGACCAGGGCATACTCCTCTATGGGGCGTGGTATGCCGTCAAGCCCGGCCACGGTATCGAACTCAAGCTTCTTGCCGGTATGTTCCCTCAGCCAGCGCGGTATCTTCACCCGGCCGATATCATCACATGAGACATTGTGGGTACATGACTCCAGCATCAGTATCCGGTCACCATCCTTCAGTCCGCCGATCTTCGGCGTTCCCCGGAGGTACTCTTCGAAGTCGCCCTTCTGCCGTGCCAGTACTATGCTGAAGCTGGTGAGCGGAATATCGTCCGGCACTATCGCGTCTGCCGCAGCGAAGATCTGGCTGTCGGTGATCACCAGTGCTGGTCTGATACTGCTGTGCTGCAGGAATGCCGCCGCCTCTGTCTCCTTGAGCACGATGGCGGTGCAGTTGTTGTCAAGTATGTCACGTATGACCTGCACCTGGGGCAGGATGAGCCTCCCTGCCGGGGCGCCGGCATCGACAGGGGTGATCAGCAGCACCATGTCACCCGGCTGAATGAGATCGCCGATCAGGCTGCGCCCCTTCAGTGCCGAGGCGGGCATGATCTCCTTCATCATACTTATGAGGGCCGGATTGTAGCCTGCCGGGTCAAGGGCTGAGTAGGTGACCACCTCCCTGCCGGTGAGCCTCCTGACCCTCTCGCGCAGCTCATCCGATGGGGGCGTGAGGTCACTCTTGTTGTGCACAATCAGATAGGGTACGTCGGCTTTTCTGAATTCATCGGCCAGCATCGCCTCATGCTCTCCGAAGGTGTTGTCAGCCAGCACCAGTATGGCCATGTCTACCAGCCTCACCGAGGCGAGCGCCTTCCCGATGCGCAGCTCACCCAATCCCCCCTCATCGTCAATCCCCCCGGTATCGATCAGTATGAGCGGTCCCAGCCCGTGAATCTCGATGCTCTTCTTCACCGGGTCAGTGGTGGTACCCGCCACATCGGAGACAATGGCTATCTCCTGACCCACAATAGCATTTATGAGTGAGCTCTTCCCGACATTACGCCTGCCGAAGATGCCCACATGCGGTTTGGTCTCCCTTCCCTTCGCCTTCATCTGACCTGCTTTTCCTCCTCCGTTCCCGGGAGGGATAGTTTTGGTGACTGCACCTCAGCCCCTATCTCGTCGCTCTTCTTCTGCAGCTCATCTATGGAGATGATCTTGGCGCGCCGCTCGGTCGGGGGGTTGAGCTTTTCCGACTTCTCGAACTCGATGACCTGCTGCTTTATGTCATCCGGCAGATCCTTCTGGCTACGCAACACTATGTCAATAAACTCCTCCGAAAAGAACTGGTCTACCTGTATGCGCCGCTTGGCTGTATGCGCGAACTTCCCGATGATGCGGCAGATGGAGTCACGGTCTTCGGGGCTCAGCTTGTCGGCCAGGTCATACTCCTCTATCTTCTTGAGCGATAGTATCACCGGTTCGAGGGCATCCTTGGTTATCACGAAGACATCATAGTCGCCCAGCCGGTAGGTGAGCTGCCTGATGCTCTCTATGGTGTTTGTGGGTACCACCAGGAACATCGACTTCTTGACGCTCTCCTGGCTGGCATATTTCTTCAGCTGGTCTGCCTGTGTCTTTATGTAGCCGGGGAAGTTGGTGAGGTCATCCCCCGCCGGGCTCTTTGCATCGAAAATGATGTATTCGCCGCTGATCTCGATGGTGTTGTCAGGGTTTCCCCGGAAGGGGACCTTCTCGATATATCGCACCTGATTGAGATCGCAGATGCGGGTGATTGCACTCTTCACGTCGGCCTCATGCCCGGCCCACTGCCGTTTCATTGCCTCGAGCCTCTCCCCGGCCTGCCGCAGCTGCTCCTCGTGCAGCCTGCGGCGCTCTGCCTCAAAGCTATCCTTGGTCTGGTTCAGCCTGGCGATATTCTCATTGAATGCCCTCTCTTTTTCGTCCTTCACCGCCTCAAAGGCTGATACCTTGCGAGTCAGCTCGTTGATGGTGCCGGCCTGCTCCCTCAGCCTGCCATTCAGCTCCTCCATACGGGCCTCCCGCTGTGCGGCCTGCAGCTCCAGGTCCCGGAGGCGCTGACCCAGGTGCTCACTGCCGGCGGTGAGCTCGGTGACACGGTTACGGAGGCTCTCATTACTCTCCTTCTGTGCTGCCATATCACGCAGCATGGCACGGTACTCCTCCATCGCCTCCCAGGAGAGGCTCCTGAGCCTCTTCCACCTGAAAAGCCTCTGCCAGAAACCCGACTCCTGTATGCGCGTAAAAAAGAGATTCAGTTTTTCCATAGACGCAAAGTTAACAAATCTGAAGTGGTTGTCTATGACTGCCGGGAAGAATGACGGTGTGAGTGTGACCTGAAGAATTGGAAGCGGGAAGCCACATATCAGCTGCTACCGCTGCCTGGTGAGCGGTACGAAGCGTACCGGTTCAAGACGCTGTTCGGTGATCTTGCCCTTTCTTTTTGTCAGCAGTACCAGGAACTGTACCGAGGCGGGGTCACCCACCGGCATCACCAGCCGTCCGCCCTCGGCGAGCTGCTCCCTGAGGGGCTGTGGGATATGGTCTGCTGCTGCGGTGACGATAATGATATCAAAGGGAGCCTTCTCAGGCCACCCCTTGTAGCCGTCGCCCTGCCGGGTGACGACATTCCCGTAGCCCAGCGTCTTCAGGCGGACGGCAGCCTCCCTGGCCAGCCCGGGCACGATCTCGATGGTATATACCGTATCGACTATCCCGGCCAGCACGGCAGCCTGGTACCCTGAGCCGGTGCCTATCTCCAGGGCCCGCTTGCCCGGTGTAGGCCTGACCAGCTCGGTCATATAGGCCACGATAAAGGGCTGTGAGATGGTCTGGTTGTAGCCTATGGGCAGGGGAGAGTCATTATAGGCCTGACGCTCATATGCCGGCGGTACGAAGAGATGCCTCGGCACACTGCCCATGGCCCGCAGCGTACGGGTATCGGTGATACCGCGGGCCGCTATCTGATCCTGCACCATCCGGCTCCGTTCACGTGAATGGCGGGTATCATCCTGCTGGGTGAACATAAGCAACAACAGATTCAATATGACGAAAAAGATCTTCATACCTGTTCAGAGAGACAAGTTACAAAATTTAAGGGGCGAAAAGAGCTCAGATGTGATATGCCATTTTTTGTTTCCCTCTTTTTTCTTATTTTCAGAAACGCGAACCGGCTGTCAGGGCAGAAGCTTTCCGGGCTGGAGGACGACAGATGTCCGGTTCCATTTTCTTTTCACATAATAACCTGATTGAGAGATGAAAAAACTGGTTGTACTTACAGGGGCGGGTATGAGTGCAGAGAGCGGACTGAGAACCTTCCGCGACAGCAACGGGCTCTGGGAGCAGTACCGGGTTGAGGATGTTGCCTCCATTGATGCCTGGCACCGTAATCCCGGCCTGGTACAGAGATTTTACAACGAACGCAGGAGGCAGCTGGTCTCGGCTGAGCCCAATGAGGGGCACCGTGATCTGGCACGTCTGGAGAAGGATTTTGAAGTCAGTATTATCACCCAGAATGTTGACAACCTGCATGAGCGTGCCGGCAGCACCCGCATTCTGCATCTGCACGGCCTGCTTACCCAGGCTCGCAGCAGCACGAACCCTCATCTGATCACCGATATCGGATACAGGGATATTGCTCCGGGTGAGCTGGCCTCAGATGGCACACCCCTGAGACCCAATATTGTATGGTTTGGGGAGCCGGTGCCTGCCATGCGTGAGGCAGCAGAGATTGCATCACAGGCAGATATCTTTGTCATCATCGGTACCTCGCTGGCTGTCTATCCTGCTGCCGGACTGATACACAGTGTACCGGAAACCACCCCGGTATGGTTCATCGACCCGCAGCCATCACGGATCAGTACCCCCCACCGTATCGAATACATTACCGAGGGAGCTGCCAGGGGGGTAGCCATCCTTGCAGAAAGACTGAGATACTAGTCCTGATAACTTTTTTTAACTATTCGTTACCTTAAAGAGGCGTTCGCTTCTTTTCTATTTAAGTGTAATTTCATAGCTTGGCGCAACTAAAAACCTACGACATGAAAAAAGTATTCCTACCTCTTTTGCTGGTCCTCATGTTCACTGGCTTGCAGGCTCAGCAGAACAAGGTTGTTGACCGGATCATTGAGCTTGGTCAGACAGACAACCGGACCATGCATCATCTCGATGTTATGACAAACCGCATAGGCGGAAGGATTATCGGGTCGAGTGCCTATACCATTGCCACTGAGTGGGCTGCCGAGCAGTTCAGGAGCTGGGGCATGGAGGTGATAATGGATGAGGTCGGCACCCTGCCTGTCGGTTTCAACCGCGGTCCCTGGTTCGGAAGACTCCTCTCCGACAACGGGATGATACTCCATTTTGCGACGCCCTCATACACTGCCGGCACCAAGGGTGTGCAGCGGGGCCACGTCCTCATCGAGCCCAAGAGCAAGATGGAGTTTGAACAGATGAAGGGCGCACTTAAGGGAGCATGGGTGCTCATCAGCGGAAAGAACACCGGGTGGCCGATTGACTGGTCAGCACGGGGAGACAGCCTCAGGATGGTAGCCAGGAAATACAATGACTCCATTTCGGTACTCAACAGGCAGATCTTCTTCGAGAACATGACGAACCGTGATCAGCCTCCGAAGGATCCGATCCCGCTGAAGGAGGAGCCGGCACTCTTCTACCGTGAGATGGTAGAGGCAGGTATACTCGGAATAATCCAGTCGGCAAAGGTTCCCATCACTGCCCTCTATGACAGGAAGAACCTTGAACAGATGAGCTTTGATAACCTGCCCACGGTGTGTGACATCAAGCTCGATGAGCATCAGTACGCCATCATCGAGCAGATGGCCAAAGAGAGACAGTATTTCCAGCTTGAGTTTGACATCAGGAACCATTTCAGGCCAGGCCCGGTCAAGTACCACAACGTGATTGGTGTTATCAAGGGTAAGAAATACCCGAATGAGTATGTCATGATGGGAGGCCACCTCGACTCGTTTGATGCCGGCACCGGCGGTGTTGACTGCGGATCGGGGCTGAGTGTCACCATGGAGGCAGCACGCCTCATCATGGCTGCCGGCGGCAAGCCTGATCGCACCATCCTGGCATGCCTCTGGGCTGCAGAGGAGTTCGGACTGTGGGGCTCGAAACACTGGGTCGAAAACAACAAGGAGAAGCTGCCGAAGATATCGAACTATTTCAACCGCGACGGCGGTCCGACACCCCCGGTGGGCATTACCGTCCCCGAGGCCATGTATGCCGACTTTGAGAAAATATGCAAGCCTCTCAACAAGATCAATCCCGAGATACCCTTCACCCTCACAAAGCGCACCACACCACCCAGACCCCGCCCGAGAACTGCCGGCAGCTCTGACCATGCATACTTTGCAATGAACGGTGTACCTACACTGAGCTTCGAAGAGCGTGACATCAAGGGCTACAACTTCAGTTACGGCGAGATATGGCATACCGAGCGTGACACCTATGACAAGAGCATACCTGAGTACCAGAATCATGCATCGGTGGTGACTGCTGTCATGGTTTACGGGCTTGCCACCCTTGATCATATCCTTTCGAGAGAGGGACTATACGCACCCGATAAATAGAAACAGTGACACAAATACCCCCGGCAATGAAAAGAACCGGAATTGCAGGTGTTGCAATAGTACTGATGGCTGCCATGCTGGCAGCCTTCAGTAATAATAGGGGGAGGCCTGACTCACTCTATATTCCTGTCGATCCACAGCTGGTGCAGGATCAGGATGATATGACCTGGGATGATTATCGCCCCATACCCGGAAGGAACTGGGCTGATCCATCCCTCACTCCTGAGCGGGGCTTCCGTATGGCGCTTGTTGCCGTTGACTTCCCTGACCAGCCCTTTGTGATGACCCTTCCGAAAGGATCTGACCTCTTCGGCAACCCCCAGATCGATCCGGTGAGCCGTGAGGAGATACCTCAGTTCTATTCCGACTTCTGGCTTAAACCCTCCCCGGTCAACCGGGGGCACACCATCAACGGCTACTGGATGGAGCAGTCGCGGGGACGGTTCGGCATCACCGCCCTGGATGCCTTCGGTCCCTACCGTATGCCACGTTCGCTATGGCAGTACGGACTGAGTGAGTGGGGACAGAATGAGGCAACCCCTGACGGGAGCAGGGTCAATTACCGTATGGAGCGCGATATCGACTCTCTGTGGTGCGAAGCCGAGGGAGACCTGAAGGGAGGGTATGATGCTATCCTGAGGATCTATGCCGGCTATGACGAGACCGGCGTATGGCAGGAGTTCGGTGAGATGAAGTTCCTGAGCAGGGATGATATACCTCCCGAGTGGGGCAATCCCAATCCTGACAAGCCGCGCTGGGCACCCACCCGTTACGTTGAATGGACTTCATGGAAGGCCGGGCAGATGCAGTGGGGGCTCTCGTCGATCAGGCAGGGAGAGAACTCGGGCACCATCACCCATGAGCTGGGACACTATGCTTTCCGGATAGGCGACAATAACAACAACCCATATGTTACGCCTTTCCGCCGTGCCGGGTCAGGGCCGTGGGACATGATGGACCGCGGCTGCTTCAACGGCCCCGGCGGGCCTCACATGAGATGGGTGGTACCACCGGTAGCCGGCGCCAGCATGCCGGCCGGTCTGATGTTACGCAACCGGCTCAAGAACGGCTTTATCACCACTGATGAGATTATCACCGTAAGCCGTGAGGAGCTCGCCTCCTCAGCGCCGGTGGTCGCACGCATCACTGCCCGTGCCGTGGAGCCCCTGCCTGGCGAGTATGCCGGTATGATGGTGCGTCTCGACGGAGATGAGCCGCATGACCGCACCCCGCCGACCGACCCCGCAACAGACCCGCTCTCACCGGGGAAGCCGAGATTCGACTACTACTCTGCGGAAGTCATACAGCGTATCGGCTATGACTCATTCTGCCCCGATAACGGGGTGCTGCTCGCACTCAACACCGACCGCGAGGGGAACAATGGCGGACCCAACGGGTTCAACTGCTTCAACTGGGTGATCGATGCCCATCCGGAGGATATAAACATGGCTGACTATGTTAAGCCTGACGGCGAAAAGGTGATGCGAACCATTGCCGACTACCGTCAACTCAATGATGCGCTCTTTCATGCCGGACTCAACTCGGGAAGTGAGTTTGAATACGTTGACAAACCAAACCGTCTCCATTTTTATATTATAGATATTCACCGGAACGGCGAAGGGGTGCTTTCCTATACCGTTGGCGTCAGGTCGCTCGACTCTGATGTGGTCAGTGAGCCTGCCTCGGTCAGCGCTTCGCGACCGGCAACCCGCATAAGCGAAGAAGGCATTGTGGAGTTTGAGGTGTCGGGCGACGATATCTGTCGCCTCAGGGTGGAGGTGAGCGGCCGCGGATGGGAGGCGCGTCTCTTCAGTGAGATAGCTGCCCCGCAGAAAGGAGAGAAAGTTACGGTGCCAGTATGGGTGGCCGCCGCACGGGGTGCCTCCCGTGATGCCACCGTAACGCTTACAGCCATCTCCGAGAGCAATGGCAGCATCAGCTCATCGGCCGTGATGAAGGTAAAGAGATGATGGTGCTATCGTGGGGCTGAGTTACCGGCTTAGTCCGGTTTAAACGGGAGAAGGCTGGCCGCAGAACCGGGCCTCAGGAGCAGCTCTGCGGCGGCGGTGAAGCTGACCGGAGAGAGGTACCGGCAGCAGTGGCGACAGGAGGTAATCTCTGCGGAGCTTCGCCTCAGGAGGTGATCGGATAACCATCTTTAACCTGGCATGATGTTATGAAATATCTTCTTACCGGAGCTACCGGATTCATAGGGCAGAGGCTGACTGAGAGACTCTCCCGGGAGGGGCACACTGTCAGGTGCCTGGTGAGATCGCCTGAGAAATTCAGATCGCTCTCCTCCCTTCCGGGTGTTGAGCATGTGACAGGTGATCTCGATTCTGTCGCAGCGGCCGAAACGGCAGCAGCCGGCTGTGACGTCCTGTTTCACCTGGCAGCTTTTGCGAAGCCCTGGTCAAAGGATAAGAGCCTGCCGTACCGGATCAATGTCACCGGCACTGAGAATATGCTGAAGGCAGCCGTGAGGGGAGGGGTAAAGCGGTTTGTACTTACCTCTTCGGCGGCTGTGATAGGTCCATCACCCGGGGTTGAGCCCATTGATGAGGAGTACCCCCGTGCCACCCCCTTCTTCAATGAGTATGAAGAGACCAAGGCTGCAGCCGAGGAGCTGACACTCTCATATAACGGGCAAAACGGGATGGAGTGCGTCATCGTCAACCCGACACGTGTCTACGGTCCCGGCCTGCTCAGCAAGAGCAACTCCGTTACCCGCATGATCTCACTCTACTCGCGCGGACGCTGGCGGCTGATCCCGGGCGACGGCAAGTGTGTCGGCAACTATGTCTTCATCGATGATGTGGTTGACGGCCATATCCTCGCGGCAGGGAAGGGGGTTCCGGGAGAGCGCTATATCCTGGGAGGAGAGAACCTTACCTTCGACCGGTTTTTTCAGGTACTTGCGGAGGTGACCGGCAGGAAGAGGCGGCTGCTGCCTATGCCTGTCAGCCTCATGTCAGCCGTAGCCGGGGTAATGGAGTGGCAGGCAGGCATAACCGGCATCCCGCCGCTCATAACCGCCCCGTGGGTGAAGAAATACCTTAACCACTGGAGCCTCAGCAGCCGTAAGGCCATCGATGAGATGGGTTACCGGGTAACCCCCTTCGCGGAGGGAGCAGCACTGACACTGCAGTGGCTCAGGGCCGGAGAAATGATATGACCATTAAATGGCCCGGGGCCGGGGAGTTACCCTGTTCCGGATCAATTTTCAGGTAGGTTCTGTGCTGTTCTGTCAAAGAGCCTTCAGATTCCAGGTGATTGTATAGTGATAGTCTGTTCCGTCCTGTTCGGGTTCAAATGGCTTTTGTTCATAGATCGCCTCTGTCATATCCGTGGCGCTGATGCCGGTTGTTCCCATCGATGAGCTCCATGACACACTTCCGGACAGATTGCTGATATCTTTCAGTTTAAATCTTACATCGGCTCCGGTAAGATTGGTTGAGGAGGTTGAGTTACCCCAAACGCAGCCGACATCTTTGATATAATGTCTGTATCTGGTCTGGGTAGGTACATTCTCAGTAGGAGTAGCTACGTCATACCAGTTCACCAGGCCGAACTGACCAAGCTGGTCAGCAACATCCTTAATATCTGTGGGAAATACATTTGTGATTATTATCAGGCCCTCCTTCAATGTTTTATCCGGAAATTCTCCGGTTCCATATTCCTGGTAATTGAGCCCGGGGCAGTCGCAATCGCCGCTGCAGTACCGATCTTCGTTATGACTCCAGCTTCCGGATACTTTATGAGGGCCGTATATTTTGATTGGCTGGCCTTCCATACCTTCCATTTGCGGTATCGGGTTGAAGATTCCTGTGAAGGTTACGGTTTGTTTACCGACATATTTTGTGGAGCTGTTGCCATCATCCTTAGTGTAATCCCAGGTTTTGGTGACAGATATGCTGCCACTGTAGAACCCACAGAATATCGGGAAATGCTGGTCCAGGATGAGCTCGCCTATCGATGTCTCTGATAATGGGTGTTTTTCGGGCGGAAGGATATCACAGGAGTTATATACTCTCAGCCAGTCATATCCATCATCCTTGTCAGCGGGAGGTCTGTACCGGATTTTCACTTCCCCATCATCCAGCGAGAATACCCTGTAGTCAGGCCCCCAGATACACTTTTCCCCGTTCAGCATTTCACCTTTATAAATGCTTACAACGATCCTGTTGAACTCTCTTGATGGTCTGCCACCTGTATCTCTGAATCCTTTCAGGATAATTTCTCCAGTGCCATTTTCACACAACTCTTCCTGTGACGGGAATTTCACCTCGCATGTGGCTGGTCTCTTCTCAAATTCTTCGAGTATGGGTCTGATATTTTTCGGAAGATTGAGCCTACTCAACAAACCTCGAGGTGAATTAAGTGTTCCCTGTGAATTCCATTCATGAACCAGTTCCGGTGTGGTACCATTATAATAGAGCTTCATGTTCATTCGGGCAATAATTGGTTTGAAGACATCTGTTACTATTTCCACAATTTCTCCTCCTTCAATATTCCCCTCATAACTGCCACGAAACAGGTACTCGGGATTGCGGTGCCGGTCAGGATTAAAATATTGCAGGGACAACATGTGAAAGCATGGATTCGTGAGTTTTTCTCCGAGGAAACTTGCAACGATAGCCGGGAAACAATATGCATGATCTATAGGTAGAAGAGGTTCACATATTTCCGCTGCGGCATTTACTTTCGGATCATCAGCATAGAAGGAAACATAATTTCCAAGCTGTTTTAACATGCATTGACGCCACTCCTCTCTTTTCTGTTCATAGTCAGGATTATTGGGATTGGTAAATTCATCCAGAATAGCCCGGCGTGCGCAGTCTTCACATTTTTTCTGGGCGAACAGGTCAGAGCATGAAATAACTGGAATCATAATCAATGCCATGATAGTGGAGGCATGTCTGGTTATTAGTGCATTCATAACTATATTTAGTTCATAATGAGTTAGAAATCAATGGCTGAAGATTATCGGTAATCATATCCGGTTTCTTTCAATATAGGTTGGCGGTAGCATGAGTGTGAGTAATTTCAAAACCTAATGATGCCGATCCTTTCTTCCCCCCCAGTCCCGGCACTTCTCTACTCAGTCCAATATAGCCTCCGAGTTCACTTTCAACAGTTAAAACGCCTTCGTCAAGCCTGCACCAAACGGCAGCTTCTCCACCGATAACACCACCTACCTTACCATGTACTCCCAGGCCTACCTGAACCCCAAAACCCGTCTCCGGCTTCCATGTCATTCCAACCATTATTCCCTGTCCCAGGTTAAGCTCGAACTCATTGGTTATGGGATTCCATTCGAAACTTATTATATAGAGGTCCAGACTTATTGTAGGGTCGAATTTAAAATCCGGCTGCTTGAAATCTCCACCTTTTCCGTCAGGGCAGTATCCTTGAATTACAACACCGCGCTCCAGGATTACAAAAAACATCTGGTTAAATTCCTGTACGGTAATTACTTCGACCGTCGGTTTTGGCAGGCTAAATGTACCGCACTCTTTGGCAGTCATAAGTCGGTAAGCCTGCTCAATAAGTGGCTTATAGCAGTACTCCATTGCATTTTCCAGAGCCTCCTTATGAGCCCGTGCTTTATGCTCAGTGAGGGACTGAGCTGTAATCGGCAACTCACTAAGCCTTTTTAGCTCTTCATTGGCATCAGCGGAGGCCTGTTTCAGTGCATTCGCATAGAAAAAAGAACTGTATCCGAAGAGTTCGGATCCCATAGCCCTACTAAGTGATAGAATATCATTTGCTGCCATTTTCGCAAAGACCTCTGTTATCGCCCTACTCTGCTTGTTAACTACTGGCACGCCATCAAGCCATCTTTTGTAGTCCTCTACACAGTTGCTCCACACCGGCATATACTCTTTAATTAATTTTTCAATTATTTCCGCGCATTTATTGGAATATTTGAGTAGAATTTCGTCAGACTGTTTTTCGAGCCTTCGTTCAAGTAATTCAGGTATCAATAATGACTGGGAGCAGGGTGACATTTCATCCCAGGGTTCCGGGAGGTCCTCCCCTGTATAACCAAGTTCAGCCATTTCACTGATTTCATTTTCACGTTCCTGGCGGAACCCTTGAGTATCAATTGTCTCTTTTTTAGCCGATATGTCAGGCGGTTTTGTTGTATACCAGAAAAGGTACTTCCTTGCATCGGAAGGATCCAGTTCCTTTCCTGTTTTGAACTCTTCATAAGCCTCCCGCTCCTTGCCCATACGCATAAGGAGTACACCCAGATTCATGTGATATTGTGCAATTTCGGGTGTAAAACGGACAGCATCCCTAAAATAACCGAGTGCTTCTTCATTTTGACCGTGCCGGGCATAGATCCAGCCAATAGATGTAGCTGTCGGTGCTGACTCGGGAAAGAGCTTCCTGGCAAATGCCAGCAAGGACATTGCTTCTTCATCCTTATCATCGACTGCCAGGCAGAAGGCCAGGCTACCAATAGCTCCCGATGAGCTTTCATCAGTCTGGAAGGATTTGCCAAAACCCCATATGGCTGCATCCAGATTTCTCTGTGCAAGTCCTGAGAGACCGGCAATCTGGTATGCATATGCTCTTTCTTCCAGTATCAGACGCTTCCCGCGAGGGATTAACCTGAAGGCCTGCTCTTCAATGTCAGGAGGGAGTTGCATCATTGCCCGTGTGACTTCTTCGTTGACGATCCTTCGCACTATCTGGATATCAGGAGCATCAGGTAATGATATGGGGGCTACAGGTTCAAAATCCCTGTCATCAACCTCCCCGTTACAAGTGCGGTCCAGTACTGACAGGATAAGAAAGAGAGCCAGCGCATCATCCAGGTCTTTCTTGCCGTCATGATTAAGGTCGAATTCTATACCTTGAGCACCCCGCGCAACAATTTCATTTATGTCAGCCTGGTCAAATTTACCGTCGCCGTTGAAATCATATTTTCTCCAAGCGGAAGCGAATGAATTGATTCCGTGATTGTCTGCCCATTCGTTAGCCAGGTAAAGCGGGGGAACGGCAAACATTGGTAAGGGAAGAAATACCACAAGGAGTATGAATGCCATACCTCCCTTTTTAGTTGGTGTAATTCTCATATGTTGCTGATCAGAGTCGTTCAAACCACATCTCCTCACCGGCATCATCCGTGTCACCGTCAAGGTTCCTGTCGCGCAGAAGCCAGAGGTAATCCTCATCTGCCTCAAATTTGCCTTTTACTGTTTCCTCAAGATACTGTACGTAGGTGTTGTATTGTGGAGATCCTTTCTTGAACCACTCAACTGCCGAAGTGCAATTCTGCTGATTATCCTTCACACATTCCCCTACTGCTGTCAGCCTGAAAGTCATCTCATCACCCTTAACCTCAAGGTTACCCTTCATGCCCAGCAGGGACACAACCTCGGATGAATTGTCGCGCTTAATGATATATACTTCCTCAAAAGTGCTCTCTGTAAGCTTGAGGGTGGTGATTGTATTGAAGGTTTTGTCACTGACATAAATCTTGTCTCTGTTTTCCCATGTCCCGATATACATCGGGTCTTTCTTGAACCAGCTGCATGAGGGAGTTAGCGTCAGTGTTAAAACGGATGTCAGAATGATACATCTTTGAAAGAGGTGTTGTGGGTTCATTTTTTCGTTTATTAGGGGTTATTCATTGTCAGACATTAAATCCACATCTGAAAAACAAGTTTTCCGGACCGTTTCAGAATCCCGTGATCTCATTGAAGGTGATATTATCCGGTATCCGGAAGTACTTGCTGTCGACATTGACGTTTGTTTCAATGGAACTGACTTCCTGCCTGGAGACAATATCGCCCATCTTCATTTCCATCATCATCATAACTCCTTTCCAGATCAGGACCTTACCCGGAGCGCCCTTGAAAACCGTGCATTCCTTACCCTGGAACATTTCGGTTCCGCTTTTGGTCATTCCCATCTGTTCATACATCCCGGCCATATATTCGAGAATATCTCCGCCGGATAGTTCCAGCATCTGTTTTGCCACCAGGTTTCTTGTCTTTATTCCCTGGCTGGAATTGAGATCCCACATGTACTGGTCATCTCCGAGGGTTAAGGTCCAGCCCTTGCTGGTCGCTCCCCTGGAGGTTATCTCGGCATAGACTGCGTTTTTCATTCCGTAGTCATCGAAATACTGGGTTGATTTCCCGGTCTTGTCACCGGAGTAGGTGTACTCAATGATGCCTGACCTGATACCGAGGGGCTTGCCTTTGCCGCCGGTATCAGGTTCTTTGGCCTCGGCTTCTGCAGCCTCTCCTGCTGCGATTTCGGATGCCGCCCCGCCTTCTGCTCCGGCAGGTTTGTTTTTCGCCCTGCACCCGCTCATCATGCATATAGCGGCTGCAAGTGTGATAAGCATAATTAAAGTACTTGTTTTCATTCTGAGATTGCTTTGTTTTAAATCTCCATAGATCTGTTCTACATATTCGCTACGGAATCGGGAAGATCTTCACGCCAACCCTCTGCAGCCTTCATTTCTTCACAAACCTGCCCTGCACATTTGTTCCGCTATCCGGCATGTCCCGATTTAGACTGGTTCTGGCTCACTTCTTCACAAACTCGACGCGCCGGTTGTTTGCTTTGCCCTCCGGAGTGGCATTGGTATCGATGGGAGATGATTCACCGAAACCCTTTGATGACAGCCTTGACTTATCAATTCCCAGGCGAACCATCTCCGCCACCACAGCTTCAGCCCTCCTCTCTGACAGGGCCTGGTTGAAGGCTGTTTCGCCGTCAGAATCAGTATGCCCTTCAACTGAGAAGCTGATTTCAGGATGTTCCTTCATCAGTTTTGCAATTTCGTTGATGACGCCCATTGACTCAGGTTTCAGAGTTGACTTGTTTACGTCGAATCGTATTCCGTTGGTAACGATTTTCCCGTCCTGTATCAGTTTGTCATAGAGTTTCACTGCCCCCTCTGCTATCCTCACATTTTTGATAAAACGATTTATCCCCCTGACTCCTGCCGTATTCATATGATCACAACAAATGGTAAGACCTTCCGGATTTATACCAAGATTTGGGATGTTAACCACCCTGGCATCGTCAAGATAAACCTTAAGGGCCCTGGTATTAAAGGAGATGGCAACGTGTCTCCATAATCCTTCGGTAATCTCCCCCTTTTCATCGTAACCAGGGTAGAACCCTTCACCGATTCTGCTGATGCCTGCGTGGTTGGCATTGATTATCAAAGGATAAATCTCAATGGTGGTTTCACTCTGATTCTTATGATCCCAGAAATCAACGTAGTACTCGCAATATTCATCTGGTTCAAACCAGCAATCAAATTCGATGGTAAACAGGTCGGGCAGGTTATCTTTCTGCGGCTCCTTGAAGAATGGAACTATACATGAACTTGCATCCTTGAAGTAGATGACGTTCTGATCACCGAAGGCTGCATTCTCGACATTGCCTCCCCCGGCAAGGTCCCATCGTGAAGGGAACTCTCCGTTCACTTCACCCTCCTGGTTATCCTCAAATATGATTTTATCCCCGGGTACAAAATCATACCTGTTCCATTTGACAGTCATTTGCTGCTTTTCCTGTTTGGGATCATTGCCCTGCTTTCCCTGCTTCGGATCATTACCCTGCTTTTCCTGTTTGGGGTCATTACCCTGCTTTTTCCGGTTTGCGGATTCAGCAGCGCCAGACTTCCCCTTTTCTTTTTTATTGTCTGTTTTTTTGGCTTTTTCTCCATCCTCTTTCTTCTTGAAGAGCTTTCCGATCCCTTCTTCCACCTTGTCAAAACCTGTATCAATGATTTCGTCAGTCTTCCGGTTGGCACGGTAGTCAGTTTCTTCTATTACCTTCTCCTTTACAGGAATATAAATTTTCTGAGGCCTGGCCTCGACGGAGAAAAGTAAAAGCAACAGAGTTGCAACGCTAAACATAAACAGGCGTTTCATGGCTTTACATTTTTATTAGCGGGAAGTTACTCCCGGGCACGGACTGCGGCAACAGTTAATTAGCAAAACAGGGCCGCGGATTAGTATCGGTGGTGTCTTTAAGAGCCGGAGTAGAGAGGAATTACGGTCTCTGATCAGTTGCCGCAAGTCGGATGAGCAGGATGCAAGGCAAAACGGCTTTTTCCCCGATAGGCTGCCGGCAGCAGTTCCCATTAAGCTACCGGCAGCAGTACTGCCTGCATGGCGATGTACAAAAATGACTATTCGTAGAGATGGTCACTGATTGCCTGCAGAACCTTTTGCTTCAGTAGAGGGGAGACGGGTATGCTTGTACCGTCTTTAAGCTGCAGATAGCCTCCATCATGCCTGTAAAATTTGTCGATATGGTTAAGGTTCACAAGGTGCGACTGGTGGACACGGATAAGGCCTGCACCGCTAAGCATGGCTTCATATTCCTTGATGGTGCGTGATACCATGATATGTTTGCCGCCTTCGAGGTAGAAATGGGTATAGTTGCTTTCTGCCTCAGCCCTAATAATGTCATCAACTGCAATAAGTTGCAGGGCTTCAGCTGTCCTGAGGATAATTCGTTTCAGGACTTTCTTTCCCTGCAGGTTTTCTCCGAGGGCAAGCAGCTTGAGCTGTTCCTCTTCCTGATTGATGATCTCCCGGGCCTTTGCAATTGCAGCCCTCAGTTCCTCTTCATCCACCGGCTTAAGGATATAATCAAGTGCGCTGACCTTGATTGCATCAAGGGCATACTCCTGGTGACCAGTAATGAATATGGTCCTGAAGTGGACGGGTGACAACTTCTTCAGCAGGTCAAAGCCGAGGCCGTCGGGCAGTTCAATATCCAGGAACAGGATATCCGGCTGATGCTCGCTGACAGCTGCATAACCTTCTGCCACTGATCCTGCGGCTGCACTGACCGTGATATCGGGGAAGCTCTCTTTCAGAAGGGTTGAAATAGTATTCCTTACCGAGGCTTCATCATCTACTATCACCGCTTTCATAACATGAAAAGTCTTATGCGTAAACCTTTTTCCATGGCAGCATCATAACCACCCTTGTGCCTGCAGCAATACCCTCTTCGTACAGGTCAGTTATCTCGTAACTTATCTGTTTTTCCTTCAGTATCTTCCTGAAGTGTTCAAGCCGCTTTGCCGTCAGCCTGGTTGAGACTGACTCTTTCTTCATCCGGGGCTTTTGCTCTGCAGCCTTATCTCTTCCAACGCCGTTGTCAGTCACTTCCAGCATCAACAGACCATCCTTGAGGGAATACTTTACGCTTATCTGTCCCTCTTTCTTCCCTGGTAGCAGTCCGTGCTCGATTGAATTCTCAACACAGGGCTGGGCAAGCATGGGCGGGACTGAGACATTTTCCGGATCAATGGCCTCATCAACCTCAATTCCATATGTGAATCCGTCATCGAATCTCAGTTGCTGCACATCCATGTATAGTTTCAGGGTCTCTATCTCCTTGTCGAGCGAAACATACTCCTCGCGGGTGTTTTCCAGGATATTTCGCATCAGCCGGGCTATCTTGGTGAGAAAGGCATTGGCCTTCTGTGGTTTATCGGTCATGATCAGATCCTGGATGGCGCATAATGAGTTGAAGATGAAGTGAGGGTTCATCTGTGCCCGCAGCAGGCGTTGTTCGAGATCTATCTGGGCATACCTTGCTCTCAGACGGGTGTGCCTGAGGTAGAGCAGTGAGAAGAAGCCGGCAAGAAGAAAGAGCACTCCGAGGCTGACGATCAGGGTCCTCTGCTGTTTGATTTTGCCCTCATTCATAAGCCTCTCCTGCATACGCTGATATTCTGCAGCCTTCTGCTTCTTGTCATAGTCATACTGTATCTCCATCCGGGTTAACTGATTCAGGAACTCGTCATTGCTGATTGAGTCACTGAGTTGCATGTGTTCCTTCAGATAACCGTAGGCAAGATCCTTCCTTCCGGTCATGCCGTAAAGATCGCTGAGCAGCAGTGAGGCATCCGAGACAATGATCGGCAGTTGCTTTTCTTTTCCGATTGAATAGGCCTTTATCCCGCTTGACAGCGCCTTTCCGTAATTGCCGAGAGACTGCTCAATGTTTGCACGGGTGACATAATACTCGGGCGGAACGGGAGTCCCGGTACCGGATATCAGATCAAATGCTTTCCGTATATACCACTGTGCAGAATCAGGCTGTGACAGGAAGAGGAGGGTGGATGCGATGTTGTAACAGCTTGAGGCTTCGCCCGGGGGGTAGTTCATCTGCCTGTTGATTGCGAGGCTCCTCCGCAGGTAGACAAGAGCGCTGTCATAGTTATCCCTGGCGTTATGGATTTGCGCTATGGTGTTACAAACCTTGCTCACCTCCCATAAATCTCTCCTTTTTTCTGACAACCGGAGGTGTTTCCTGCTGAACTCCAACGCCCGGTCATAGGCTTTCTGGTAAAAGTAGGCGAGACCAATGCTTCCGTAAGCAATTGACATGCCGGCACTGTCACCTTTGCTCTCCCAGAGCTTCAAGGCTTCAAAATATGCATCGATTGCCTGACTGAAAAGAGTCATCTCCTTGTAGAGATTGCCGAGGCTGTTTGTAGCGTCAGCCAGAGGAAGGGTATCCCTGACTTTTCTGGCAGTGGCGATGGCCGTTTCGAGGTATTTCTTTGCAGAATCAAGGTTATGCTTCTGCCTTGCATGGTACGAGAGAACATTCAGGGCATTGATCATACCACGATGATCACCGGCTTCCTCAAAATATTTAAGGGCAAGAACAGCATATCTCTCCGATGACGGGGCATCGCCCCTGAAGCTGTAAACGTATGAGAGTCCATAGCTTGCCCGCCCCATCCCTGCTTTGTCTCCCCTTTCCTCATACAGGGAAAGAGCCCGCTCATTGAAGTACCTTGCGCTGTCGCCCGGATTGTACTTGGCAAGGTAAGCCATCCCAAGCGCCAGAGAGGCATCAGCCATACCCTTCGTGTAGTTGAGCCTGCGTGATGATTCCATCGCCTGATGTGCCATCATGATGGCTATATCAGGGTTCTGACGGGCAATGGCATACGCTTCAGAGGCTTTCCTGGCTATGGCACTGGTGTCAGACGACTCCTGTGAAAAGAGCGAACCTACAGAAACTGCCAGCAATATCAGCACCAGGGGTATACAATTGGGTCTTACGGACATAGGGTTGTTTACAGTTGCCTCGCGAGAACTAATTTAATTAAAATCTGTCAGACGATTATTGAGTCAAATGGAAATATAACTGTTCCGCAGGTTAAGGGCATCTATCTGCAGGAGACGGCCTGAGAGGATCTCTCCCGCCCCGGTGATTAGTTTTATCACTTCACATGCCTGTACCGAACTGATGATTCCCGGCAGCGGCCCGATCACCCCCAGAGGCTCCCCTTCCCTCTCCAGGCCGGCCCTCTCCTGTCCGGCCCTCTCCCGGGCGGTCCTTTCGTGACCGGCCCTCTCCAGGCCAGTTTTCTCCCGGGCTGTCCTCTCCTGGCCGGTCTTATCCCTGTCTTCAGTCATGCTCTCCGGCCTGCCATGTATCTCTTCGGGGTAGAGGTCGCGGTATGAGGGGCCACCCCTGTAGTTGAATACCGATACCTGTCCCATGAACCCGGTCACCGCACCGTAGACCATGGGTATGCCGGCCCTGAGAGTGGCATCGCTGATGATATAGCGTGTATGGAAGTTATCGGTGCAGTCAACGGCAATATCATATCCGGTCAGCAGTGAGGCGGCATTCTCCTCAATGAGCCGTACCGGCATGGCGGCGACTTCTATGGAGGGATTCAGCCTGCTGAGCCGCTCTGCAGCGACGGTTGCCTTGGCCCGGGTAATGTCATCTGTGGTATAGAGGATCTGTCTCTGCAGGTTGCTGATACTTACCTCATCATGGTCAACAATGCCTATGCGCCCCACTCCGGCGCCGGCCAGGTAGAGCAGCAGCGGCGAGCCCAGCCCCCCGGCACCGATAACGATCACCGCCGCCCTCTTAAGCCGCAGCTGCCCCTCTTCACCCAGCTCAGGGATGATCAGCTGTCTCTGGTACCGCAGTAGCTCTTCTTGTGTAAGTGAGTTCATCTCATCCAGGTTGTGTCAGTTTCAGCCGCAGAGGCTTTTCTCGTGCTAATGAGTTCATCTCATGCAGGTTGTGTCAGTTTAAGTCGCAGAAGCTCCTCTCGTGTCAGTGAGGTCATCTCCCGTAAGTTATGATGGTTTCAATCACAGTATGGTTCAATAATCTCCAGTCTCTCCCTGATCAGCCTGAGCAGGCCGGCCGTATTACGCTCCTCGGAGAGCTCCGGGAGATCGTCAAAGCTGAAAAACCCTGCATCGCTGGTCTCGATACTGTCACGCAGCTCACCATCAATCAGGTCGCAGAGCATGATCAGCTTGTAGTAATGGTAGGGCAGGGGCGGGAAGCCATGCCGGTCAGTATCGGCTATGGCCAGCACCCTGTTGAACCGTACGTTGAGCCCGGTCTCCTCCTTCACCTCCTTCACGGCGACCTGTGAGGGGGAGAGGTTGATATCGGCAAAACCTCCCGGGATGGAATATCTGCCGTCAACCTTTTCGCGTACCATCAATATCTTTCCGTTGCTGATCACCACAGCCCTCACGTCAACCTTGGGTGTCTGGAACCCCGTCTCGTTGGTGAAGAGCCCGGTGATACGCCCGGGCGAGGCATCACTTATGGCCCCGACCAGCCTGATGCTCAGCTCCCGCAACTCACCATAGCGCTCGTGATCAAAATCATTCTCAGCAAAATGGAGCCCTGACTGGGCAATCGCCTGCACCCTCCGTGCAATCTTCAGTATCTCTTTTTCCAAAACCTGCTGCTCCTTTTTAAAGGTACTAACTTACCAATTTCCATGATTTTTTAAATAAATTGGGTTTAGTTTGTGGTGTCGCTCTTTCCGAAGGATCAATTCAAAAGAGAATCATATGAGAGTTATTTGGTTACAGCTTTTGCTGGGTTTCCTGGCCATCAATCTCCTGTCAGGCCAGACCGGCTGGTCAGGAGCCTCTTCTCCGATGATATCTACATCCTCAGGCGGGTGAACCCGGTCACCATCATGCGCGAACTCTTTGCGGTGGCCATCGGGATGCAGAATATTGAGACTGATGTAACATTCTTCGACCTCTTTGAACCGGAAGAGATGTTTGACCTGTGGCAGATACGGAACTATAAATGGTATATCGAGTATGCCAGCTCATCGCAGAACAACGGTATCATGATGGGCAACCCCAAGCCTGTTCTGAAAAACATCCTCGAGACGGCCGACAGGATTATGCTGAATACAAATAACCACATAAAGAGAGGCCTGCTGCTTGCAGAATGGCGGCTGACATAGTAGATTTGCGTATAAGAGCCTCCCGCAACGGGCAGCTTTCCGCTCTTACTCTACAGACTAACCATAAATCAATGCTGATGACAAGAAATTCCGGCTGCAAACCCGCCCTGTATGTGATGGTCACTCTGCTCTCCATCATGGTTTCATGCACACATGAAAGGCGTGATGCCACAGATGCGGAGATGGATGCATTCATCTCCTCCCTCCTGAAGAGGATGACCCTGGAGGAGAAGATCGGACAGCTGCATCTGATCTCGGGCACCGATGCTGTCTCGGGTGAGGATCTGCACAGCGACCAGAGCAGGATGGTTCAGGAGATCAGGGCAGGTCATGTGGGTGCACTGATAAATGCCAAAGGTGCCGTGAAGATACACCGCCTGCAGCAGGTTGCCGTTGAGCAGAGCCGCATGAAGATACCCCTGCTGTTCGGAATGGATTTCCTGCATGGATATGAGACCATCTTCCCCGTTCCGCTCGGGATGGCTGCCTCGTGGAATATGGAGATCATTGAGCAGGCTGCCCGTATCGCTGCCGTGGAGGCGAGCGCCGACGGCCTTAACTGGGTTTACAGTCCTATGGTTGACATAGCCCGTGACCCGCGGTGGGGGCGTATTGTCGAGGGGGCCGGCGAAGACCCCTTCCTCGGGGCTGCCGTGGCGAGGGCACTGGTGAAGGGATACCAGGGCGACCCCGCCTATGCCGGCAACAGTAACATCATGGCATGCGTGAAGCATTTTGCACTCTACGGTGCCAGTGAGGCCGGCCGCGACTACAGCGTTGTCGATATGAGCCGGCAGCGGATGCTGAATGAGTACCTGTTGCCATACAGGGCTGCCGTGGAGGCAGGCGTCGGAAGTGTAATGAGCTCATTCAATGAGGTTGACGGTCTGCCTGCCACAGCCAACAGGTGGCTGCTTCAGGATCTGCTGCGTGACCAGTGGGGTTTCGGCGGATTCGTTGTGACAGACTATGCCTCGATCAATGATATAGTACGGTTCGGTATGGGTACCACCTATGACGGTGCGGTGATGGCGCTCAGGGCAGGCACCGACCTGGATATGGAGAGCTATGCCTATCACCGTCACCTGGCCGCCGCAATGGAGGCCGAAGATATCTCACTTGACCAGATAGAAAAGGCATGCCGGCGCATACTCGAGGCAAAATACAGGCTTGGGCTTTTCACAGACCCGTACAAATACTGTGACACCACCCGCCCGGCCCGCGACATCTACACCCCGGAGCACCGCAGTGTGGCGCGCGCCATCGCCCCGGAGACATTTGTGCTGCTGAAGAATGAGAACAGCCTTCTCCCACTGGCGAAGAGGGGAACAATTGCGTTGATAGGACCTCACGGCAACAACAGCGCCAACGTGATAGGCTCGTGGGCATGGCCTGCAGATATCAACAAGGCACCGAAGCTCCTCGACGGGATGAGGGAGCACCTCGGCGGGAAGGCCAGGGTAGTCTATGCCCGCGGCTGTCAGCCCTATGAGAATATGGAGCATGAGTTCTGGCTCTCGCTGACCAAGGATTTTGAGAAGGATACCCGCACCAATGCACAGCTGCTTGAGGAGGCCCTTCGGGTGGCACGGAGCGCCGATGTGGTGGTCGCAACCCTCGGCGAGTCATCGGAGATGAGCGGTGAGTCAAGCAGCCGCTCGGAGATAGGCCTCCCGGCACCGCAGAGAGAGCTGCTGAAGGCGCTGGTAGCCACGGGCAAGCCGGTGGTGCTGGTGCTCTTTACCGGCAGGCCACTGACAATAACCTGGGAAGATGAAAACGTTCCGGCAATACTCAATGTCTGGTTCCCCGGAACGGAGGCGGCCTATGCCATCCCTGACGTCCTATTCGGCGATGTGAGCCCCGGCGGCAGGCTGACCGCCACATGGCCGCGGAACGTCGGGCAGATACCCATATACTACAGCCTGAAGAGCGTGAGCAAACCAATGGATCAGTGGTTCCAGAAATTCCGCAGCGGATACCTCGATGTGGTCAATGAACCGCTTTATCCGTTCGGCTACGGGCTCAGCTACACCTCATTCAGCTATGGCGACCTGGTGCTCAGTGATACTCTTATGACCGCGGGAGGAGAGATTGAGGCCGCCATAGATGTAACCAACACCGGACAGAGAGAGGGCAGTGAGGTGGTCCAGCTCTATATCCGTGATGTGGTGGCATCGGTAACCCGGCCGGTGAAGGAGCTGAAGGGATTTGAAAAGATAACGCTCAGCCCGGGAGAGACGGCAACCGTCACCTTCCGGATAACACCTGAGATGCTGAAGTTTTACAACTATGAACTCGAATACCTCTGTGAACCCGGGGAGTTCAGGGTGATGGCAGGCCCAAACAGCCGTGACCTGAAATCTGCTACATTTTTCCTGGAGGAATGAGCAAAAAAGGAGAAAGTGCTGTTAAATATTGCTCTTCCATGCGCAGAATAATGGCTGCCTGCCTATCTTGCATCCTGATTCCGGAAAAGGTATCTTCAGAAATATTAAACCGGAGACAACAGTAAGAAACCAATAGAAACAGTTATGGATGTTGACTTGAATCTGCTTTATGAGGCTGTTCTCAATGGCCGGCACAAGGATGCGGTTGCCGTAACCCGTCAGGCACTTGACAACAATGTCTCTCCGCAGGTGCTGATCGAAGAACATATGATCAGGGCGATGGAGGAGATCGGGCGCCGTTTTGAGAAGCAGGAGGCGTTCGTTCCCGAGCTGCTTCTCTCGAGCCGTGCCATGAAGGCCTCCCTGGCCCTGCTGCAGCCGCTACTGCAGGGGGGAGAACAGATCAGCACGCTGGGTACGGTGGTGATCGGCACGGTGCAGGGCGACCTGCATGACATCGGCAAGAACCTTGTCGCATCAATGCTTGAGGGATGCGGCTTCAGGGTGATTGACCTGGGCATAGATGCCGGCAGCGATAAATTCCTTGAGGCAGTGAGGGAGCATAATGCCGATATCGTCGGACTGAGCGCCCTGCTAACCACAACCATGCCCAACATGAAGAGTGTGATCGATGCCCTGAAGGAGGCTCATCTGCGTGACCGGGTGAAGGTGATGATCGGAGGCGCCCCGGTGAGTGAACGGTTTGCAACGGAGATAGGGGCAGACGGGTACAGTGACAGCGCCAACTCGGCAGTGAGGAAGGCCAGGGAGCTGATGGGCATCTCATAACCCCGACTTCCGCAAGCGATGACTGAAATGAATATGAGAGAATGGATTGCCGGTGTCATTAACCGGAGTGACCGCATTGCGGTTCCTGTCATGACCCATCCGGGCATAGAGCTGCTGGGCAGAACGGTCAGGGAGGCGGTGAGTGACGGCAGGGTGCACTACGAGGCGATAAAGGCTCTCAATGACCGTTATCCGGCTGCAGCATGCACCACCATCATGGACCTGACGGTTGAGGCGGAGGCATTCGGCGCCAGGGTACACTTCCCGGAAGATGAGATACCGTCGGTGACCGGACGGCTGCTGAGCAGCGAGGAGGATGTTGCCGGGCTCGGGATACCTGATACGTCGGCAGGCCGGGTACCCCAATATCTGCTGGCAGCCCGCCTTGCCGCGGAAAATATCCCCGGCAAGCCGGTATTCGGAGGGATGACCGGACCCTTCACCCTGGCCGGCAGGCTCTATGACATGTCTGAGTTTATGATGGCATGCATCGATGAGCCCGATACAGCTGAGCTGCTGCTGGAGAAGTGTACCGCATGGCTGACCGGCTACGGCAGGGAGATCAGACGCCAGGGAGCACAGGGGGTGATTATTGCCGAACCGGCAGCCGGCCTCCTCTCAAACAACCTCTGCAGCACCTACTCATCGGCATACATAAAAGAGATAGTTGATGCGCTGCAGGATGACTCATTCATGGTCATACTGCACAACTGCGGCAACACCGGCCACTGCACCCGGGCAATGAGTGAGACAGGCGCGTGGGGCTATCATTTCGGCAATGTGATGAATATGACTGATGCCCTGCAGGCCATCCCTCCCACAGCACTGGTGATGGGCAACCTCGATCCGGTCTCCCTTTTCAGGTCGGGCACGTCCGCCGAGGTTCATAAGGCGACCACCGAGCTGCTTGAACAGACAGCTCCCTTTCCTAATTTCGTACTCTCCACCGGCTGCGACGTACCGCCGCATGTGCCGCATGAAAATATCGAAGCCTTTTATGAGGCGCTCTCTGCCTGGAACGGCAGGTGAATGATCTCGAAGCATGGAGCAGGTCAGCTATTATGATACCACCCTCGATAACCTCCCGATTGATACCGGCGAGCTCTACCGGCTGATGGGGTACGGCGACCACACCCCGCCTGAGGAGATCATTGCCATGATAGATGAGGTGACCGGGATGCTGCGCAGCCACTGCAGACCCCGTTACGGCTACGCGCTTTTCCCCGGGAGGGCGGTTGACAAGAGGCGGATAGAGGCGGGCGGAACCATATTCAATACCGGTGCCATTATTACCCATGCCATGAAGGAGGCGACACAGATAGCCCTCTTCACCGCCACCGCCGGAATGGAGTTCCATAACCGGCTGCAGGAGCTGAAGAGAGAGGATAACATACTGCTCGAGTTCATAGCCGATGCACTGGGGTCAGTCATCGCAGAGGGCGCCGCCCAGTTGCTGAATGAACATCTCAGCCGCGAAGCTGCAAAGGCAGGATTGAAAATCAGCAATAACTACAGCCCGGGCTATTGCGACTGGAGCCTGCAGGAGCAGAAGAAGCTCTTTGCACTGCTGCCGGAGGGAATCACCGGCATCACCCTGACCGCCTCTTCACTGATGATACCGGTTAAGTCGGTCAGCGGGATAATTGCGGTGGGCAGTGATGTGAAAAGACGTCCTTACGGATGTGACATCTGCACCATGAAGGATTGCGCCAGCAACCTCCGTAACAGGAGGCATAAGCTGACCGGTCACCCATGATACATATGCAGAAAGAGAAGGGATGACAAAACTGATACGGGAACCGGTAAAGAGGTGATACAGGAAAGGTGGCGACAGGCAGGAGCCTGCTGACACAGCAAAGGTGATGAAAAGCAAGAGCCTCCTGATACAGCAAAGGTGGCAACAGGCAGCAACCTCCGTAAGTTGAAAAAGAGTAAAGCAACAAGAAAGTGACACGGCTGACTTAGAGATACAGAACCAGGCAATAGCAGATGAAGGAAAGCATAACCGGCCGGCGCCGAAAGAATCAGATTGTAGCCGGCAAAGCAGTTTGAGACATGAGGAATCATAATTAACCAGACAGACATAAAAATAAAAACCAAGCTATTGATATGACTCCATACGAACGCCTCTACGCGATGCTTGAGGGGAAACCGGTTGACAGGCTTCCCAACCTGAATATTGTGATGTTCTTTGCCGCCCGGCACATCAACCGGCCCTATGGTGAGTTCTGTACCGACTACCGGGTGCTGGTTGAGGGCAATATCAAAACCACGGTTGACTTCGGTATTGACGCCCTCTCCACCATGTCTGACCCGGTCAGGGAGACCGCCGATTTCGGTACCGAGCTGATCTACCGCGAGGATGACCTTCCGTACCCTAAGAGGGTTCTTCTGCCCGAGCTGGAAGATGTCACCAGGTTGAAGCTCTTCGACCCGTGGGAATCGGTGCGTATGCTCGACCGGATACGTGCCATTGAACTCTTCAGGAAGGAGATGGGCAATCATTACCCGATTATCGGATGGGTTGAGGGTCCGCTGGCTGAGGCGAGTGACCTGCGGGGCATCAACAACAGCCTGCTCGACATCATTGATGATGAGAGTGAGGAGCTGTTCGCCGAGCTGATGGAGAAGTGTACTCAGCAGGCCATCCTGTGCGCAAAGGCACAGATTGAGGCCGGCGCAGATATAATCGGCATCGGTGACGCCGCCGCATCGCTGGTCAGTCGTAGCCTTTATGCTGAGAAGGTGCTGCCCTACGAAAAGAGGATAGTCGAGGCGGTGCAGCAGGCCGGGGCGGTGGTGAAGCTCCATATCTGCGGCGACATAAACCGTATTCTCGAAGATATTAAGAGCCTCAGGTGCGATATAGTCGATATTGACTGGATGGTTGATATGAAGCGTGCGGTGGAGATTCTCGACGGTGTGTCGGTGGTGAACGGCAATGCCGATCCGGTGGCGGTGATGCTCAACGGTACGGTTGAGGAGGTGAAGGCGGCAGTGCGCAGGTCCATCGCCGAATCGCAGGGTAAGGCATGTATCAGTGCCGGATGTGAGGTGCCCAGGTTTACGCCGCCGGAGAATATGACAGCCTTCAGCGAAGCACTGGAGGAGCATGCCCGGGATACCAGGGCCTGACCACAACAACAGACAGGACAAAATCCCTCAAAGAGTTGATAAGAGTGAAAGTAAAAACCTTCAGAATGAAACCATACCTTATTCTGCTGATGATAGCCCTGCTGGCGACACTGCTGGTAGCCTGCCACAAAAAGGAGGCCTCTCCGTTTGCGGTGGTCAGGCCGCTGCAGGAGGCGACCGAGCTGCTTCCGCTGAATGAGATAGCCCCCAGGGGGTGGCTGGCAGAGCAGATCTCAGACAACCTCGCAGGGTTCACCGGCAACCTCGACCGGCTGGTGCCCGACCTGATCATCGATGATGACATTTACGGCAGAGACCGGCTGACACGCGATGTGAAATCCAAGGATGTAGGCAATGTCGCCGAAGTGGCCGACTGGAATGTGCAGTACCTCTGGTGGAACAGCGAGACCCAGTCGAACTGGCGCGACGGCTATGTGCGTTCGGCATTCCTGGTCAATGACCGGCAGCACCTTGAAAAGGTCAGGGAACATGTCAGCTATATCCTCTCCACCCAGGATGAGGATGGTTACCTTGGCATCTATGCTCCCGACCTGCGCTACAACTTCACCGGCGAGAACGGCGAGCTATGGGCGAAGGCCAGCCTCTTCAGGGAGCTTCTTGCATACTATGAGTTCACCGGCGACACCCGAGTGCTGGAGGCGGTGGAGCGCGGGGTGCAGAATGTGATGGACAACTTCCGGATCAACGAATCTACGCCCTACTACTACCCGAACTCCAACGGCGGCAATGCTCACGGCCTCACCTTTACCGATGTGCTCGACCGGCTCTTCCAGCTCACCGGGAAGCAGGAGTACCGTGACTATGCCCTCTTCCTATACAAGGAGTACTCCTCGCATGAGGTCTCCGAGACCGATATCCAGTACCCCAGCATCATCGACCCTGAGTACCGGCTGAAGGGGCACGGTGTGCACACCTATGAGCACCTGAGGGCGCTGACCATCGCCGCCTTCGCCACCGGTAACCCTGCCCTGGAGAGGGCGCTCGGCATCTACCTGCAGCGCATTGAACGGGCAACCACCCCGTCAGGCGGACCGGTAGGCGATGAGTGGGTGGGAGGAAGGGCAGCCGATGCCACCACCACCGGATATGAGTACTGCTCACTGCAGGAGCTGCTGCACAGCTACGCCATGCTGACACAAAAAACCGGCAGGATGGAGTATGCCGACAAGGCGGAACACCTCTTCTTCAACGCCGCACAGGGTGCCCGTCACCCAGAAAAGAGCGCCATCGCCTACCTGAAGACCGACAACTCATACCAGATGGCCGGCAATAAAAACGGGCATGAGGAGCCCGGCTCCAAGGTGAAACAGACCCGCTACAAATACTCGCCTGTACACAAGGAGGCTGCCGTCTGCTGCGTGCCCAACGCGGGACGCATAGCACCCTACTATGTGCATAACATGTGGCTGAGAGCAGATGATGGACTGATAGCATCGCTGCTGGGACCCTGCGAGGTGACAACCACGGTGAAGGAGACCAGGGTCAGAATCAGTGAAGAGACTGATTACCCGTATGATACCAGGATAAGGTTCACGACCGAGGTTGAGCAGCCGGCAGAGTTCGCGCTCAAGATCAGGATACCCGGATGGGCAGGGAGAGTAAAGGTGTCAACCGATCATTCCCGTGTTGACGACATGATTGTGATAGAGAGGAGATGGAGCGGCACCGAAGAGTTCGAGGTTGAGTTTGAGGCAGTGCCCAGGGCAGAGCAATTCAATGATGAGTACTATTTTGCCTGTGGCCCCCTGGTGCTGGCCCGCCCCATTGAGGCTGAAGAGACCCCTGCGGTGGTCTATGCCGTGGGATTCCGCGATTATGAGTACAGGAGCAAGGGCGAGCCGGTGATCTACAGGTATGACGGCAACGGGCAGCCTGTTAAGGAGGAGGGACTGCGATTCAGGATGAGCCTGATCAACCCGGAGACCGGCGCCCCGGAAGAGGTGGTACTGGTACCGATGGGAGGCACCATCCTGAGGCAGGTGACTTTTGGAAAATGAAACCGCTATCAATAACTGCTAACCTCTGGCACAGAGTGATTCTGTTAATTACTTCTCAACCAATTCCGATCCCATGCAGAGAGAGTTTAATTTAGCTTATGTCCTGAGTATCACGCTGGTGGCGACACTTGGCGGACTCCTTTTCGGATATGATACTGCGGTTATCTCAGGAGCCGAACGTGCTATCCAGACTTACCTGATCCATCCGCTGGGACTGAACGCCTTCATTCACGGGATCACCGTCTCGAGCGCCCTGATCGGCTGTATCATGGGCAGCTCCCTCTCCGGGCTGGTATCCTCTTCACTGGGCCGCAAGAAGACCCTCCTGATAACATCGGTTCTCTTTTTCCTCTCGGCACTCGGGTCGGCCTATCCGGAGACCCTCTTCTTTGTCAGGGGCGAGCCCTCTGCAGCGTTGCTGATCACCTTCAACGCCTACCGTATCCTCGGAGGCATCGGGGTGGGTCTGGCATCTGCCGTCTGTCCGATGTATATCAGCGAGGTTGCCCCGGCCAGGATCAGGGGCAGGCTGGTCTCCCTCAACCAACTGGCCATAGTCATCGGCATGCTTACGGTCTACTTCGTCAACTGGAGCATCGCGCGCGGGCAGAGCGTGGAGTGGATCAATGAGACCGGGTGGCGTTACATGTTCGCCTCCGAGGCCATCCCGGCAGCGATGTTCGGGGTACTGCTGCTCTTCGTCCCCGAGACGCCGCGATTCCTGATGATGAAAAACCAGGACGACAGGGCATTCAGGGTGCTTGCGAAGATAAACGGCGCCGAAAATGCCAGGATAATCCTGGGAGAGATCACCGGTTCACTGCAGACCTCCTCGGCACGGCTATTCTCATTCGGCAAGAGGGTTATCATCATCGGGGTGCTGCTGTCACTGTTCCAGCAGTTCGTTGGCGTGAACGTGGCACTCTACTATGCTCCCCGCATCTTCGAGAGCATGGGTGCCACAAAGGATGCATCATTCCTGCAGACAATCATTGTGGGATCGGTGAACGTGGTATTCACCCTGGTGGCTATCATGACGGTTGACCGTGTGGGCAGAAAACCGCTACTGGTAATCGGCTCCATCGGCATGAGCATCGGCATGTTCTCCATCGCGGGGCTGGCCTTTGCCAATACGATAGGCATCGGTACCCTGATCTTCATTATCATCTTCATGGCCTCGTTCACCATGTCGTGGGGTCCGGTCTGCTGGGTGCTCATCTCCGAGATCTTCCCGAACAGGATACGCAGCAAAGCCACCGCCGTGGCTGTGGCGGCACAGTGGATGGCTAACTTCCTCATCTCATCAACCTACCCGCCCATGATGGAGCTCAGCGGAGGCATGACCTACGGATTCTACGGAGCCATGGCACTGCTCTCAGCCCTCTTCGTCTGGAAGATGGTACCCGAAACCAGGAACAAACCGCTGGAGGAGATGGAGAAGTTGTGGAAACCCGGGACTTCCGTTCAATAACCTATCTCTCCTGCGTAAAATATAAGTTATGATAAGACTGAAGTTGTTATTGTTGATTTTCGGTCTCTCTGTTTTACCCACAGCAACGGCACAGAAGATTATTCAGATAGATCCGCCCTGCTGGTGGAGCGGCATGAAGACAGACCTGCAGCTGCTTGTCCGCGGAGAGAATATCCGTGACTGTTCGGTTAGGGTGGTTGAAGAGGGTATGACAATTGAAAGAATCCATTATGCTGACTCTCCTGACTACCTCTTCATTGATGCCGGGGTTACCAGACCCGGAAAATATACCTTGGTCTTTACCCGCAGCCGCAAGGAGGTAAGGGTCACCTATGAAATATTCTCAAGACGTCCCGGCTCCGCTGACAGGCAAGGCTTCAACTCATCTGACGTAATCTACCTGATTATGCCTGACAGGTTTTCCAATGGAGATCCCTCCAATGATATTGTCAGAGGCAATGACCAGATTGTTGACCGTAGTGACATGACAGTCCGGCATGGGGGAGATATACAGGGTATTATTGACCATCTGGGATACCTTTCAGACCTGGGTATAACAGCTATATGGTCAACCCCCATGCAGCAGGATGATCTCTATTATCACCATTATGGTGCAACCGATTTTTACAGGATTGATCCGCATCTTGGCACCAATGAGCTCTACAGGGAATATGTCTCAAAGGCCCATGAACATGGTATAAAGGTAATACAGGATATCACCCCTCAGCACTGCGGCATCGGGCACTGGTGGGTTGACAACCCTCCTTTCAGTGACTGGATCAATCCTATGATGATGGAGGGAAACTTCTGGGAGCGTTTTGCACTCTCCTCCCTCAGTGACCCTCACGCATCAGCAGGTGATGCACGGTTTGTGGGAAGCAACTGGCTCTTCTCAACCATGCCCGATCACAACCTCTCCAACCCGTTTATGCTGAAATACCTGTCACAGATGGCCGTCTGGTGGATTGAATATGCTGACCTTGATGGCCTGCGGGTTGACACATATTTCTATATGGGGAAAGAGGCCGGAGAGTGGACCAGGGCTATCATGAATGAGTATCCTTTCTTCTCCCTTGTGGGCGAGGTCTGGGAGACTGAACCGGCAATACTATCATACTGGGTCGGGTCAGCCGGAAATTATGACGGCTATACAACGCATCTGCCAATGGTGATGGACTTTCCCCTGCAGGAGGCAATTGCCGCTGAACTTGCGGGTAAAGGCACTCACTGGGGTGGAAGAATGAGAGGTGTGTATAACATAATAGCCCAGGATTTTCTGTATAAAAACCCGGAACTTTCACAGGTGGTTTTTGCTGACAATCATGATATTCCGCGCATTTACAGCAGCCTTGATGAAGAGCTGCAGGGCGTAAAACTGGCAATGACCCTTATTACAACAACCCGTGGTATTCCACAGATATTTTATGGCACAGAACTGTTATTCAGAAATGATCCGGATGAGCCCGACGCCAATCACAGGGTCAGACCAGACTTTCCGGGCGGGTGGCCCGGAGATAAGATAAACCTGTTCAGAGCCGAGGAGCGGTCGCCTGAACAGAGCGAGATGTTTGAACATACCCGGAGGCTGCTGCATTTTCGCAAAAATACGCCTCTGCTGCATACAGGAAGATTGATGCACTATGTCCCTCAGAACGGTGTATATACATACTTCCGTTATAATGACCATGAATGTGTGATGGTAATACTCAATGCCTCAGAATCAGACCAGCAGGTGGAGTGGGAAAGATTTGCCGAAAGAGTTGCCCCGGGTGAAATCGGAATAAATATCCTCGATAACAGGGAGGTTATTGCAGGATCAGACCTGATTATTCCCGCACGTACTTCCATGGTAATACACTTCACTCCATTTGTGCTGCACCATGCATTCATAGAGAACAAGGAGTAGGGCGCGGGGGCTGCCGCTTCTGCCGCCAGTGGCTAGAAAAATCTTCACTGTCCCGCTGAGAAATACCCTGCCAGCTAGGTCATGGCACTGCCGTCAGGGTATGCAAGAGTCTTCACTGCCTTACTGAGAAATACCCTGCCAGCTCGGTCATGGCACTGCCGCCAGAGTATGCAAGAGTATTCACTGCCCCGCTGAGAAGTACCCTGCCAGCTCAGTCATGGCACTGCCGCTGTTTGTGATATCACGTATGATGACACCTTTCTCGATTATTGCGATCCGGGTGCATAACTCCACTATATGATTCAGGTCGTGGCTTGATATCACCATGGTGGTACCCCTCTCGCGGTTGCACTCTGAAAGCATCTGTTTGAGAATGATCTGTGAGGTGGGGTCAAGGCCGTTGAAGGGCTCATCGAGGATCAGCACCCGTGACCTGATGAAGAGGGCAGAGGCGATCCCGGTCTTCTGCCTGTTGCCCCTTGAGAAGTCCCTGATGAATTTCCGCCTCTGACCAAGCACCTCACCATTGAAGAACCGGCTGAACTCCTCCAACCTCCTGTCGGCTTCTTCCTTTGTCAGATCATACTCCCGGGCGATGAAGCTGAAAAACTCTTCCGGTGTCAGATAGTCTATCAGAAAGGCCTCATCAAGGTATGAGGTCGTGAAATCCTTCCACCTCTCCGAACCGGCTACACTATGCCCGTCTATGGTAACAGTGCCCCTGTCGGCGCTGATCAGGTCAAGCATCAGGCGCAGCAGGGTTGTCTTGCCGGCACCGTTATTCCCCACCAGCCCGAATATCTCGCCCTCACCGATGGTCAGTCCGCCGATATCCAGAACCGTTTTGCCGCTGTAGCTCTTTCGCAGGTTGTTAATGGTAATCATAGCCTGGTTCGATTACGCTGAGAGCTTCCTGTATCTCTCCAGCAGTTTATACCTTCGTTTCATAAAGCGGGCTGCAACGAGATGTTCCAGCCACCAGTTATGAAGCAGAATGAAAAGCAATCCGGTTCCGGCCAGTACAGCCATTCCGGCGTTATCGCCCGCATACTTCCGGGTAAGGGCAAATATCCCTGTCGGAATAAGTATTAATAAGAATGCCGTTATGAACTGACTGCCCCTGACCCCTTCCCAGTTCATGAAGGTGCCTGCCTCCAGGTCGACCCTGCCATCGTTCAGCGTAGCCAGCCACAGGATGACCAGGCATACCGGGCCGGCTACCGAGAGTGCGATGGCGGTGACCAGCAGGATGCCGGACTTTCCGGTTATCAGGGTAACAATTGCAACGGGAATATAGGAGAGCACGATCATGATAAGCTGCAGGTAGTATTTAGCCTTCAGATAGTTGAGGAGGTTGAGCCTGCGTGCTGTCAGTCCGTCAAAATAGCTGCTCTCCCAGCTGAATATCAGTTGTCCGTAGTAGTTGACCCCCAGTCCGATCAGCATGGTGGGAACCATAAGGTCATAGAAGATGTTTTCATGTGTTTCATGGAAGTAGAAAATAATGATGAAAAAGGACATAAATATGGGTACCTGGAGCAGCATGTTTCTGGGGCGCCTGTTGCGGAGCAGCATAGCTGTCTCAAGTGACATGTAGCTTCTGATGCTGCCCTGATGTGCGAAGTCGCGGGTGCGATGCTGCCGGGCTGTCAGCGGTGCAAACCGTCCCGTGCGGCGGTCAAGGCGCAGAAACCTGTGAAACAGGTGACTGATAAGGATGAAGGCCAGTGTAATAACTGTTATGACCACCAGGAAGAAGACCGGGTCTCCTCTCATCATTGATTGTCCCATCGTGAGTGAGAGCTCTCCGGCCCTTATAGTGATCCCCTCAGCAAGTTCGACCGCACCGGCTACCTCCCATGCAAGAGAACCGGCTACAGCTGCCGGGATGAGCCAGAAGAGCGGCGACAGCCTGGTAAGCATGATGGTAAGAAGGGCGAGCAGGTTATTCATAAAAATCAGCAGGAGGCATCCGGCAAGGAGGAGCAGTGCCGGCATGATCCCTTCAGACGGTACAGCAACCCTGATAAGAAAAGGTATCAGCATCAGCAGCGGCAGGAAGTTGAAGAGGCTGCGGAAGGAGCGGACGATCATGTTGCTGACCAGCCTCCTCCTTCTTATGCGGAAGCGCATATAGGGGATAACCTCCATGGAGGGAACCTGCTGCAGCAGGGTACGGGCAAGGTAGTCTGTCAGCATGTAAATGATTATCCATTTAAGGAATTTCCCGGTTGCACCGGCACCCTCCTGTGCCAGCGCAGAGGCAATGGCATAGCCGAGAGCAGCGAACAGGGCAACGAAGTAAATTCCCACCAGCAGATAGAGGATTCTTGCAGCGAGGCTCCTCCGCCACCGCTCATTGCGTATGAATGATTTCCAGCTATGCGACCAGAGATAGAAACCGTCTGTTCTCACTGACTTCCTTTTACAGAGCCTAATTTACTGAATTTTTCGCAGTGCAGGGGCTGAGAGCAGACACCATATTGTCAGAATGATCAAAAACCTGTTTCTTTACATCTATGAACCTCTCCTACATAGACCTGCTTGTCAGTGCTGTGCTGGCCACCATCATGTTCGGGGTTGGGTTATCCATCAACTTCAATGATCTGCGGCAGATCTTCAGATCGCCGAAGGCCTTTTTCCTGGGGCTTTCCTCGCAGATGATACTGCTTCCGCTGATAGCTTTCCTGATTGTCGGATTCTCTGACCTGCACCCCGCGGTCAAGGTGGGCTTCATCATACTGGCAGCCTGTCCGGGCGGCACCACCTCCGGGTTCGTGACGGTTCTCTTCAGGGGCAACGTAGCGCTGTCGGTCTCGCTGGTGGCCATCAACAGCCTGCTGACACTGGCAACCATACCTCTGCTGGTCAACCTGGCGCTGACCATCTTCACCGGCAGGCACTCTCCCTATGAGCTTCCTCTTGTGGAGACCTTCCTCCAGATCTTTTTCGTGACGCTGCTGCCGGCTATCACCGGGGTGCTGCTGAGATACTTCCGCAGTGCGATGGCAGACAGGATACAGAAGCCGGTACGGAATATCATGATCATCCTGTTTGCCGGCGTATATGCAATCATTGCCCTGGCTGATGAGTCAAAGGGCGGATCGGGAATCACCATCTCCGATCTGTGGCAGATACTTCCCTATGCCGTTCTTATCAACTTGGCCGGCTTTATTGCCGGTATGGTCATGGGGCTGGCCGGCAGGACGGGTATCCGTACCTCATGGACTATCGGCGTTGAGGTGGCACTGCAGAACACCACCCTGGCGCTGCTGGTGGCAGGCACTCTTATCCAGAACCATGAGATGATCAGGCCGGCGCTGGTCTATGCCCTCTTCTCATTCTGGACAGCCCTGATCTATGGCGTGGCAGTCAAGCTCTTTGACCGGTCGCCCCTGCTGGGTGAGTTCAGTGAGGTGAGCGGCAGGAAGCCGCGGGAGGGGAGTCCCGGCAGATGATTATCGTGCAGATTACCGTCCAGGCTGCTGCTTTTAATGCCCCTTGCGCGAAACAGAGTTCCAGCTCCACACAAGTCACTCTACGATGATCTCATCGCAGAAGACCCATGCCTTGTCGCCGGCGCCGGCATGCCAGGGCGGACAGGTTATCTGTCCGCGTGCCACGACCCTCACGTACCTGGCCTCCGTTGCCGGGAAGGATGCGGGATAGGCCTTGAACATCTTGCCCTGCTTCCCCGGATCGATATCGGTGACAACCTCCGCCAGTGGCGTGAAGGTGGTGCCGTCATTTGAGTATGAGTATTCAACGCTCTTAGGCAGGAAGATCCAGCTTCCGGTATCAGCCATGTATCCTGACGAGACTGATGATATGGTGGTCCCCTTGCCCAGGTCGATCACCACATCCATGTCGGTCCCCTCAAACCCCTGCCAGTGCCCGTCATCGAAGTTGCCGCTGCCGCTGATGCCATTGACCAGGGTGCTCTCGCCATAGGCCTTGTACCTGTACGAGAAGGGAATGTTGTAGTGCACCTTCATGCCGGTAGCCTTGTTGATGTTCACGCTCTTTGAGCTTATTTGCCCCATAATCCGGTCGCCTTCAGATATTGCCGCCCTGACGGTGGTGGTGGCGGTCAGTGTCAGCGGTCCGGTATAGACCGGGGAGTCTGAGGTCGGATCGCTGCCGTCGGTGGTGTACCTGATCACCGGTGATGGCTGCTCGGAGGTCATCTCCAGCTTAACGTTTCCGGTTGACTCATCCCAGGAGGCAAACATATCTACCCGGTAAGTGCCGGTGGAGTGGTTTATTCCGGCTGCCTCAAACCGCTGCATCATCGGCTTCAGCCGCTGGTTGAAGCTGTTCCAGTCGCGTTTCCCGGCGGGTGACCATAACACCTCCGACAGTGCTGTCAGGCGTGGCAGAAGCATATATTCCGCCTGCCGGCCGTCAGCGATGAACTCGGCCCAGAGGCAGGCCTGCGCACCGATGATATACTTACTCTCTTCGGGGGTCAGCTCAGGCGGCACCGGCTCGAACGAGTATACCTTGCGCAGGGTGAGCAGTCCGCTGAAAGATCCCGGTTCGGTGGCCGGGTCACCCTGGTAGACGTTGAAGTAACAGTATGAGGTTGGTGTCATCACAGCCTTATGCCCTGTCCGTGCTGCCATCACGCCTCCCTCGAACCCCTGCCATGACATCACAGTGGCCTCCGGTGCCAGTCCGCCCTGCAGTATCTCATCCCATCCGATGAGCTTACGTCCTTTGGAGTTAAGGAACCGTTCGATCCGCTTGATGAAGTAGCTCTGCAGCTCCGCCTCATCCTTCAGCCCTTCACTCCTGATCCTCGCCTGGCAGTCGGGGCACTTCTTCCACTCGCTCTTGTCGGCCTCATCGCCGCCGATATGGATATATTCAGAGGGAAAGAGCTCCATCACCTCTGTCAGCACATCCTCGAGGAATGTGAATGTCTCCTCCTTGCCGGCGCAATAGATGTCTGTTATCGGCCACACCCCTCCTGGAGGAACGGTGAATGGTCCGCCGGTGCATGAATATTCGGGGTAGGCTGCCAATGCCGACCCGACATGAGCAGGCATCTCTATCTCAGGGACGATGGTGATATGTCTCTCGGCTGCATAGGCAACAACCTCACGGATATCATCCTGGGTGTAGAATCCCCCGTAGGTTACCTTCTCCCCGGGCTTCTGCGGCTCGCGTGAGTCCCATGGCTGATCTTCACGGTCAACCCGCCATGCACCCACCTCGGTCAGCTTCGGGTATTTCTTTATCTCGATGCGCCACCCCTGGTCATCCACCAGGTGCCAGTGGAAGGTGTTCAGCTTGTGCATCGCCAGGATGTCGATGTATCGTTTGACAAACTCCTTGTCAAAGAAGTGCCTGCTCACATCGAGGTGCATCCCCCTCCATTCAAAGCGGGGGTAATCGGTTATGGTGACCAGCGGCATCCTCCACTCCACGGCGTCTTCCGGAGGTACCGGTGCAAATATCTGCGGGGGAAGCAGCTGCCTGATGGTCTGTATGCCGCGGAAGAGCCCTTCGGCAGTGCCGGCGGTAAGACTGACCTTCTTGCGGGTCACCTTGAGATGGTACTCCTCGCTCTTCCACTGTCGTGACGGATCAATGGCGAGAACGATCTGCCCGCCCGTTCCCTCAGTCACACTGAGGGCAAAGCCTGTGGCCGGACGCAGCAGTGAGGCGAGCATCTCCGCCACGGGAGCAGCCTCCCCGCTGCCAGACCAGCTGATCAGGGCATCAGGCCCCATAACGAACTCTCCGTGAGAGACGCTCATCTCAACCGGCAGGGGGATGATTGCGGGTTCGGGAGCGGTGGACCGGCTACATGCCGCCATCAGCAACAGAGCCGCCAGAATCGGTAATTTGCATTTCAGTCGCATGGTTTCTGTCTCTAAAATGAATTAATTATCAACAATGTAAGATCTGAAACAGTTCAGCCGGGTTTCTCCAGGCCTCCAGGCCTCCAGGCCTGCCTTTCCCGTCTGCCGGGTTAATCCCGCCCTTCGTGCCGGCTGCTGAAGAGGAGAGGCCTTGTTTACTTGATCACTTCAATATCAAAGATCTCATGCCTGTCGAACTGCAGCCAGTACTTGATTGAGTTGTTCCTGACCAGTTCCCAGTAGATGTCACTGTCGAGCCCGAAGATGAAATTGATCTCCTTCAGTTCGGAGGTGATTTTGTCAGCCAGCTCCTTCCTGAGGGTTATCCGGATGATACGATCCTTGTAATGGAAGTCGGCCCCGGCAAAGAAGGGCGGCTCGTTGCTCACAGTCAGCAGTCCGTGTCCGGGCGTTGCGCCGGTGCTCACCTGTATGCCGTCATTCATGCAGCTCAGCGGCGTGGCTGACCCGGCATGAGAGGTGACGTTCATCTCGTCGACCCCGGTGCAGAAGTACTCACGTGCCCTGATCCCCATCTTCACTCCCACTATGGCAAAAACTCCCAGGTGGCGGTGGAGCTCATTGGCAATTACTCCCGAGGTCCACTCGTCCTCACCGTACTTACTGCGCAGTTCACTGACAAACGGCTGTATATCTGTCATGTATAACGAAGTATCATTCGGTATGGCTTTGAAGATCTGCAGCTGCTCAACGGTCTCGCCACGCAGTATTTTCAATGCCGCGCCGCGGAGCTTACCTACTGACAGGGGTGAACGGTAAACCATCTTCTCATCCCCGGCGGGACTGCTGAAAAGCTCGGGATAGTGCAGCAGTATCGGTATCATCTCATCATAGGCGGTATAGGCAAAAGCGTGATCCGGCATCGCCTCCATCAGCTCTTTGACCTTCGCCGCATAGGGGGTATGGATCTCTCCGATCTTCTTCAGCAGGGCCTCGTCATAGAAATTCTCACCACCGCCGCCGGTGACGGTCACCGGCAGGCTCCCGGCCAGCACTGCCTTCACCGCTGCAGGGTCGCCCCTGTAGTTGCTCCCCTCCTTGCCGGGCAGACCGCTGTTGCTCCAGTAGATATGCTTTACCTGCTTCCTGAAGAGGGCTGACTGCTTCATGGCGGCAGCAACGTTGGTGAGGGTGCCCAGCGCAATGAACTCCACGGGGGTGGTCTCCGATGCAAGCAGTTTGTCAATGAGCTCTACCGCCCCGCCCGGACGGGCAACGCTCAGCCCCTCGTGGTAGAGGGCATCAGCCATGGCCCGGATCCTCTCATACGCCTCAGGAGCCTTGTGAAAACCGTCAGACACGGTTATTCCCATCAGCCTCACATCGGGTGATGAGAGCAGCATGCAGATAGCCTTGAGGTCATCAACGCCGCCATCGCTGTCAACTATAACATAGTGACGCGGCTTCCAGGGGTGTGCACCAACAGATAGTATAAACAGTGAAAGAATAAATGTAAATATCGTACGCCTCATCTCATTGCTTTTTGTCAAAAGTAGCAATTTCTGCTTTAATGGCTGGTGCTCCGCGACAGGCAGGGTTGCCCGGCAGACCCTGTAATCCGTCCCCGCCCGTCCAGTCTTCCCGGTAATGTGTTGTCCCGGTAAGTCACGGCTCCGGTATGCAGTACGTGCCGGGCAGGCAGGGCTGCCCGGCTGCCCCGGCCGATCCGGCCTTCCCGTTCAGGAGGCGTCACTGTAAGGCCCGCTCCTGTAACCCGGCTCGCCATTCTCCTTTTTTTGCCGGCAGCTTGTAAAAATTATAAGTCAACCGGGCAAAATCTCTTTTTTGCTATATTGAAGCCCCAAAGTGAAGGGTTGTGAAGCAGCGTAGATGGCTTTTGTTTTTCCTGGGTCTGATTGCGGGCATGGCTCTTCTCGCCGGTCTGAACAAGGCTGTTGATACCACCTCCACCAATGAGTTCTGCGCCTTGTGCCATGTGCATCCGCAAGCCACCTCCAGCTGGAAGCAGGGGGTTCATTACGCTACACCGTCGGGGTATCGTGTCGCCTGTGTCGAGTGTCACCTGCCGCCGCGAGGTGAGGGGTTCATGGTGGCCAAGATGAAGACAGGGCTGCGTGACATCTGGAGCTACATGACCAAAGACTCTGCCGACTTTGACTGGGAGGCAGCCTCCACCCTCGAGAGGGCATCAAGACATGTCTACAACTCCACCTGCATCAAATGCCATGAGAACCTCTTCCCGGCCAAGCTGACCCGCGAGGGCTCCGAGGCGCACCTCTACTACAAACAGATGACTGATAAGGGTGAAGAGCTGCAATGCATCAGCTGTCACCTGAATGCAGGCCACTATATAGAGGGATATATCCACGGAAGCAATACCGGCTTCGGTCTGGCGGTAACGGGTCCTGATACCATCTATACCTCACCGGCACATGTCACGGCCTTCGAGGACTTCACCGAGCAGGTCCCCGGATCAGGGGTGTCGTTCAGGATGATTGCCATCCCGGGGGGCGAATTCATGATGGGCAGCCCTGAGGGTGAGCCACTCCGCAGGGAGAATGAGGCGCAGCGCATGGTGGCGGTTGACTCCTTCTTCATTGCCGAGGTTGAGGTGACATGGAATGAGTATATGGAGTTTTACAGGCAGACCGCCTCAGAGGGCCGGAGCACCGATACCGAAGGCTCCCGTGCCGCTGCTGCGGGGGTCGATGCCATCACCGGTGCCACCCCGCCCTATGGGCGCCCCGACCAGAACTGGGGGATGGGCAGCCGGCCGGCCATCTCAATGAGCTGGCATGCCGCCGAGACCTACTGCAGGTGGCTTTCCATGGTCACTGGTAAGAGCTACCGTCTGCCCACCGAGGCTGAGTGGGAGTATGCATGCCGGGCCGGAACAACCACTCCATACTTCTTTGAGGCTGACCCGGCCAGGCTGGAGCGGCGCGGAGTGCTGCGCAGCAAGGCAGACACATCGGTGATAAGCCGCTATGTCATCTACCAGGGTAACAGCCCGCAGAAGACACAGGAGCCATCAGCGGTGCAGGCCAATCCGTGGGGGCTGAAGAACATGAGCGGCAATGTGGCTGAGTTCTGCTCCGACATCTATGAGGGAACCAATGAACATGTCATCAGGGGCGGATCATTCCGTGACGGAGCCGGCGGGGTGCGCAGCGCCGCACGTGACCATACCCGCACCGATGAGTGGCTCAAAACCGACCCGCAGATGCCGAAGAGTATCTGGTGGTACTCTGACTGTTTCCACGTCGGATTCCGGGTGGTGATGGATTACCTGCCGGCAGCACAACGGAATTGAGGGAAGAGGGACACCGCAGTTGAGGCCAGGCTTAAAGAGGGCGAGGGATTACCCGCATGCAGTACAACGGAATTGAGGGGAGAGGGGCCCGCTGCTGACGCCCGGCATTGATAGTGTGGATCATCAGCCGGTGACACGCCACGGAAGCAGACCGGCATTGAGATGTATGAGATTATCAGCCGTTGCGATACCGGGAGGGCATGCCGGCAGGAGAAGGGGAGGAGCCTGACTGGAATGACAATGGAATGTAAAGCGCCTTGTAAAGATGGCCGGTACTATTACGGCACGAGAGGCATAAAATAGTATCTTTGACTATCCAACCAAATAACGCTATGAAAAAATCATCTCTCTCAAGACGTAATTTTCTTGGCACGGCAGCTGTCGCAGGGGCAGCCGGCCTCGTTGCACCTGGCTTGATCACCTCCTGCACCTCGGAAAAACCTGCGAAGGTGGCTCTTCCCGTTATGCCTGACGTGGCACCTGACGGACCGCTTCTCAGGGCCGGCCTGATCGGCTGCGGCGGAAGGGGTACGGGGGCTGCACTCAACTTTATCCATGCCGGACCCAACCTCACCGTTACGGCACTGGGTGATCTGTTTGCCGACAGGGTGACCGCCTGCCGTGACCGGCTGGCAAAGGATGGAGTTGAGATAGCAGATGAGAACTGCTTCACCGGCTTTGATGCCTACCAGAAGGTGATCGATTCGGGTGTTGATGTGGTGCTGCTTGCCACACCTCCCTACTTCCGTCCCGAGCATTTTGAGGCAGCGGTCTCTGCCGGTAAGCATGTCTTTATGGAGAAGCCGGTCGCCGTCGACCCTGCCGGTGTGAGGCAGATACTGGCTACCGGCGAGAAGGCAAAGGGTATGGAGCTGACCGTTGTCACCGGCACCCAGCGGCACCATCAGCATGACTATGTCGCCACCTGGGGCAAGGTGCAGGAGGGGATGATAGGTGACATCGTCGCTGCCAACTGCTACTGGAACCAGGATCAGCTATGGTACCGTACCCCCAACCCCTCATGGTCAGAGATGGAGTATATGATACGTGACTGGGTCAACTGGTGCTGGCTCTCGGGAGACCATATCGTTGAGCAGCATGTACACAATATCGATGTCATCAACTGGTTCACCGGCAAGCGTCCTGTCTCGGCCCTCTCCTTCGGTGCACGCCTGCGCAGGGTGACCGGCGATCAGTATGACTTCTTCAGTACCGACTTCATCTATGAAGGCGGATTCCATGTTCACAGCATGTGCCGCCAGATAAACGGCTGTGACGGCAACGTCTCCGAGTGGATACAGGGCACAAAGGGGAGCTCCAACTGCCAGAACACCATATGGAACAAGGCAGGTGAGGAGGTATGGAAGTATGACGGCTACCTGCGCGACGAGCAGGGCCAGATGACCTCGAACCTGGTACGCAGTCCCTATGACCAGGAGCATATCGACTTTGTCGATGCCATCCGCACCGGCAAGCCGCTCAATGAGGCTGAGTTTGTTGCAGTATCGACCATGTCAGGCATCATGGGACGGGTGTCGGCCTATACCGGGAAACTGGTCACGTGGGATGAGATGATGAACTCAGACCTCAGGCTGGGCCCGAAGGTGTTTGATATGGGTGTGGTTGATATACCGAAGGATGTCCCGGTACCGGGCGAGTAACCAAACACTCTTCTCAATGGAAAAAAGATCACGACGAAGCTTTATCAGGGGCACTGCAGTGGCCGGCACCGCCCTCTTCTCGGCTCCGCTGCTGCTGAAGGGCCGTAACCCTGCAGAAGCCATCCCTGATGCCGACAAGCCCTTCAGGCTGGGCTATGCCCCCACGATAGGCATGTTCCGCGAGCTGTCGGGAACCGACGATCCGTCAGACAACATCCGGTTTATTGCCGACAAGGGGTTCAGGGCGGTGTTTGACAACGGCCTCCCGGGACGGCCGGCGAAGGAGCAGGAGAAGATTGCCGACACCATACGGCAGCGGGGGCTGATGATGGGCCCTTGGGTACTCTATGCTGATTTCAGCAAGACCTCATTCGTACTGCCTCACCGTGAGGTGCGCGACTTCCTTACCATGAAGATGGAGGAGGGGATTGAGGTGGCACGGCGCACGGGCTTCAAGATGGCACTGGTGGTGCCCGGCAGGTACGATGAGCGTATCCACCCTGACATGCAGCTGGCCAACGTCATTGATAACCTGAGGTACTGCTCTGACCTGGTCATGCCCGAGGGGATGACGCTGGTGCTCGAGCCGCTCAATGTTCTGCGTGACCACCCCGGGTTATGGCTTACACGGATGCCGCAGGCCTACCAGGTCTGCAGGTCAGTGAACAGCCCGGCCATCAAGATAGTGAATGATATCTACCATCAGCAGATCACCGAGGGTAACCTGATACCAAACATCGAGGCCTGCTGGGATGAGATAGCAGCCTTCCACGTCGGTGACAATCCCGGACGCAATGAGCCCACCACCGGCGAGATCAACTTCAGGAATATTTTCAGCTATCTGCTGTCACGCGACTATAACGGGGTAATATGCATGGAACACGGCCGCAGCGGCAAAGGAGCGGCGGGTGCACGGCGGGTGATCGAGGCCTACCGTGAATGTGACCCCTTCTGACCGGCTTCGGAAACAGATCACTCACTGATTGAGCGGGAAGAGAGAGACCATAAGCGATAAATGGGTCAGGGCAGCCATTATCGGCACCATCTGGGCTGCCGCTGAGATTGTTCTGGGCAGCTTCCTCCATAACCTGAGGGTACCCTTCAGCGGTAATGTGCTCACTGCCATTGCACTGGTGATACTGATCTCGGTCAGCTTCCGTTGGCGTGAGCATGGTCTCTACTGGCGGGCAGGACTGATATGCGCCATCATGAAGACCATGTCTCCAAGTGCAATCATCTTTGGCCCAATGATTGCCATCATGATGGAGTCGCTCCTGCTCGAGCTGTCGGTCAGGCTGCTTGGCCGCACCTATGCCGGCTTCATTGTAGGCTCCATGCTGGCAATGTCATGGAACTTGGTTCAGAAGATCATCAACCTGATCATCTTCTATGGCGGCAACCTGGTGGAGATCTATTCGAGCCTCACTGACTATGCCTCCAGGCAGCTCACTCTGCAGTTTGATGCTTTCTGGGCGCCGCTGATCCTGCTGATGGGCCTCTATGCCCTTTTCGGTGCTGCGGCAGCCATTGCCGGTATCGTCACCGGCCGCCGTATGGCAGCCCTCCCGCCCGATGAGTCTCCTCCCGGGCCGCTCCCGGCGGAACGTGATGAAAAGAGGGGCGGAGAGGCCCTCAGTTACTCCCTCCCCTGGCTGGCGGCAGACATCCTGCTGGTGGCGGGTATGCTGACCGTGATAAGCCTCCTCCCATGGGTATGGTGGTTAATCGTGGTTATCCCTGTGGTAGCGCTGATGGCGTTCAGGTACAAGCGTGCCATGAGACAGCTCAGGAAGCCTCGTTTCTGGATCACTTTCGTGATACTGACCATGCTCTCTGCCCTGGCCTTCTCCTCACTGCAACCTGACAGCTACAGCGTGGCCGATGCACTACTGATCGGCATACAGATGAACTTCAGGGCGGTAATCATTATCGTGGGCTTCTCGGCACTGGGCACCGAGCTCTATAACCCGGTCATACGCAACCTCTTCAGCCGCACCCGTCTCAGGCAGCTTCCGCTTGCGCTCGAGCTGGCCACAGCCAGCCTGCCGGCGATGATTGCAGATATGCCTGACCTCAGGAGCGCGGTAAGCTCACCCGTCATCATACTGAACCGTATGATCACCCGCGTTGAGAACCGGCTGCAGGAGGCCAGGGATGAGCAGACGGCACAGCCCGGGGTATATATCGCTGCCGGCTCCGTCGGGGGAGGCAAGACCGCCTGGCTGGTCAGGCTGACCGGGCTGTTGAAGGAGATGGGAGTCAGCGTGGGCGGCATACTGGCCCTGCGGGTCATGGAAGGAGGAAAGACCACCGGTTACGATATCACCGACATAAAAACCGGCGCCAGAACGCCATTCATGATCCATACCGGCGAAGCCCAAACCGGGCTGGAACGGTTTACTATTATCAGCGAGGGAGAGGAGGCGGGCGACAGGGCCCTCGATCCCGCCGGAACAACTCCCGGAGAGGTGGTCATTATCGATGAGGTAGGGCACCTGGAGCTCAGGGGAGGGGGATGGAGCAGACGGGTGGAAGAGCTGCTTGAGCAGAGCCGCCTGACACTGGTCATCGCCGTGCGGAAAAGCCTGACCGGGGCAGTGGTGGAGAGGTTTGGCATAAAAGGGGCGAAGGTCATCGATGTGGAGAGAGCCGATGTGGTCAGCTGCGCCGATGAGATTGCAGGATTGACACGCTAATAAGATAACATGATGAACGGAGTAACAGAAGAGATCAGTAAAGAACTGAAGAGGCTGTCAGATGATAAGGTGAGGGCCTCGGGCATGCGATTCTTCAGGGAGGAGGTACACCTGTACGGTGTGAGGGCTGCTGCCGTCAACGCCTTGGCAGCCAGGTACTGGAAAGAGATAAGGAGGTCAGGCAAGGCCGAAATACTGGATCTCTGCGAGAGGCTGTGGCAGTCAGGCATGCAGGAGGAGGCGATGATCGCATGCAACTGGTCGGCCAGGCTGACACCGCAGTTTGAGAAGGATGATTTCAGGGTGCTGGAGCGATGGGTCTTCACCTATGTTACCAACTGGGCGACCTGTGACACACTATGCAACCATACCGTAGGTGACTTTATCCAGGGCTACCCGGAGTATATAAGTGAGCTGAAGAGGTGGACGGGCTCTGAAAACCGCTGGGTAAGGAGGGCATCAGCCGTATCGCTGATCATTCCGGCACGGCGGGGAAAATTTCTGGATGATATCTTTGAGATTGCAGGGCTGCTCCTTACCGATCCTGATGACATGGTTCAGAAGGGGTATGGCTGGATGCTCAAGGTGGCCGCCGAGGCCCACCCGCAGCGGGTCTGGGAGTTCCTCATGGAGAGGAGGGCTGTCATGCCCCGCACGGCGTTCCGGTATGCCCTCGAGAAGATGCCTCCCGACCTGCGGGCCGCAGCGATGTCATAAAATCTGCGGCTCTCCCCGGCAACTACGTCAGGGGAAAATTGTTTATTTTACGGTTCAATTAAGCAACAGCACGGATGAAGATTTTAAGATACTCCGCCCTGGCACTTTTCGCCGCACTTCTTTCTCTCTCATGTACAAACCTCAGGCAGGGCAGCGAGAAGCCCTACGTTGTAATGGTCTCGCTTGATGCCTTCCGCTGGGACTATGACTCCATCTACGGCACCCCGGTGCTTGACGATATTGCCCGCAACGGGGTGATGGTGGAGCACCTTATACCCTCCTTCCCAACCAAGACCTTCCCGAACCACTATGCGATAGCCACCGGTCTCTATCCCGATCATCACGGGCTGGTGAACAATACCTTCTATGCTCCCGACCTTGACAAGGTTTACCGCATCGGTGACCGCAGCATGGTCTCCAACGGCGACTTCTATGGCGGCGAGCCCATATGGGTGACGGCGCGGCGGCAGGGGATGAAGACGGCCTCCTTCTTCTGGGTGGGCACCGAGGCGCCGATACAGGGTATGCACCCCGACTACTGGAAGGTGTATGATCATGATGTACCGTTTGGCGACCGTGTTGACACCGTGCTGAAATGGCTCTCCCTTCCCGGCGACAAACGGCCTCATTTCATCACCCTCTACTATGAGGAGCCCGACGCGGTCAGCCACACCTATGGTCCCATCTCGCCGGAGACCGGAGCGATGGTTCACAGCCTTGACAGCCTGATGGGGGTGTTGCGGGCCGGTATCGCCAGGCTGCCGCATGCCCGCAAGGTCAACCTGATAGTGCTCTCTGACCACGGTATGACCGAGGTTGATGAGAGCCGCTACAACTACATCTTTGACACCCTCCCGCAGCGTATGGTGAAGACCATCTATGGCGGCAGCCCGGTATGGGCCATTGAGCCTGAGGAGGGCAAGCGTGACAGCGTGCTGATGCTGCTAAACATGCAGAAGGGGATGCAGGCATGGGCCAGGGAGGATCTGCCTGAGAGGTGGCACTACGGCACCCATCCGAGGATACCCGCGATAGTACTGGTGGCTGACCCGGGGTGGACCGCCGGTATTAGGCCTGATCCGGGCCGATACTCGCGCGGCGACCATGGATATGATAACAGGTACCCCGACATGCATTCAATCTTCTATGCCGAGGGACCGGCCTTCCGGAAGGGGTTCCGGCTAGATACCATGTATAACGTTGACGTCTATAATATTGTAGCCCGTATCCTGGGGCTTGAGCCGGCTCCCAACGACGGCGATACAGAACGAATTGCACCACTCTTCAGATGAGAGGATATATACATCTCTATACCGGTAACGGCAAAGGGAAGACAACAGCTGCTCTGGGCCTTGCGCTGCGCGCTGCAGGTGCCGGCATGAGAATTTTGTTTGCCCAGTTTGTAAAAGGGCAGGAGTATTCGGAGCTGAAGGCCATACGCAACTCGCTTCCGCAGATAACTGTCAGACAGTACGGACTCGACTGCTTCATAATCAACAGGCCGACTCAGAATGATATTGATGCAGCCAGAAAGGGTTTTGAGGAGGTGTCAGAAGCTGTTCTGTCAGGTGAGTATGACCTTATTGTCATGGATGAGGCCGCCATAGCCATCTATTACAACCTCTTCGCTGTTGAGGAACTGATTGAACTGCTGAAAAGAAAACCGGTAGAGACAGAGATAGTCATTACGGGAAGATATGCTCCGCCCGAGCTGATCGGATTTGCTGATCTTGTAACCGAAATGAAAGAGGTCAGGCACTACTATTCAGAAGGCGTCAAGGCAAGACGGGGAATAGAGCACTGAACCCATTCCTGCCAAATATTTGTCGTTCCACAGGTGCATTAACCTGACAACAGTGATTTTTCTCCCGAAGGAGATATTCAAAAAATAGTAGCTTTAGCGCAGATTTTTTATCAGCCGGCTATGAAACTATCAAGAATACCCCTGTTGGGAAGAGTGGGCATCGCCATTGTCCTTGGAATTGTTATCGGGCAGTTTGCCCCGGTCTGGTTTGCGCGCATCTTCGCCACATTCAACTCGCTGTTTGGTAATTTCCTGTCGTTCATCATCCCGCTCATCATTGTCGGTCTGATCACCCCGGCCATCGGTGAGCTTGGCAAGGGTGCAGGCAGGCTCCTGGCGGTGACGGCACTGTTAGCCTACACTTCAACCCTCTTTTCAGGCTTCTTCACCTACTTCTCCTGCCAGGCTGTCTATCCCTCGATACTCACCAGCGGCATTGACACCGGGATGCTTGATACCATTGATGAGGTGGTTATAGATCCCTTCTTCACCATCCCGATGCCACCGGTGATGGAGGTGATGAGCGCACTGATCCTCTCCTTCTGCATCGGCCTCGGTATCACCTTCCTCAAAGGAGATACCCTGCAGAATGCCTTCCAGGAGTTTCGGGAGATCATCACCCTGATCATCAAGGCGATAATCATTCCTTTCCTGCCGCTCTATATCTTCGGCATGTTCCTCGCCATCTCCATCTCGGGGCAGGTCTATTCGGTGATAGTTCTCTTCCTGAAGGTTATCCTGGTGATCTTTATCCTGCATATCCTGTTGCTCATTATCCAGTTCCTCGTAGCCGGACTCATCACCGGCCGCAATCCGCTGAAGGCGCTGCGGACGATGATGCCGGCCTACTTCACCGCACTGGGTACCGCCTCCTCGGCTGCGACCATACCGGTTACGCTTGAGTGTGCCATAAAGAACAGGGTCAATCCCAGCATCGCCTCCTTTACCATACCGCTCTGTGCCACCATCCACCTGGCAGGCAGCACGATGAAGATTGTGGGCTTTGCACTGGCCATCCAGTACTTCTTTGGCATACCGGTTGATTTCCTGACCTTCGTCGGGTTCATCTTCATGCTGGGCATCATCATGGTTGCCGCCCCCGGCGTCCCCGGGGGAGCCATTATGGCGGCCATAGCGGTTCTGCAGTCTATCCTGGGCTTCAATGAACAGATGATCGGGCTGATGATTACCCTCTACATTGCCGTCGACAGCTTCGGAACAGCATGTAACGTCACGGGCGACGGTGCCATTGCCCTGATAATGGACCGCATAGCCGGGAAGGAGCAACCGGCCGCCGAACCGATACCGGCAAAGTAGCAGAACAACAGCCGGCCACCATGCCTTGCCCTGTGTTACCTGATTCTTACGGCCCTGGCAGAACAGCGTCACGGCTTAGCGCAGGCTGCCATGAAGCGTAGTTCATGCCACCGGATTAATCAATGAAGATCATTGTCTGAAACAACCTGTGGTATATGCTGTGCGATGATTAAAACAGACCATCGGCTGTCAGTAGAGTGACCGCAAGGGTGCAAATGGTTATTTTCCGGAGTGATTGATTATTATGCCGCTAGATATCAGAGAATTGGGTATAATGACAATTTTCTTCGGTTCGTCAATCGTTTCCAATATAGTCTCGTGGATATTCAATTCTGTTACTTTCCCGATGTTGCCCGAGACTTCAATAATATCGTTGACTTTAAATGGCCGTTTGATGACCAGGAATATTCCGGACATCAGATTGCTCAGAACCTGCTGTGATGCAAAGCCAATAATCAGGGTTGATGCACCGGCACTTGCAAACAAGGTGTGTGCATAAGTTTTGGAGATAGGTAATGTAAGCAGTGCCCATCCAATCCCGACAAGGTAGATTGTGAATGTTATCAGATCCCTGATGAATTTAAAACTTGTAAGGTCGCTCTGGTGTTCCTGTAGCTTTTTCTCGAGTTTGTTTTTCAATACTCTCCGTACCATTGATACAAACAGGAAGGTCAGAAGCAGAATCCCACCGAATACCAGCAGATTTTTCATTTTATTTTCCATAACTGATGATTTTTTGATAGTCTCCCAATCCGTTTCTCCGGATTAACAGGTCTTCATCAAAGTTTCATTTCCTAAAAATACATTTTTCAGCGCATTTCACGGGATTGGGGAATCATTATCAATGGCAGCCACAGCCGTTCTGCAGTCTTACATCCTGGAACCACACCTTTCAGCTATCCAGAAAGTCCAATATGATTCTGTTCACTTTTTCCGGTGATTGCCTGTTAGGCCAATGGCCGTGATTCTCAAGCATAATCAATTTTGCCTCCGGAATTCTGTTTACGGCTTCTGCTGTGTATTCTGGTTTCACCGCAACATCTTTATCGCCTTGTATAAACATGACAGGACAAGCAATTCGGTGAAATTCAGGCATCAGATATATATTCATTCCGGTAAAATTTATCGAGTGGTTCTGCCAGTCAGACGCTCGTACACCGTTTGCAGAAGCCTCTTCGAGGAGATCATCTACTATACTGTCAAAGTCACGGGGAGGAACAGGGAACAGAATCTTAAGCGACCACTTTGCTATCCTGCGGCTTATGAACAGTAATCGTGAAATACCGCTCGTCAGCCAGGCCATTTTTGCCGAGAGCCAGAGCAAGGCAATCATGATCGGCCACTCCTTTCCAGGGAGTGCTTTTACCCTGTTTTGGCCAGTCGGGTGCAAAAACACGATAATGTGGTGCAAGCTCTGGAATAAGGTGTTTCCAGCTCAGAAGTGCATTATCCAATCCTGCACCACTTAGAAGCAGTACCGCTTTCCCTGTTTCACCGGCTGTAATAACCCGCAGGTTGCCTTCCGTACATTTGATGTAATTGCTCTTCATTACGTACGGCGTTAATTCTTCTTATCGTTTCGCTTCATCTGCGGTACCCTGTTCTGCCATTAGCCATATTGAGCCCGGGATTGTCTCCGGGAGCACAGGGCCCTCCTCTCTGACTGCCACTCTTTTATGTTATTACGTAGCCCGCATCCGTCAGCAGCTTTTTTACGGAGCCGGTATATAACCACTCTTGCTGATGATCTCCTTTCCTGTGTCACCCTGCAGCCATTCATACACCTTATAAGCCATTGAATTCCTGTCGGTGTCGGAGCGGATCACTGCGTACACCTCGGTGGTGTGGGGATATTGACGTGCAGCGATACTCTTCTCGGCAGGTGCCACACCATCGATGGCGATCGTCTTCAGATAGCTTTTATCAGGCCTGATAATGAATTTGTTATAGTAGTAGACAGTATAGCCTATTGCAAAAGGATTTCCTGCAATTGCATCTATCAGTCCTGCCATGGTGAATACCAGGTTCTCCTTGTATTCAGGGAAGTCGGCATATTTGAGATCTTTCATTATCAGCATATCCATCAGCTCCTGGCTGCCTGAATTGGCATTTCTTATAAAGGGCCGTATCTTAGAATATTCCGGATGACCGGGCTCTATCTCTATTCCAAGTTCACTCCAGTTTTTAACCTTTCCGCTGTATATATCCCGGATGTTTTCTGTCGTCAGGTTTGTGACGGGATTAAGGGGGTATACGATAAAGACGAGTGCATCCAGTGCTATCGGCGTTTCAATCAGACTCACTCCTTTTGCCAGGGCGTACTCTTTTTCATCCGGAGACAGGCTTCTGGCAGAGAGCGTGATATCTGCCTTGCCGTCAATCACGTTGATTAATGAGTTGTGTGTCTTGGAGCTCAGTACCAGTCTGTCAAACTGCTTTCTGAGGCCGCCCCTGATCCCTGGCTCGATGCTCCACTCGCTGGCTGATGAAGTGCTCTTGTTCTCCTGCCACTTGTAGGTGAGTCCCATGAGCTCACAGGCAATCACCCTGTTGAGCGGCAAGGTTGATGTGGAGCCATCTACAACCGGGTAGTTATCGATTGAGAGTCCCTCTATGTAAGGTGAGTCGGTACGCAGCTTCTGACAACCGTTAAAAAGAGGCACCAGGCAAAGGAGCAGGGCGGTGACTGAGAGGATTTTGCCATTTGTCCTTCTGTGGGCGACTGTTTTACCTGTGTGAAGTGTTCCTGTTTCCAATTTGATTCCGGGTTTTTCGTTCATATCGGAGTTTAGTGTCCCGCCATGCAGTGGCAATGACCGGAACTCGTTTATATAACTGTCAAAGGTAAGCAATACCAGCCAGGTATGGTGCCAAAGGTTCCTGTTCGGTTAGCAATATTTACTGCCCGGTTACTGACTTGTCTGGGATGCCAGCAGTATGTGACTATTTATGGAAGAGGATACCACTCTCAGACCCGATCAGTCATGTATTCTGGTTGATCTGAGTGCCACATTTTTTATATGCTGTTATAACGTCGCTTCATTCTTTATTCCGATCAAAAGGGGTTTTGGCATAATTCCATATCTTAAGGTTACTTACAGTATATCTGTCTGTTGCATAGTCGGAATCCCATGTTGCTGCCACTCTGAAGTTACCGGAGGTATTATCTGATCCCCAATCATTATCTGTGTCATTTGCACCCACTTTGGTCCCATTCACATAGATCCTCATGTAGTCTGATGTTCCGTCAATACCGGTTCTGTCCAAAACGCATGCAAGATGTATTGGGGTGTCCAGGTCCAACCAGGCTATGCTCAGTCTCATCTGCTGACCCGAGTTTGTTCCACAGGACTAAATTACTGCCCCCCAGTACTTCTATCTGTGAGAGTAACTGGTCAACATAGGCCTTTGTGGCGGCATCCTGTGCATCTGCCGGATCGGCAAGATTGGTGATGTTTTTGGAGTTGGCATTCAGTTCAAGGTCACTGATTGCCGCCGGTGTATTAACCAGGTCGTTATAATCTTTATCCCATGTGGAAAAGATTCGTATGACTGCCTGATAGGCACCGGGTTAAAGATTGCTTATGGCTATGCTTGTCTGGTTGTCTGTGATTTTGACATTCTGCAGAAGCGTCCCGTTCATGTCATAGGGATGCATTCGTAAAGCAGAGGATTCACTATCTGTTGCTTCCAGTGTCAGATAGTTTGTAGCCGGGTTGAGACAGACCGAAACTGAGAGGTTGATTTCCCTTGCCTCCTCATTACCGGTCAGTACCGATATCTCATAGGGTTGCTGCACGCCCGCTGCTGCAGAACCGTTGGTACCTGTACTTGTCGTGTAGACCATCTGTCACTGTTGCATTAAAGCCGTTAAAACGGGATAGAGGATTGCCCCGGTTACCAGATGTATGGGATCAGCCTGTATCTGACTTCCCTGCAGTATTCGCTGTATCCGGGAAGCTCCTTCCGCAGGAGGGTGTCTTCATAATGGGTCCTGACAATCATCAGAATCACCATCAGCAGGAGAGGGATATGTGCCAATATAGACCCCAGTGCCAGTGTCAGTGCCATTGTGCCCAGGATAATTCCCAGGTATCCGGGGTGGCGCACATATTTATATGGGCCCGCCTTGACAACATAATGGTTCTTTTCTTCCTGGATACGCACGGTACCTTCAAAGAAAGGATTGTGGAGCATTGCCCAGACTGACAGTAGTGCGGAAACCCCGTATAGGATAATGGCGGCATAGAGATATCCGAATGGTATTGTGTCGTAATGCCTGATCCTCCTGTCAATTCCGGCAGTAAGCGGGATGATGATAATAGCAAACAGCAGGTATGCCAGGAGAAAGTACTTGTCAAGCTGCATGGTTCCCTCCTGTATCTTCCCCCTGTCATTTAAGAGACCGGGTGAGTTTTTGCCCAGGAGAATGCCGGCAACCAGCCCTCCAATGATATATATGCCGATGTAGATCCAGACTCTCAGGTTTCTGATCTCTCCCGAACCAATAAAAAACACCAGGCCCGCTGTGGCTATCCATATGACCGGGGCCAGCAGAGCCTTTATTCCTGCTTTGGTTAGTCGTCCTTCCATCGGAGGTTTAATCTTGAGAGGTCCTGGTGTGGTATGCGGTTGAGTTGTTTTATCCGATCGTTGTTCATGCTTTTTCTTTCGTTAATAATTGCACTGTTTGATACCAATAGTAGAATGAGGACTTATCCGGCTGTTTTTTAAGTTTGTTCAAAATGTTCCAACTGGGATCTTCAATGTTCAATTTTTTGATATCCTGTCCTTCGTAGAAAGCTATGGGTGACATATCGTTTACTAAGATTTTCGTGGCCAGATATGCAATGCGTGCTGAGGCAGCCACGGCATCATCAATCCGGAAATTACCCGTAATCAGAAAGCCAAAATCAAAGGCTTTGATTCCTTTTTGTAATTCGGCAAATTTTTGCTTTTCGTCATCTGTTCCGCCACCTCTTTTAGCAATGATCATACAGGTGTCAATGGTATCTTGAAGTACCTTTTCATGCGTTAGATCACTCTCAGGGTTTTCTTTTTTTCGGTAGTTTATTTCCTGTTCGGCAAAAGCCATAAAGCTTTTCGCTACCATTTCAACGTCTGCGATATGCTCAAACAACTTACTCAAGTCGAAGAGTTGCTTGCATATCTCCATGGAGAACGGTTGCTTGTCTTTTCCTTTGAAGTACGGAATACCAATTGTGTTGGGAGCAAAGGCCGTGAGCTTGTCACCAGTTATGGCATCAATGGTAGGAACCGTGACTATGGTATCTGAGTCTGTTTCAATCCATTTTGTATTAACAGGCAGTTCAGTTAGTGCAGGATAAATCGAATCTTTGATCAGTACATCTAACAAAATGGTTCCGGAGCCATGCTGTTTAGTATCGAATGAAAACTTGTAATGAGCTTTAGGAATACCTGGCTGGTAGCTACGGTGTTCGTCCAGCTTCCATTCTGTGAAATGGGAAGTATCGATAACCTTGTTCAGGATTTCTTCAAGGTCTTTTCTTTCCGCTTTACAACAAATATCAAGGTCCATTGAGAATCGGGTTCCTTCTCTGAGGAGGAGCACCAAACTGGTTCCACCTTTGAAGACGAAGTCCAGTCCATTTGCCTTGAGCCTTTCCAGCAAATGCAAGGCATGAATCATTTTTTCGAGAATGATTTTGTCAATTCGTTTGTGGTCCTTCGGCTTTTTGAATTGCTCCAACCACTCTTCGGTAAAACACTTGTCTTTAATCATCAATTATATCTTTTACCAGATGAAACATGTGGTTGGTCATGAATTGCTTTAAATCGTGCTCTCGTTCCCTTCTTTCTGCATAGCTGAATAACTTGGTGAAATTGATGGCGTATTTGCTGAGGGCATTTTCATAGATATGTATTAATTCACCGCCTTGCAGATAATAGAAAAGGCGCTCTTCAGCGAAAAGGTCAACAAGAATCTTCTCAAGAGTAGGTGCGTAGAACATGACTTTTTTTTCTGTTCGTTTCATCAAGGGCGCTCTTGTAAGTAGCTTCTTAATGATTACAGGTTGGTTGCTTTCGGCTATGTAGAAATCAATGGTTTTTTCGTCCGGATTCAAAAAAACTTCCCTGTACATGTTGTCCTTCAATGCATAAAACAATGATTCTTCGAATCCTTTTTCCACTTCTATGAACATAGTTGATTTGCTCGTTTGGTGCTGTACAAATTCATTTAGCCATACCGTTTCCCAAATACAGTGCTTGACTTCATCAAATTTTTCGGATAGTTGTTTCGCAATCTTTAGGAGATTTGGGGAGATGTACGGTTTGTATTTGGGTTTATACGAGATTACATAAAGTCCTCTTTTGAGAGGTTTAATGATATTTCTGTTTTTCAGGTCATAGATTCTCCACCCGAAAGTTCCTTCTTTTAGTTCAGGCTCGAAATAACGGTAGAATTGCAAGAGTTCTTCACGTGAAAAAGACTCTTTATCCTTGAATTCTTCGATCAATCTATTTTCTAGTACTTTAGGCATATCGAATCCAATTTTTGCCAAAAATAAGTATTTCTGGCTTAATTTGGAAATCAAAAAATCGCCAGTAAAGAAAAATTCTGGTAAAAATTGGCTATTTTGAAGAACTTAGGTTCTGGGTTAGCTTGAGCGGCTTTGCAAATGTGCCAAATACGGATTGACTGAGAAATATTTTAATAAAATCGAAGCTTATTGTGCCCCATCGGTCGGCAGTATGTGCTGTTGGTCCGCCAGCTGGCGGAAGTGCCCCGCGGGAGCGGGGCGGGCCGTACCGCTTACCACAAAGCAGTCCTCTTTAGTCAGAAGATTCTCGCGTTGCGGAAAAGCAAATGACATATACCGACCTGTTACCAGCAGTTTTTTTCTAGGCTATTCTTACCGTTTGGTCCATTAACTCTATATTGAAGTTAATTTTAGCATTTAAGGCTTTGAAAACTTTCAATATAGTCTCAAACCTGGCATCGGTCAAGCTGTTTTCAAGCTTTGAGATTTGAGCTTTCTGAACACCGACAAGCTTTCCAAGCTCTTCTTGTGTCAGATTGCGTTCTTTTCTGGCTTTTTTAATAGCTTCTCCAAGTAAGTCAAGACGAAGTTCATTCTCAAATGCTTCTCTGTTAGGAGTACCACGCTTACCGATATGCTTATCAGTAATCTCCTCAAGGCTGTATGTCTTCATTTCTCCCTTTTTCATCGCTTTTGAGTTTTTTGTTCAAAGTATTGTAATCTCACTTTTTCTGCCTTTTCAATCTCTTTTTTTGGAGTTTTATCTGTTTTCTTTACGATTCCGTGAGTTGATACTACCACGGTATCAGGTTTGTCAGATTTGTCCCAGAAAGCAAATAACCTGTAATGTGCTTGATTGAATAAAGTCCTGAATTCCCATGTTTCACCAGAAAGCTTCCTGAAGAGTGATTTATCATTTATTACTTGCGCTTTACGGACATTGTAAATGATTTTCTCTCTGGCTTTTCCATCAAGACCGTCAAGAAATTCTGCAGCCTCTTCTAAGAAACGGACTTTAAATCTTTCAGTCACTGTTTGCTATTTTGTGCAAAGATAATAGTTTCCATATTAGGAAACAATATTTCTTGGAAGATTTTCCAAAATTGCTGGTAACGGCCGGCAATATGGCCAGTGGCGATTTTGTGAGTCCCGTTTTTATATGCAGTTACAGGCTGTAATGT
>CAZAVK010000005.1:60403-132025 GCA_964488645.1 uncultured Rikenella sp. | reverse complement strand
ATTTTAACCGGTAAAAAATTTTCATCGGCGGTGAACCACATGCTCATATCCTCTTCGGTTTTGAAGACCCTTCCCACCTCTGTCACGGGATGGAAGCGGTAGCAGATGATGCGGCTCCCCTTCAGCCTGATCGTCTCTTTTCCCTTGTATTTTAGTGTTATCGGATAGAGCTCGTCGGCAAACCATGTCAGCATGGTATATGTCTTACCGGCTACCGGTTCCCCGCCGTTGGCCAGGTAGTACTTCCTGAACCAGTAGAGCGAGGATATGATGTCAAGCAGCCCTTTGGGGCCGGTATGTCTGCCGGAGAGGTCACTGAAGACCATTACCGAATCGCGCCGGGTGGAATGGTCGAACTCAACCTCATTGTACTTTCGGTAGCGCCCCTCCTGGATGTTGCGTATTGAGAAGAGCGGGAGGTCATCAGCGGGGTTGATGTAGCTCTCATACCGGTCCCGTACCCTGTAAAGGGCATCGGCTATACCGGTTGTCTGACCTGACATGACTGCATGCCATACCGGTACCCCCTTGTAGAAGCCTTCGGTGAGCTCGAGGGAGGCCACGCCGCTGCCGATGATGCCATATCTTATCTGGTATGACACTTTCTCGCCCGGCAGGTAGGGCTGGTTCTGCGCACCGGCGGCAAGCAGGGCTGCAGCAGTGAGGATCAGTGCAGTCACAACTCTCTTTTTCATCGTCAGAAACGGTTTTCAGGGAAGCAGCTTTCTGGGAGTGGTGGCGATGAACTCTTTGAGGTAGTAGGGTTCAAAGTATGCGACATCTTCAAAAAGCTTATTCCTCAGTGCATTTACTGACGGCTTGTGCAAATATGATGCCGACAGGCGGAAGCCCGGAATAAAGCGTGCGTTGGGATGTGTGATCAGGGTGCTGCACTTCTCCGACCCGTTCCCGAAAAAGATCATCTCCTGTTTGTCGAGCACGTCTCTGAACGAGCTGGCTTCTATCACTGTTGCGGCTGTCTCCTTCACCTTCACGCCACCGGCGGTGAAGATGGCATTATAGACCTCCATCCGTCGCGCATCTATCATGGGGCAGAGCAGCACCGTTGTGTCTGCCACCCCGGGATTGAGTGCGATAAAGCCGCTGCACATGGCTTCCAGCGTATCTATTCCCAACAGGGCTGTACCTGCACCGTATGCGATGCCCTTGGCTACCGAGACGCCTATCCGCAGTCCGGTATATGAACCGGGCCCCTTGCTGACTGCAACTGCAGCCAGGTCAGCGGCACTGATATGGTTTCGCTCAAGAAGTCGCCCGATGATTACGGTGAGCTGTGAGGCGTGTGACATTCCCTGCGGGGCCGTCTCACTGTCTGTGACCATGGTATCGTTACATAGTGCGGCAGAGCAGACATCAGTGGCAGTTTCGATGCAAAGGATCATTTGAACCGTGGCAGTCACTTTTTCTTCTTGCCGGTTTCGAAGAGCACATCCTTGTCGACCACCTCTATGCGGGTAGAGTCTGAGAGTTTCTTCGATATCGCACTGAAGGGCTGCGATACCACCTCTTCACCCACGGTGAGGCCGCTCACTATCTCGATATTCACATTGTCCTGTATGCCGGTCTTCACATCGCGTGCAAGCGCATATCCGTCTGCGGCAATGAAGACCAGGGTGCGCTGCTTGTCCCTTGATGCGGGATCGGCATTGGTGGTGTCGGTGCGGGTGGTGACCGCCTGGATAGGCACACTGCATACATTGTTCCGCGTGCCGGTATAAATGTCGACTGAGGCCGACATACCGGGCCTGAAGGGACTGGGATTTCTATCTGTTACCAGCTCCCGGTAAGACTCCTTCAGTATCAGTATCCTGACCTTGAAGTTGGTCACCTGGTCAGAGCTGCTGCCCAGGGTGCTTGCCGAGTTGGCTATCTCGGTGACCACTCCCTTGAAATCAAGGTCAGGATAGGCGTCAACCTCAACCAGGGCGGTATCGCCCATATTGACCTTGATGATGTCATTCTCATTCACGTCAACCACCACCTCCATCCGGTTCAGGTCAGCCACCCTGAGCACTTCGGTACCGGTCATCATGTTGGCACCGACAACCCGTTCGCCCACTTCAACCAGGAGGCTGGAGATGGTGCCTGTCATCGGTGCATAGACGGTGGTCTTGGCCAGGCTCTCATTGGCCTCCTTCAGGGATGCCTCGGAGCTTTTTACCGAATACTCGGCACTCTCCTTCTCTGCCCTGGCTATCTTGTACTGCGACTCAACCTGCTCGAAGTCAGACTGTGAGATAGTGTTCTCCTCATAGAGCCGCTTGCTCCTGTTGTAAGCCAGCTCAGCCTGTATCAGCTGTGCCTCAACCTGTGCCAGCCTCGCCCTGGTCGAGTTGAGGGTTGCAGCGGCGCGGTCGCGGGCCGAGATGTAGATCTCAGGCTTGATCTTGAAGAGCAGTGCGCCTTTCTGCACGAAGTCACCCTCCCTGACGGTGAGCTCGACAATCTCACCCGAGACGTCAGGGCTGATCTTCACTTCTGTTTCAGGCTGGATCTTGCCATTGCCCGTTACACTTTCCACAATGGTGCTCAGGGCCGCCTTCTCCGTGGCAACCTTTACGGCGGCTTCCTTGCCGAACCAGCCCGCCTTCTTGCCGACAATGGCCAGAATGAGCAGCAGGATGACGATAGCAGCCAGGATCTTGAGTAATCGGTTATCTTTCATTGAATGATGCTTTTTTGCTATTATTGAGCCACGATGGCAATATGTTCGAGAGTGAGCGGAATGCCGCGGTAAAAGTCAAGCACCTTGGTCTTGAAGACATACTCATACTTTGCCTGTGCCATCTCGCTCTGTGCATTGAGAAGCTGTGTCTTCGACTGGTTGTATTCAACAGCGGTGGACATACCCACTCCCAGTCTCTGTTCGGCATGGCGGAAAGCCTCCTCCATCGATGCGACCGCCTTTTCGCTGGCATGGTACTTCTTCAGGGCCCCTCCGGCATCGGTATATGCCTGCTGGATATTTTTCCAGAGCTGCTTCCTGGTGTTCTCAAGTGCGTATCTTGAGTTCTCGATACCCAGCTTTGAGTTACGGATCCCGGTGTTGACCTGCCATCCGTTGAAGACCGGGATGTTCAGTGTGAAGCCTACCCCGTAGTTGAGGTTGTCATGGATCTGCTCGCTGAAGGGGTACGGGGCCCTGGTAATGGGTTTGAGCCTCTTGTCTGAGTAACCGGTCGAGGCTGACGTACCCAGTGACAGCCTCGGGGCCCTGTTGCCCCTGGCAATGGCGAGGTCGAACTCGGCGCTGCGAAGCTTGTATTCGGCACTCAGTATCTCGGGCCGTGTCTTCTCGGCAATGGCAAAGATGGTTGCAGGGCTGCCGCTGACAACCTCATCCCTGACGGTGATGACCGGGACAGCAATATCAAAGTCGTCACTGTTCTGCAGTTCTAGCATCTGTGCCAGGTTAAGCAGCGAGAGGGTGAGCTGGTTACGCATGTTGACCAGCTGAAGCTCCTCGCGGGCTGCCTGTGCCTCTATCTCGAGGAGGTTGCCCCTGGCCAGGCTGCCGGCATCAACCATCTTGCGGGTACGGTCTATCTGCTGCCTGGTCAGCTCGACCTGCGCACCGGTGGCACTGACCAGCTCACGGTTGAGCAGTATCTGAAGATAGGCCAGTGCCACATTGAGTGATATATCGTCCCTGAACTGCGCCAGATCCTGCTCTCCGGCCAGTACCTCATACCTGTTCTTCCTGATGGTGTTGTAGTTTACCAGCCCCCTGTAGAGGGTGACACTGCTTCCCACATAGAAATTATTCGACTGCACCTTCTCATTCTCGGTGAATTCGTAGGTTGTCTCATCAAGCGCCCGCCCGAAGGCGTAATTGTGTGACGCGCTCCCGTTGAGGGTTGGCAGAAGGTTGAGCTTTGACTGCTCAAGGGCAGCACTCCGGTATTCAGCCATAATCTCCTGCTGCTTGATGCGGATATTGTTCTGCAGGGCATATGAAATGCACTCCTCCAGCGTCCATGCCCTGGGCTGGGAGAGCAGGGTGAGCTGGCTCAGCAGAAGAGCCAGGCCCAGGAGGGTAATTCTTCTTTTCATCTCTTTTCCGGCAGCATTGATTGAGTTTACGAAGATAGCTATTCGGGCAATATCTAACGACTGTAAAATTAGTGTGACGCTGCATTTTCCGGCGCACATGATTGTGACACCTATTTTTAGCTATATTTGTTTTGTCAGACACGTAACTATTAATTAAAATCATAAGATCATGAGTATCAGTAAGCCTAATCTCAAACCGGGGGTAATCTCAGGTGAGGATGTTAAAAATCTTTTTGACTATGCCAACCGGAATGATTTTGCCATCCCGGCTGTCAATGTTATCGGTACCGACTCAGTGAATGCAGTGCTTGAAACTGCCCGTGAGGTCAACTCGCCGGTCATCATCCAGTTTTCCAATGGTGGTGCTCATTTCTTTGCCGGTCAGGGGCTGACCAAGGAGAACCAGACAGGCGCCATAGCAGGCGCTATTTCAGGAGCACTGCATGTACATAATGTTGCCGAGTATTACGGGGTGCCGGTCGTTCTTCATACCGATCATGCCGCCCGCAAGCTCCTGCCATGGGTCGATGGCCTGCTGGATGCAGGAGAGGAGTTCTTCGAGACCAACGGTAAGCCACTTTTCAGTTCTCATATGCTTGACCTCTCGGAAGAACCGCTAAAGGAAAATATTGAGATCAGCAAAAAGTATCTTGCGCGCATGGACAAGCTGGGCATGACCCTTGAGATAGAGCTGGGCATAACCGGCGGTGAAGAGGACGGGGTTGACAATACCGGCGTCCACAGCTCAAGACTCTATACACAGCCTGAAGAGGTGGCCTACGCATGGGAGGAGCTGATGAAGGTATCGCACAACTTCACCATAGCAGCCTCATTCGGTAACGTACATGGTGTCTACAAGCCCGGCAACGTAGTCCTCAGGCCGGAGATACTGGGCAACTCACAGGAGTATATCCGGAAAAAATACAACACCGGACCCAACCCGGTCAACTTCGTATTCCATGGCGGCTCAGGATCAGAGAAACACCTGATAACCGAGGCCATAAAGTACGGAGCAATAAAGATGAATATTGACACCGACATGCAGTGGGCTTTCTGGTCCGGTGTACGCGACTACTACGAGGCGAAGAGAGATTACCTGCAGGGGCAGGTTGGTAATCCGGAAGGCGAGGATAAGCCCAACAAGAAGTACTATGACCCGCGGGTCTGGCTCCGCAAGGGAGAGGAGTACTTCATTGCCAGGCTTAAGGAGGCCTTCGCTGACCTGAATGCAATCAACAGGCTCTGATACTTATTAAAAGGCTAGCCTCCTGGGTATCAGAAGTTTGACGGCCCGGCTAAAAAGCGCTGTTAATAAGTCTGATGCTCCGGCGCTGCATAAAATGGGCGTGAGGGCTACTTTAGCATAAAATGTTCAGCGGAATTGAGACGCGTACCGGTTAACGGTGACAGGGCAAAGAGGACAACCACTCTTACTCTCAGGTTGAATGAACGTGAGGCAAGGGCACTCACCATCTACTGCAGGCGGTACAGGGTAAGGAGCAAGTCGGACTTCATGCGCCGGACCATCATGCAGGCAATAGTGGGCAGGTTTGATGCAGAGCACCCTACCCTCTGGGAGCAGGGTGAGCTGACACTCTTTTCAAGGGATTCTGAAAATCTCTGAAAAGGGAGGAGAATCGGACATTGTTTTGTTATTTTTGCCTTTTCGGACGGACGGGATCAGGTATTGTCCTGAAACGATATGGAACTGAAAATTATTAAAATCGAACCCACAAAGGTTACGCCTAAGGTTCTCTTCCTTGAAGGGCATCTTGAGATCCGTGGCCGCTCAATAGCAGAGAATTCAACCGAGTTCTACCGGCCGCTGGAGGAGTGGGTGGCAGCCTATACCGAACAGACTGAGGTCCGTACCCGCGTTGTCTTTGCCTTTGACTTTATCAATACCGCATCGACAAAATGGGTCTATGCCATCGTCAAGCGGCTCGCCCTCTACCGCAATGTGAGGGAGATGATCTCAATTGACTGGTATTATGAGAAGGGTGACGATGATCAGTATGAACTGGGTCAGATAATCCATTCGTTCATTGATTGTCCGTTCACCTTTTACGAGACGGAACAGACCTGATAATCTGAAAAATTAGCTATTTTTGCTGTGCCTTTCAGGCGCATGCTGACCCATGGTGTAATTGGTAACACGACGGATTTTGGTTCCGCAGAGTCCTGGTTCGAGCCCAGGTGGGTCAACTGTCCGGCCGGCCTTCAGCCGGCTTTTTTCATTTTCTGCCCGGGCCCGAAGCCCCCGCGGCAGTCTGAGACCTCACTAAAATTGCCCACCGGGCAATTTCTTCACGTTCGGTTCGGTTCGAGCCCAGGTGGGTCAACTGCCCGGCCGGCCTTCAGCCGGCTTTTTTCATTTACTGCCCGGGCCCGAAGCCCCCGCGGGGAACCATTTCGTCGGGCAGTTGTTTAACCATTGCCCGAATGAAGTAAAACACATAAACAGATAACCATGGCATACTACTTTACAAAAACGCTGGCAACCTCTTTTGACACGGCAGTGGAGAAGGTGACCGGAGCCCTGTCAGCAAAGGGGTTTGGTATCGTTTCAGAGGTCGATCTGCATGAGAAGATCAAGGGTAAACTGGGAATCGACTTCAAGCGATACCGCATCCTGGGTGCATGCAATCCGGCCTATTCGTACCGTGCCCTGCAGGCCGAAGATAAGATCGGGGTGATGCTGCCCTGCAACGTGCTGGTCATAGAACAGGGTGAAAACAGTATTGAGGTGGCAGCAGTCAATCCTGCCGACGCCATGCTGGCCGTCAGGAATGAGACGGTGTCTCAGATTGCCGCCGAGGTGGGAGAGAAGCTGCAGGAAGCTCTGGAGAAGCTTTAGAGATTGCCGGCGGCGATGTTCTGCTACCCCGGGCCGGGGAGGAGTCATCTCACCCCGACGGGGGTTCAATGAACCTTGCATAGCGGTACTCATCATATATCTGCCCGTTTTTGATAACGGCAGATCTAAGCACTGCCTCCCTGACAAAGCCACACTTCTCAAGTACCCGCTGTGATGCTGTGTTGAACGAAAAGACCCCTGAGTAGATGCGGATAAGGCCCAGCCTGCCGAAGCCATATTCACATATCAGGTTCACGGCACGGGTTGCTATGCCTCTGTTCCACCAGGGCTCACCGATGAGATAGCCCAGCTCGGCACTCAGCCGGTAAACATCCTCCTGCCTGACAAGGCCGATATTGCCGACATATTCACCCCCGGACTCTATGGCAAAGCTCATGCAGGGGCTCTCCCTGAGAGTTGCCGAGATATAGCGTGCGGCATCCTGTTCGCTGTAGGGAGAGGGAAAGGCGTCACGCAGGCAGGCTGCCACCCTCTCATTGTCACAGATCTCAGCCATCCGGGATCTGTCACCCCGCCTGAATCTCCTGAGTGTGACCACGCCATCTGAAAGTTTAAGTGCTGCTCTCATGGGAAATGCCCTCTTTCCGGAACCTAAAGGTATTAATTTGATTAATATTGCGATATGAACAGAATAGTTACCCTTTTGCTGCTGCTGTATGGCATTGCCGCGGCTGCCCGTGCTCAGCCTTCATTTCCTGAAAACGGAGAGCTTTTCGTTGATACGGTTGTACCCTCGGTCTATATCACCATCAATCCTGACACGCTGGCATGGATCTATGCCAACCCGGAGAGTAACAGGGAGTTTCGTGCAACCTTCGTGTTTGACAACGGCAACGTGCGTGATACCATTTACCCCGTCGGATTCAGGCTGAGGGGCAATACTTCGCGGTACGCACTAAAGAAATCATTCAAGGTCTCGTTCAATGCATTCACCCAGGGTGGTCAATATTATGGCGTCGAGAAGATGAACCTCAACGGAGAGCACAATGACCCTTCGGTGATGCGCTCGAAAATCATGTGGGATATCCTTCGCAGGTTTGGCATTGCCGCACCGCGTGCCAACCACGTTATGGTTTTCATCAATGGCAATTACCACGGGGTTTATGTCAATGTTGAACACATTGATGAGGAGTTTGCCCTTTCACGATTCGGCAGCAAGCGAGGCAATCTCTACAAGTGCCTCTACCCGGCCGACCTGGCATACCGGGGGCCCGATCCTGACAGCTATAAACTGTGGGATGGTACCAGGTGGACCTATGAGCTGAAAACAAACAAGCAGGAGAATGATTTCTCTGACTTGGCCGGATTTATCGGGGTGCTGCACAACTCGTCCGTTGACAGGCTTTTGTGTGATCTGGACAGGGTATTCAATGTCTGGGACTATCTCCGGGTGATGGCGGTACAGATCTTTTGCGGCGACTGGGATGGCTACATATATAACAAGAACAATTACTATCTCTATCACAACCCCCTCACCGGAAAGTTTGAATATATCCCCTATGATGTTGACAACACCTTCGGCATTGACTGGATGGGCATTGACTGGGCAACGAGAAATATCTATGCATGGCATCCGGGAGGTGACCAGCAGAGGCCGCTCTACCAGCGCATCATCAATACTCCGGAGCTGAGAGACCGCTTCACCTTTTATGCGTCGGAGCTGATTGGCTGGGTGATAGACCTCGATTCGCTCATGCTGGCGGTACAGGCACGCAAGGCGATGATCTCACCACACGTCGCCAGTGATCCCTGGTACCCTCTCGATTACGGATACACGCATGATCACTTCCTGAACTCCTTCACCATGGCTGCCGGTGCGCATGTGAAGCAGGGTATCTTCCCGTTCCTTGAAGCCAGGAAGGCCTCGATGGAGAGTCAGCTCGAGCCGGTTTCACCCGCTCCCGTCATCAGGTACATCACCCACCGCCGCACGGCAGGAGAGCCGGTCCATCTCTCTGCCTTTGTTGAGGCGGCTGCCCTGCCGGTGGACGTTACGCTGCTCTTTTCCGTGGCAGGAGGCCCCCAGCTGCAGGAGATCATGACCGGCGACGGAAACGGTTTATTCACCGCATCACTTGATGGCCTTGATGAGAGTGCTGAGCTTCGCTACCGGGTCATGGCTGCCGATGCTGAAGGCAGAACTGCACTGATGCCTTGCGACCCGGTGGTGATCGATCCGGTCGCCGGCATTGTTCCACGACTCTTTATCAATGAGTTTATGGCCGAGAACAAGAAGACGATAGCCGATGAGAACGGCAAGTACAGTGACTGGGTGGAGATATGGAACGGTGACACCGCTGATGTTTTCCTGGGCGGTCTCTTCCTGACTGACAGCTTCAGGGAGCCCCTGATGTGGCAGATGCCGCAGGAGACCCTGAAAGCAGGGGAGTTCCTTCTCATCTGGGCTGACGGCAATCCTGCGGCAGGCAGCAACCATGCACCGTTCAAGCTCAGCAAGGGAGGAGAGGAGATCGGCATCTACACCTCCGGCGGACAGGTGGTTGACACCATAACGTTCGGCCCGCAGCAGGAGGATGTAAGCATGGGCAGGAGGAGTGACGGCTCGCCGGAGATAATCTTCCTGCCGGCAGCCACTCCCGGGAGATCAAACACCATCACCTCTTCAGGCCGTGTCACAGGGGAAGAGGAGCTGCGCGCCTGGCCCAATCCCGCACCCCGCGGTGCCATCAGGATGAGCAGGAGCGGCGACTGGAGCCTCATCAACTCATCCGGCATTGTCGTACACCGCGAGCGTGATACCGACATCATCGATACCGGCCGGCTGCCGGCGGGAGTGTATATCCTGGCCGGCGACCGGGGGGAGTATCTCCGGGTAGTAATCCTCTGACGGACCTGCCGCCTCTATCCCATGTAGGGATACCTGAAGTCGGTGGGCGGCAGGAATGTCTCCTTGATGGTGCGTGGAGACACCCACCTGAGAAGGTTCAGCTTCCCGCCGGCCTTGTCATTGGTACCTGAGGCCCTGGCCCCGCCGAAGGGCTGCAGCCCGACCATCGCCCCGGTGGGCTTGTCATTGTAGTAGAAGTTGCCGGCAGCAAAGCGCAGCACCCGGCACGCCTTCACCAGCGCCTGGCGGTCAGTGGAGAAGACCGCCCCGGTGAGGCCGTAGGGCGAGGTCTCGTCAACCAGCCGCAGTATCTCATCATACCTCTCATCTTCATAGAGATAGATGGTGATAACCGGGCCGAAGATCTCCTCCTGCATGGTGATAAACTTCGGATTTGTGGTGAGTACTACTGTTGGCTCGATGAAGTATCCTTTGCTCTTGTCACTCTTGCCGCCATGAAATATGGTGCACTCGGGTGAGTCTGCCGCCAGCCCTATATACCTGGTGATGCTGTCAAACGCCTTTTCATCTATCACTGCGTTCATGAATGTGGTGAAGTCAGCCGGATCCCCCGTCTTCAGCTCGCCGAGCTGTTTTTTCAGGTGCGCCGATAAGGCGGGCCAGAGCGACCTGGGGATATAGGCCCTTGATGAGGCCGAGCACTTCTGCCCCTGATATTCGAAAGATCCCCGGGTGATGGCTGTTGCCGCAGCCAGCGGATCGCCCGACGGGTGTACAACTATGAAATCCTTTCCTCCGGTCTCGCCCACTATCCTGGGATATGACTTGTAATTTGCAAGGTTTTCCGCAACCTGCTTCCACAGACCGTTGAAGGTGCCGTTGGAGCCGGTGAAATGGATCCCTCCCAGGTCAGGGTGACTCATGGTCACCGAACTGATCACCGATCCTTTGCCGGGCAGGAAGTTCACCACCCCGTCAGGCAGTCCCGCCTCCATGAACACCTTCATCAGTATCCAGCTGGAGAGCAGCGAGGTGGTTGCAGGCTTCCATACGGTGGTGTTTCCCATCAGGGCCACCGACATGTTGAGGTTGGAGGCGATGGCTGTGAAGTTGAAGGGCGTGATGGTATAGACAAACCCCTCCAGTGGCCGGTACTCAACCCGGTTGAGCTGGTCAGTGCCCGAGGCTGGCTGTTCTTCATAGATCTCTCCTGCAAAGTAGGAGTTGAACCTGAGGAAGTCTATCGTCTCGCAGGCTGCCTCAATCTCAGCCTGCTGCACACTCTTGCTCTGCCCCAGCATGGTTGCCGCCACGATGGTGTAGCGGTACTTTTTTGAGAGCAGCTCAGCTGCCTTGAGCATGAGCGAGGCTCTCTCGACCCATGATATGGACATCCAGGCCTCCTTGGCCTGCATGGCCGCCACAATGGCATCTTCCACCTCTTTCCTGCCCGCCATATGGTAGGTGGCAAGCACATGACGGTGATCGTGGGGCATCACCACCTTGCCGGTGTCGCCTGTCCTGACTTCTCTGCCATTGATGATCAGCGGAATCTCAATAGTCTCCGAAGAGAGCCTCTTCAGCTCCTTCTCCAGCTCTGCACGTTCAGCAGTGCCCGGAGCATAGGAGATCAGGGGTTCGTTTACAGGCCTTTGAATTGAATAGATAGCGTTGTTCATGTTTGTAACTTTATCTTGTTGATTTATATGCCATTTGATCCCCAGCAACAGGGCTGACCGGCCGGGGAGCTCCCTGCAAATGCAACAACCGGAAGAGCTAAATGTTTATGACAGAGGCTTTGATACAGGTTCAGAGCTTCTTTCTCCCGGCCTTTTGTGCAGTGAGGCACTCGTTCACCGTCTCGAGGATATCCCTGTTGCCGGCCAGTACCAGGAGCTTATCGCCCGGTTCGAGAACGGTCATTCCATCCGGGATAACATACTCCTTCTGCCTCTTAATCAGCGCGATACGGGCATTCTGGGGGAAGCCCAGATCAATTATCTTCATCCCTGACACCTTGTGCTGCGGATCGATTGTGAACTCTGCCAGCTCCGAGCTGATCGGCTCGGAGAGCAGTATGTCGGCAGGGGTGACACTCTTCACACGTGCAGGCAGTGAGACATGCAGCAGCTTGGCCACCATGGGTACCGAGGTTCCCTGAATCAGCACACTGGTGAGCGAGATGAAGAACACTATGTTGAAGATCATCTCTGCCTTCTCGAGTCCGGCCATCAGCGGGTAGGTGGCAAAGACTATAGGTACGGCGCCGCGCAGGCCTACCCATGAGATGAAGAGCCTGACCCTGTTCTTCAGTCTGAAGGGCAGCAGGATCAGGAATACACTTAGCGGCCGGGCAACGATAATGAGAAAGCCGGATATCAGCATACCGGTGCCTATAACCGGTACGATATGGCTCGGTGTGACCAGCAGCCCCAGCACCACGAAGAGTATGATCTGCATCAGCCAGGCCAGCCCGTCAAACATCTTCATGATGGTCCGCTTGTGAAGCAGATCCTGGTTGCCGAGGTAGATGGCAGAAATGTATACTGCAAGGAATCCGTTGCCGTAGAGTGCGGTCGTTACCGAGTAGGTGAGCATCATGAGGGTTATGGAGAGTACCGGATAGAGCCCCTCATAGTCAAGTTTGATATGGTTGATTATAAATTTGCTTGCCACCCCGAAGAGAAAACCGAATGCTCCTCCCAAGAGCAGCTGTGTGAAGAACATCGGCAGGGCTGACCACACTGACTGATTGCCACTCTGTATCAGGCTTATAAAGACGATGGTCAGGATATAGGCCATCGGGTCGTTGCTTCCGCTCTCAAACTCGAGGGTGGGTCTGATATGACCTTTCAGGGCGAGGCTTTTCGACCGCAGTATCGAGAAGACGGCAGCGGCATCGGTTGATGAAACGATTGATCCGAGCAGGAGCGCCTCATAGATTGTGAAATCGGTCATCCAGTAAACGAAGAGACCGAGGGAGAGGGCGGTCAGTAACACTCCCAGTACGGAAAGTGAGATCCCCTGCCACATGACCGGCCTGACCGATTGCCAGTCGGTCTCAAAACCTCCGGAGAAGAGGATGAAGTTGAGGGCAACGATACCGATGAACTGGGCAACACCGGGGTCATTGAACTGGATGCGTCCTATCCCTTCCGAGCCGGCAAGCATGCCTATGGCAAGGAAGAAGATCAGAGTCGGTACACCTATGCGGAATGAGGTCTTGCCGGCCAGTACGCTGATAAAGACCAGGACTGAACCAATCAGAATGATGTTCTCCGCAGTGATGGTCATCTGTGGCTGAGATAGGCGGTCAAATGTACTAAAAAAACGAAAAGGGCAGAAAAATCCCGGCTGTTCAGGCCGGGATTGTGAAGAGCAGACTATGGATGATAGTTGATCAGGATCTTATTTCAGCGGCTGCAACCGCCCGTCGCGTATCTGCCACCCTTCGGCGCCTGCGTCACCATAAATGTGGCGGAACATGTCTGGATTGATCCCGGGAACTGCCATAACATGGGTTCCCTCTGGCAGGCTGAGGCTGACCGTCACCTGCGACCCGTTCCAGAAGGCGCCTGCCGGCAGTGAGTAGTACTCGTCGAGATAGAGTGTATCACCTGAGAATATCCACTCATATTCCACCTGTCTGACATTGCGGTGCGCCTCCTCTGCTGAGGCTCCGTAGGCCCTTTTCCTGACGGTCACCTGGGCAGACGAGTCCTTCTCATTGGAATAGATATTGAACCAGACCGACCCGCTGAGCCGCTTTTCCTGCTCGTTGAGGAAGAATTTGGCGCCTTCGGCAGATGCGTATCTGTCATACTCGAGATAGGAGCGCTGTTTCATCGCGGCGATCCACACCGTATCCGGGGAGGGACTGGCGCTGCTGCTCTCGACGGCGGTACGGTGGTTGGCATAGGCCGGCAGCTGCAGGCCAAGCAGTATGGCCAGCGCACACAGCGAGGCTATCCACACCAGGAAGGTGACAATACCGGCCACCCTGTAGCGGCTTTTTATGCTGAATATCAGCTTGACTCCCAGCCATGTGATGGCAGCAAGCGGGATCAGGATGACCATGGCCGCAAGGATGAGAAGCGGCCAGACCGGTGTATTGTTGAGAAGAATGCTGAACAGCAGATGACTGTCTGTGATGGCGGGCTTTATCGCCGGCATAAGGAAGGCGGTGTCACTGAAGAAGATCAGTAGGGCAAACAGGAAGAATAGCAGGAAGCCTGACAGGGTTAGCGCGAATCCGACCACAACGGCTACAATCTTCATTATGGCGGAGACTCCCTTCCCGAAAGCGGTGAAGAATGCAGAGAGCTCTCTGCCCAGCCTGGCAGAGGGGGTATTGGGATCATACATCGGTTTCCTGACCCGGGCGGATTGACCGGCTGGCGGCGGGGTGGTCTCATAGTACTCCTCAGGTGCTCCCATGATGCTGATCATGTTGCTCACCATCTCCTTTGAGATAAGGGTGGGAGGGTCGCCCCCGCCGCCGAAGATCTCGGCAATGCGTGCCTCAATATCCTGCAGGGTCTCCTCTCCTCCGGGCTCGCTGCCAAAACGGGCGGTGACATGGTCAAGGTATCTTTTCAGTATCGCAAGGGTGTCCTCGTCAATGCGGAACAGTTGTCCGGCCAGGTTGATCTCAAGTGTCTTCTTCATGACTGCTCTTCTCCGTTGCGTATCCGGTTAACTGAAGCCACCAGGTCACTCCATGCCCTGTCAAGCTCATTGAGATAGATCCGGCCCAGCTCGGTCAGTTCGTAGTATTTCCTGGGCGGTCCCTGGGGCGACTCCTCCCAGCGGTAACTGAGAAGGCCTGCATTCTTCTGCCGGGTGAGCAGCGGGTAAAGGGTGCCCTCAACAACGATAACCTCAGCCTTCTTCAGCTCATTTATGATGTCTACGGCGTAGCATGAGTTCCTCGAGAGTATTGCAAGAATGCAGTACTCCAGTATCCCCCGGCGCATCTGTGCCTTTGTGTTGTCACTATTCATATCAGCTCCTTTCTCATTGCATTCCGGCGGCGGGCAGAGTTCATATATTCATCTTCTTCTTCACCGTCTCGAACTCCTGCTTCACCGCATCCTTGATATTCTCAATGGTTACCGGGTCTCCGCGCATCTCGAGCTTCTGCGCCGTTGTACGTGCCTCGGGCAACACTATCCACAGGATGCCGTAGAGAGCCAGCCCAAATCCCCCGGCGAAGATCAGCAGGGCGAAGATGACACGCACGATGACCGGGTCCCAGTCGAGGTAAGCGGCGATACCACCGCAGACCCCGCCGATGACACGGTTGTCGGGGTCACGGTACATGCGTCTCTGACGCCTGCCGGCCGCAGGCTCCTCCTCCCTCTCGTCACCGCTGATCACCTCAGGCGAGCCAAGAATGGCCATCACCTCCTCCACATCCTTCATGGTGATCACCTGCTTGTAGGCACTCAGCCTCATCCTGAAGAGCTCGGCGATGCGACCCTCGATGTCTGACATGATTTCAGCTGCACCCGGCTCGCCGGCAAACTTCTTTTCAAGACTCTTCATATAGAGCCTGAGACCCTCGTAGGCATCATCATCCACATTGAATGCGTATCCCCCGAGATTGATGTTGACTGTAATTTTCATGGCATATATTCTAAGGTACCTTCCGATACAAACTAATATGATACTGCAAATATATATATTAATAATAATACTATGCAACACATAGTAGTAAAAAATGAAATTTTTTTATCTGAACCCATTCCGGAAAAGGATTCCTCACCTGCGAAAACCCTAAATAACAAAGCTGACTTTGCCACTGATTTCTCCGGGAATTTGATAACTTTATAGAAAATTAGAGTTATGAAAGCATATAACTGGGGAATTCTGGGAACGGGCAATATTGCCCATAAGTTTACCCGGGCACTGATGTTGCTGGATCATGCACGTCTTCATGCTGTCGGGTCGCTTGATCTGGACAAGGCTGCGAAGTTTGCCGCTGAATACGGGTTCAGGAAGTTTTATGGCAGTGATGCCGATATGCTGGCTGACCCTGAACTGGAGGTGGTTTACATTGCCACTCCTCACTCCAGCCATAAGGAGAATGTGCTCAAGGCACTGCGAAGTGGCAAGCATGTGCTTTGCGAGAAACCCATGTCACTGAATGCTGCCGAGACTGCTCTCATGATACGGGAGGCTGAGGAGAGGAAGCTTTTTCTTATGGAGGCGTTGTGGCCCCCGTTTCAGCCATCTTACATCAAGGCTGAGGAGCTTCTGCAAAGCGGCAAGCTGGGCAGGGTGCAGCATATCAGGGGAAAGTTCGCCTTTGTCTCGCCCTATGACCCTGACCGACGTACTTACAATATCTCATTAGGCGGTGGTGCGCTGCTTGATGTGGGCATTTACCCGGTGATGGATATACTCAGGTTCATGGGTGAACCTGAATCAGTCATGGCCACCTCTGTCCTTTCTCAAACCGGGGCAGACGAGAGCACTGCCGTGATATTCCGTTACGGTGACGGACGGATGGCTGAAGCCTATTGCTCATTTGCAAATATGGGAGGCATCTCAACCGAATTGTTCTGCGAAAAGGGAAATCTGACACTGAAGCGTGACCGTGAACGGCATCAGCATCTGATCATTGAGACTCCGGGCGATCATGATGACCGGGTCTTCACCCCGCCGGCTCATGGCTACCAGTATGAGGCTGCCGAGGTGATGAGTTGCCTGGAGCATGGCATGACTGAGAGTGATGTGGTTCCGCACTCATTCAGCCTGGCCCTGGCACGCACGCTTGATGAGATACGCAGGCAGGCGGGTATTATCTATCCCGGACGTGACAGTTAGTGGCCATCTCAGCTGAGGATCCAAATACGGGAGTTCCTGCTGCCGCCACAGAGAGAAAGCGGTTGCTGCTGGCCATGCTGATACCCTTCCTGATGGTGGCTTTTATGTGGCTGGTGATGGGGGCCTCATACCTGTTCGGCACCGACTTCCATTTCCTCGGCATCTATCCCGGCAGGCCGGCGACCCTTACCGGTGTGATCACCTCGCCGTTCATCCATTCAGGGATACGACACCTGGTCAACAACTCACTGCCTCTGTTCATACTCGGAACCGCTTTGTTCTATTTCTATTCACAGGTAGCCTTCAGAGTTCTCCTGATGGTCACCCTCTTCACCGGGCTGACGGTATGGCTCACCGGCAGGCCGGCATGGCACATAGGGGCAAGCGGCATTGTCTACGGACTGCTCGCATTCCTCTTTGTCAGCGGGATAATCCGCAGGCACATACCGCTGATGGGGCTCTCACTGCTGGTTGTATTTCTCTACGGTGAGATGGTATGGGGTATCTTCCCGGGACTGAGGTTTGATATCTCCTGGGAGTCGCACATGCTGGGGGCGGCGGCAGGAGTGATACTGGCCTTCTGGTATCGCCGGGAGGGCCCGCAGCGTCCGGTGCCGTTTTATGAAAAGGAGGAGCAGGAAGAGGAGGGAAGGGATGAAGAAAATGGAGAGGCCCCGGCGGATCAAGCAAATTAATTGTTAATTTTAACGCCATCAAACCAACTTAAAAGCCCGGTAATGTACGTCAGAACTGGAATTCCGGCATTTGATGAGCTTATTCCCAGAATAAGCCGTTTCCTTGAACAGGATCTCCTTGAACTGAATATCGACGGTGAGAAGATAAGAGGCTACAGATCACCTGATGCCCGCTCGGTCTGGATCAGAAACTATTCAGACATGATGAGGGCCCTGCGATATACTGAGGCCGACCTGGTAAGCGTGGTAAAGCATTTTGCTGACAACCAGGCGCGCAATGGCCGTATCTTCGACTATTTCACAACCTTCCCCGAGAAGATGCCCTGTGAGCGGGAGAACTGGACAAAGTATGTCAGGGTGCCTGTGGAGGCCGACACCGAGTTCAGATTCATCAAGGCTGCATGGCTCGCCTGGCAGGCCACCGGCGATGACAACTTCATCAGGAACCTTCTCCCTACATTCGAGAGGGCGCTTGCCTTTGTGATGGAAGGTCACTTCTTTGATCGCGACCGGTTCCTGTTCCGCAGGCCATATACCATTGACACATGGGATTTTGCCTATACAGCCGGCCGGCATGACTGGCTGCAGTTTCAGATTGATGAGAATACCTTCTGGGGATACTTCCACGGAGACAACAGCGGGTACTATGAGGCTTTTCATTTCATGTCATACTGGTACAAGCTCTTCCATGACGAGGTCAGGTCTGCCCTCTGGCGTGACCGTGCGCTGCGGCTTCGCAAGAGCCTCAACACCTACTGTTTCAACGGCTCCTACTATACCCATTTCGTGAAGCAGACCCCGGTCACCATTGAAGGTGTTGATGAGGCCTCACAGCTCAGCCTGAGCAATCCGGCCGCCATCAACCGCGGTGCAGCCTCTCCGCGTATAGCCACTGCAATCATCAATGAGTATCTCAGGCGGCGTGAGACCACCACCGCCTTCGCCGAGTGGTTCTCCATCGATCCTCCCTTCCCCAAGGGCATTTTCGGTGATTACAAACTCTCGCCCGGCGCCTATTGCAACGGCGGGATAATGCCACTTGCCGGCGGCGAGCTGGCCCGGGCTGCCTTTGAGTACGGATTTGAACAGTATGGCACCGATATACTGATGCGCTACTATGACCTGATCGCGCGCAATGGTGAGACCTACCTGTGGTACTTCCCTGACGGACGACCCTCAACTGCAGAGACAAGCACTGCACCGGAGGCAAAGCCTACCGACGGATGGGGCTCATCTGCAATGTTGTATGCCTTTGTTGAAGGGCTGGCCGGGGTGCAGGACAAGGACAAGCTCTTCAGACGGATACGCATCTGTCCCAAATGGCTCAATGCCGGGGTAGAGAACGCAGAGGTGATGATTGACTACAAGAGCTCCGGGGCATTCGTGAAGTACCTCTACAGCTATGCCGGTGACAAACTGAAAATCAGCCTCTCTGGCAGCTATAACTATATTCAGCTCTCGCTGCCGGTACCTGCCGGATACACTTCTGGCGACCTGCTGATTGACGGGGTGAAACGGAAGTACATCAGGGCAACCATCAATCAGAGCCACTACCTTATCGCTGATGACCAGGTCAGCGGCGACAGCGAGATAGAACTCACCCTCAGGAAAGGAGCCGCCTACTGAAGAGCGGAACCATTGCCTTAAGGCCGGATACTGGTTTCCGGACGGAACGAAAATGTAGTTTTTCCAGTCCCGAGGTGACTTCCCCTCCCTGGAAACTACAGGTTTGCCCCCATGCTGTTTTGAAGCTTCCCGCACCGGACAACCTCCTCTGCTCCAGGGGCTGTGGAATCCCTGTAAACCTCTTCGTCACATTTGCTGTGCCGTTGTGATTGAACAAAAGTGGCTTGCCGGTGGTTCTTTCCGGAAAACCAACTTTTGAATTTATGAAAAGGAATCTGCTGTTACTGGCAACCACATTGCTTACCAGTGCTCTTTTACCGGCACAGAAGAAGTTTACGGCTGACCCGTCTGCCACAACGCTGGAGTGGAAGGGAGACAAGATTATCGGAAGCGGTCATACCGGCACCATCAGCCTGAAGGAGGGATGGCTTGCCCGTGAGGGGAGTCACATCACCGGCGGTGAGTTCATAGTGGATATGCAGAGTATAAAAAACAGCGATATCAAGGATGCAAAGATGCGCGAAAGGCTTGAGGGCCATCTGAAGTCTGAAGATTTCTTCGGAGTGGAGAAGTACCCCCTCTCAAAGCTGGTAATTACCGAAAGCATCCGTACTGCCGACGGCCGCAGCCTGGTCAGGGGCAACCTCACCATCAAGGCTGCAACCCACCCTGTTGAGTTCACTGCCGCTGAATCCTCAAATGGCGGGGTGATTACCTACACGGCAGCAATCACCTTTGACCGCACCCTCTATGATGTCAGGTACGGGTCAGGCAAGTTCTTCTCGAACCTGGGTGACGGCGCCATCAATGACAAGATACTGCTCAATGTGAAGCTGGTTGTCAGGTAACCGTTTCCGCGGGTCCGGCCTCACGGTCGTCACTGCTCAAAAATTCAGTTTGTCTGCATTGGCCATCTCAATGAATGAGAGGTAGATGAGCTTTGCCACGTCCTCCATTATGTCGGGCGTCACCGCTGATGCGTCGTCGCCCGGCAGGTGGTAGTAGACCGGCTTCACCCCGTTGGTGGTGGAGAGGCTCATGGTACGGAATCCCTCTGCCTGAAATACCAGTCCGTCACTCCGCGGCCTGCCGTAGAATTCTCCTCCTGCCGAGGTTGAGATCCTCATCGGCCGGTGAATGTATTTCTCATTGGCATTCCTGAAGTACTCGGTCAGCCCGGCGCATGACTGTGCAGCGCTTACTGCCAGTCCGGTACCGTTGCCCACCATGTCGAGGTTGATATAGGTGACGGTCTTCTCCTTCGGGAAGATCGGGTTCTTTGTATAGAACCGGCTTCCCAGCAGTCCCACCTCCTCACCGCCTATCAGCAGGAAGAGCACTGTGCGCTTCATTCTGATTCCTGACTGTGCCAGTGCTTTTGCTGCTGCCATGATATCGATTACCCCGCTGGCATTGTCGAGTCCGCCGGGAACGAGCAGTCCGCCCGCATTGCCCACTGCATCGAGGTGGCCGCCAATGATGATCACCTCATCCTTCAGCTTAGGGTCACTCCCTTCAATCATTCCCGCCACGTTGCAGGTCTTTCCCTCCGGGTGGCGTGTGGTGTTTGCCCGCATTGTCATCACCTTGCCGGTGGCAAATGATGCCGGCTTGAAGCTTTTGTCAATCTGGTCGGTGAGTGTTTTGTTATCCTTGCCCAGTCCGGCGAAAATGTCAGCCAGAGGCTCGGGCCCGATACCGGTAACCACGAGGTCCTCAACGTATGAGATATTCGGGTTGGCGCTGGCACCATCAATATAGAGCATCCCGGCGGCACCGTGACGGGCGGCATTCTCTACCTTGTACTGGTGGTAGCAGTAGGGCAGCCACCTGGTGTATTCGGGATTCCGGACATCCTTATAGGGTACGTCGCGGTTCATCAGCACAATCTTGCCCTTTACATCGATATTCTTGTAATCATCATAATTGAGCTCAGGGGCGGTGGTCCCGTAACCGACCCACACCACCTCGGCGGTCACCTCACCGCTGCCCGAGTTCATCCCGGGATAGAAATCCGCGGGTGCAGTGTAGTGCTTCCTGATGGTGACACCTCCCTTCTGCGGGATATGGAGCTGCAGCTCACCTGTCTCATTGACCCTGGTATAGGGATGGTCGAACCACTGGAAATAGGTTCCGTTGTCTCCTGCAGGCCTGATGCCCCATTCGCTGAATTTGTCAGCCATCCACTGGGCAGCTGCGAGGTATTCGGGGGTACCGGCAAGCCTGCCGTTATACTTCGGAGAGCAGATCTCCTCCATCCATTCATTGATCTCAAGGCTGTTGATCGAATGAAAGTATTTGAGCATAAGCTGCTCGTCGGTCTGCTGCGGCGGTTTCTGGCCGGTGAATGCGGTCAGAAGCGAGATGATCAGTACAAGTAACAGGGTACGCATGGTTATGTAGGTTTAATGATTGGCGGGTTACTCTCTATGCAAAGATATCTTTTTAACAACAGTGAAATGCCTCTTATGGCGGGAGGCGCCGCCTGCCTTTGCAAATTTTAACTTTCCGGACCATCTCACTGCCTGCATCCGCCCGCCGACCGGGCAACATCCCTTTTCCGGTGCCTGCAACCGCCCTCTTCCGTTGCTGTCAACCGGATAAACAGACCCTGTCAGATACAATTACCCTGATCCTTGTCGTTGTAAGTTCAGGGATATTGATATATTTCGCATGAAAAACCGCTCCTGATGGCCTCAGATACGATATCAAAGAGGGCAAGGCCGCTTGTTACGCGTGAGCTGCTCTTACCCTTCATACTGGTTACAAGCCTCTTCCTGCTGTGGGGTGTGGCCCACAGCCTGCTTGATGTGCTCAACAAGCACTTCCAGGATATACTCGGCATCACCCGGTCGCACTCCGGACTTGTCCAGGCAGCCCTTTACGGGGGCTATTTCATCATGGCAATCCCTGCCGGGCTCTTCATGCACAGGGCAGGATACAGGAGGGGGATCATCACCGGGCTGCTGCTCTATGCGGCAGGGGCGTTTCTCTTCTGGCCGGCCACCTTCATACAGACCTTCTGGTTCACACTGCTTGCCCTGTTCATCATTGCATGCGGACTCACCTTCCTTGAGACGGCAGCCAACCCCTACTCGAGTATACTGGGGCCTGCCGAGACCTCCGAGCAGCGACTCACCCTGTCACAGTCGTTCAACGGGCTTGGCTGGATAATCGGTCCCGCCCTCGGTGGTATGCTGATACTGGGGGGCAACAGTGACGATGTCACAAACCGGTTCTCTTCAATGGCATTGCCCTATATGCTGATTGGAGGCGTGGTACTGGTGGTGGCCTTGATGTTTATCTTCACCCGGCTGCCGGAGATCCGCGAGGGCGATAGCGATGGAGAAGAGGAGAGCAGCTACAGGGATCTGCTGGGAATTAGGCATTTCCGCTATGCGGTTATTGCGCAGTTCCTCTATGTTGCAGCGCAGACAGGTGTGAACAGCTTTTTCATCAACTACGTTGTTGAGACCATGCCGTGGTTCACGCCGGAGAAGGCAGCATACCTCCTCTCACTCGGGTTTCTCTTCTTCATGTCTGGCAGGTTCATCGGATCGCTCTTCATGAGCTGGCTCAATCCGCGTCTCATGCTGGGCATATACGCACTGATAAACGCCGGGGCAATGGTGCTGGTGATGATGGGCCTCGGGTGGCCTTCACTGATTGCACTCTACCTGAACTACTTCTGCATGTCAATCATGTTCCCGTCAATCTTTGCCCTCGGGCTGAAGGATCTGGGCAGATTGACCAGGAAGGGATCATCGGTGCTGGTCATGACAATTGTGGGCGGCGCCATCTGTCCCGTGGTAATGGGGCGCATAGCTGACCTGTGGGGGATGGCTGTCGGTTTTGTGATCCCGCTCTTCTGTTTTGCATTCATTGCATGGTATGCATTTCGTAAAGCGAAGAGTGACAGAAAATTAATATAGAGGACCAATTCGTATGCGAAAAAACGAAACATTTTTATTACTCATTGTATTACTGCTGGTTACAGGCGTCTCTCGCGGACAGGGAACATGGTGGGGAGAGATTACCGGCGGTGCCGGCGGAGGAGCAAATGCGATCTTCACATACAGTGAGCTGGATGGTTCAGGAGGAGTGACAGGCACAGGATTCTGGAGTGCCGGGGCTGAGGTGCGCAGGCTGTTCGGCGAGAGCTTCAGCTTTGGTGCCGGGATAGGCTATTCTCATAACTATTATTACACTACCCCTGCTCCGGGGCTGGGGAATAACAGGACCTACGGATCATTCGGACTGGTTACGGTGCCGGTCATGGCGCGGATCGATTTCCTCAAATGGTTTTTTGCCGATGGCGGCCTGGTGCTCTCATGGCAGCCCGGCTCGTCTGACATTGATGACATGACCGGTCTTGGCGCCACCCTGGGAGCGGGCATGCAGTACCGGTTCAGATCTGACCTGTTTATATGGGGCAGGGTGGATGCCACCCAGTATGCCCTTGTGCACTTCATGCCCGAGACCTATCCGCAGAGGCTGCTCAATGCCGGTGTGAAGGTGGGAGTGGGATACAGGTTCATCCATCTCGGCAGGTGCAACTGCCCTGATGACAACTCGCCGCGCAGGAGGCGCTTCTTCTGATACCTGCAGGGCAGTCGCCATGTTAATTAACGTCTCTGCAGATGTCGTAAAGAATTTTCTGGCTTCCTCTGCCGGGTAGCTTACTGCAGACCTCCCTGGCTCCCTCCCAGGCCCTCAATCCGATTAAAAACCGGTTTACGGGAATTACTCCCCGGCGGCAGCCATTACCAATTGCCTGGCCTCATCCCATTTCTCTGCCGGCATACGTGCTCCGACTACCTCTATCACCTTCCCGGCGAGGATTGATCCGTATACCCCGCATCTGTCGAGGCTGTGGCCCCTGGAGAGACCGTAGAAAAATCCTGCAGCGTACAGGTCTCCGGCGCCTGTGGTATCTATAGGGTTCACCCGCAGGGCATCGACCTTTATCACCTCATCGCCACGCCTGATCCATGACCCGCCGGCGCCGGTCTTCACCACGGCTATGTCGCAAAGGCCTGCAATTGCGTTCAGCGCCTCCCTGGGATCGTTCATGCCGGTGAATGCCCTTGCCTCCTCCTCATTGGCGAAAATGATATCTACGTATTCGTCGACGATTTTCCTGAATACAGGCCGCATCTCATTGACCACATTAAAGCTGGCCAGGTCAATTGCAACGGTCAGTCCGGCCGCTTTTGCCAGGCGGCATGCCTGCTCAACCAGCGGGGGGTTGGTGATGAGGTACCCCTCGACATAGAGGATGTGGTACCCCCTGAAGAAATCCTCATGCAGATCTCCCGGCTCCAGTTCTGTCGCAGCTCCGAGGTGTGTGGCAAAGGTACGCTCCGAATCGGGGGTTACCAGGGCCACCGCTGTGCCGGTGGGAGAGAGCGGTGAACGCATCAGCACCGGGACGAGGCCGGCATCAGCCATCTCCTTCTCGTAGAAGTTGCCGAACTCATCGTTCCCAACCTTGCCGATGAACGATGAATCAACCCCAAGCAGTCCCAGCCCGTACATGGTATTGCCGATAGATCCGCCTGATGTGATCGTACGCGCCATGCCGTTGGTGGCCAGCTTGATCTCATCCGAGCGGCCTGCATCGACCAGTGTCATACTCCCTTTCGGGAGGCTGAAACGGCCCAGGCAGGTCTCGTCAGGAATAAGGGTCATCACATCAACCAGGGCATTGCCAATTCCTACGATCTTCTTCATCGGGGTAAAATTTTGACAAAGATATTGCTTAATTCGTTTAAAGCCCTTAATTTTGCGACGCTTCGAAACCAGGAAGAAAACACTCCTCAGTAGCTCAGTCGGTTAGAGCACCTGACTGTTAATCAGGGGGTCCTAGGTTCAAGTCCTAGCTGGGGAGCCGAGATTAGCAACCGCTTATGTGAGATTTCATATAGGCGGTTTTCTTTTCGTGCAAGTTTTGATCCGGTTCTGGGAATAAATCTGTTCAATTTAAGAGGGACAATACGAATTTTATTGACTAACTTTAATGACCAGCTGTAACAGGACTATGGATAAAACTCTGTTCAGCTGGCAGCAATACCGGAATCGATGTCGCCAGTATAAGTAATTATCAACAAAACAAAGCATCATGGTAAAAATAGGTATCTGGAACACAATTGTAATATTGGTTTTAGCAGCAGCCTTCCTGGCTGTTTTATGGCTGGCCATTCGGAAACTTCTTAAATCAAAGATTTCAGATCAGGAAAAAATAGTATGGTTCTTACTATTGATAATCTTTAATATCATAACCGCTTTCGTATTTATAATATATCACGACTATTTTCTAACCTCAACAAAAAGAGCCTCCTAGGTAATACCAGCCTGCAAAGTGAAAAGTTTTAGCATGTATAAATTTACCTGCATGTGCCGATAACCCCTGCCACTCCACGGCAAACACAATCGTCCGCTCTCTTTTCTTTTCTTGAATTTTTTTTTTGACATGTATTGATAAATTTGCTGAAAAGGGATCCTGTAACTCTTTCGCGACAGGGGCCTGCTGGAGGACAGGGCATTTAGCCTGACTCATGTGGAAGATACCGGCAATCTGAAGGAGAGCAAGGAATACTGCCTCTGCCTGAAAGATGTTCCGGGAGTCTCATGCTGCTACCTCCTTCTGAAGGGATTGATGGTAAGCCATGAGGATTACAAGGAACATCTCAGGGAGTTTGAGCGGGTAAACAAGGTGAGGCCGGTACCCTTTGTAAAAACTCCCGTAAGATAGCTCCCTCGCTATGCCGGCTGCAGGTAAGTCATCCGTCAGACCCGGCGGATGATTTTACCTGTATCCCCATTTTTGCATTGCCTGCAGGTCTTTCCTGACGCACTCCATGGGGGCTACCCCCTGGTAGGCCTCCTGCTCGATAATTATGACCTGTGCGCTGCCTGCCTCTTCGAGCAGTCTGAGCACCTTCCGCACCTCGGCTACCCCGTCGCCCAGGGTGGTGCTCTCATACATTCCCCCGCCTGTCGGGATCACATCCTTGACATGGATATTCTCAAACCTGCCCGGGTAGCGGTTGGCTACATCGAGGGCCACCGCCCCACCGCTGAAGAGGTTGCCGGTATCAAGCTGCATCACCACCAGGTCGGGATCGATACTCTTCATAATCAGGTCAAACAGCTTCTCGCCGTTCAGCTCCTGGCTGAACTCAAAATCGTGGTTGTGATACCCGAACTTCATTCCGTTCGCACGGCAAAGCTCCCCGCACCTGTTGAACACCTCCATATAGAACATGAGGCTCTCATAGGTGTCTCTCATCTCTTCATCCATCCAGGGGCTTATGACATATTTCTGGCCCAGTATGGCGGCATCCTCCAGCAGTTGCTTCCAGCTTTCGGAGAAATCATTGTGCTCAGCATCCCAGTGATGCGCCCCGAATGTGGTGTGTCCGCTTATCATCTTCAGACCCAGGTCATCGAGTATCTTTCTGAATTCGTGCGCCCCGAAGCCATAGAACTTCCGGTCAACATAGCTGGCATGCTCCACGTAGACATATCCCATCTCTGCCAGCTGCTTCAGTGTTCCGGCCGGGTCGTGTTTCATGTCTTCACGGACTGAATAGAGCTGCAGCCCGGTAACAGCACTCTTTTTCGTTGAACAGAAGAGGGAGTTGCCCAGTACAGTGGTGCCGGCCAATGCCACGGCGCCGCTTCTGATGAATGTTCTGCGGTCAGTTTTCATAGATTGTGTTTTGGTGTTGTCATTCTTTTGGGTGTTTCAGTGATCAACCCTGAATTCTGTATTCCCGGCCGGCGGCACCTTCTCAACCACCACCCTGTCAACAAACCCGGTGCGCGGTCCTTTTCTGCACCAGGCAAGATAGTCTTCCAGCTGCCTGATGGTGCCTTCCGCCTCGGTATAGACACTGCCGTCAGGCATATTCCTTACCAGTCCGGTGATACCGAGTGCCCGCGCCACACGCAGGGCGCTCCACCGGAATCCCACCCCCTGCACATTGCCTGTAATCCGGATACGGTAAAGCAGTCTCTCTTCACTCATGCTGTTTCCAACCGGAAAGCTTCTGAAATGAGTAATTTACAGCTAAATTTACACAAAGTTCACCAAAAAATAGAAAATTGAGGCATGGGACAATGAGGCGAGGCCCTGTCCGCGCTGTGACGGCCGCATGCATAAGAGCGATGATACGGAGATCCTGTGGGACTGACCGGATGATCGCCATGTCAGGATCAGAGCTTGCCGGGCCGGCCTCTGCCATCAATACTCGATTCAGTAGTGAGCTCCTGAGCGGAAATCAGTTGATAAACACCCTCTTTTCATTGCCATAGCTCCTGAGAGGGCTCTCCTTCTTCAGGTATGTTATCAGTGCCTCTGCGGTGGTGAAGAAGAGCGATCGGCCGGGGTCGGAATGGTCATAGTGATAGACCTCGGTCATGTAGCTGTTCATCGCCACGGTGTAGGTGCGCTCCGGATCAAGCGGTGTGCCGTTGCTCTGAGTGACGGCGAACTCTTCTGGCTGCCGCTGCTCATCAAACCTGATCCTGATGTTTATTCCCGATGGCAGCAGCGCCTTCTCCTCATCGACTGGCCAGGCAGCCCGCAGCAGGGAGAGCAGCTCATTGCCGGTAAGCCGTGTCACCACCAGCTCATTGCCAAACGGGTCAAGCTGGTATACATGCTTCAGTGTCACCTCACCGGCGGGCAACTGGTCAAGCCGTACGCCTCCCGGGTTCATGAGGGCGATATCAGCCCCGGCAGCATCACGCTGTGCGTCGGCCATCAGGTAGCCCAACTGCTCACGGCTGGCGAAGCCGGCTGTCGCCTCGGCAATAACCTCGTTCAGTACCGGATTGTCATTGTACCTGTCGACCATGGCACGGATCTCAGGCTTCTCTCCCTTCAGGGCAGGTATGCTGATCAGCTGCATGCTCTTGCTGATCTTCCCCCTGCGGCTGACGCTAAGCGTGATCAGGGTGGCATACTTGAGCTTGTTCTCAGCCTGGGTGATCAGTATCCCGTTGTGAACCTGCTCATTCTCAACCCGTGTGTGGGAGTGGCCGCCGATTATCAGATCTATCCCCGGCGGGGTCTCAAGGGCCAGCTTCACATCATCCTCAAAGCCGAGGTGGGTGAGGGCGATGAGTATGTCACTGCTGTCTCTCAGCCACAGATACTCCTTTACCGTGGTGAAGGGCGAATGGAATATGAAGCCTTCGGTATTGGCCGGACGGGTGTCAGGTATGCCTGACGCGCTGACCTGTGTCAGTCCCACGAATGCCAGCCTCAGGCCGTTGGGGAGGGTGATGACCTCACAGGGACTGAGCCTGAGGTCAAGCGAGTCGTGCGGTGCCACGTTGGCACTGACGAAGGGGAATCCGGCCTTCCTGCTTAGGCGCGCGAACCCTTCCGGGCCGGTGTCGAACTCATGGTTGCCGACAGCGCTGAGGTTGAACCCCGTGGCGGTCATCAGCTCAATCATCGGCAGTCCTTTCTCATGGTACTGCTCATTGACCGGGTTGCCGGTCTGATTATCACCGGCACCGACCAGCAGCAGGTCAGGGTAGATGGCTCTCAGGCTGTCAGCCAGGTAGGCCAGCTTCGGGAAGTTGTCAATAGCGGCATGCATGTCATTGACAGCCAGTATTACCGCCTGTCGTCGCCATCCCCTGTCGGGTGCGGATGAGCTCCTGCCGATGCAGCCGGCCACGGTAGCACCTGCCGCCAGTATAATGGCGAGCAGAGGTAACAATGAGTTGCGCTTTCTGCCGCGGACCTTGAGGTAGAGGGTATTCCCCTCTGTGAGCCTGCCCTCGTGATCAACCGGGTTGCCGTACCGGTCAGAGACAGCGGGCAGCTGCTTCGGCAGCCTCCTGCCGGTCTGTGAGTACCAGGCGATGATGGCTTCTTTTACCATTGCACCATCGTGTATCATCAGTGGGGTGTCATTAACGGTTACTTTCATGGAGTCTCTTTTTGGGGGTATGATAACTCAAAATAAACCCTTTCATCTCATATCAGTTCAAAAAAGGGTGAAGAATTGTAACCTGAATGGTTGTTATAACGTATAACACCTTGTAATACAGACCGGCGAGGGTATGTAGTCAGAGGTTCATGAGGAGATGGATCCTATATATTATTTCCGTAACTCTTTCATTACATGGTTACGGGCAGAGTTGTTCCATTCTGTCCAAGGCAAACAATATTACCCCTGACCGGCTCTGTGCCCCGGTAACGGCGGTATGGACAGTCACCTATACCGGTGTTGACAATGCCGGCACAGCCGTGGCCATCAGGTTTGACTGGGACAACGGCACCGTGGAGACTCATCCCGCTACTGAAACCTCGCCGGGAGTCTTTGAGGCTACTGCCACGGTCACCTATACCTCTGCTGGCAACATCTGCAACTATCACCCGCAGGCAACCCTGGTGGTCAATGGTGTTATCTGCACCTCGTCATCACAGGAGCAGATTGTCACTGTATGGGATGATGATGACCATAACGGAGGGCATATGCATATCAACCCGGAGATCTACCCCATCTGTTTTGGTAACAGTGCCAATGTCAGATTCCGTGACCTGACGCAGTTCAACTGTGTTCCTCCCCAGGAGCGCGACAATCCCAACGTCAACACCCGGTGGATCCAGTGGATCTATGGTACCGACAATACCATGACCGGTACCCCGGTTACCATCAATGGCACCCCGCGCAGCTTTCCCTACAGAGGCAATGTCATAACTCTTCCCGGGCCGGTGACCGGCTCGGGGGTCTGGTCTGATGTCATCAATGTGGCTGATGACAAGTTGGTGGGACAGTACTTTGAAGTAACCCTCCGCAACTGGAACTACTGCAATCCCTATGACGATCCCGCCATTCCCGGTCCGCCGGCTGACCCTGTCAATGGCGATCATCCTCCGGTTGTCACCACAGCCCGTATCCTCATCGTTCCTTACCCTGATGCCACCATTACGCCGGTAGCCCCTATGTGTGCCAATGAGCCGCCGGTAGTGCTGCAGGCACATGATCCCGGCGGGGTATGGTCAGGCAACGGTGTACAGGGTACCCGTTTCGATCCGGAGGAGGCCGGCCCGGGCAGCCATACCATCAGGTATACCATCACCAACAGCGATGGCTGTACTGACACAGATGAGACAATCATAACGGTATATCCTGTTCCAGATGCCACCATACTCACCACCGGCATTGTCTGCTCCACTGATCCTGCAGTGCCCCTGCTCTCTCGTGAACCCGGCGGTATATGGTCGGGTACAGGGGTGGCAGGCAGCTTTTTCTATCCTTCTGTGGCCGGCTCGGGCAATCATCAGATCAGCTACACCATAACCGATTCAAACGGATGTACCGACACCAATCAGTCGCTGCTCACCGTAGCTACTCCCGATGCGACCATCACCCCGGTGGATACCCTCTGTGAAGACAGTCCGCCGGTTATTCTGACCGCTCATGACCTGGGAGGAGTATGGTCCGGGCCGGGTGTTGCCGGCAACCTTTTCTTCCCGGCACTGGCAGGAACCGGTGACCACGTGATACGGTATGATATCCTCAATGCCGACTGTCCGGCCAGTGACACCACCGTAATCACGGTGATGCCGCTGCCGGCGATCATTGCCGATGATCCGGGTATCCTCTTCCTGAACGGTCCGCCCGTCGAGCTCATAGCCTATCCTGCCGGCGGCACCTGGTCAGGACCCGGTGTGACCGGCACACAGTTCAACCCGGCGGTGGCCGGGCTGGGAAGCCATACCCTTACCTACACAATCGCACCGAAGAGATGGGGCTGTGGCGCGAAACAGCAGGTAAGGGTGCATGTCATCATGCCTCCGTTGCCGGTGGCTGACTTTGCAGGAGCAGATAAGGGATGTGCCCCGCTGACGGTAAAGTTCATAAATAAAAGCCTCCACGGCGACAGCTATATATGGGATTTCGGCGACAAGCAGCATTCATCGGAGAAAGAGCCGGTGCATACCTACTATGTGCCGGGAAATTACATAGTTAAGCTCACAGTACATAACATTGCCGGAGAGGCAACACGGAGCGATGTGATAACCGTTTATCAAAATCCGACCGCCATCTTCGACGCCTATCCGACCCATGTGGTCAACAATGAACAGATAGTTATCTTTTACAGCTACTCTTACTATGCAGAGTCATGGCTGTGGAATTTCGGGGATGGCGCAACCTCCGCCGAGGAGAATCCCTATCACAAATATGAGTCACCCGGCAGCTACAGGGTCTCCCTGGTGGTCTCGACGCACGACGGCTGTATCGATTCTGCGGTGATGGAAACCCCGGTGGTGGTGGAATGGAAGGATGGCAGCCTCGCCTATCCCAACGTCTTCAAATGGAATGGGACCGGTCCGACGGGCGGAGCATGGATGGAAGGGGTACATCCCTCGATGGATCAGGTTTTCAGACCTTTCCAGGAGAATGTGATTGAATACAAGCTGCAGATCTTCAACCGGTGGGGTGTGCTCATCTACGAGAGCCATGAACTCTCAAAGGGGTGGGACGGCTATTTCAATGATGGCAGTCTGGCGCCGCAGGGGGTCTATGTCTGGAAGGCTGCCGGCCGGTATGCCGATGGCGAGTATTTTGATATTGTCGGCGATGTCACATTCCTGCACTGACACGGGTTATCCTCATAGCTGGGCAATTACTTCCCTGCACTGACCTATGCGGTCGCCCACCCGGAGAGTCACACTACTGCCGGGGAGACGGACGGCAGGAATCTGATCAGCTCATCATATTCAGTATAAAAAAGAGAGGCCGGCACAGCAGTGCACGGCCTCTCCTGTAATACTTCACTGTTCAGTCCGGTTGTCTAGTCTGCCGGCTTGAACACCCAAATCCATCCCGAGCCCCACTCTGCTTCGGGAATGAACAGCACCAGGCGGTTTGCCGAGAACTCCTTGATCTGGTATACTCCTTTCTGACCAACGTTGTAGCCTCCGGAGCCTTCGTAGGAGCCCGGAAGATCGGCCGGTCCCTTGAGGGTGAGCTTGGTGTAGTCAGGATTGAACACCCATGTGGTCCCGGTCACCGGGGCAGCGGTGGGAGACTCATAATAGGTGAAGTTCGAGCCGCCGTCTAGATCGAACTTGATTTTACCGTGCTTGTCAAACGGAGGAGCGTCTGCACCGGCATCCCACCAGAACTCTTTCCAGTTATATCCGGCAACCATATACCACCAGAGTGCGCCCGGCTCATCCACACCGTCAAACACCCATGTCTTGCCTTCAAGGTTGTCTCCCACAAGCCAGTAGTACTGTTCGGGAAGGCGATGGTCAAGCTTGGTGATGGTTACATCAATGCTTTTCTTGACGTAAAGCGGCTTGTAGATATCTCCGCCCTCAAAATAGGGTGTTGTTACATAGAAGATGAAGGTGCTTGTTCCCGGCAGCGGGAAGATCAGATCAACCCTGTCTGAGTACTTTGTGCCGATAATGTAATCCCAGTACCCTGCTACCCCCGGCGTATTCATCCGCAGGGAGAGCTGGTTGCCTCCGGGTGTTGACTGGATTACCTCAAGCTGTATATCATCAGGGGTGTAGCTGTTCTCGAGAACGTCCCTTTTCTCAATCGGTTCGCATGCTGCAAAGATGAGGAACAGTATTGCGATTAACAGGCCAAATGATTTATTGTTTTTCATAACTTTCTCTGTTTTAAAGATTTCAGGCTTAGCATCACCATCCCGGGTTTTGCTGATAGACACCGTTTGAGAGCCGAATCTCCGACTCCGGTATCGGGAGCAGTCCCTTTGTCTCGGGGCGGTAGGCCACAGTATATACCCCGGGCACCCCGGAGTTCCTCACATTGCACGGGGTTGAGAAGTAGTTCTTGTCAGCTTTCTCCACATCACCCCATCTGACCAGGTCAAACCATCTCTGTCCCTCGAATGCAAACTCATAGAGCCGCTCCTTCTTGAGGTTGTCAAGTGACCATGTCACCGGCGGGAGTCCGACTCTCGCCCTCACCTGGTTGATACCCCAGTCTGTTTCAGTCAGTTCAGCATGCATAAGCAGTATGTCTGAGTACCTTAGGTAGAAGAAGTCCTGTGCATGCCACAGCTGCATATCCTTGTTGGTTGAACCGTAGATATAGTAGAACAGTCCGGCGCGGCCGTCAGGCCCGTCATACTGCAGGGTTGAGTACTTCTTGTTGAAGAGTCCGGTCTCATGGTCACCCTGATCTTCCTGGTAGTCTTCCGTGCCCTGTTCAGCGTCGCCCATCACCAGTACCGATGCCACTTTTCTCGGGTCAGCATTCGGCCAGTCATTGTAGAATACCGAGTGTATCGGTCCCCATCCCCATCCTTCGGCGAATGGTACCAGTGAGTTGCCCCTTATCCCGAAGAAGAGGGCCACCCGGTTGTTATACTTGGTTCCTTCGCTCCATCCCCAGTTTCCGAATGCATATCTGAGGGCAAACATCACCTCCTTGTTGCCTGTCCCGACGGTTGAGTTGGGGCCATCCTGGCCGACCCACACGAGACCCTCATCAGCAGCCCACGGAAGCACGTCGTCATCGCCAGCGCTCTTGTTGACATAAGAATAGGGCCACAGGTTCCGGTAGTCAGGGGTCAGTTCATAGTGGCTTTTCTGGATAACATCATTGATATGATCGATTGCCATCGCCTTCGTCAGGCTGCCACCCTCTGGGAGCGGCACCTCGGAGGTGGCCTGCTTTTCAATGTTTGTCATATATCCGGTATAGAAGAGGTAGGTACGTGCGATATATGCTTTTGCCACCCATATATTGGCATGGCCATACTCTGCCAGCGGAACGCTCATCGGATTGATCTCGGGCAGTGTCTCGGCTGCCTTAAGGAAGTCTGCGGCCACCTGGCTGAAGGTCTCGGTGATGGTGGCGCGTGGGATATCACGCGGAGTGTCTGTTCTCAGGATCAGCGGCATTCCTCCGAAGAAGCGGGCTGCCCTGTACATGAAGAACCCCCTCATGAAATATGCCTCGCCGAGTGCGGTATTCTTGAACCTGACTGCCTCAGCCTCGGTATTGAAATAGTCGCGGTAATCGGCCTCGGCAACCGCCTCAATGATGGCGTTGGCACGGTAGACTCCATTGTAGGTCTGCTTCCACAGGTCACGGTAGGTGTCTTCAGTGGGGTCAATGAATGAATCAACGTTTTTTGCCAGAACGTCATCGGGCCCGCCACCACCCAGCATATAGTCGCTCAGGAGGTTGGCCGTCAGGTGCTCATCGCTGTGAACACCATTCACATAGAGTGCGTTATAGACACCTCCCATCGCTTCTGTGATGTCGGTGGGTGTCTTGTAGAAGTTGGAAAGGTCTTTCTCGTACAGGTTACGTGTATCGAGGAACTCCTCACAACCGCCTGCCACAAAGGCTGCTATTGCAATTATTGCTATCAATCTCTTTTTCATAGTTGCTCATGATTAAAATGTGACACTTGCACCAAACATGACCGTTCTGGGCAGCGGATAGAGACCAAGGTCAACCCCTGAGGCCCAGTTGTCCGGAGCATATCCTACGTCGGGGTCCATGCCATCATACTTTGTGAAGGTGTGGAGGTTATTGACGGAGACATAGAGTGCAGCTCCCTTCATCCATGAGACATTCTTCAGCAGCTCATTGAACTTGTAGCCGAACACCAGGTTGTTGATCCTGACGTAGTCGGCATCATGCATGTAGATGTCAGATATGAGGTTGGTGTTGCGGTGTGATGAGGAGCTGAGCCTTGGCAGCCTGGTTGAGGTTCCCTCTCCATGCCAGCGGCCGAAAATCTGCGTGGTGTAGTTCTGGGTAAAGATGTCTGCGAATGACCTGTATGACTGCATCACCTGCATCCCGAACTTGCCGGTGAGGGTAGCGTTCACATAGAACCCCCTGTATTCGGCATTGAGCTGCACGCCCATCTCGAAGTCAGGCAGCGGGCTGCCGAGCATGATCTTGTCATTATCGTCAATTACGCCGTCGCGGTTCTGATCAACAAACCTGACGTCGCCGGGGCGCTGGTCTTCGAAGTATGGCTTGCCATCCGGGGTGACATATGCCTCCACTTCTTTCTCATTCTGCAGCAGGCCGTCAGCCTTCAGCCCGTAGAAGTATCCGATCGGGAATCCCACCTGTACCCTTGAGATATAGGCGGTTCCCTGTGAGAGCACATGGGATGAGCCGTTGATTATACCCTCGGCGTTGGCAAGGCGTGTCACCTCATTCCTGTTTGCCGTGCCGCTGAAGGTTGCTCCGTAGATGAAGTCAGAGATATTGTCCCTCCAGCTGATTGAGAATTCGATACCGGTATTCCGGATATCCCCGCCATTGATGTAGGGTGCGCCTGCACCGGCCGTACCGAGTATCGGGGCGCGTACCAGCCAGTCTTTGGTCTTCTTGTTGTACCAGTCAAGCGTGAGGCCCAGCTTTGATTTCAGCAGGCGGGCATCAACACCTATGTTGAGCTGCTCTGATGTCTCCCACGTCACATCAGGATTGGGTACGTTGGCAGGTATTGCAGTGGGTGAGGAGACCAGCTTGTCAGGTCCGAAATAGTACCCCTGCTGGAGGTATGCGATGTTTGAACTGTAGATGAAGTTGGGGATGCTCTGGTTTCCGTTCTGTCCCCAGCTGGCCCGCAGCTTTCCGAAGTTGATAAGGTTGTTGCCCTTCATGAAGTCCTCTTCGGTGAAGATCCATCCGGCTGATGCCGAGGGGAAGTAACCCCAGCGGTGCCCCCTGGCAAAGTTGGATGACCCGTCAGCGCGGAGGGTGGCATCAAAGATGTATTTCTCAAGGAAGTTGTACGACAGACGCCCGTAGTATGAGACCAGTCCGCCGCCCTGGGCTGCACCGTCAGAGCCGGAGGTGCTGATACCGCTAATAGACTCTGCAACCACGTTGCTCAGGTAGGCATGATCGGCATCGCCGAAGATGGAGTTGGCCTTCCATCCGCTCACATTGGCATCAAGGTTGGTGACCAGGATCTCATTGCCGGCCAGCAGGGCAGCTTGTGATTATTGAATCCCAGATCGTATGATACCGTATTGGTGAAGGTAAAGCCTGATCCCTGGTACATGCTCTGTGACACTCCGTCATTCGGGTTATTGAACTTGGAGGCGAGGAAGTAGGTGGGTGACCATGACCTTGAGCCGCCATACCATGCATTGAGCCCGAGTGATGATCTCAGCCTCAGGTTCCTGACCGGCTCAATATTGATGTAGGCGTTCCCGGTAATGGAGTTGTTGTTGGGCCAGTTGTACTTGGAGCGGTTATAGAAGAGCATGGCCAGAGGGTTGTGCTGATCAGGCGAGATACCCTCAGGGGTGGGAGTAAATCCGAACTTGTCGGGCGATTTGTCCCAGTAGGCCGGGAAGAGCGGGTTGGTGACCAGGGCATTGTGGAGATCATTCCAGTAGATGTCTCCGGTGCCTATCCATTTGTTCTTTGAGTTGGTATAAGTGAAGTTTTCACCTATTGTGATGATATTCCTGTCACTGTTCTTTACCAGCACCATTTCGGTATTGAGCCTGGCGGTCAGCCTCTTGTATCCGGCGCCGATCAGGTCGCCGCCGAATATCCCCACCTGGTCAAAGTATGAGAATCCCATCGCGTAAACAATATCCCTCGATGAGCCCATTATATTCACCGAGTGGTTCTGTACAGGGGCATTCCGGGTAGACATCTCCTCGACCCAGTCGGTCCCTTTCCAGCCGCCGCGCAGCCGTGACCAGATATCCTGACCCAGCTTTGTCCCGAGATTGCCCGGGAAGTTGTTGTTGAGGTATGGGTTGTTCCTGAGCTTGGCTTCCCAGTTCTCCGGGGGCAGTCCGTCATTGATCCTTCCCTCGTCCATGATCATCATGTACTCGGGGGCATTCAGTGCGGGCAGCTTCTTGTAGATGTTCTGCATCCCGTAGTAGTAGTCGTACGTGATGACAGGTGCCGCTCCCTGTGATCCCTTCTTTGTGGTGACGAGGATCACGCCGTTGGCGGCACGTGAGCCGTAAATAGCCGATGAGGCGGCATCCTTCAGTACATCGATCGACTCGATGTCGGAGGCATTGAGGTAGTCAATGCTGCCTACCGAGACCCCGTCAACGATATAGAGCGGTGACGAGTTGCCTATTGTCCCCAGTCCGCGTATGGTAGCCTTGGTTCCGGCACCGGGGGCGCCGCTGGGTCGCGTGATGCTTATACCGGTGGCAATGCCCTGCAGCGCCTCCATGGCGGTAGCCACATTGAGTTCGGCAATCTGGTCTCCCTTGACGTTGAGGTTGGCGCCCGTGACCAGAGCCTTTTTCTGTACACCGTAGCCGATCACCACCACCTCATCGAGGTCAGTGGGCGCATCAGCCATGGTAACATTGAGAGTTGCCGAGGTGACCGTCACCTCGACCGGCTTCATGCCGATGAAGGTGAACCGCAGGGTTGATCCCATCCTGGCACTGATCGAGTAGCTCCCGTCTGCCGCTGAGATAACTCCGATGTTTGTTCCGGCAACCATAATCGTCACCCCCGGGAGCGGACTCCCGTCTGTTTCATGGGTTACGTATCCTCTGACCGTAACCTCCTGTGAGAACAGAACCTGGGTGAAGACTGCAAGGACTAACAGCGTTACAGCTTTTTTCATAGATTCAGGTTTTAGAGTTGGTTAGTAAGTAAAAAATGAAATTTGTAAATGACTTACCAAATTTAGGAAAATTCGGGATATAACAAAATGCTTAACAATATAATGCAGATGGAATGAATATATATGCAGATATTGCCGGCATGGTTCTGCAGCCGGTTTACGGGTGTCGGTGAGCTCCCGGCACCGGCGCCGGTACCAGGAAGCTGCCAATCAGTAAGGTACAGCAGGTATACGGTTGCTAGAGCACCTTACGGTAGATCCGGAATTTCTTAACCACCTTGCAACCGATGCGGTCATACTCTCCCCGCATCCTGACATTGTCTTCCAGTACCAGGTGGCTGTCGATGGTTTCCATCCGGCTGCTGATGGCATCCTGCAGGATCTTGACCCCCATCATGACATCTATCCCTTTCCCGCGGTACTCCTTTTTCACTCCTCCGAGCATCATGATCAGCTTTCGTGATCGCTTTGACTCCTTCAGTACCCTGAATATTCCAAAGGGCAGCAGCCTTCCGCGACACGCCCTGATCCCTTCGCTGAGATCGGGCATGCCGATGGCAAATCCGATCAGCTCGTCACCTTTCCTGACCGCCTTGATGAAGCTCGGATCAAGGATCGGAAGGTAGCGGGCGGCAAATTCAGATTTCTCCTTGTCTGTCAGCGGCACAAAGCCGTAGATCTCTGCAAAGGTCTGATTCATCAGTTCCAGTATCGGGATGATATAGGGCTTCAGTGCCTTCTTGCTCCGGAATTCAACAATCTGATAATCCACTGACTGATTGATACGTTCAAGTACCCTTTCATATATTGCCGGAAACTCTTTCGGGATGTCACCCAGGTAGTTTACCAGGTCAATCTTTTTGGTGTATCCCTCGTTTTCAAGCAGGGTCACCAGGTAGGGTGAGTTGGTGGCGCTGGTGATGAACTGCGGGTACTCAAAACCCTCTATCTGGAAGCCCTGCGGATCCTTGTCGGAAAAGCCCAGCGGTCCTACCAGCTCAGACATCCCTTTATCCCGCGCCCACTCCTCAATGGCCGAGATCAGTGCATGAAAGACCTCCGGGTCATTATAGCACTCCATGAAACAGAAACGGCCGTGATTCTCCTGGTTGATCTCATTGTAACGCCGGTTGATAATGCCCATAATCCTTCCAACGGGCTTTTTCCCCCGGTAGGCCAGGAGAAGAAGCGCATCAGCATAACCGTAAGACTTGTTCTTCTTCTTGTCATAGAGCTCGCGCTCATCCATATAGATTGGCGGAAGCCAGGCAGGTTCATTCCTGTGAACCTTCTCGGGAAGATAGATGAAATCACGCAGTTCCTTTCTCGTGACCACTTCCCTGAGGGTTATTTTTTCCATGTCAGGTTGTTAAGGGTGGGCTAAAGATAAGTTAAGTTTTCTCACATTGTTGCTTTCATGAAATGATATCTGCAATATGACCGGGTGCCTTGTTCACCAGAGGTATTGAGGGCGCAGGGGCGGACGGTTGCCAAACCCCTCATATCCGGGGTCTGGTGCATCAGAGCTAAAATCCATATATTTGATTTCTGAAAAAGACTTTAAAACCAGGAAAACCAAATCCTATGAAACAGATCTCTCTTTTGCTGATTCTGACCGCAACTGCGCTGTTGGCCGGTCTGTCAGCCTGTGACTCCGCTGAGCCTACCGACCTCACGAAGAATGTGGTTATCCCGAGACCGGTCTCCGTTACCGCTGACGGGAAAACATTTACCCTGACAGCCGCCAGCGATATTTATGTAATGCCGGGCGCTCCTGATGAGCTGACGACCATCGCCGGCTTCCTTGCCGACAAGCTTAATCCCTCCACCGGGCTTGGACTTCAGGTGATCACTGACGGCAGCCGGCCGGGCAGGGGTGATATCGTGCTGGCTCTCGGTGAGCCTGATGCCGGACTGGGTGATGAAGGGTATGAGCTCGTTATCACCACCAGGCAGCTGACCCTGAAAGCCAACACTCCGGCAGGGGTCTTCCACGGTGTACAGACCATCAGGCAACTGCTCCCTCCTGAGGTCGAGGCAACCACGCTGCAGGAGGGGCCATGGACCATAGCTACCGGCACCATTCGTGACTATCCCGGGTATGGCCATCGCGGTGCCATGCTTGACGTGTCACGCCACTTCTTCCCTCCGGCCGATGTAAAGAGATATATTGACCAGCTGGCACTCTACAAGATGAGCGTGCTTCACCTGCACCTCTCTGATGATCAGGGATGGAGGATCGAGATCAAGTCGTGGCCCAACCTGACTGAATTCGGTTCGAAGAACCAGGTAGGAGGCGGAGAGGGCGGCTTCTTTACGCAGGAGGAGTATTCCGATATTGTAAGCTATGCAGCAGAACGATATATAACCATTATCCCCGAGATCGACATGCCGGGGCATACCAATGCCGCACTGGCATCATACCCCGAACTCAACAAGGATGGCAAGGCGACAAAGCCCTATACAGGCATCGCCGTCGGCTTCAGCACCCTCAACACCCGCGCAGAGATCACCTACAGGTTCCTTGATGATGTGATCCGCGAGATCGCAGCCCTTACTCCCGGTAAATATTTCCACATCGGCGGCGATGAGTCGCACTCGACAAAGCTTGATGACTATGTCTATTTTGTCGACCGGGTGCAGCAGATCGTGGCATCACACGGCAAGTATGTGACCGGATGGGATGAGATAACACACGCAACGCTGCTGCCCAATACGGTTGTACAGTTCTGGGCCCGTTCTGCCAATGCCGTCAGAGGTATCAGCAAGGGAGCCAAAGTGCTGATGTCTCCGTCAAAACGGGCATATATAGACATGAAGTACAATCCTGAAACAAAACTGGGACTCTCATGGGCCGCCTTCATCGAGGTCGATGCCGCCTATGACTGGGATCCTGCAACCTATGACCCGGAGATAAGCAGGGAGAATATCGTCGGGATTGAGACACCGTTATGGTCAGAGACCATTTCCACTTTCAAGGAGGCAGAATATCTCCTCTACCCCCGCCTGCCGGGATATGCAGAGATCGGCTGGACACCCGCGGAACTGCGATCATGGGATGAGTACCGCCTGCGCCTGGCAGCACACGGTAAAAGGCTGGAGGTAATGGATATCGGATTCTACCGATCACCACTGGTTGACTGGGACGAGACAGGGAAATAACCTGTTGTAACTGAAAGGGAGTACCAGTCGGGCAGCAGACCCGGAAATCATCGTTAGTATACTATTTTTGCACAGAACACCCTGTTTTGTGAAAATTTCATAAATTTCCGGTAATTGATTCGGGAATCTTTAATGAGAAAGCATGTATCAGAGCGGGAAATGGGTCTTCATCATTAACCCGGTTGCCGGTAACGGACGGGCGCTGGGTTTAAAGGGCAAAATTGAAGAGATGGTTGCCAGGCATCGGCTTGAGGCGGATGTCGTATTGACTGCCAGAAAGGGGCATGCAACAGAGCTGTCACGGTATTATGCAGCCAATGGGTTCAAATATATTATAGGCGTGGGCGGAGACGGTACAATGAATGAAATCGTCTCTCCGCTCATAGGCAGGAGTGATATTGTTGCAGGTCTGATTGCCGGCGGTACCGGGAATGATTTTATTCAGATACTGGGTTTTTCGGAGAGGTTCACAGACAAAGACTGGGATGCTCTTCTGAGAGCTGAATCCATACATATGGATATAGGAACGTGTAACGGGCATATCTTCCTGAACGGGATGGGTCTGGGCTTTGATGCGCAGGTTGCTTCGGAGAATTATGATGAAGAGGGAAATGTCAGGGAGGGGTGGAAATACCGGTATGTCTGGCATATTATCAAGACCCTGTTCTACTTCAGGGAAAAGCGGATGACCGTGATTGCCAACGGCCAGACCTATGAGACTGAGTGCTTCATCAATACCATAGCCAACGGCAGAAGATTCGCCGGGGGTTTTTTCCTTACTCCTCAGGCAGTTGCCAATGACGGCCTGCTTGACGTATGCGCCGTAAAGAGCCTCTCCCTGCCAGAGAGGCTGAGACTTCTGTTAATGGTACCGAAAGGGGGCCATATAAATGATGCCAGGGTGAACTATTTCCGGACTGATAAAGTATCGCTCTCTTTCCCTGCGAAGGTCCCGTTTCATCTTGACGGGGAGCTCTATTTTGCGGATCATTTTGATGTCGGTGTAATGTCAGGGGCGGTGAATTTCATATTCAATCCGGCTGGGAATCATTTCTTCAGGCATGTACAACCTATGCCTGCAACACTGTATTAGTATTCAGTTATCACTGATTATGAAAGAGGCAGGAAAATGGGTATTCATTGTCAATCCGGTTGCCGGTAACGGAAACGGACTGCGCCAGGTCGGCAAGATCAGGGAGATGATCTCAAGATATGACCTGGCTGCTGAGGTGGTTTTTACTGAGAGACGGGGCCATGCCACTGAACTCTCCGAGAAATTTGCCGGTGAAGGCTACAGGTATATCATTGCGGTGGGCGGTGACGGTACTTTCAACGAGATAGCCGCACCCCTTCTCTTTAACCATAACGTAGTGGCCGGAGCCATCAGCGGCGGATCAGGCAATGACACGTCACGTATAACAGGCTTTTCTGACCAGTTTACCGAAGAGGACTGGGAGAATTTTTTCAGGGCAGAGCATACCCGGATAGACATCGGAAAGTGTAATGACCAGCTTTTCATTAACGGTATCGGAATTGGGTTTGATGCTGAGGTTGCGGCAAAGAGTCAGGCCGAATCGGAAGGCGGGAAGCGGCTCGGAAAGAACAAATACATCTGGAATATCCTGAAGATACTCCTCTTCTTCAGGGAGAAACCGATGACGGTAATCTCAGACAATGGCCATAATGTCAGTGATTGTTTCATCAATACCGTTGGCAATGGCAGACGGTTTGCACGCTCATTCTATCTTACTCCCGGGGCTGTCGCCAATGACGGCCTGCTGGACGTCTGCTCCATCTCCAGGCTCCGGCTGCTCCAGAGGGTGAGAATGCTGATGATGGTTCCCGCCGGAAAACATGTCTTTCATAAAAAGGTTAACTATTACCAGACCAATAAGGTCACTCTTGAATTTCCCGTGGAGGTTCCGTTTCATGCCGATGGCGAGCTTTTTTATGCTCAGCGCTTTGAAATCGGCCTGATCAGCAACGCACTGAATATTATCTACAATCCTGAAGGCGATCATTGCATCAGGGCAGGCGGCCAGGGGTAGGATGCCGCTGTCGCTTTTTCTCTGAGAAGAACTCCTCCTGGCAGGAGTAGGCCATGGAATATGGCATAAGGTGCCTGCTCACAGGTACCGGAAGTGGAAAAAGAAGTTTGCCAGAGCCACCCCGGCTCCTGTGGCAATGAGGCTGTCAAACCGATCCAGGAATCCTCCGTGTCCGGGTAGCAGACTGCTGAAATTCTTTACTTTGTACCTTCTTTTGTAAATTGATTTTAAGGCATCTCCCGCAAAGGCAAAGATCACCGCCACTAAAGCAAGCAGGAAGGCATTCACCGGCGAAGCCGGAATGACCTGCCTGAAAACCAGTGAACTCAGTAATGCCACGATGGTTCCCCCCACCAGCCCCTCAACTGTTTTATCGGGACTCACCCTGGGGAAGAGCCTGGTTCTGCCGAAGAGTTGCCCGGTTATCTGGCTGAAGCCGTCGAATACTGAAAGAATAAGGAATGAAAACATGATCACACCGCTCTCCAGCCGGCTGAAGCAGATTAATCCGACGGAGAACAGTGCCATTACAGCTGTTCCGGTAATATAAAACCTGAAATGATCATATTCCGATTCCCGAAAAAGTTTGAATAATTCGAGGAAACCCATAATGATAATTAGTGCAGCGATAATTCTGAAGTATAGAGTATTGAAAGGGATAGAGAAAAAGAGGATGTTGGTAATGATGAAATAAGTGAGATGCTTTATCCATGCCCTGCGTCTGACATCGGCCTCATTCTTCCTGTTTATCAGGTAGATGCCTATTGTTCCCAGCAGGAAATAGGCCAGTATTATGATATATAGGTTCCAGACTGTTATCATATGGGCCGGGATGAGGTTAATATGCCGAATGCGTTCAGGAGCATCAATACACCTAACAGTATCATGCCGACAGCAAACCATGTTCTGACGGGGCCGTCAAAACGCTCAAGCTTCACATCCCTGAGCAGTTTGGGTCCGATCAGTGATCCCACAACCGTTCCGGCAGTGAGGAAATAGATCAGGGTGAGGTCAATTTTGCCAACAAGGAAGTGAGCTCCCAGGGCAGAGACACTATTTGCCATTACAACCATCAGTGATGTGCCTATCACCGTTTTCAGCGGCAGGCGCATGGCAAACAGTCCTGCCTGCACCTGGGTTGCTCCGGTGGCCCCCGAGACAGCTGTGACTACACCTGCCAGGAATCCGAAAAAAGAGCCTTTTGCCAGTTTTTTGGACCTCGTATCTTCAAGGGGTTCAATACCATTGGCTTTATCCCTGTTCGAACGCCAGATACCTGCCAGCAAATAGAGGGCCATGAGGATGGTGAAGACTCCGTAGAGAATGATCAGTTGCTTGTGGGTGATCAGGCTTACAAATTCAGCTCCTCCCATGGCGCCAATTATACCGGCAGCTGACATCAGCAACCCTACACGGGCATTGATGTAGCCATTACGGTAGAAACCGATTGATCCTATCGCGCAGATCGGGATTGTGGCTGCCAGTGAAGTGGTAACAGCTATGTGGGCAGGCACGCCGAAAAGCAGTATGAGTATGGGGATAAAGAAAAAACCTCCTCCGCCTCCTCCAATGAGGGTACCTATCAGACCAACAATGACTCCTACCAGAGGCAGCCAGAGATAATAAGATTGAAAAGCGGAGTGGATAATCATACAGATTGTTTCTTTTCAGCCCTTCTCTCCCTGATAACCTGGTACAGGCTTTTAATGTCTGACCGCATCTCGGGAATCATCAGGTTGATTGCAATGCACTCTATGGCAGTGACAATGGCCCATGTCAGCATGACATAATAGAAGAGAGGGAAGAACCCGACAGTGAAAAGAACAATGAAAAAAGCACCTTCAACATAGCCTCCGGTCTGCCCGGAATAGAGATGATAACTCGGGAATTTCCTGAATTTGATCAGAGCGATGATTACCGTTGATACCAACATGACCATCATTATGATAAAACTGACCAGGTGGGGTCTGATATCATCCAGCTTGAAGACAAATATACCAATGAATGCAAACAGGTAGGTGAAGTTGTCGGCAAAGGCGTCGAGTTTGGCTCCCAGCTCCGTCTCCTGCTTGAGCCTGCGCGCAAGAAAGCCATCAAGCAAATCAGTAAGAAGATTGATTATCATAAAGATGAAATAGAGGCTCTCCTTACCTGTAATGATGAAGAATATGATCACGGGTATGGCTGTCAGCCTGTAGGCTGAAAGAATATTCGGGATCGTCAGGTTATCCGGTCTTTTCATGGAAGATATGACTTGAAATGACTCACTCCTGATCTTGCCAGACAATTTCAGTGCTCTGACACCTGCAAATATGAGGTAAAAATAGGAGATCTGTAACAGGCTCGGTAAAAATAAGTAACTTTGATTGACAGATCAGTTTAGTTTATTTAGCCCGCGGGGCAGGATTGTTGAAGCAAGGTATGAAAAAACTGTTTGTACTGGTGGCAGGGCTGCTTGTCATCTCATGCGGTGTGCAAAAGAGATCAGCTACAGGCATGTCAGAGGGAGAAATGATCATCACCCGCAAATATATCGGAGACTTTATTGAATACCGTCATACCGGGCCTGAAAACTATGACGGTCCCAATATCATCTGGCTCAAGACCACCCAGGAAGATCGTTACGGCAAGATCTCGGTCTACGGAAAGAAGTGCGACTTTGCTGAAGGAGACAGGCTCTACCTTCGGCGGAAGTTCTACAGCCCCGGAATAGTTGCAGGCTACTGGGTCTATCTCGTCGAGAATGACTCCTCGGTCTCGTACCGTGCAACCGATCTGCAGCATGACCGTGAGGTACTGATAAGAACCTGGTTTGATTGATATTTCGCGATATATCTCCAGCGGGCTGCTGATGAAGCTGCAGCCTCTTCCCTATCTCTTACCCTTACCTGAATCCGATACGGGACCTTGCCGTTGCAGACTGACATGGTTCCCCGGTTCTGCATATCTGGTTCCGCCTGTTTTCATCCGCTGTCCGGGGAGCTGATAAACAAAAACACTCTTATCTTTACGCATATCATATGTCGTGAATGGATCTCTATTTCATTGCCCTTCTGCCCGGGGAGGAGTTGCGGGAGAGGATACGCGCCGTCAAGGAGAGAATGCGGGATGAGTTCGGTGCTTCGCACGCATTGAAGTCGCCTGCACATATCACGCTGCAGAAGCCGTTCAAAATGAGTGGCAGCGGGATATCTGCCATCAGGGCTGCCCTTGCAGAACTGGTGTTGAACGAGAAACCTTTCCCAGTCACCCTTGATGGTTATGGCAGCTTCCCGCCGCGGGTAATCTTCATCAGCATAGCCGATCCTGCGCCTGCCCGTGCCCTGCACCGCCGGCTGACGGAGATGCTTGCTGCAAAGAGGTGTCTGCCAGACGATGAGATCATGCATGACCTGCACCCGCACATAACCGTTGCCACGCGTGACCTGTCGCGGGAGGCATTCAGGGAGGCCTGGCCCCAGCTTAAGGATGAGGAGTTCTCAGGCTCCTTCACCGTCAGCAGTATCTTTCTGTTGAGGCATAACGGACGATACTGGGAGACAGAGAGAGAGTTCCCGTTTGGCGCCGATGAATAGGAGAAACTTCATATCGTGGAGTACATTTGCTGCCGCCGGCTGGTGGGTGCTTCACCCCCTTCGTGCCCTGGCAGGCCGGCCTGCCCCAGCCGGCCTGCCGGGTGCGGCTGCCAACAGAATTCTTACGGGAGGCGGCCAAGCAATGGCGCCGACGGGTATGTCCGGCGCTGCAGCGGTGACAGCCGGAACAGCAGAGGATAGCGCGGTAAACGATCTCTATGAGCTCTTCCGTAATCCCCCCTCCGGTTACCGTCCCTTCGTAAGATGGTGGTGGAATGGCAACAAGGTGGAAGCGGATGAACTGGTGAGAGCGCTGCGCCTGCTGAAGGAGGCCGGCATAGGCGGTGTGGAGATCAACCCGGTGGCCTTTCCGTCACGCTCTGAGGGAGACGACCTTGGAAAACCTTCGCTGGAGTGGCTCAGCCCGGAGTGGTGTAACATGCTGAACGTCGCCTTTGCCGAAGCCGGCAGGCTGGAGATGGTGTGCGACCTGATCGTGGGGTCAGGATGGCCCTTCGGGGCTGAATACCTTGCTCCCGGCGAGCGGTCACAGGTGGTGGTTGCTGTGGTCAGGAAGATGACCGGCCCGGCCGTTTACTCCGTCACCCCAGGTGTGATCTTCACCGAGGCCGGTCCGGCCGTCAGCTCACCCTGGCAGGGCAGGGAGTATTCGCTCCTCTCACTGAAGCTGGTGCCCGATCCGCTTTCGTCAGCCGGGGAGATAACCGATCTCATGGTCGCCGCCGGGCCGGAAGAGGCGCCCGGCCCCATACCAGCCGATGATGAGGTTTTTGAGGTTGCGGTTCCTGCCGGTCCGCACGCGATATATGCCCTGGTCAGGGTTACCGGCTTCATGGAGGTGATCAACGGCGCCCCCGGTGCCAGCGGTCCGGTGCTTGACCATTTCAACAGCACCGTTGTCAGAAGCTTCCTGGAGAGAATGTCAGATACCATCGAACCGGTGACGGGACCGCTGCGGGAGCATATCAGGGCGCTCTTCACCGACAGCATGGAGCTGGAGGGGGCCAACTGGACCGCCGACATGAGGGAGCAGTTCATCGTACGGAGGGGATATGACATCATGCCGTTCCTGCCCTTCATCCTCTTCAAGACCGGATCGATGGGGAATATAACAGACTTCAATTATGGAGTTGAGTTCTCACCCTCATTCGGTGAGATGATCGGCCGGATGCGGTATGACTTTGAGATGACCAGGGCCGAGCTGCTGGAGGAGAGGTTCCTGAAAACCTTTGCCGGCTGGTGCAGTGAACTGGGGGTCAGGTCGCGAATGCAAGCCTATGGCAGGGGCTTCTTCCCGCTTGAGAGCAGCCTGATGGTGGATATACCCGAAGGGGAGTCGTGGACAATGAACTGGCTGAAGCACAGGATAGGGGAGGAGATGCCTGAGAGCGACTACCGCCGGGGAAGGGCATACACCATGGCCAACAAGTATGTCTCATCGGCAGCCCACCTGGCCGGTAAGAGGCTGATCAGCTGCGAGGAGATGACCGACACCTACACCGTCTTCAACACCTCTCTTGAGAACCTGAAGGTGGGCAGCGATCAGAGCATCATCTCAGGGGTGACCCACTCCATATGGCATGGCTTCAACTACTCACCGCCGGAGGCACCCTGGCCCGGATGGATACGGTATGGCGGATACTTCAATGAAAACAACAACTGGTGGCCCCACTTTCACCTGCTGAATGAGTACAAGGCACGGCTCTCGGCACTGCTGCAGCACTGCGACATGCATGCAGAGATAGCGATGCTGCCGCCGGTGGCAGATATGTGGAGGCTGATCGGGATGCAGAATGAGCCATTCCCATCAATACTGCATGGTGAATACCTCTCGCTGGTGTGGGAGGCGATGGCGAAGAACGGCAGTGGCTGCGACTACATCTCCGAGAGGATACTGGCTGATGCAACGGTCAGTGACGGGCGTCTGTGTTATGGTCCGCGCAGCTATCATACCGTTTTCCTGGCAGGGGTGGAGAGCCTGCTGCCGGAGAGTGCCGCCAGGCTGCTGGAGCTGGTGAGGAGCGGCGGAAGGGTCTTCGCAGTTGACACCATCCCATCGGGGTCGCCGGGCTGGGGCGGACGCGACCGGAAAGATGCCGCCGTCAGGATGGCAGTCGAACAGATGAAGGCCTGGCCTCACCGCTTCATCTCTGTTGACAAGCCTGAGAAGGATTATATCGGATGGTACGGCGCACTGCAGGAGAGGTATCGTATCTCACAGTGGATGAGATTCGAAGAGCCTGACCCCTTCCTCAGCCAGGTAAGATACACCTCGCCGGAGGGGTGTGACTTTGTCTTTATCATCAACTCTCACCTTCATGAGCCGAGAACCATGCGGGTATGGTTCTCAGAGATCCTGACCCGCGGACGTCACTGTTCTGTCTGGCTGCCTGAGAGCGGCGAACGGAGAAGAGTACATCTTGATCGCAACGGCGGGATGACTCTTGATCTCGGGCCTGCCGGATCACTTCTCCTGGCTTTTGGCCGGAGGGCGCCGGGGGAGGTGTGGCGGCCGTTGCCGGCGACGGGGCGTGATGCCATCAGCCTCGATAACGGATGGAGCGCGGAATTCATCCATTGCCGTGACGGCAATAAGGGAACCAGGGAGCTGGAGAGACTGGCTGACCTGCGCGAGATACCCGGCATGGAAAGCTTTTCGGGCAGGGTGATATACCGTAACAGCTTCCGGTGCCAAAACCCGAATGGAGCGGTAATCAACCTCGGAAAGGTGTACGGCACCTCGGAGCTGCTGCTCAATGGAGAGAGCTGCGGGGTGAAGTGGTACGGACGGAGGATATTTTCTCCGGGTGATCTGCTGAAGCGCGGAGAGAACCTGATCGAAGTGGTTGTCACCACCTCCATGGGCAACTATATGAAATCGCTCACCGGCAACCCGGTTGCCCAGTACTGGACCAATGCCGGGACCAAGGACCAGCCCATGCAGCCGATAGGACTGACCGGCCCTGTAACCATCTACAGAAAATGATATGAGAAATCTTAAGATCTGCTTCACGGTGATCCTGGTCACCATCGCCCTGGGTGCCGGGGCAAAGGACTACAATGCATCTATGTTCGGTGCGAAGTCAAACGGCACCACGCTGAACACCAGCTCAATACAGAAGGGCATCGACTATATCAGCGAGAACGGAGGAGGACGGCTGGTCTTCTACGTGGGCCGCTACCTTACCGGTACCATCTACCTGAAGTCGAACGTCACCATACATCTCGAAGAGGGAGCAATACTGGTCGGTTCGGTCAACCCGTTCGACTATCACCGCAACCATAACTGGACAGCGCTGATCTTTGCCCTCGACCAGGAGAATATCGGCATCACGGGCAAGGGGGTGATCGACGGGCAGGGCTTCCAGGCGGCAAACAACCTGGTTGACATGATCCACAAAGGGGTGGTGAAGGATCCGCTGAAGTATGACCGGCCGAATGAGACCATCAGGCCGCAGAATATCTATTTCAGAGGTTGTCGTAACATTGTCATAAAGGATATCACCCTCAGGGATCCCGGAAGCTGGAACCAGCAGTATGACCAGTGCCGCAACCTGGTTATTGACAACATCACTGTTGACAGCAAATCATACTGGAACAATGATGGCGTGGATATCGTTGACTGTGACAGTGTTGTTGTCTCCAACTCCTACTTTGACGCAGCCGATGACGGCATCTGCCTGAAGTCGCACAGCCGCGACTTTGTCTGCCAGAACGTATGGATACGCAACAACACCGTACGAACCAGCGCTAATGGCATCAAGTTCGGTACGGTGGGCTGGGGAGGCTTCCGGAACATCACCATCACCAATAACCTGGTCTTCGACACCTACCGGTCGGCCATCACCTTCGCGGCGGTTGACGGAGGGGTGGTTGAGAATATCGTGGTTGACAGCCTGCGCTCGATCAATACCGGCAATGTGATTTTCCTCCGTATAGGCGACCGTAACGGACCGAAGCCGGGCCGTATCGACGGGGTGACCATCTCAAATGTCTATGCCGAGGTGCCCGCCACCAAGCCAGATGCCGGCTATAACTATGAGGGACCGGTGGAGGATCTGCCCAGGAATGTGTCTCCCTCATCGATCGTGGGATTGCCTGACGGATACATCGAGAATATTACCCTGCGGAATATCGAGATCCATCACCCCGGCGGCGGCAACCCCAACTATGCCAGGGTGGGACTCGATGAGCTTGACAAAGTGCCCGAGCTGGGAAAGAACTACCCGGAGTTCTCCATGTTCAAGGAGCTGCCGGCATGGGGCTTCTATATCAGGCATGCCAGGGGAATCACCATGGAGAATGTCAGGCTGGTGTGCGGGAAGAAGGACTACCGTACCGCCATTGTGCTCGATGATGTGCATGGCGCACAGTTCAGAAAGCTCCAGGTAATTGAGCCCGGCCCTAAGAAGGAGCCTGTTTTTGCCTGGAAGTCGACCGGGGTCAGGTACTGACAGTTGCTGTTACCGGCCAGGGTTATTTCTTTTCAGGCACAAAGCGCATCTCGAGGAGGTCTGCCTTCTTGAGGAACTTCTTCGTGACCTTCTTCATGTCTTTGACAGTGAGCTTGTTCAATATGTCAGCATAGTTCCGGCTGGCATTATTGTCAATACCGGTCAGATAGTAAGTTCTGATGACATTGGCCCAATAGCTGTTATGATTCATCGCCTCTTCACGTGTCTTGAGCAGGTTGCTCACGCTTTTTCCCAGGTCGATCTTTGATGGTCCTTTTTTGGCGATGGCTTCCAACTCATTATAGATGATACCGGTAAGCTCGGCTGCCCTTTCCGGATCACATTCAAATCCCACCAGAAGGGAGGCCCTCTCCTCCGGTACCTTCCTGGTACCGGCATTTACAGATACTCCGTATGTACCACCCTGCTCTTCACGCACCTGCTCGGTATAGACCAGATCCAGAACACCGTTAAGTACCTTCATCGCCAGATTATCATATGCATTATAGGGATTCAGGGCAGAGTAGCTTATAACTACGGTTGCCTTTGGTACGGTCAGCGGGATCGGAATCTCTTTCCTGACGATACCCGCCGGCTGGTTCATCCCGAGATCCCGGTAGCTCTTCGGACCGTCACCCGACGGGAGTGATCCTATATAGAGCGATGCCATCTCCCGGGCCACAGACTCGTCAATGTTACCGGTAATGAAGAAGGTAAATGCCGAGGCATCGGCAAAGGCTGTTTCATAGATATGGTTGATATTTTCGAACTTCACCTCTTTCATTGACCCGGGTGTAAGAAGGAAACTGCGCGGATGGTACCCGGTCATATTCATTGTAAGAGAGTCTGATATGATTTTATTGGGATCTTTCTGCATCATTGCTATCACGGCGGTTAAGCGGCCCATGAGGGCATCATAGGCCTCCCTGTTGAAGTTGGGCCTGGCGAACCGCAGGTAGAGCAGTTGCATCATTGTCTCGAAATCCTTTGGGGTGGATGAGCCCGAGAGTGACTGTGTCGTTTCATCCAGGCCGAGAGTGACGGAGGCCTTCTTTCCCGCTAGCATTTTGGTGAGGGTCACGTTGTCATATTCACCGGCACCATACATTGAGATGATCTGCGGGAAAAGGGTCAGTGAGGCGACAAGCGAGTCAGGGTATACGGAGGCGCCACCCCAGGCGTAGCCGCTGACAGTGACATTGTCCTTTTCATAGTCGGCATGCCTGTAGACAACCCTGGCTCCGTTACCCAGGGTCCACTCAACAGCTGCGAACTGGGGAAGAGGTTTGGTACGCACTACCGGGCTCCCCTTCAGCACTTCGGAGATCAGGTCGGTGCCGCCGGCAATATCCTCCCACGGATCGATGACGGCTGATGCAACCTTCGCTATCACCGCCAATGCCTCCGCCTCTTCCAGGTGTCCGCTGTCATCAGGGCCCTGGACCATAACGAAACGGTTGTCCTCTGTGATCAGCCCCTGCAGCCTGGCGGAGACCTCTTCAGGGGTGATGCCGGGCAGTATCTCGCGATAATAGTCGTACTGGAGCTCCAGCGACGGGATGGGCTCTTTTGTAAGGAAATGGTCAATGGCCTCGGATATCCATTGGTCATTGCTGATCTTGTCTTTTTGCCTGTAGAGGTTTTCGAAGGCTGTCAGCATATTGGCTTTTGCCCTCTCCAGCTCGCTCTTTGTGAAGCCGTGGCGGCGTGCCCTCTCCAGCTCGGTACAGGCAGCCTCAAAGCCGCTCTCCTCTTCACCCTCCCTTAGGCTGACAGCCAGCATAAGAGCATTGTAGTTCCTTGCAACAAAGTTGCTGTAACTCAGATGGCCGGCAATAAACGGAGGAGTGCCCTTCTGCACTATCTCCGCAAAGCGGCTGTCCATCATGCTGTTCATCAGTTCGATGACGAAATTGTCGCGGATATAGTCAAGATCGCGGGGCTGACGGTCTGGCTTACTGTCGATGACGATCAGGCTGACAGAGGTCTGTGATGCCTCTGGGTCGGTGACCATCAGGTAGCTGGTTCCCAGCTTTGCCTCCAGCAGGTTCTCGGGTCTCGGCAATGGATTCCTGACAGCCGGAACAGGCGACAGGATGGCCTTTATCTTCTTCTCGGTCTCATCCACGTCGAGGTCGCCAACCACCGCTATTGCCTGCAGGTCTGTCCGGTACCAGTCATGATAGAACTGCCTCAGCACCTCAGGCCTGAAGTTCCTGATGACTGCGGTATCTCCGATTATATCACGCCGGGCGTACATTGACCCTCTAAAGAGTACGGGCAGCATCTGTGTCATCATCCGCCACTGGGCATTGCGCCTGGTGCGCCACTCCTCAATGATCACCCCTCTCTCCTTGTCTATCTCCGCAGGGTCAAGGGTGAGGAAGCCCGACCAGTCAGCCAGTATCTGCAGGCAGGTGTCGATCAGTCCGGGCTTGTCAACCGGCACGTCACTGAGGTTATAGACGGTCTGGTCCCAGCTGGTGTAGGCGTTTATGTTCCTGCCGAAAGCCACCCCGTGCTTCTCGAGGGTGCTCAGCAGCGTCTTCCCCGGGAAATGTTCGGTTCCGTTGAAGGCCATGTGCTCGAGGAAATGGGCAAGCCCGTTCTGTTGATCACTCTCCAGGATCGCTCCTGCGTTCTGGATTATGTAATAGCTGGCCCGTCCCGCCGGTTCGCTGTTATGCCGGATGTAGTAGGTAAGGCCGTTTGCAAGCTTGCCGATGCGCCATGCAGGGTCAGCGGGAATGCTCTTATCACTGGTCTCCTGGGCCATGCCCGGGAGGCCGGCTGCAATGAGAAGCAGCAGTGCCAGAACTCTTTTCATAGTCATTGTTTTCAGGAATAGTGAGACATTGACAACATGTTATAGAACTGTAAGGTATAAAAAAACCATCAGTTCATGATGGTCCTGCCTCTATTTTCATTCCCATTATCAGAAGAGGCCGTGCAGCTCTGCATTGATCCTGTCGATCACCTCGCTGAGGTGCTCCTTGTTCTCGGGGAAGTCGTAGTGATCTGCCTCAATGATCAGCAGTTTCCCGAGCCGGTAAGACTCGATCCATGCCTCATACCGCTCATTGAGCCTCTTCAGGTAGTCAAGCCTGATGGAGCTCTCATAGTCACGGCCCCGCTTCTGGATCTGGTTGACCAGGGTAGGCACCGAGGCCCTGAGGTAAAGCAGCAGATCAGGCGGCTCAACCAGCGAAATCATCAGCTTGAAGAGCGAGAAATAGTTCTCATAGTCACGCGTAGACATCAGCCCCATGGCATGCAGGTTGGGAGCAAAGATGTAGGCATCTTCATAGATGGTCCGGTCCTGCACAATGGTGTTGGTTGATTTCTTGATCTCGAGTACCTGGCTGAACCGTGAATTAAGGAAATATATCTGCAGGTTGAATGACCACCGCTGCATGTCTTCATAGAAGTCGTTCAGGTATGGATTGACGTCAACATCTTCATAATGGGCCTGCCAGCCGTAGTGTTTTGAAAGCAGGCCGGCAAGGGTGGTCTTTCCTGACCCGATATTGCCCGCTATGGCTATATGCATAGGAAAAAACTGTTTGGTTCGGTGCTTAAATATAGATAAAAGCCGGTGAGAACCCTCTGATGTTGATAAAAAGATTTCAAAGCCCGGCACTCTTCAGGATACTCTCAACATACTCCCTGCTGTTGGAGAGGCGTGGCACCTTGTTCTGTCCGCCAAGCTTGTCCTTATTCCTGAACCAGTTGTAGAACGTTCCCTGGGGGACACTCCTGATCACCGGTCTTGTCAGGGTCATGTCCTTGTATCTCTTCGCCTCATAGTCAGAGTTGAGGGTTTTCAGGGTGGTATCGAGTATCTCGGCAAAATGCTCCGGATCGTCCGGGTCACGGTTGAATTCGATCACCCATTCATGTGCGCCCCGGCTCTTTTCATCCATGTATACCGGTCCGGCGGTGTATTCGCTTATCCGGGCGCCAGTTCCAAGGCATGCTTTCTCAAGCGCCCTCTCGGCGTTGTCAATGATCAGTTCTTCGCCGAAGGCGTTTATAAAGAGCTTCGTGCGCCCGGTCACCCTGATCTTGTGCGGATGGAGGCTGGTGAACTCGACGGTGTCTCCGATAGAGTACCTCCATAGTCCGCCGTCAGTGGAGATGATCATCTCATAATTCACCCCTCGCTCAACCTCACCTATGGAGAGGGCCCTGCGGCTCTCACCGCCCGGTTCGCTTACCGGAATGAACTCATAATAGATACCATAATCGAGCATAAGCAGCATCGAATCATCTGACAGATCATCCTGTATTGCGAAGAAGCCTTCGGAGGCATTGTAGGTCTCCATATAGTTCATCTTCCTGTCAGGAAGCAGCTTCATATACTGTGCACGATATGGGGCAAAGCTGAGCCCCCCGTGAAAAAAAATCTCAAGGTTGGGCCAGACCTGGTGGAGATGCTGTTTGCCTGTGGCCTCCAGGAGAGTCCTGATCAGCACCAGGTACCACGAGGGTACACCCGACATGCTGGTAATATTCATCTCAGCCGTACGTGCAGTGATCAGCTTCATCTTTTGCTCAAAGTCCTCAATCAGGGCTATACGTGCCGGTGGGGTACGGATAAGCTCGGCATATCCCGGTGAATTGGCAATCAGGATGGCGGAGAGGTCGCCCACCAGTGAGTGATTGTTGAAGCTGTTGATCTGCTGGCTGCCGCCAAGGGTGAGGTTCTTTCCAAGGAAGATACGGGTGTCGGGGTTATGTATGGTATAGAGCACCAGGCAGTCCTTTGCCCCCCGGTAATGGGTATCTTCCAGCGACTCATTGGTGACGGGGATGAATTTGCTCTTGCTGCCGGCGGTACCTGATGACCTGGCAAACCACTTAACCTCCCCCGGCCAGAGGAGATCCTTCTCGCCGGCTCTCAGCCTCTCCACCCAGGGCATCATCTCCTCATAGGTCTGTACCGGTACGTTCCTGACGAACTGCTGGTGGGTGGAGACCGATCCGTAGCCGTGCTTCCTTCCCCACAGCGTGTCCCGCGCTGTAGTGATGAGCCGTGTCAGCACCTCCTGCTGGGTCTCAACAGGATACTTCCTGAAAAGCTCGATCTGTGAGACCCGCTTGGTACTGATCCACCTGATTATGGAGGGGATGAAAGACATCGGTACAATTTTATGTCAAACTTACATAAAAGCTCCCTATCGGCACGCCGGTATATTGAAATGTTGTTTTCCCTCTCCCTTTTCCGGTACTCTTTACCCGTTCTACCCTATATCTGACAACCTATATTTTTTCGATACAACTTTTCCGGCAGCCTTTACCCGTTCTTTCCCCTGTTTCGACATTCTTGGTTCTGTCGTTACAACTTTTCCGGCAGCCTTTACCCGTTCCCCCCTATTCTGACAATCTATGTTCTGCCTTTGCAACTGTTCCGGTATTCTCTGGCTGTTTTCTCCTGCTCTGCCGGCAGCCTCTGACTGTTTTCTCCTGCTCTGCCGGCAGCCTCTGTCGATTCCCATCCTTACTGCGGTCGGGCTTATCTGAATATATCCTTCAGTACCTGCAGTGATCTGACCTCCCTGATTCCGGGAAGGTGGAGACTGTAATACCTGAGCAGCCGTGTAAGGAGGTCTGACCGTTCCTCACCGGTGAGCCTCAGTGAGCCGACCTCATCAGCCCGCATACGCAGCAGCCGGTTAAGGATGGCGGCGCCTGACGGCTCAAGGAAATCGCGGTGCATAGGCAGCCGGGTTGTAAACTGCCCTGTCTGCATGTCGAAGTAGCAGTTGTCAAGCCCGGTATGGGTTGGACCAATGCCGGCATAGTCAGTGAATGCCACCAGGAACCAGAGATGGAAATTGCTTACTCCCTGCACCGCCTCATCGAGGGAGATGACAGATGACTCAATGAAATCGAAGAGCATCGGGTTGGCATCCTCTTCACGGATAATGTTGTAGATGATCTCGCCCATGAAGATGGCTATGGTGGTGCGGTGGATATCGCCATGAATGGTTTTCGGGATGTAGGCCAGGCTCAGCTCCTTCAGGTTGTGTATCTCACGGTTCTCGTAATAGTAGAGTTCTGTGTTGAATATGTTCAGCGGCTGAAAATAGTTCAGCCTTACACTTCCGCGCCGTGATGAGACCCCTTTGACCATAACCGGCAGGCGGCCGTGCTCACGCGTATAGAAATGAGCTATCAGCGAACTGTCGGAATATCTGACATGTCGGAGCAGTATGGCCCTGGCTGTTACTAGCATCATGAAAGCTGATCATCAAAAGTATTAAAGTTTCCGTTTCGCATACTCAACCGAAAGTAAGCGAGTTTAATATATGTGTCGCTCTCAGAAAAACATCGATGGAACCGGTATCACATAATCAGTTTCTCAGACGCATATCGAAGCTTGTTCATCAGAACAGGGAGCTGGAAGAGCAGGTAAGGAAGCTTGAGCGCGAGAAGGAGCGGTTGCTCGAGACCATTGAGAGGTATCGTCAGCTGGCAGAGGAGAGTGAACTGAAGGGTATCAGGGCGGTCGAAGAGGAGAAAGCACTCAGGTTCAACATGGTCACGGTGCTTTTTGCCGATATCAGGAGGCTGCCCGACCTGAAGATCACCCTTGACCCCGGTCTGGTGATGGATGAGCTTGATGAGCTCTTCTTTGAGTTTGACCGCGTAATCAGGAAATACCGCATCGAGAAGATCAGGACCATCGGAGACACCTACATGTGTGCCGGCGGAATCCCGGAAAAGAATATCACCAACCCGGTGGAGGTGGTGATGGCTGCCGTTGAGCTGAGGCAGATGGTCAGGGAGTTCGAGGCAGCCCGCAGGGGGAAGGAGAGGATCTGGGGACTCAGGATAGGGATCCATACCGGACCGGTATCAGCGTCGGTGTCAGGCAAGAGCAAGGTCTCATATGAGATCAAGGGACGTGCCGTCAATACCGCCAGCCGCATACAGGGAGCCTCTGACACCGACACCATTGTGGTCTCGGCAATGACCTTCGAGCTGATAAAGGAGTTTTTCATCTGTGAGCCCTATGGCAAGCTGCCGGTAAAATATATGGGCAATGTGCAGCTTCACCAGGTTGAGGGGCTCCTGCCCGCACTCTCTGCAAACGGCAACGGTGCCGAGGTGAATGAGGCCTTCAGGATCAAGCTGGGACTCATACAGTTCACCGATATCCAGGAAGTTATGCTGGATAAGCTTGAACGTGAGCTGCCTCACTATCTTTTCTATCACAATGTGAAGCATACCGTTGATGTGGTCACCGAGGCGGAGCTCATCGGCTGGGCCGAGGGGTGCAGCGATGAGGAGATACTGCTGCTGAAAACTGCGGCTCTCTTCCATGATGCCGGCCACACGGTATCATATGATGACCATGAGTACCAGGGCACCCTGCTCGCGCGGGAGGTACTGCCACGGTACGGATATACCGGTGAACAGATTGATACTGTATGCCGGCTCATCATGGCAACGAAACTGCCGCCACGGCCGTCCGACCTGCTTGAACAGATAATGTGCGACTCAGATCTCGACTATCTCGGGCGGAGCGACTTCATTCCGGTCTCAAACACGCTTTATGAGGAGCTGAAGGCGCAGGACAAGATCACCAGCCTGAACGACTGGAACAAACTGCAGGTGAAATTCATCTCGGGACACCAGTATTTCACAGCAACTGCACGACGCCTGCGGGAGGTTAACAAGAAGCTCCAGATAGAGAGGATCAGCAGCCTGATCACTGACAACTGACCGGGGTATCTCGCTTTGTCACTGCCGGCAATCTGTCTTCGGGTTTTCTTTACCTGATAACCAATACCTTTGTCACCGCCGACAGTCTGCCTTCAGGGCTGGCACAGAAGACCAGGTATACCCCGGTGGTTACCCGCTGCGACTTGAAATTTCTGAGATCCCATACCGCCTGCCCCCCCAGCGAGGTGGTCTCATAGACAAGGCTCCCGGTCACGTCGGTTATCTTCACCGAGCTGTTCTCCACCAGTCCGGTTATGGTCACCACCCCCGCAAAATCCTCCCTGACCGGGTTGGGAAATGCATAGATACCAGAGAAGTCCTCGTTGCCCTCTGTCGCTTCGCCCCGGTATGAGATAATCCCTTCGGAGGTTCCGAACCACACCTCCCCTGATACTCCGTTTACCGCAATCTTCACGATGTTGTCTGAGAGCAGCGGACTGTTTGCGGTGTTGAAGTGTGCAAGCTGTCTCCTGGCATCGTCAGACATCAGGAAGGCGCCTGAGCCGATTGTCCCGAACCATTTGCGGTTGGCACCGTCTATGGCAATGGTACTCACCGTTTCAGTGGCCAGCAGGTAATCTGCCAGTCCCGATCCGTCATTCCTAGGTATCTTGATGCGTGACGCCCTCAGGTCTGATGTGAACACCTTCCCCGGGTTGTAGTAGACCACCGGCCCCTGGTCAGTGCCCACCCATATATTGCCATCATTGTCTGCAGCGATGGAGAAGAGGTTGTTCATGGTGTGCCCCTCGCTGTCCTGAACCGTCAGCCTGACATACCTGTCATCATTGGTGCTGGCTGGGGTGCCGGCCGGGTCATAGACCACCAAACCGTTACCCCTTGGCAGCAGCACCCATATATACTGGTTCCGGTCAATGACCATATCGCCTGCCACAGGCACGTTGAGATTCAGGCCGGTAATGATCCAGTTCCCGTCACGGGTCAGTGCCTTCAGGTTGCCGGGCACCCCTGACTGGGTCATCCATAGATTTCCGGAACGGTCCCATGCCAGTCCGCATATCCTTGAATAGTTCCCGCCCGGGATGATGCTTGCCAGCGGAGAGTTGTACTGATTGTAGTTGCTGATCACCTCACCGTTCCTGAACTCATATATGCCGTTTCCCCATGATGAGACGAAGTAGTGGTCGGCATCGGCCGGGTCAGCCACAACCCGCATGGCATCCCTGTCCGGTGTGCCGTAGAGTATATGGCTTCTCCACTGGTTACGGCTTCCGGTGAAGAGCTGCAGGGGCCGGTAGACATTGCCCCAGGCGTTGTCAACGGTTCCGCCGGTCACGTAATACTGTTCGCCCGAGAAGGTTATGTCAGCCACATTGGCGGTATAGGGGCCGGGCAGGGAGTGATTCCTGAAGGTGATATAATCTTTCGTTGAGGTCAGTCCTGATGATGCATCGGCTATCCACAGCTCATCACCTGTGAATAGTGCCCCTGCCGGTGAGGCATTGGCCCAACCGTAGCCGGTTATCTCATTCAGCAGGGTGCCGTCGGGGGTGACGACACGAAGTGAGCCGGCAAGTGATATGACCACCCGGCTGCCGTCACCGTCGAGTGCCTTCACCGATCCGGCCGGCCAGGCGGCCGTAAGCCGGGCCGGCCGGCCGGGGGTGATGATAAAGAGGGAATCTGATGAACCGGCAACTCCCTCTGTACCTGGCCTGACAACCATTAATCCGTTGCCGGCGGCAGCTATCGCACTGAAGGCCGCCTCAGGTGAGGGGAGCTCCTCCAGCCGCTCCCAGTTGCCGAAGTAGGAGAGACCCTGCCGTGTCAGCGGCGTCGACCATACCCCTTTGGCGGTGGCAGCATAGAGGCGATCATTCAGCAGTACGGTCTTATTGACTCCGTTCGTTTCGCTGTCGGGTCCGGGCCTCCAGGTATCAGCCACGTAGCGGCCCCTGACATCAACCACCACTATACCGAAACTGGCTGACAGGAGGATCCGGCTGCCGGCAACGGTGACACTGTTGATCTCCTTCAGACCGGGGATGTACTTGTTCTTTATGTCAGGCAGATGACTTATCACCCCCTTCCTGACGATATCGATTCCGGTACTGCGGTAGACGATCACCAGCGCCTCCTCATCATTGCACCAGGCGACATGCGCAACCGAAGTCTCACTGAGCCCCGACACCCTGGTCAGGGTGGTGGTGCTGCCGCTGGCCGGCTCATGTACAAGAACAGCCGGGCCGGACGAGGAATAGATTTTACCTCCGCCGGCAGCAACGGAGAATGACCTGCTCCAGGGCAGCTGATCATGCCACGCCCCAACCTTAACCTGCCCCGGGAGAAGGGAGGATATAAGGATGAGGCAGGCTGCGGCTAGTGATCTTCTCATTTTACGGCTCGGTTGGCGATCTCCTGTCGTTTATCCCTTCTGTTCAGCAAGGAACTGCAGCAGTTGCCTCATCGCCCTTGCCCTGTGTGATACAAGATTCTTTTCCGGTAGCGGTATCTCGGCGAAGGTCCGGTCATGCCCTTTTGCAATGAATACCGGGTCATATCCAAATCCGCCGCTACCCCTTGCCGACCGGATAATTTCTCCTTCCACGATACCCTCGAAGAGGTATTCCCTGCCATTGAATATCAGCGCGATTACTGTGCGGAAACGAGCCTCTCGCTCATCGATGCCCTCCATCTCTCCCAGCAGCCTGACGATGTTGTCATGTGAGTTTTTTGCCTCACCGGCATAGCGTGCCGAATGAACCCCCGGGGCACCGCCGAGGGCTTTCACTTCAAGCCCGGTATCATCAGCAAATACATTCAGACCGGTCTTTGTGTACAGGTACCTGGCCTTTGCCAGGGCATTCTCCTCAAGAGTATCTCCCTCTTCCGGTATCTCCTCGGTGATATGCAGATCGGAGAGGCCGAGTATGGTGTAGCTGTTTTCAAGGAGCTCGCGTATCTCCTTTAGTTTATGAACATTATTGGTTGCAAAAAGTAGTTTCATAACTGTTTCTCTCCTGGGCTGTCGCCCGGCATTGGTCCCGCTTCCTGCCGGGATGCCTTTTCTGTTACACTGATCGGAACTTACGGGCAAAATTAGTCATTGTGCCGTGATGCTGCCTCTCCGGCATACCAAATGCCCCGTTTTTTAGTTTATTTTGTATACACATCAGTAATAATCCACCATGGTTTTCAACCATTTCGGCAGAGCACTCCTATTCACTCTCCTATTTGCTGCGGGAAGTATTGGAACGGTGTCTGCCGGAGGCTGCCCGGTCTCAGGGGAGCCCTTTCCTTCAGCTATTCCTGAGGGGACACCCTCCGCCCGGGCCGGAGAGAAGGGTGACACAACCGGTACAGGCGCCGTTGCGATGCGCGGGACCTCTTCCTCAGGAAGGCTTGAAAGGGTCACTCTCTACCGTTCGGGCATGGTGGTTGATACTGCCACAGGAATGCCGGTGCTGCGCTACCGCGATGGAATTGTCTTCACCATGCTGCCCGGTGAGTCGGTGGAATACTCGTTTTTCATGGCGGGCCCGGATAATGGCTGGACTTCCTGGAGCAACCGGGCCTACAAGGAGTACACATCTCTCGACGGTGGAGCATATACATTCATGTATCGCTGGCGTACCAGCGGTGAGGAGGCATATTTCGAAGATTCATTCAGATTCAGGGTGAACGCGCCGTGGTACTTCTCAACGCCGGCACTGATCATCTATCCGGTGTTGCTGCTGACGGTGGCAATACTGCTCAGGCTGCGCACCGTACGACTCTACCGTGAGAGACAGAAAAGACTCGAGCAGCTGATAGCCGAACGTACCGAGGAGCTGCAGCAGGAGAAGGAGAAGTCAGACAACCTGCTGGCGAACATGCTTCCCAAGGGTACCGCTGATGAGATCATGGCAAAAGGCAAGGCTGACAAAAGGAAATACAACTTCGTGACGGTGCTCTTCTCGGATATACAGGGCTTCACCAGGATAGCCGAGGAGATGAACCCTGAGGTTCTGATAGATGAGCTCGACAAGTTCTTCTTCCACTTCGATTCGGTGGTGGAAAAATACCGGATCGAGAAGATCAAGACGATAGGTGATGCATACATGTGTGCCGGCGGGATTCCCGAAAGGAACCGTACCAATCCTGTGGAGGTGATCCTGGCAGCTCTGGAGATGCAGAAGTATATGCTGGAGATGAAAAATGATCCGGCGAGGCCGGCTGCTCGTTTCTGGGATATCAGGATAGGGATCCATACCGGAACCGTGGTGGCCGGTGTGGTGGGTCACAAGAAGATGACCTATGACATATGGGGCGATACGGTGAATACCGCCAGCAGGATGGAGTCGTCAGGCGAGCCGGGGAAGATCAACATCTCAGGCACTACCCATGAATTTGTAAAGGATTACTTTACATGTCTTTACCGTGGCCGCATGCCTGTGAAGTACAAGGGTGACCTCGATATGTATTTTGTCACCGGGATCAAGCCTGAGCTGTCCAACCCTGACGGCTCCCCCAACAGCCAGTTCTTTACCCGGGTGGAGATGATACGCATACTTGACGTTGAGGAGCATGTGCTGGGCAGGTATTCCGAGATTGCCTCACCTGATCTCTTCTTTCACAGCGTTGACTACCTGCGCAGCGTCTCCCTGCAGGCAGACCTGCTGGCCAGGGCCGAGAATCTTGAAGACCGTGAATACATCAACCTGAGGCTTGCATCGCTCTTTGTATGCTACGGCTATGCCTTTGACTATGACAACCATGAGGCTGCAGCTATAAAACGTGCCGCGGAGATCCTTTCGGTTTACGGATTCTCACCGGCGACACATGAAGAGGTCAGCCGGCTGATAACCGGGGCATCCTCCCCGCTGCAGACAAGCGATGCCGGACGTGTGCTGCATGATGCCCTCTGTGACTACACCGGGAGGGTTGACTTCATCACCATGATAGACAGGTTATACCGTGAGGGGAAGGCCTATGGGCGGATCGATGATGATGAAGAGTGGTTCAGCCAGGCGATGCACCGGATGGAGGAGAAGCGGTTCCTGACAGAGACAGCCCGCAGGCTGCAGACAGTGTCTCATTCAGACCAGTTGAAGGCTCTCAGGGATTATGCTGCAGAGAAGCTTAATAATGCTTAAAATCATTTGTGCCCTTGCCGGGAAAGTGTACATTTGAGAAAACCAAAATCAAACATCATGGCTAATTTAGACTGGAACAATCTTCCGTTTGGCTACATTAAAACTGACTTCAATGTAAGGTGCTATTATAAGAATGGCCAATGGAGCAAGCCTGAGGTATCTGAATCAGAGTATATAAATATTCATATCTCTGCATCTGCCCTGCATTACGGACAGGAGGCCTTTGAAGGGATGAAGGCCTACCGTGGGCGCGACGGCAAGGTAAGACTCTTCCGCTGGGAAGAGAATGCCCGGCGGCTGATATCATCGGCTGAGGGTATCTATATGGCACCGGTCCCCATGGAGCTCTTCAGGGAGGCGGTCTTCACCGCGGTAAGGCTCAATGAGAAGTATGTTCCGCCATACGGTTCGGGGGCAACCCTCTATATCAGGCCCCTGCTCTATGGCAGCGGCGCCGAGATAGGTGTCAAGCCCGCTTCAGAGTATACCTTCATTGTCTTTGTTACTCCCGTAGGACCCTATTTCAAGGGTGGTATCAAGCCTATCAACATAATGATATGCCGTGATGTGGACCGTGCCGCCCCGCTGGGTACAGGTCATATAAAGGTGGGAGGCAACTATGCAGCGAGCCTGAGGGCCATCATAAATGCACGTGACGGAGGCTTTGGCAATGCCCTCTTCCTCGATGCCAGGGAGAAGAAATACATTGACGAGTGCGGTCCGGCCAACTTCTTCGGAATAAAGAACAATACCTACATTACCCCTGCATCTGCCTCTATCCTTCCATCCATAACCAACAAGAGCCTTCTCCAGCTGGCTGAGCATATGGGGATAAAGACCGAACGGCGGCCCGTGCCCGTGGAGGAGCTCGCCGAATTCGAGGAGACAGGTGCATGCGGCACAGCCGCAGTCATCAGCCCGATCGGGAAAATATTCGATCCGGGAACAGGCAAGGTATATGAGTACTGCAAGGATGGCGAGCCGGGACCGGTCTCGATGAAGCTCTATAACATGCTCACCGGTATCCAGTATGGTGACGAGCCCGACGTTTTCGGCTGGATGACCGAGGTGAACATACGATAGCCAGGTTAACCGCTTATTTGCAACGACCGCCCGACATGGTTTCTGATACCTGAGAATGGCGGGCTTTCGCTCCCTGAAGGAAAAAATGCATCCTGATGGTTGCTTTTGGGCTTTTGTATGGTATTTTTGACGCAAAGTATCAGTAGTGGCAAAATCGGCAGGCGGAATATCCAGATACAGGCTTGGCAGCTCCTATGCCACGCTGGTTGTCAGTATCTCGCTGGTACTTTTCCTGTTAGGTATACTTGGAATGGTTCTTATAAACGCCAGGCAGCTTTCCGACTATTTCAGGGAGAGCCTCTCATTCACCATTATGCTGAAGGAGGATGCCCGGGAGGCAGATATCCGCATGCTGCAGAAAGAGCTTGATGCCAGGCCATTTGTCAAACAGACCGAGTATATCTCAAAAGATCAGGCTGCGGTGAAGCTGAGGGATGAACTGGGTGAGGATTTTCTGGATTTTCTGGGGTACAATCCGCTGATGCCGACCATTGATGTCTACCTGCAGGCTCAGTACACTCATCCGGACAGCGTTATCAGGCTGGAGAAGAGTATCCTGGAGTATCCTGTGGTGGATGAGGTTTACTACCAGGAGTCGATACTCAACCTGATCAATGACAATGTGCGTAAGATCAGCCTCTTCCTGCTGGTCATCAGCCTTCTGCTGTTCCTTATTGCACTCACCATCATCAACAATACCATCAGGCTCTCGATCTATTCGAAGAGATTCCTGATCAATACCATGCAGCTGATAGGCGCAAACAGGTCATTCATCAGAAAGCCGTTCATTGTCAGAAGCCTGTTCTACGGTTTTCTGGCAGCGCTGATCGCCATCGGCCTTCTGATGGGACTTATGTACCTGATTGAAAAGGAATTCTTCACTCTCTTCACCTATGAGAACATCAACCTCTTCCTGCTGCTTTGCCTGGTGCTGGTGGCTGCAGGGGTGATCATCAATGCTGTTTCTACATTTTTTGCCGTGAACAGGTATCTCGGCATCCACGAAGATAAATTATACTATTAGGAAATTATGGTTGCAAAAAAAGAGGATGACAAGAGAACGGGCTTTGCCCTGGGGCGCGAGAATTATAGGCTGATGGCCATTGGCTTCGCTGTGATCATTATCGGGTTCATACTGATGGCCGGAGGGAAGTCTGATGACCCCAACGTCTTCTCTGACAAGATCTTCAGCTTCCGCAGAATCACCCTTGCCCCGATGATAGTACTGGCCGGATTTATTTTTGAGATCTATGCCATAATGAAGAGGCCTAAGGAATAAAACTCATAATTTAGCTTTACAAAGGAGGGTATTGATGAATTGGTATGAGGCCCTGATTTTCGGACTCGTTCAGGGGCTGACAGAGTTTTTGCCTGTCAGCAGTGAGGGACATCTGGAGATTGTTAAATTCTTCTTTGGCGGGATAGAGGAGAGTTTCCTTTTTTCCCTTGTGGTGCATGGGGCTACCGTACTCAGTATTCTGGTCGTCTTCCGCAGGGAGATCATTCAGCTCTTTGCCGGCCTCTTCAGCTTCCGTATGAATGAAGAGACCTCATATGTGCTTAAGCTGATTGTCTCTATGATACCCATTGCTATTGTAGGGTTCACGATCAAGGACAGGGTTGAAGCGCTCTTCGGGGCTGATATCCGTATTACCGGCGCTTTCCTGCTGGTAACCGCCTTATTCCTGCTGGCCGGCCAGTTCACTCCCCGGAAGAACAAACCAATCAGCTACGGCAGCGCTTTCGTGATGGGAATAGCACAGGCACTGGCTGTACTGCCGGGGCTTTCACGGTCAGGCTCCACCATCTCCACAGGACTGATGCTGGGCAACAACAAGGACGAGCTTGCACGCTTCTCCTTCCTGATGGTCATTGTGCCGGTACTGGGTGCGAACTTCCTGGAACTGCTCACTGCTGAGAGCGAAGCGGTCAGCCAGGTCATGACGCCGCTTGTTATCGCATTTGTGGCAGCCTTTGTCTCGGGCTATATAGCCTGCCGCTGGATGATCAACATAGTAAGAAAGGGCAAGCTGGGATGGTTCGCCCTCTATTGTATTGCCGTCGGACTTTCACTGATATTTTTTGCCTGAAGGTGCCTTTAAAATGTTCTGACTTTGAAGATGGTGAGGTATTGCTGCTTGACAAGCCGCTCTACTGGACCTCTTTTGACCTGGTGAACAAGGTGAAGACGGCGTTGCGCCACCATTGCGGGCTGAAAAAGCTGAAGGTGGGGCATGCCGGTACACTTGATCCGCTGGCCACCGGGCTGATGATCGTCTGTACGGGAAGGGCAACCCGGCGGATCGGAGAGTTCCGGGATCTGGATAAGGAGTACACCGCGGTGATCAGGTTCGGTCAGACCACCCCCTCATTTGACCTGGAGAGCGAGGTTGACAGGGAGTATCCGGCAGAACATATAACCGCGGAGATGATCAGTGAGACACTGGAGCGGTTTCTCGGAGAGCAGATGCAGGAGCCGCCCCTCTTTTCGGCCAAGCTGGTGGATGGCAAGAGGGCCTACGAGCTTGCAAGGAAGAAGGTTGAAGGCCGGCTGGAAAGGGTGAAGGTGGTTTTTCGCAGGCTTGAACTGCTGGACTACCGTGGCAGCGATGCCACAATAAAAATTGTATGCAGCAAGGGGACCTATATCAGGGCATTTGCACGTGATCTTGGCGTGGCACTCGGAAGCGGCGCACACCTGCGCGCACTGGTGCGGGATGCCATAGGAGGATATCGCCTCGAAAAGGCACTGAATGTAGATGAGTTGCAATTTTTTCTGGGAAATTTGAAACAAAATGATAATTCATTCGTATAATTATTCTTATACTAATCTGTGCCGGCCATGAAACTATCTCAATTCAAGTACACATTACCCCAGGAACTGATTGCACTTTATCCTGCCGAGAACAGGGATGAGTCACGTCTGATGGTATTGCACAAAGAGACCGGCGAGATTGAACATAAGGTTTTCAAAGATCTGGTCGGCTATTTCCGGGAGCATGATGTGCTGGTATTCAACAATACCAAGGTCTTTCCTGCAAGGCTTTACGGCAACAAGGAGAAGACCGGCGCCGAGATAGAGGTCTTTCTGCTGCGTGAGCTTAACCGCGAACAGCGGCTCTGGGATGTGCTGGTTGATCCGGCACGCAAGATCCGCATAGGCAATAAGCTCTATTTCGGCGAGAATGATGTGCTTGTGGCTGAGGTGATTGATAATACCACCTCCAGGGGCCGTACCCTCAGGTTCCTGTTTGACGGCACCTATGAGGAGTTCAAGCAGACCCTCTATTCGCTTGGCGTCACTCCCCTGCCGAAGTTCATCAACAGGCCGGTTGAGCCTGAGGATAATGAGCGCTACCAGACCATATTTGCCAAGCATGAGGGTGCTGTGGCGGCTCCAACCGCCGGACTCCACTTCAGTCGTGAACTGCTCAAGAGACTGGAGATAGTGGGTGTGGAATTTGCCGAGATAACCCTGCATGTCGGACTTGGGAACTTCCGCAGTGTCGATGTTGAGGACCTGACCAAGCATAAGGTCGATTCCGAACGGATCATCATCTCCGAGGAGGCTGCCGTACTGATCAACAGGGCCAAGGAACGCAAGAGCAGGATCTGTGCCGTCGGCACAACCGTGGTACGGACACTGGAGAGCTCCGTCTCTACACTGGGGATGGTGAAGCCCTTCAACGGATGGACCAACAAGTTTATCTTCCCTCCATATGAATTCAGGGTCCCCGACATGCTGGTAAGCAATTTCCACCTGCCATATTCCACCCTCCTGATGATGGTGGCTGCCTTCGCCGGATACAACCAGCTCTTCGACGCCTACCGCCTCGCCGTGAAGGAGAAGTACCGCTTCGGCACCTACGGTGACGCTATGCTGATCGTCTGATACGCGCTTTTCCTGCATCTTTTTCCTGTCTCCAGAGATTTTAATCTGCCGGGGCACTAGCTGAGGCTGCTTTCCTTGACGAAAAATCCGCCCTGATTGCCGGTATTTGCTACAATGAAGCAACCATTTTGCCGTTACCTCAGTATAAGTATCGTGCAGTAGTATGCGCTGCATGTAAACTACCCGCGGGATGTTAAAAAGCAAAATGGCAAGGTTTTTATTGCCAGCAATTATTTTCTTGTTTTTTCTGCAGTTCCATGTTGCAGGGCAATGTGGACCGGGAAAAATATCCAAAGAGATTCAGGGCTTTGGAGCGATCCTGATCAATGACCATACATATCAGAATACGAGCGGAGTTAATGCTATTGGAGCACCGGATGGCGTCGGAGCACTATTCACCAATAACGGGCAATATCTAATCATTGATCTATTGGATACGGTACGTACGGGTCAGACATATTCGTTCATTTGGCGGCAGCGTCCTACTATTACAGGTTCCTCTTCCAGAATATGGTGGAGCGAATCAGTTGATGGTATTAACTTCACCGATCATCCTTCAAGCGGGTTGACAAGTACATCCAGGAAAAGATATTTCATTCAGGATTTCACAGCCTCAACTGATACAAGATTTCTCAGGATTTCAATGTCGTCCGGGAGTGATGATTTTGAGGTTGACGCTATTTCTTATCAGACAACAAAATGTTTTTCAGACTTATGCGGCTCAGGCGAAAGGAGTCAGCTGATATCTGGCAATGGGATCTATTCGTCGACCTACAGCATTAATAATCCTGCTAATGTCAATTATGTTCCCGATGGAAAGGGAGCTCTACTGAATAATACAATAGATATTTTACAAATCAGATTACCATACATAATTCCTGCCGGACAGGATTATTATATTATCTGGCGAGCCGAGGAAAACGGAGCCAGGATGAGGATACGTGAATCTGCCGATGGGGTAACGTGGTCTTCACCCAGACTTCTGCCACCTGAAAGCAGATCAAATTACTATAGCTTGCAAGTTGTCAGGGCGGAATCGCCCACCGGCTACATTGAAATAAGACCTGACAATAATTATGATTTCTTGGTTGATGCAGTTGTTTTCAATGCCTTGAGCTGCGAACTGCCTGCCCCGGAACTCGAAGTTGATGGTTCCTATACTTATTGTGGCTCTCCGCTTAATATCGCTCCGGCCTTATCTCTTAATGATCCTCATAACCAAATAATTAACTCTGCATTTATACAAATAGCAACTGGTTACATCCCGGGGCAAGACAGGCTTGAATGTACAACTGGTTATGGTATTACTGCCAATTGGAATGCTACCTATGGTATTCTGTATCTCTCGGGAAAAGCTACAGTATCTCAGTATCAGTCAATCCTAAGGTCGGTGAGATACCGAAATCTGGCAGGAAACCCCACATCTGGTACGCGCAGGATTGTCTTTTCACTTGAGAGATATAACTACCATACCGGCCACTTTTACAGGTATGTCATAAGCAATGCCATCAGCTGGCCGGTGGCAAGGTTAGATGCTTCCAGGGCTAATCTATTCGGAATGCAGGGTTACCTTGCTACAATAGGATCAGTTGAGGAGAACAATTTCCTCCTCTATCAGATGAGCGGACGAGCATGGATTGGTGCATCCGATTTCTATTATAATGCTGATGACTGGTATTGGATGTCAGGTCCTGAGTCTGGCACTCTTTTCTGGCAGGGTGAAGGAAATGGGACAGCTCTTGCCTATGCAAACTGGGTCCCCGGTGAACCCAATAACTATAATCACACGGATGAGGTATTCGCCCATATGTATCCACCCGGTTCATCAAATTCAGGCCAGTGGAACGATGAAACTCCCGGATTTAGTGATGCTGCAGGCTATTTTGTTGAGTTTGGAGGAATGACGGGAGACCCTCAGATAAAACTTCATGGCATTGTTGAGGTATATATGGATGATCAACCCCCCGTACTGCATGGAGACTTCCCTGTCGGCGAGAGTGACCTGAACCTATGTTATAGTGCGGCTCCGATTGGACCTACCACCGCTGAAGTTGCGGCTTTGTATTCGGATAACTGCGGCGGCCCGGTCATTGTTACCAGGTCTTTGAGTAAGACAGGCAATGACTGCTCCTGGAACGCTACATACACCTATAATATACGTGATTCACGAAATAATTATGTCATACCAGCCCCCACGATTACCTACAGTGGCGGAGATAAGACTCCTCCTGTTCTTACCGGTACGTTCCCTGCGGGTCAGAGTGATATGGATCTTTGTTTTGGGGACATTCCGGCGGGTCCGGGTGAGTCTGATATAGCCCTGCTTTACACGGACAACTGCGGAGGCGCTATTACTGTCACCAAGTCTGGCTCTGCCACCGGGGATGACTGCAGCTGGAGTGTTACGTACACCTACCGTGTTTTTGACAAGTGTGGCAATGAGGTATTGCCTTCACCTACGATCACCTACAGTGGCGGAGACAAGACTCCTCCTGTTCTTACCGGTACGTTCCCTGCGGGTCAGAGTGATATGGATCTTTGTTTTGGGGACATTCCGGCGGGTCCGGGTGAGTCTGATATAGCCCTGCTTTACACGGACAACTGCGGAGGCGCTATTACTGTCACCAAGTCTGGCTCTGCCACCGGGGATGACTGCAGCTGGAGTGTTACGTACACCTACCGTGTTTTTGACAAGTGTGGCAATGAGGTATTGCCTTCACCCACTATCACCTACAGTGGCGGAGACAAGACTCCTCCTGTCCTTACCGGGGCGTTCCCTGTTGGTCAGAGTGATATGGATCTTTGTTTTGGGGACATTCCGGCGGGTCCGGGTGAGTCTGATATAGCCCTGCTTTACACGGACAACTGCGGAGGCGCTATTACTGTCACCAAGTCTGGCTCTGCCACCGGGGATGACTGCAGCTGGAGTGTTACGTACACCTACCGTGTTTTTGACAAGTGTGGCAATGAGGTATTGCCTTCACCCACTATCACCTACAGTGGCGGAGACAAGACTCCTCCTGTCCTTACCGGGG